>NZ_JAAGVY010000051.1 GCF_010686655.1 Cryomorpha ignava | reverse complement strand
GCTTTTTAAATGTTACGACCTCTTTGTGCTTTGCATCGATGTCTTCGGTAAGCAATAAGTCCATGTCAGATTCTACCGATGATCGTGGCGGGTGGTGGTTTAGGTAATCTCCTGATTCCATTTGGGTGTTGATCTTTATGGCACTTACCAATAGCTTCTTACATTTTTTTGCCCACGGCGATTTGTACTGATCGTCAAAATAATTGAGTTCTCTAAGTAGATGTGCCAAGCAGATTTGGTGTTGCCAAGCACCTGACTTAAAGTGGCTTTTCCAACAATCGCTTACCAGAGTAGCGTTGGGAAAACCTTCGGGGAAGTTTTTTTCAATAGTAGCGAAGCCTCTATTTGGCGAGGCCGTAATAAATGTCAATGTAGGATTTTGCCACGTCCACATCCATATTTTTTTACCATCGACCTTTGCGCCCGTTTCGTCGGCTCCCACTACTTTGCTTTTTGCAATTCGCTTACGTAGTTCTTCGTAAACTGGGAGGGCTCTTTTGGTGAGTCTATCAATGATGCCGTGCAAACCACCTTCACTTACAGGGAGATTTAGCACATCATTGAACAGTTCTTTCATACGTAAAAACGGCAAATACTGACGCGTGTGCAAGTACCCCACCAAGCTTTCCACGACCGGCCCATAACTTATCCTTGATAGGGCCTCAGCAGGATATGTTCCACTTGTAGTATGTCCACATGCACACTGTTTTCGGTAAATACGGTGCTCGGTATATACGGGTTTAATAGGTGGTATATCGGCGACTTGTCGCTGTCCGGCCAGCTCATAAGGCAGCTTTGAGAGGTCTATTCCACATTTGCCACAATAGCAGGGTATGTAATCTATGATGTGGTCGGGGTTTTCCGTCATTTGCAAGGTGTTCCCCTTGCGCCCGTGTTGACCGCCGGGTTTCTTGTTAGATTTCTTGCGCAGACTTTTTGTTTTGAGTGGTCGATTCTCGTCTTTAGATGGTGGAATCGAACTGTTGCGGCTGTTTTTAGGATTTTCATAGCGCGATAGCCGCTCTTTCAAATCTGCGTTTTCGGCTGTGAGCTTTAAGACCTGGTCGGAGAGTATGGACACACGCTCGGCGAGTTTGTCAACTCGTGCTAATAAATCGCTAATCTGCTGATCTTTGTCCAAACTTAGTTTCGTTTCTACAAAGATGGAGTCCGAGATCCGGTTCACAAAGAATCCCAACACCCTTTTACCACCGCGTTTCTAACAGATGTGGATAAACACGTCGATTTTCGAAAATGAAAACCCATCCAAACCCGTTTCTGTTGATAAAGTCGGGTTTCGGTCTGATTTTTCTGTATTATTGGGGTACTGATTAGTTACAAAAGATCTAATACTTTGTCTATTTGCTTTTCGGGAAGAGAAAGCTAAATTATAGGACTCACTTGTTTCTTCCATACTCAGAAATATTTGTCGTATTTCCGATCGACTTAGTCCTTCCAATTCTACTTTAGAAGAGTCAGAAGGACTTTGGGCAAGCAAGATGGGTAGAGCTTGCAGCATTATCCACGAAAGAATGAGCAGTTTTTTCATCGTCATCTTTTTAATTGCACCCAACGGTTAGTATATGAAAAGTAGGCGATTACGAAGCACGAAACTTTCGGTTAAGCACAAAGTTTGATACGAGCCAAAAGCCTTCAATTTACTACTGTTTCGCCTATTTTTTATATACATTGTTATGCCCTTTTTTCATTTTTAAAGTTCGGTTTGTGGCGTTGGCAAAGGCATACTCTTTTGTAATTTTCGGTTTGTGTGTCGGCTGATGCGAATTGCAAATGTGTATGGCTTTAGCGTTGGCATTTTCTAGTATCATTTATTCTTGATTCATTTTCCATAGTCCTCTATTGTTTTCTCTTGCATCTCGTTGGTATTTCACAAAATCGTCTGCGTATTTTACATTTGGAGGAACGGTCATTACCATTGCATATCCATTTTTCACTAAGTCTGCGTTAACAAATGTTCCATCAAGCAAATACACGTATGCAAGCGTTCTACCATATTGGTCTAAGCTGTCAACATCATATTCAAGTCTTACACTTTGTCCTTCAAATAAATTAGACACGTAGGCTTTTGCTTCTTGGCCATAATAGCCTTTTTTCTTTTTAAAAACATTTCTTGATTCTGGAGCATCAACACCAATCAGCCGAATTTTAACTCCTTTCTCAGAACCATCATCAGCCCAAAATGTATCACCGTCAACGACTTTGGTTACTTTTAACGACCCATCCTTATTCGATAGCTCAATTTTTTGTATTTCTGCTTTCCGATTGCCACTATTTGAGTTGCACGAAACAACTATTAAAACTAAAAGGACAAGCAATAAGTTTTTCATCATTCTAAAGTAATTTGACCGTTATTATAATCTATTGTTATTTGGCCAAATTGATTTAAAGCTGATTGACCCAAAAGCAATGGTGCAGATGTATTATGTATGATTGATGCTTTCACATTGTACAATACCTTATTCCCAATTTGCACGGTTTTAAGATTGATTATTGAACCTTCTGAAATACTCCCATCAGCAATTTGGTACTGTTGAACACCGATAAAGTCATTTTCTGTTAGCGTTCCTTGTCTGTATAAAAAAAGAGCTTCAACCTCGGAAATTGTTATATCGGACGCACCTGTATCAAAAATAAAATCCATATTTGAACCATTTACTATAGTAGGAACCAAGTAAACTCCGCCTGATTTTTTCATTTTGATAACATTCTTACCGCTGAAACTTTCTGTTCGTTTTTTTACTGAACTGGCATTTGGTGTCTCATTTTCGGAAACAGGTTTACGCCTACCCGATTGAGTACAGGCAGATATGAGTAAGAAACCACAAATAATATACGTTAATCCTTTGATTTTCATTCTAATTTTATTTCTCCAATTTTCGGAACGATTTGAATTAATATTCGTTGATTTTTAACCTCTTCGTTCACAGGGAATCTTCCTATTCCACCTGTTCCTGAACCTGCAACCTGAACTTCACAAACCGATTGGTCGGGCATTATATTTTCTCTTTGCCATAGCTTCATAACTGCCCAAGCTCGCTTGTAGCTTAATGGATAATTATCTTTGAAATTATCGTTTGAAGCCATTCCTTCAATAATTACTACGTACTTAATATCCTGTTGTGCATATTTACTTTTTAAATTACTTATTAAATCTTTAATAGATACACCAACATCAATTAGATACTGTTCGTAATTTGGTTTGATTATATCTTTACCTGTTTCGAACTCGATATTCTGAACAAGAGAAAACCGTTTGTAAATAGAATCATATTGAAAATAGTTTTGTGGCAATTCTTTTACCGCAGCTTGTATTTCTTTTATCTTATTTAATTGCTGTTCAGTTGCTCTTTGTTGATTGGTAAGCTTTAGATAAGTTAATACGTATAGCACTAACATAATGAAAAACAAACTGGTCATTAGATCAGCAAAACTAGGCCAAAAAAATCCTGAACCTTTTCCCGTCATACCTTACTCTTTTTAGACTTGAAAAGGTTTTTAACAGAAGATATAACATCTTTTTTATTCTCAATTTGCTCTAGTACAACTATAGCTTTCGCCATATTTTTATTAAGGTCTTCAATTGTTTGCTTAAGCCTTTCGCCCTGAGAAGCTGAACTGTCTTTAAATTGGGAAACATCAGTTTTAAGAGTAGCCAAATGTTCAAGATTGACCAAATTCGTTTTGCTCTCGGATAAAGCGGTTTTTAAAGCTTCAGTTTCATCAATTGTAAATTGTTTAACTGCTTCACTTGAATTTTGAATGTGTTCTTTGAGTTCTTTAAATGTTTCTGAGATGGAATGTCCAACGTCAGCAACTGTATTTGATGTAAATTCTTTATGTTCTTCTAATTTGTTGAAATGGTCAGAAAGAAATGTCAAAAGTTGCTGGCTCTGATTTAATTTACTATCGAGATTGTCCGCAATTGTTTTAAAATTATCTGTTCTCGCTAAAAGCTCGTTCGACTTGGTTACAATTAGCTGTGAATTTTCGACAAATTGTGTTGTATTGGATAGAAAAGCATTAAACTTCTCAAACTTGCCGACTGATAAGTCTAATTGTTTTAAAACAGCAACATTGTATTTTGTCATTTCCGAAACCTTCGCTTTGTCTAGTGCATCAAGTAATTCTTTTTGCTCTCTAATCGCACTACGGTTTGAATCAAACACTCCTGTCAAGCCTTTGAGGTTTCTTGTAAATTCAGTATTAAATTGTAACAGGTTTCTTTGAAGAGATTCCAAGGTTGAAGCTAAACCTTGATTGATTATTGGGAGAAGTTCAATTTGAACAAAAGTGTAAAATTCATTCTTTCTTGCTTCGCTGAAACTTCTTGACCCCTTAAAAACCCAACTCGAATTAATGATTGTCAGCATTAACCCCATAAAACTTGCAATCATTGCGATTTTAACACCTCCAATAAGCATTGCAATGCCTTCATCGAGTATTTTACCTGTCTCCTCTGAACCGAGTCCTGCACTTATACCTAAATCTGGCATATTGAAAAGTGCAATCACAATCCCCATCATTGTACCCATTAAACCCAAATATAGCGGTGTACCAACAGATAAGTTTATATCTTCTTCTACAGCATCAGTATTTCGCTCTACAATATCCTTCATCAGATTAAAATCGGAAGAAGCACCTCGATTTCTTATGAGATAATTATTTACCGAAAACAATATGTTTTCAAATATCTTATTTGGCTTTCCGTCAATTTCAATAATATTTACTTCTGTTGTTTCAATATCATCATCGTGTAACTGTGAGTTATTAAATAAGTCAACATTTTCAATTTCTTCAATACCTTTCTCAAAACTTTGTTCTGATTGCGCATCTTTATAACTATCAATGTTTTCTAAAAGCTCTTTAGGGGATAAGCTTTCAAGGTCAGAAACAGGAACATTCACTTTTGTAACGAACAATGAATTTATGCTTGGAATAATTCTTTTAAAAAGACGGATTTTAAAAAAGGTACGAACAAAAACCAAAAGCTGAATCGAAACGATAACACATACTAGAATAGTTTCTATAAACTCAATCTTCATAACGAATTACAGCTTTAGAGTTAATAATCCATTTTCCATTTTGTAATTCGGCTTCACCCATTTTAATTGTAGAAATTCTCGTTGACTTTGGGTTAAACGCATTTTCTGCATCACAGACAGGGTCAATATTTTTATCGGGATACTGCAACGCTAACTTGATTGATGTTTCTTTTTCGTCAATCTGAAATTTAGCATTAACGCTTCCTGTTTTTGTAAGTCTGTAAATACTCGCACCATCTCTATAAGTATTTGATGCCGAACTTTCATTGAAGCTTCCATCTGAATTTGGGGTTGACAAGAAAAGGGTTTCAATTTTTGGTTCGGGCTGTCTAACTTCCTGATATGACCGAGATGTTGTTTGTATTGGTGCAGGTTCAGTCAATTTATGGATTTGGTTGTTCAGCTTACTTATTTGAGTTTCTAAGTCTCTAATTCTACTATGTAAATCTCTTATTTCAGAAGTGTTTGAGTGATTTCCTTGTGTATTTCTATTGAAGCTATTCTGTGATTGGACAAAATCTTTCAATCTTTTGCTTTCTAAAATTTTAGGCAAAAGTTCTTCGTAATTATTTCTTTTTCTCAAAGCTAAAAACGAAGCTAAAATGCCTAAAATGATTGCAAGAAGGATTAGGTAATCTGAAAGACCGCCTAAGATACCCGACTTTTCTTCTTTGGAGTTTAGATTTTTTTCTAGCGTTCGAATTCTATCATCAAAATCTGCAAGTTTACTTTCTGATTCATTTTGAATAGAAGTATTTGTTTGAACATTTTCCTGCAAAACCGCTTCCAACTTCTGTGTTATATTTTCTGTATAGTCAGAAAGCTTTCCTTTTTGATTTAGTTGACTTTTAAAATCAGTTAAAGGCTTAGACTGGTCAAAAGTGGCATTCAAAAGAAAATCCAAAGTATGGGCCTTGTTAAATGCAGAAATATCTTGACTTTTCAATTTCTGAACTTCATTTGAAATTTCAATTGTTTTTGGCTCTGTTCCTGGAATTGAAGATTGTATTTTTTCAAAAGCAGGGCTATTTTCGCAGTTACAATTGGTCTTGAACTTAGCAGTAACTCCGCTGGTTGGGCTTAGAACAGACAATGAATAATATACAGATTGATAATTGAGAATATCGACTGCCTTTTCATATGATTCTTTTGTGACCTGACCATAAGAGAGGCTATAAAGAAATACCGCTGAAAATAATAATATAATTCGTCTTTTCATTTTTAGCTATTTATTGGCGTTAATTGTGATAGATGAGAAGATAGGTTGTTGATAGCACCAATAAGTGGATAAAAGAATAGAGTTTCTTCTAATTCTTTATCTTCTGTTCCAACATTATCTAATTTTTTGTTGAACTCTAATCCTTCTTCTAAATAATCCCTTAGATGTTTATTTAATTCTTCCTTGAACACTTCCATCGATTTTTCAGAGACATTGAAATAATCATTGAAATTGAACTGATTATTTAGGTTCAAAAAGAATGAATTGAATTTATTCACATAGGAAACGATATCTACTTTCGTTTTCTCATTTAATAGGTCATAAGTGAGCTTATCAATGCCTTTACTTTCAACACAAGTCAACGTTGATTTTATGTCACGAACATCAAAAGCCAAATCTTCAGGGTCGAGCATTAAACCGCCCTTACAAGTAACTTCTTTAGGCATTTCTTTTTCAGTTTCAATGGTTAATCCATCGGAATCAAAACTTCCCTCATATACACTTTCAAAAATTACTTTTGAAAATTCCGAAAGAATTTTACGATCAGGAGATATGATATTCAACACCTTTGATCCCGTCCCGCTAAAAACTAAATGCTTTGGTAATTCAACCTGTTTTTGCTTCATTAATTCAGCAATGTGAAAAATGATGGCTGCATAGAAATAAATAAAAATGATTTTCAGGTCTTCATCCTTTGCTAGAAGTGAATTGTATGAAAACAATTTTTTGTCTTTAATCTTGGGATTGTCTTCAATAGAAAAGAATAATGCGTTTAAATCTTCCGTTCTGTTTTTTTCCTTAATTGAAGAAAGCACCTTTGACAAATCATTAAGCTTGTTGGCTAAAAGAAGGC
Source organism: Cryomorpha ignava (assembly GCF_010686655.1). Lineage (GTDB taxonomy): Bacteria > Bacteroidota > Bacteroidia > Flavobacteriales_D > Cryomorphaceae > Cryomorpha > Cryomorpha ignava. The sequence goes on along the minus strand of NZ_JAAGVY010000051.1, from coordinate 21,480 downwards.
TCTCAAAATGTGAATAATACTTACTTATTAAACCATTAGAGTTTGCAGCACCATATTCACTATATCCATCACCGAAGATAGTATTTGCAGCAAACTTGAAAGATGTAAGAAGTAAAGGTTTATTTTGCTTGAAAATAACAACATCTGTTGTACCGCCACCAATATCAATTGAAACCACAGGTTTAAATGCGCCTCCTTGTAGTTTATTGGTTCCTTTAAAATAATAGAAAGGAGCTAAAGATTCAGATATCCCTATTGCTTGTTTTTCAGGATTAAAATATTCAGTGAATAATTCATTCCACGTGCTTTTTAAATCTGCTATCCTGGCTGGTTTCATACTAGAAGGATAAAACCAAACTAATTGAGTTGCAGACAAATTTCCTTTATTAATAATGACCTTATTTCGCATAAGCATCATTATCTTTTCAAAAAATGCTCTGACTCTCTTTTCATTGCCAATTTCTTTTTTGGCCCATTTTAGATTAGTTTCTATCTTTCCTTTTTCCGGTCGATGTCTTCGCTCATAAATAAAAGGGATATTGAAGTCTGCTAACGAAAAAGTCTCAGTTTGGACATTTAAAGAATGGCTTTCAGCAATTACTGTTCTATGAGGGAACTTAAACTCAGAATCATTTCCAATTAAATTAGGAATAAATTCCTCTTCAACAAACTCCTTAATTGCAATATTACCCGATCCACCTAGAATTTCTTCGCTTCTTTTTGTTTGTTCAAATAATGTAGCAATTTGAATATCATTTGAAGTAATATCAAATGGTTTCGGTGAACCATCATCAACTTTGTACTCAATGTGCGTGTTGGTTGTTCCGAAATCAATAGCAAAACTAAATACTGAATTACCTTGCTGATACGATGGCCAATTTGGGATAATTATTCCTGATATCCCTCCTGATAATAAATTCTTAACTTGGATGAAATCAAATTCCTTATTTAGCACGTAATATTGTGATTCAGGCAATAAATTACTTGAGTCTTTCTTGCTCCTTATTTTCCTTGCTTTAATTTCGATAGGATCCTTTTCAATGTTTGAATAGAATTTTAAGTCATAGTGTGCATTTTTTAAAACTCCTGCCACATCTCTATCAACTAACTGTATCCTGTAATAAGGTTCAATGTTTGGATCATTTGTTTTTGTGAAGGGGAATATTGTGACTCCAAACTGATGCTCTACAATTATACCTTTGTTCTTTTCTTCATCTGGTTTTCCAAGCTGGTTTTCGGGAGACTGGTAATAGGTTCTTTCAAACGAAATAAATTCACCTTCTTTCGCTATTGGGATGCGCAAAACAACCTTTACCGAACCCGCAGCACCCTGAACCATTTTTATTTCGGGTTTGTTTGGTAATGAGCTTATTAAATCATCCGAATTGAAATAATCGAAAAACTTTTGCTTTAGTGGTAAAATGAAACCTTTAGAATCGTTACCTACTTCAGTATTTACATTCCCATCAAAAAATTTATCCTTGTTAATGGGATAAACCAAACGGATTAAGTACGGTTCCAAAAAATCGCTAACTGTAAGGTATGGGTACTGAATACTTATTCCTGGTAGCCGTCTTTTTTCTAATACGGTTTCATTATCAATAAAAGGTACTTGAATAGAATTATCCCAACTATCATTTACATACCTAAACGCTTTATTAAGATTATTTTGCAGCACAAGCGGTTTTGTTTCGCCTTTGTACTTTGTTGATTGAATAATAAAATCGCTTGATTGGATGGAATTAATTACATCTTCCTTTTTTCGCTTACGCAGCGGGACTCCAATGACTTCAACTACATCACCTGACAGGCCTGTATCTAATTCAGCATAGTTCGACTTAAAATCAGCTATATCCAATTTTTTTATCTCTTCATAAAGTATGTTATTGACTCTATCTAGAATTTTGAGATTCTTATCCAAATAATCATTTAATACAGTTAGTCGTTGTGATAAAATTGGATTAGCTTTAAAAAGAAGATAAAAGTACTTTTGGAAGTCTGCATCTCTTTCATATAGTGGCGCATAGGAGTTGTCAAAAGTTACGTCATTTTTTGTGAATGTGATTTGAGCGTGGGACAAATCATTTGCCGTAGCAAAAAACAGTGTGGCAGGTGAGGTGCAACCAATTATTTTATGATTGTATTCAATAAGGTAGAGTCGATTAACCAAATCAAAGTTGTATGATTCTTTATCTTGGTCAAGATAAAGTTCTAAAGTTTCAGCAAGTTGTCTGTGAGCTATTGAACCACTTTTTAGCTTAGCTAATTCAGTTTCTCTATCCCAAACAATGATTTTTATTTTATCTTTAATACTATCAATGTTGAATAATAATTCTGCAAGATCTAAAGCATCAGAAACTAATTTCTCATCGTCTTTACCCGATACTACGTTTCCATCTTTGGTATATGCTTTTAAATCAGGGGATTTAGTAATATTTCTAAAGGCAGTTTTTACCAAATCAATTCTTGCAAAAGGGCTTGGTATTGCGGTTGGTAGCGAAATTTCACTGCCGCCTTCAGGATCTTTAATAGATTCAATTTCTTTATCTGAATAAGCGTCAGATGCAAACCAATGCTGACCGCCTTTTTTTGTGTAGCCAAATATTTTGCTCATATCTTTAGTTTTTTAATCCGAATTTGGAGGTAAGAATTTCTTCCGTGGTATCATAAAAGAGTTTAATCAGTTTCTGCGATGCAGAACTATATGTTTTCCCTTTTCCTTGTTTGCTCAGCTTGTTGTCCATTGATGGAAAATCAACTTTAGATGAAAACCAACCGCTTTTAACCGTTCTTCCTTCTATTAGTGCCTCAATAGAAGAATCGAGGTTAAAAGGAGAAAATCCTCTTTTGTTATCAGCCATTTCCTTTAGCCAATCAGCAAACGAGGATAGAAACTCTGATAGGTTTGTGCGGTAAAAAGTATCGTCAATGAATTTTTTGTTTATTTCTGGGGAATCATTGCTCCAAGCTTCTTTTTCTATAGCATTGCTCAAGTGTTCCGTGAGGTACTTCCTAAACAGCGCTAACTGAGAAAGTCGCATTGCAATTTTTCTTTCCGTATAATCCTCTAGGTCAGAAAATTTGATGTCAGCCGAATCTTTGCGAATACCAAATTCTTTATAAATAGGCTTTAATGCTTTTCCTTCTGATGTTTCTAAATCACTATCCGGTGTTTCCAAGAAATCAATAATAGCAAGGGCAGACGCCATTTCTACAAAATGGGCATCATTCTTTTGTCCGTTATCTCCTGGGTCATTTTTGTATGGCTTTCCGCTATAATTATCTGCGATGTAGTACAATGAATTTATGGAATTATTGCCCGTAACATTATCCTTGTAGTAATATAATGCTGCTTTGGTTTTGGCTATAAAATCAGATTTCTGAATTGGACTATCGCTATCTTTTTCAATATTGAAATATGGTAGAACTGTCACCGCTCCAATTTTTGCATCTTGCAAAAATCCCTTGCCATCAATATTGCGATTATTCATCGCATCTCTAATGTTTTTTAATATTGTTGGAAATCCTGCCGCTCCTGTACCACCAAAAATTGAACTAATAATGAATACTCTGTCATCTTCATTGAAATTTGATGCAAAATCCTTAAATTCCTGTGAATCTTTAACTTGATTCAAAACTATGCTTCCAATATTAGGATTACCTACAAAGCCAATATCCATTTCTACGTCTAGCAGATTTACTTCTTCGTGCCGTTTATTAATAGATTTTCCTGAAAACAGAATGTCTGCTAATGCTTTATTAGGTTCGTCCAACTGACTGAATCCAATATATTCACTAAATTTTCTACCGCCTACTTCTTGTAAATTAAAAGTAAAGCTCCCTGACAGTCGATTTTGTGATGTTGTTAATCTATCAAGCGTTGTGATTTTCGTGCTGAAAAATCCGCTATCTAACCCTGCATCATTTGAAATGGTCTGATAGTTTCCAAGCAATCTTTCCGTGCGTTTTAAATCTTCATTGGATTTATGGGGGTCAATGATAATCGGGACAATTTCAAAATTTTTGTCTGAATTTGGTTTTACTCCCGAAGCTAGCAGCATTGTAAGAGATTTTAAAACCCTTGACCCTGTGCCTCCTATTGCAAATATGTATAATCGTGCCATTGTATTTTTCTGTTTTAAGGTTTCCAAAATGTTGTATGACTACAATTGATTCCTAAATTTCTTGGATACTTGAATGAAGTAAGCAGAATGAAAAGAATAAAACTCCAAATTGCATTCGAAAGTCCTAGTCCAATACAATCTGATATACCTATATTATCCTGTGTGCAATAGTCACCTGCTTGAATTGTGTTATTCATAATAAGAAAAGCATTTAGAAAATTAAAAAGTACGACTATAGCCGCTACAATCCACCAATGATGCTTTTTATTAAATTTAGAACTATCTATAATATGGTATTGCAATACATAGGAAGCTATAGTAATTGCTACCATTGACCATCCAATGATTACATACCAAGGTGTGCCGATATAACCGGTACAGGTAATGTCCCAACCTCTCATTAATTCAGCCATATCCTTTGAATAAAATGGATTAGGGCCAAACCATTCGTATAAACTAGCAAAGAATTCTTCCATAGTGCTCTATTTTTTAATTGTTATCGTAAATGTGTTTATTGCATTGGAACTTGATTTTGGATAAAAAGCATCATTCACACCTTCTATCAAATATTGCAAGCCAAATGTCTTTTGCTGTTCCGAGATTTCATTTAACATATTAGAGTCATCTATCGAAGAAGATGCGAAGACCCAATTTGGTGTTCTACCTACAACTTGTATTTCTAAAACTTCATTGCTTAAGTCGCTAGTCTTTAATTTCATTAAGTGAGTAAATCCCGAAAGTGAAGCATCATTTTTATTCGAGATTGTCTCTACTTCTAGCTGATAATTTGGATTGCTCAATACATAATTTGTTGTGTCTAAAAAGTAACTGGCGTCTTGTAAACTTTTACTGAAATCAACAGCTATACTGAATCCAAACAAGCCTTTATTTTGATTGTCTTTTGAAAGGGATGCATCTGCAAGTATCTTATTATTTAATTCAGCTCGGCTAAAATCTCCAATTTTTGGATTTGACAGTATTTTGTAATTTGGATTGTTTGTTTCTTTTATTGATTGTAAAATCAACCTATTTAAATAACCGCCTTTAATATTGTCCAAAATTTTCTTGTCCAAAATGGAGCTAATTTGCTGATTACTCCCAAAAATCCAAATATAATAGGGTCTTTTACCTTTGAACGGAATTGACTTATTTGTTTTATCATAATATACTCCGTCAAAATTTGATTCTAATTGAATTACTACAGCGGATAAGTCAAAATCTTTTATTTTTTCAGCAAAATCAATTTTGATTCCAACTCCCTGATTGTTTAAATAATCTTGTGCATTTACATTTTTACCGGGGCTAAAAACGAAATCAGAAATCAGAACAGCTGCGTTTTGGTCATCTACTGTATTGAGTACCGTGTTAATGATATTTTTAAGATCTGAAACACTTCTGTCTCCACCTTTTTGTCGGAAAGTAGATGGTTCTAACTTTTCAATGAAATCTTGAATATCAGCAGGTAAGGCATTTTTTTTCGAGTAAGGTATGCTGTTGTTGATGTAATTTAAGTTTAAGCTGTCGCAAACTTTGCTTATCTTAAAATCTCCTAACAGGTTGTAAATTGCGGTTTCAAAATCTGTAACTCCCGTTACGTATCCGTCCATACTTGCCGAATTTTCTAAGTAGACGTTAACATTAAATGCTGTTTGCTGGGTTTCAGATTCAGGCTGCCAAATATCAGCTTCAGTAAGATTTAGGTTTTTTGCAGAATAATATTTGAGTAGGTAAGAAACAACCTTTGAATTGTCAATATTACTGTTGTCATCTTTGAACTGGGTAAAACCACGCTCATCTGAGACGGAAATGTCTTCTATTAATGTCTCAAACTCTTTTTGGTCAATACGTTTGTCATTATTGGCAAATTCTAATGCCGTGTCATTGAATGATTGAAATTCAGATGTGCAACTGGTCAGGAGTATTAAGGAGAAAAAGATAATTAAAACCGTCTTTCTTCGGTTATTTATTTGTCCTGCCACTTTTAAAAGTGTCAGTTGGAATAACCTTTTTTCAATTGTGGCTGTCTTTGTTAGCTCCATATTTATTTCCGCTTATTTAAGTTTCTAAAAGTACAATTCATTCTACTTCTTTTTTTATGGTTTTCCTCATTCTGTTCGTTTTCTTTGGTGCGTTGGCAAAAAACAGCTCTTTTGGTTTTTTTTGCGCTGGCTTTCGTGTCGGCAAAAAACCAAATGTGCTGTTTGTGCGGCTGGCTTTCTTTAATTGGGCATAACGTTGATGTGTATGAGCCGTTGCGTGTCTCAAACACGAACCATTAAAGATACAAAACTACGCTGGAAAATTCCCAAGAATTTTCCAGATGAGCACAGACCTAGCAATGGTTTATACACGGTGTTGTACACTGGCTTTTTTCCTACGTATAATTATTCTTATCAGACTCGGAATGATTGATAAAATAGCACTTGTTCCAATAATCAGTCCGTAGTTTATTTCATTCCAATGTAAATTTCTAATTCCGTTGTCACAAGCTGTACATTCCACAACTTTCATATTTGCGATAGTTGCTGAAATTCCGATTAATATTATGCCGAAAATCAGAATACTTATTACTACATTTTTTAACATTTGATTGACTTCTTGATTCAGATTTTCGAGTGTCAAAATCAGAAATCCAATTCCGAATGTAGTAAAGTAAAGTTTGTTTGAGAAAACATAAAAATTCTTTCCTATAAATTTTATATTATCAGAAGTTGACCACTGAAAAATATCTTGAATTAAGTTACGAAAAAAAGATTCGGAATAGTATGCGATTCCAATTCCGATTATAAATGCTAAAATTCCAATTAGTATCTTTTTTATCAATTTGAGTTCGGTTTTTAGCTGGTGTACAACATCCGTATAAACCCCACATCCCACTCGTTAATATGGTTTATATCGCTTATGTGCAAATCTCTGGCTTGGATTCTTCAAATATATCTATTCCGTAGAGATTATCCAATCGGCTTTTCAGGTTTTGTCGTTGGTGCAAATGGATGGATGTAAATTTCTGCTGTCATGAACCAAGGTATAATGGGAAGGGCAAGTTGCGCGATAGCGATTATGACGGGTAGTGAATGTTTCGTAGAATCTCTACCAGTGCATTGACGCATTATTACTATGCGAAATCTTGAAAGGTAAATGCAAAGCGAGCTCTCACCAAAAGTAAATGAAAACGAGCGAATTCAGCCGGGCGGGATAAGTAAGGTTTTCTATTGAGAATAAACATTATCCAAAATCACCAACAAAAAATAGAGCCCGATAATTTCTTATCGGGCTCATAGTTTTGGTCAGGGCCGTTAGTCAATGAAATCGCAATGCATTTCTCAATACGGATTTACCGGTGCTTCTTCCCAGTTTTGATCGTTGTAATTCGAATCCTGATTTGGATTGTACAAACTGTTGTCTGAAGGAATATACTCTCCTTGTCCATTCATCCAGTATTGGTTTGAATAACCTTCTACCTGATATTGCTGGCCATTATTCGGATCTGTAACATTTTGTGTTTCATTAATGCTGTTAATTGTTTGGTTTTGCATTCTATCTTGAGATGCAGAGCGGCTATTGTATGCATCCATAGATGATTTGTTCCAAGCATCTGAAGCGCTTTGGTGAGCACGCTGCTGTGCCTCAAAATTAGCCTGGTTATTTTGCAATCTTTGGTTGTTCGCTGCCATACTTTGATTTGCTTTGGCGGCTTCTCGCTGATTGTTAGACGCAATTGTTTGTTGGTTATACTGTGTATTTACCAATCCATATATATAGGTTTTCTTTGCATTTTCGAAAGCTGCCGCTTTGCTTCCCAATACCTGAACAAAATAGCCCCAGTAAACCGAACCGTAGGCCACACTTTCATTGTAATGCACGATCAATGACACTTTATTTCCTTTAGTATCTTCCCAATCGCTTCCGGCAGCGAGAAATGTATTTTGTGGCTGACCTACCTGATAGAGTTTATCGTTGTAAGACTTATCTGCCTGAGCAACCTGCGGAAGTGGGTAGTTTTTGATAAATTTTAGCCCAATACCTTGTGCCATTTTTTTAAGATCCTGATTCAGTAAATTTTCAATTCCGGCAGGTTGGCGCATTTGTTGACCCGCTGCTTGATAGGACTGTTGCATAAATTGATCGTTTGAATACACAAAACTCTGATACGAATAAAAATACACCTCTATTCCATCAGGGCCGGTAATGCCGGGAGAATTTGGTTGAACGTTTGTTAGTATTTTCCAGCTGGCAGGCAGTGGAATTTGTGATAATGGTTGATTCGTTTTTGGATCCATGATCGGGTGCATTACAATATTATCGCCACCTTGGTTTTGCGCATAAGATTGCTGGCTTGCTCCATTATTACTCGTATTGTATGTATTTGGTTGACCTTGCTGCTGACCTTGCCATTGCCCTTGATTCTGACCTTGATTTTGACCTTGATTTGGATAATCAGAATAATTAGAATTAGGTTGAGCATATTGATCTTCCTGACTGTAAGAATTGTCAGAATTGCTCTGGCCGGTGCATGATGTAATTGCCATAAACAGTAGGCCGATTAAAGTGTAAGTTGATGATTTCATGAGTGCGATTTTCGTTGTTTGATAGCTTATCGAGGTATCTTTATAAAAGTGAACAGCCTTTTACAATAAGTTTATTTAAAAATCAAAACGTGCCAATGACTCCTTCACTTTTTATTGAAAAATAGCCAAGATATGGGGGTTCTACTTTAAATAAAATAGCTTAATTAGTACCCGACAAATATGATAAACCCATTCAGATCACTTCGCAAGCTCCTTCTTATCCTTTTTGGGATTATTAGTTTCGGTACTGTCGGCTACATGCTTATTGAAAATTATGAATTTAGAGATGCCCTGTATATGACCATGCAGGTAGTTTCTACAGTTGGTTTTAATGAGGTAAGACCATTTACAGGCTATGGCAAAGAATTTACCATCGTGCTGATCGTAATGAGTTTTAGTACTTTTGCTTTTGCCGTAACCTCTCTCTGGAAAATACTTTCATCAGAAAACATACAGGCATTTCTAAAATACAAATCATTGAAAAAAAAGATGGAACACCTAAGCGATCATGTTGTAATCTGTGGATATGGCCGAAATGGTGCCCAAGCAGCAAAAGTGTTGAGAGCCTATGGGCAGGAATATGTGGTGATAGAGCAGAATGAAAGTAGACTCAACGAGCTTTCACAGCAAAAAGACATTATATTTATTGAAGGAGATGCAACGGAAGACAGTGTACTTGAAAAAGCGGGAATCCTTCGCGCCCGCGGACTCATTTCTTCTCTGGAAGAAGATGCGGATAATATTTTCGTAGTTATAACAGCTCGACAGCTAAACAAAAATTTAGTGATTACGGCTCGCGCGAATGAAGAGAATACGGTAAAAAAATTAATGGCCGCAGGCGCCAATACCACCGTAACTCCCAATGTGCTGGGTGGTGGGTACATGGCGCACAACCTAATGAAACCCGGCGTTACCGAATTTATAAACCACCTCTCTGTTGGCGGCTTGAGCGAAACCATTGTTGAAGAAGTGAGCGTAAGCTTGCTTCCCAAAAATGTACACGCACTTACCATTGAAGATTTAGCTATTCAAAAAAAAACCGGCTGTAATGTTATTGGGATGAAGTCACTAAATTCTAAAATGATTATTAATCCGGCGGTTGAAACCGTGCTCCACGCCGATAGCATCTTGTTTGTTTTGGGAAATCCCGAACAAATACGCAGATTGAAGCACGAGTTTGAAGTGGAATGATTTCTGTGGGTAAGCTTATCTGAATGCATTTTGACCGCAGGTCTTCAGATCCCGCTTTGCGGGGGTGAATACCACTTACATACCACTCCCGACGGTCGACGGAGCGACGTCTTGAAGCCAAGACAGTGGCTTGATCTAAATACTTGTAGCCTGCAGCTTGCAGCAAAACTTAATAAATAACCTTCAGCGACAGGGGAACAATCTTTATCAGCAAATCTACATCCGTTCCTCTTGGCTCGCCATCAATATGGTAGATATCGGGATTGCGCACCCAGATTTCTTTTCCCTGCAGAAACCGGTAATACTTCAACTTTTCTATTTTTTTGTTGAAGAGTTTGTAGATAATACTAGGCACATAATATTTCGGAAATTTATCGAGAATACAAATATTCAGTAATCCGTCTGAAAGCGATGCCGAAGGCGCTATCCATGCATTGTTACCATACTGACCCGCATTGGCAAAATTGATTAAAAAAGCAGTGGTCTCTATCTCTTTACCATCAATTGAAAGCTGATAAGTTTTAGGTTTATAGCCCATAAAAGCACTGGCTGTAATCTGAACATAAGATAGAAATCCGCGGGTGCCGTGATTGGCAAATTGCCAGCCCACCTGGGCATCAAAGCCGAGCCCGGCTGTGGCTAAAAAGGGAGTTCCATTTATTGTTGCCGTATCAATAATCTGGGTTCTAAACTGGTTGATAGTTTGCAGGGCATCCTTCTCGTGAAGCGGAATATTCAAATGTCGCGCAAAGCCGTTGCCAGATCCTAGTGGAATAATCCCGAGCGCCACATCAGTTCCAATTAATGCCCTGCCCACTTCGTTTACAGAGCCATCGCCACCCACAGCTATTACGGCATCTACTCCGCTTTCTACCGCTTCGAGCGCTATCTCGGTGGCATGCTCGGGTCGCTGTGTCAATCGGGTTTTTACAATAAAATCTTCCCGTATTTGCTGCTCTATCAGGTCTACAAAGCCTAGCTTGCTCTTGATCCCCGAATGTGGATTGATGATAAACAGTATCTTCTTCTTGCGTTCCGCGGGCATTACGGCATTAGTTTGTTTTCAATTAAGCGGTTATTGTATTGTTGTATAATCGCTTTTATCTTTCGTTCGTATGGCTTAAAATCAGCGGAAGCTATTAAATTTTTCTGTAATTCAGGGTCTGCTTTCCAATTGTAAAATGCAATAACCTCGCTCCCATCATATTGCAAACAATAATCACCCTGTACCAATTGGTATATATTGTTGAGATAGCTGATTGAAAACGGGTCGACACTGTTCGAAAATACCGAATTACCGAAAGCTAAAACAGCTGCATCGTGTCCCAAAAAATCAACCACAGACGGAAAAATATCATTCTGCTGCATTATCCGGTCATCGCGTTGCGGATCGATATATTTCGGGCAATAGAAAAGGATGGGAATTCGGTAAATTCCCATCGACGAGCTGTAATCTGTCGTATAGCTTTGCGAAGTATGATCGGCGGTAATTACGAAAAGCGTTTCATCAAACCAGGGCATGGTAGCCGCCGTTTCAAAAAACTGCTGTAGTGAATAATCGGCGTACTCAACGCTTTTTAAAATGGGTAATGGCCCGCCTTCAAAACGGCCTTTATATGGCTCAGGAACGGTATAAGGATGGTGAGAAGACAATGTAAAAATACTGGCGAAGAATGGTTGAGGAGTGGCATTCATATCCGCGGCGCAGAATTGTAAAAAAGGTTTGTCAAAAATACCCCAGTGGCCGTCGTAATCATCCTGATTGGGATATTCGTTTCTTCCCACGTACCGCTCTGCGCCTGCCATTTGGCTGAAAGCCTGAAAGCCCATTGTACCATTTTCGCCACCGTGATAAAAAGTGGTTGCGTAACCTTGCCTTTCTAAAAATGCCGGCAAACCCTCAATTTGATTGGTGGCAAACCTTCCCGTAATATACGACGAGTTCATCAGCGTAGGTATTCCAGAAAGGATGGCCGGAAGGCTCTCAATAGATTTCTTTCCATTGGCAAATGCATTCGTAAAAACCAACCCATTATTGATCAGTGAATCTAAAAAAGGAGTGTATCCGGCATAATCGTTTAATGCACCTACGTACTCTTTCGAAAAACTTTCGGCGATAATAACCACTACATTCAGCCTTTTAATAGCACTATCTTCAGCAAAATGATGCACCGGAGAATAAATCGATTTCAGCTCATCTGCGGGAAAATAATCTACCCGTTCTATATCCTCTTTATAAGCCGATTTTATAATTGTAAAAGGCGTATTGAGCACAATAGATACATTTTTAGCTTTCGCGTAAGCGCTGGCATTTACCACATTAAGCGGACGGTATTGTAAGCCGCCACGCACGCCGGGCGCATAAATGAGCAATAAAATAAGAAAAAACAAAAGCGATTGACCAACAGAAAGTGCACTCGTTTTAAATCGCCTAAGCTTCTCATACCCTTTGGCGATGAGCCAAAATAATATCACCGCCACCGCTATAATGTACCAGTAGTCAACAAAAAATGCGACAAAAAGATTGCCAATATCTTGCGCTATTCCTTTGGTGGTAAACAAGTCGGCAGTAGTGCGCTTTAGCGTAAACTTATAATACTCAAAATCTATGGCATTCAGCGCAATAGCCAACCCCGAGCTCAGCAAAAAGAAAACCTTTAAAATCGCAGATTGCCTATGAAAAAGAAAAGGAAAAAGCAGTAAAAACGGGGCGTATAAAAGAGTAATTGTCAGCCAGTCGAACCTAATGCCACCAATAAAGTTGATGAGCTGGGTATCTGGAAAATAACTGTGATTGAATGCAAAAAACAGCAGCCTAAGCACAGAAAAAAGCAGAAATACCAATCCGAAGTGAAGCAGAAAAAAGAGAAATGCCCGACCGATTTTTTTCATTCGTGCAAATATACAGAAGCCCACGAGTAAATAAAGAGGGGCTAAAAGAGTTAATTAACACCACTTCAGATTAGTGACGGCAGTGTATCGGTATTGTTAATAAATGGTGTAAGTGAGATTATCAACAAAGGCATTTCGCTTTTCGGGATTCCATAAGAATATTTTAAACTTAACATTTGCACGCAGGTCGAGTTGATAGAGCGGTATCAAAATTTCAGCTCGTTCCCATCCATCTCCGAGATCATTCGATTTCTCCCATGTTACGGATCGCCAATTTAAAAGATTTCCAGACCGCCCGTTGATTACTGACACTACATGCAGGTTGCGAAGTGAATCTACAAAATACGCATCTGAACTTATTCTAAGGTAACCAGGTTGATTGCCAAAACGCGTTTCAATTGTATCTAATTTTAAAAGAAAAGCCTCCGCCGTACTCCACAGCGGGTGATATATGATAGGAATAACCGCCATTGTAACCAACAGAATCAGTCAGATTTTCAATATTATAATTTTCAATAGACGAATCTCCCGGATTGAAACTTATGCTTTGATGATAAAACGGAATTAAATCACTATAATCTACTGAAACCTGCTTGTTGCCATTGAATTTACCATAAAGAAAATTCCACCAGTTCTCATGATCGGAATCTAAGTCGGAGTGAAATGTAGTAAATGGATAAACCGAATAGGCCGGTACTTTACAAATTGTATTGGTGCAACTCAAAAGCGATTGGGTTCGGTGATTATATTGCTCTTCAAATTCTTTCGCACTTCCAGAAAACAAATCGGCATAAGCTCTTTGGGTATTATTAGATCCTGAAAAAAGAAAAATACAAATTAAAAACCCTATAGAGCCCAAGTTGATACGCGAGGTAGGTGAAAATGATTTTAACGAGAAAATCAATGGAGATAAAATACGTCCAATCACAATAGTGCAAAGCACCAAAATCCATAGATTAAAATTTTGGGTGCGCAGTGGTGCAGCCATTTTGTAGATATAGTAGCCGGGAAAAATAACACTGAAAATTAGTACAAATAATAAAGCAATTGTAATGAATAGATGCCCCCATTTTACATTTGTTCTTTCAGGCCTTGCAAAATAAAGCATGCTTAAAGCCAAAAGCGGTAAAACAGGAATCCAGAGATACTGACCAACAAAAATTGTAAGATCATTAAATGAGAGCGAGAAAGCTTCACTAAGTTGGTCAATACTTCTTTTAGCAAGATTGTTCTCAGCTCTTAGATTATTGCCGGGAGCAAAAACCATCAACGCGCTACCTAGAGCCGTGGTAATAAGAAGTAGGAATCGTCCATTATAAATTACTTTATGTTGAAACAAAGAAAACAAATAATAGAGCGTAACTGAAATTGCGGTAACAACCATCACTACTTCGTTGCTTCCTACAACCACAAAAGCCAGAACACACATGGTTAACCAAACCTTGGTAGTTGTATGGCTTGCATCTTCAACACGAATAGCAATACCTAATAAATAAGTCGCTAAAACACTCGCCAGCTGGTATGTAACGCTTCCGGGAAACCAATAATACGCCTCAGTAATATCGGGTAAAAAAAGCAGATATGATAAAGTTGCGGCTAAAGCCATTAAAAAGACATGCCATTTGCGACCGTTAGAATTCAGACTGCGAATAACAAAATAGATACTGTGCAGAGAACCCGATAGAACCACCAAACTAAAAAGATGATACAAGGTGAAATTGGTGATGAGGGCAGGCAAAAAACTCAAAATAGCCGTAGCAAAATAGCGACCGGTCCAAGTAGTGTACCAATGAATTTGAGCACCTATGTAGCCATAACTTTCAGCAATATTGGCGTAGCTAAAATCGTCTACAGATGGGAAACAGTAAAAGCACAATATTAAAAAAGGAATAAGACAAGCCAAAAGCAATATCGGGGCGAGCACCCCAATAATTTTTTTCGTTTTCATTGCATCAAAAATTCAGAAGCCCGTTCAACTATGAGAAAAACATAATGGAATTGCTATTTACTCTTCCACCTTTTCAAAAACCGGCTCAACCTCAAAACCCGCTGCGCGCAATAAATAAATTAATCCCGACTTACCGGCAAGATGTCCTGAACCCACCGCAAAAAATGATCTATTCTCTTGTAAAATATATTCAATCAACGGCACCCAATTTTTATTTCTATCCGTTATCATAACCTTCTTTTCTTCTTCGCTATGCATATTTTCATCAAGCAATTCGCTTAAATCTGTCAGGCGCTCTCCTTTATATGCCGAAACCATTTCTCCAAAAAGCGCTTTGGTTTTTTCGCTCTCGTCTACAAGCTCCATCAGGTATTTTGCCTGCTCTTTGTACGACATTTTATCGAGCATATCCATTTGCTGCGAAATGCTTTCCAGTCCCAAAATTTTCATGCTATCGTTTACCGCCATCTGCGTAAGCACCAAATCATAACTCGCCGGTGCGCCGTCAATAAAATAATTCATAATCGCGATAGACGTCACAAAAGGTTTTTTATCGTTATAGAGACTCAGGCTCTGTCCGGTGCCTTCCAGCATAAAACCATTTAGCGAAGCATACTCTTTTTTACTCAGCAATTTTTCCAGCGTCATTCCATCCTTCATCGTCATTCTACTCATCATTTCGCCTACCATATCCGGGTTAGAAAGATCTACTTCCGTAACCAGCGCCTCGCTTTTATACAGGGCATCAACCACCTTGTCGCTCATCGAAAAGTCCTTCTGCGAAATCTGGTGTATCGTACCAAAAAGGTAAGAAGTATCGGCCGGAGCTTTTGGATTTACAATACTCCAAAGCATACTGTCATCCAGTTTAGAATCTTGAGCAGTAACTTCTTGCGCACATACAAATGCGGCAATCGAGAGCAAAGCGGCACTAAAAATAATTTTTTTCATATTCCCGTTTTAAAGCTCAAATGTATGCATTCTAGCCATGCAGCTCAAGGTGGTTTCAAATAAATTTTTGGGCGTGATCCCCGGCCTCATTCTTAAGTCTCTTATTTTTATAATAATTTATTCTATCCCTCTCTGGCCCTCGTTAGTTCAAGCCGGCGGTCGGCCTACCTGCTTTATCTTTCGTGCGGCGTTGCGGGGTGCATATGTGCAAAAACGAGTTTCCTCCGGTCACTGTTTTTGCACAATGCACCAAAAACGCAACCCCACATAAAAGGATGCCGCAGTACGTCCTCACGCAACCGCAGGCAGAAATTATCGCCAATGCCTCGATTACAATCTTTCACTTTCCATTTAACCCCCAACGCGTATATTTAGCAAATCGTAAAAGCTACCAACATATCAAAGTCATTTGGCGATGTACACGCCGTTTCTGACGTTTCATTTTCTGTAAACGCAGGCGAAATGCTCTGTATAATTGGCGCAAGCGGAAGTGGAAAAAGCACTCTCCTGCGATTGATCAATAGAATGTACGAGGTTGATTCAGGGCAGATTGCCGTTTTTGACCAGAATATAAAAAATAGCTCGTCAACCCTTTTGCGCCGAAAAATTGGATATGTTTTGCAGCAACCCGGCTTATTTCCGCATTGGACAGTTGGCAAAAATATTGGGCTCGTACCCCGACTTAATAACCAACCTGAAAGCGTAATAGAAAGCCGCGTAGATGAACTTTTAAACCTCGTTCACATGCCTCCAAATATTTACCGAAACCGGTATCCGGCAGAGTTGAGCGGTGGACAGCAACAACGCGTGGGTATTGCCAGGGCATTGGCTGCAAAGCCCCAACTTATGCTCTTTGACGAACCCTTCTCTGCGCTCGATCCCATAACGCGGGCAGAGCTGCAATCTGAAGTGAAAAACCTGAAAGTAAAGCTTAACCTCACAGGTATTTTTGTAACACACGATGTACGCGAAGCATTTGCCCTGGGCGATAAAATTATTATACTCAATGAAGGCAAAGTTGTGCAAACCGGAACTCCAGATGAAATAAAAGCAAATCCCAAAAACGAATACGTAAGGCAATTTATAGGAGATGAGGCCGATGCGTAAAATTCTCATTTTATTTTCTTTAATTCTGATCTCGGGCACACTCTACAGCCAAACCATCTCCATTGGCTCCAAACTACACGGCGAGTCTCGGCTACTTGCAGAAATAATGGCTCAAACCATTGAGCAAAACACCGATCTAACAGTTAAAAGAAGGCTTGGCCTCGGCGGCACACTCATCTGCTTTGAGGCACTGCGCACCGCCGAAATAGACATCTATCCAGAATATACCGGCACCGCGCTTACAGCTATTTTGCACCGCGATGCCGTAGGGTTATCAACCGACGAGGTCGCCAGCCAGGTCTCTGATGGATTAAAAACAGAGTATTCCATTATCGCAGGCAAGTCCTTTGGCTTTAACAATACCTATGTAATCGTTGCCAGACCCGGGCTCGAACTCACCAAACTATCAGATCTCAAAAACCGAACAGATTTAAAACCCGGTTTTAGCAATGAGTTTATTGAACGATCCGATGGATTCATCGGTTTAAACAAATATTACAATCTGGGACTTGAAAAACCGCGTGGCATTGATCACGGACTGGCTTACAAAGCCCTTTCCGAGAAGCAAATAGATCTCACCGACGCGTACAGCACCGATGGACGTTTGAGCAACTACAATTTTCAACTTCTCACCGATGATCAAAAATTCTTTCCACCATACTATGCTATTCCGCTTATAAACGAAAATACGGCCGCTGAGTATCCGGAAATCTTGAAAGCGCTAAAAAAACTCGAAGGAATTCTCGATGAGAAAACCATGCAACAACTCAATTATGCGTACGAAGTAGAGCATAAGCCACTTACTGAAGTTGCGAATATCTTTCTTACTGCAAAGGGAATTATTTCTGAAAAGCCGGGCACTATTTCCGTACATCCCCTTTTGCGCCAGCTTATTGAACATATTGAACTTACTTTTCTAGCAACACTTTTAGCAATCTTACTCGCAGTGCCGCTTGCTATATACATTAGCAATAAAAAGCGCATTGCCGGATTCTTTCTCGCCGCTACCGGCGTGCTGCAAACAATACCCAGTCTGGCGCTTTTGGGCTTTATGATTCCGCTTTTCGGAATAGGTTTTACACCAGCCATTATCGCTCTTTTTCTGTATGCGCTTCTTCCCATTTTAAGAAATACCTATACCGGTCTCAATGCCACAGATCCCTTACTTATTGAAGCCGGAAGAGCTATGGGAATGACCAAAACTCAAATTCTGATTCAAGTGCGCTTGCCCCTCGCCATGGACACAATAATGGCCGGAATTCGCACCGCTCTCATTATCAATATCGGCACAGCAACCCTCGCCGCATTTATTGGCGCCGGCGGATTGGGCGAATCGATAATTACAGGAATCACTTTAAATGACAATGCATTGATTTTGCGCGGAGCCATCCCGGCAGCAATTCTCGCTCTTGTAGCAGATCAGGGAATGGCGCTGGTAGAAAAAGCCGTAAGACCAAAAGGAATCGCAGAAGTTTAATGCCTCCAGTTTCGTCGTTCACCTGAAAAAAGTACTATAATAAGGCCAACTTGAAACCCAAAATTGACGCAATAATCGTCTCACTGCGATTTGCCAGACCAGGACAAGCAGCCTGATATTCAAGCCCAGGAAACGCCATACCACCTTTTACGCATAAATTTAAATATCAAACTAAAATGTACTTGGCAGTTAAGCTATGAGCCGCTAAAATTTAGAATAGATTATGCAATTTGTGATTTACTTTCTTGATCAAAATACAAGTAAACCGAAAGAATATTAATACTTTCGAGACCTCATAAAAAAACGAATATGAAATCATTCTTTCTCAGCCTTGCAGTAATGTTTTGCCTTTCGGCAAATGCACAAATCTATTTACGCAATTACGAAGTATCGTCAAGCGATAAGGTAGTGGGCGGCATTACCGCAACACGCACCCCCGAAGGCGATTACGTAAGGTACGATGTTTCATCTGAAGTATCTATGCGTATTTTATTTGAGGTAAATGTGTCTTATAAGGTTCAGGCTATTTATAAAAGTGGAATTCTAGTTTCATCATCTGCAACCATCTATTTAAATGGAAATGTACAGAATAATGTAAACTGCGAGCGTACCGGAGATCATTATACCGTGGTGGCAGATGGGCATACTACCAGAATTTACGAAGATATCAAATGGTCGTCGGCTCTGCTCTATTTCAATAAACCCAAAGACACCCGAAAGATTTTTTCGGAAACTGAAGGAGCTTTTAAAGACCTTTCGGAAACAGCCGATGGAAAGTTTAAATTGAAAGATTCCGAAAAGGAAAGCAATGTAAATACCTACACCTTTTCTTCAGACCAAGGTTTGCAAACTATCATTATTGAACGCTCATTGCTGCCCACATTAAAAGTTACCGGAGTACGGCAGGTTAAGCTAGATAAGGACAAACCGGAAGAGGAAGTGGAATCTGAAAAATAGCCGCTTATGGATTTTAAAGACAAGCATATTTTAATCACCGGAGCCACTGCCGGTATCGGAAAAGCATTGCTTGAAGAATTGATGAACCGTGGCGCTGATAAAATTGCAGTTTTAGCCAGAAATCAGGAAAAACTCGATGCTTTAAAAACCGAATTTCCAAAAGTTGAAATTCTGGCTGTATCGGCCGATGTTTCAAACCCAAAAGATCTGGACAGAGCCATATCAGAAATCGAGAAAACCTGGGGTGCGCTTGATATTCTCATTAACAATGCCGGGGTGGTGAGCGCCGGAGCATTGGAAGATATAAGCGATGAAGATATTGTAAATCAGGTTGCCATAAATTTAACGGGGCCTATTTTGCTCACCAAGAAATGCCTTCACCTTCTCAAAAAGTCAAACGAAGGAGCTATTGTCAACGTATCATCCGGTCTTGGATTTATTGCCTGGCCTTTTTACAACGTTTACGCTGCCACAAAAGCAGGAATCAGACAATTTTCTGACGCGCTGCGCCGCGATCTCTATCAATATCCGCTGCATATTATGACCATTTATCCCACTGCCACCGAAACCCCTATGATGAAAAATGCCGCTGTGGAAAATATGGACGACCCTAAAATGGTTGCTCGTGTATCTTTAGACGGCCTAATTAACAAAGAACATCATGTGATTTTTGGAGGTGAGCAACGATTAATTGATATTGAACTCAACCACAGCGATCCCGATGTTATTGACCGCAAGGCCATTGAGCGATATGATGCGCTGCGAGAGCGCACTGAAAAGCATCGGGCGATGTAGTTGGTATTTGTTGATTGGTTTTTGGTGATTGGTTTTTTGTTTTTTGTTTTTGGAGATGCCATCATTGCTGCAACGGTGGTAGTTTTTTTTGACAAGAATCGTAAGTTCGCGTATCTTTCCGAACTAAACATCAGGTTATTTTATGAAAAATTTTTTAAAACTGTGCTTGGTCGCGATAGCTTGTGCCACACTCGTCTCTTGTAACAATATCAATTTTAGCAATACTTCTGATGAGGCCAACACCCAAGACTCATTAATAACCGCAACAGATGGAGTAGAAATTTTCTATACCGAAAAAGGCAGCGGCCCGCTTACACTTTTTTTTGTGCATGGTTGGTGCATTGATCAAACCTATTGGAAAGAGCAGATCACTATTTTCTCTAAAGATTATCAAACCGTGGCTATCGATCTCCCAGGGTTTGGCAAGTCCGGAAAAGACCGAAAATTATACAGTATAGAATCTTATGCCAATGATGTAAACACCGTTATTGAAAAACTGAATTTACAGAATGTGGTTTTAATTGGCCATTCTATGGCGGGAGATATCATTTTGGAAGCTACCCACGAAAACAAAAATATTAAAGCGTTGATTGGTGTGGATAATTTTAAAGATGTAGATCAACAGCTAAACGATGAAATGAAAGCCGAGATTGACAGGTTTATGATTATGCTTCAGGAGCAATATACCGAGATTGCTCCCGCGTATGCTGAACAATCACTTTTTCATTCAGAGACCGACAGCGTGGTGAAACAGAAAGTGCTAAACGATATCAAAACTGCCAATCCGCACATTTCAACTTCTGTTTTACAGGCTGTTTTTGACTATGGTCCCAAAGAAAAAGAACGGCTAGCAGAGATTGACAAAAAGCTGTTTTTAATCAATTCGGTTTTGCCAAAAACCAATGAGAAAAATCTGGCATCAACCGGCGTGGTCTATAAAGTTTTAGAAATAAAAGGTACAGGCCACTACCCAATGACCGAAAATCCAAGAGCATTTAATATAAAATTACAGGAAGTACTTCACGAATTAAACCCGTGAACTGACAGGGTTAACCCCCGAGCCAACTTCTCCCTGTCAATGACCATGAACTGACAGGGTTAACCCCCGAGCCAACTTCTCCCTGTCAGTGATATGGGTACGAGATAGGGATGTCTTTTTGAGCAGGGTGGGTCTATTTCATTAACGCAGAATATCACTCGGTGAACTGACAGGGTTAACCCCGAGTTAACTTCTCCCTGTCAGTGATATGGGTACGAGATAGGGATGTCTTTTTGAGCAGGGTGGGTCTATTTCATTAACGCAGAATATCACTCGGTGAACTGACAGGGTTAACCCCCGAGCCAACTTCTCCCTGTCAGTGATATGGGTACGAGATAGGGATGTCTTTTTGAGCAGGGTGGGTCTATTTCATTAACGCAGAATATCACTCGGTGAACTGACAGGGTTAACCCCGAGTTAACTTCTCCCTG
>NZ_JAAGVY010000050.1 GCF_010686655.1 Cryomorpha ignava | reverse complement strand
GTAGAACCTATGGCCTGGCTTACTGCCGTGCTTGGCAAAATCGCCGATCATCCGGTCAACAAACTTTTTGAACTCTTCCCTGGGAATATAGACATACCAGAAAAGTTAACAAGCTTTGGTGAGTTGGGAAATCAGGCGGTGTAGTTGGTCGGGTGGATACCATTTGGAAGGTTTTAGTAACCGCAAAATAGCGAGTTTCTTAAGCTTTAGACAATTAACTGGTACATGGTACTCGTTAATGTATACGAGCATGATTTAGAGGATCTTAAAGATTTGGATATCCAGCCCCAGCTTGATGTGCTTTTTCCTTTGCACAGCACCATCGAAAATACGCGCTTTAATGCGTTGATGCTTTACCTTGAAAAAGTTAATAAAATACGTAGTTAACCGGGCTTCACTCTTTTGTATCCTAATGTAGAGTACAGTATTTCTGCTTGAAAGGTACAGGAGTTTTTGTGCCGTTCGGTAGAATATAACGGCAGAAGGATTTAAAGTTCTTATGTTTTGAAGAAACGCCGGGAAACGAAATGGTGCTAACACTTAAAGATATTACTGAATTTTGCAGATTTAACATCTTATAATAATATAAAGTGTTGATAAGAAGTTAATTATTTTGAGCTACCCATCTATAAACTTGCTTTTTACCGTAACTTAAAATGAATTTAGATCGATTGTACGAAAATGGATTATTGAGCAGGCGGGGAATGAATGTATGCCTAGCAAATAATCTTTTGAGTTTAGATGCCATTAAAGCTTATCACAAACGTAGGAGCACTTTTCAAAACCTGAATTCTTGTGGGGAAAAACTAAATGCCGAATTAATGGCTCTCACCAACAAGCACGATGAGACTACAGCGATTTTGCCATCAGATCCTCGCAGGTTAGCCTTGAAGAATTGACCAGAATTCATAAATATGCCCGAACTCATTTTGGCCGGCGGAGTAAGGTAGTATGCAAGCTGAATAATCTATTTACTACCGGCGATATTATCAATCATTTTAAAAAATTCGGCACGTTCACAGACCTTAAAAAAACAGGGAGTCAAACTACTGCCGAGCTCATATCCATCTGCCATTTGTATCAAGAAATAAATACGGAATACAGAAACAAAAAAGATGAACTTCGGAATAAGTTTGCGATGAGACGAACGGGTTTTAAACAACTCGATCTTTTTCCATCACCTCAATTAAATCTTTTTGATGGAGAGCAGAATGATGATTAGTATTCTAGCAGCGAGGTTGTCTATGTAAGGTCTAAGGTCTTGGCAACTACGCTGAAATTTGTAAACTTGAAAAGTAATAAAAGCTGTTAGCCTTTAGCTGTTTGCCGATAGACGCTAGCCAACCGCCAACCGCTTATAGCCAATAGCAGTCATTAAAGAAGTTCCAGCCCCTGTGTATAAATTAAAACAATAGCAAATGCAAGACGATGAAGATTCCGGCAACGAAAATCCAACAAGCACTCCTCGCGAAGACATGGAGGAAATGTTGGCCCATTACCAATCTTACATCATCGAGCCCGGTGATGAAGATTTGCCAAATTACAAACCCCAGAAAATCCAGACGGCCGAAGCTATCGCAGACCGTATTACCGTATTAACAAACCTGGAGTTTGCATACAATACCAACGACCCGGAAAGATGGGGTCCGATGATTTTGGAAATGAAGAACACATGTTGGTTTATAGCCTCACCGGCAGAACAGGAAATCATGCAAGACCAGGGATTTTCAGTAGATAGCTATGATATGGCTATACTTTATAAACAGATTCTTTACGCCTTACTCTGGGCGCTTAATGAATACGACGACCTAAACTTGGCGCCCGTGAATATGCACAAGGTTTTTCCGAGACTGAAAGAGATCGCAGCCAACCCCGAAAAGTTTAAGCAAACCATCACCGTAAGGCCGGCAGATCAAATACTACAGGCATTGGCAGATACTTTCAAAGTGTACATGGAATCAAAATTGAGTTTTGATGCAGGCAACGAGGAAGGAAATATGGGATGGCTGGTATTGTCATCTACCGGTAGTTTGGTCGCGCTGCTTTGGCTGATAGATAATAGCGAGTGGGATGATATACTTTGCTCGCTATTTGAACAGGCTTTTTTGGAAAGTACAGTGGAGAGAAAGGATGAGGATGGGGATGATTC
This sequence comes from Cryomorpha ignava, assembly GCF_010686655.1. Classification (GTDB taxonomy): domain Bacteria; phylum Bacteroidota; class Bacteroidia; order Flavobacteriales_D; family Cryomorphaceae; genus Cryomorpha; species Cryomorpha ignava. The sequence goes on along the minus strand of NZ_JAAGVY010000050.1, from coordinate 26,850 downwards.
TGGGTCTACTATGCGGGTGCTTGGGGGTGATGGAAATGAGGATTGAGAATGGAGGTGACAAATGGAACAGCGCAAGTTCATTGTAGTAAAAACCATTTAACGTGTTTGCTCCAATCTAAAGCTATGTTCTTGGCCTATTGTCTAATAACTTTAAAAGTATTTAATTAGCAACTTAATTCACCAGTAATTAAATAATTGGAGACGTATCAGTCCATAGCCCCGGTAGTTCAACAACTTAAAACCCAAAACAGGCCCTTGCAAATTCTTTGCAATGATCCTTCCATGAAGCTGTGGATTGTAAAGTCATCACGAAATGAAATGCCAGCCTACAGGCTTATCAAAGAATTAATAGCATATCGTTTTGCAGAATTATGGGCGATAAAACAACCAATAGCCGCTCTAATCGAAGTTAATCCCGAGCATTTGAAAGCTTTAGATATTGATCCTACTCCATATTCTATCCCGTGTTTTGGCAGTCAATGGCGTCCTCATAGGTTGGATTGGGATAAGTTTATGGCATTTTCAGATAAGCCGTTTATAAAGAATTTTGATGGGTTCGAGGATCTTTTGAAAATTGCCTTATTTGATCTTTGGACAGGGAATGAAGACCGGTTTGCTGAAAATCACAATCTGCTGATTGAATCTTCGAACAGACGCACCGCCATTTTAGCCATTGATCACGAGGCCATTTTGAATAGTTCAAATAGTAATCATAATGTTATTTACACAGATTCGAAAATGATGCTTCCCGAAACGTATTTCAATTTGTTGAGCTCCAATTCAATCGAACATGTATTAAGTCAATTTAAAGAAAAAAGGCAGTATTGTAAGTTTTTAGTTCAGGAGTTTCCTAATTTGATAGAAAAATGCAGTGCAAACCTGAAAAGTATTTTTGAAGAAATTCCGACCGAATGGGGAATTAATTCAGATGAGATTTTTGAATACGTTCAGAGAGAACTATTTAAAGATTCTTGGATTGAAACAGTATCAGAACAATTTACTACCTTAGCTTCACGTTTGAAGTAAGTTTTCGACTGAAAATTCGCCCATAATGGAAAACCACATTATCACCATATTAAAAGTACCTGTTTCACAATACTCCAATGAGTTCCTTGCCATAGGTCTTTTTGCTTCAGACGGAAAAGAATCATTCTTCCGGGTTTCAAACCATAAATTGAAAGTCCTCAAAAGGTTGATTTCCGATGATTCTTACTATTTGATGGACTCAAAAGTGAAAATGATAAAAAAGGATTTTGACTTGAACACCGGAGAAGGAAAAATTCATTTTGATCTCAATCATACATTATTTTCTGACTCCCACTTGGCATATCTTAGCAAATACGCAAATAATGTTTTGCAATTTGAAAAGCCACAATCAATAGATCTTCCGCTCAACGACGAAGTTTTTGATCAAATATTTAGCCGATATGTTTCGGAAAAATCGAACACTAAAAAGCCTGTCGTAACCCGATTTAAGACTACTATTCTCCATACGTTGAAACCTCAAATTGAAGACCGAGTGACTTGGGACGCAGTAATAGATAAGGATAGAGTTCAGGGACTTATTTTTCCAAAAATAACATTTGATTTTGCCGGGCTTAATAGTGGGCTGGTACTTGGACAAGCCCAAGATTTCTCAAAGGAATATAAGGATGTAAGAGATGAATTAGCGACGCTGTATTCGGTAGTTGGATTAGATCACGACATTTCTCAGATATTTCTGGTTGGCAAAGAGCCGGATAAATCCCAAGGTTATAATCACCAGCTATGGAGTGAATTTCGAGTTTTGAAAGGGATTACATACATAGAATCTGAATCTAATTTGGGTGAAGTCGTTGATTTTGTGCGTTCGCATGATGTTGTGCCTTTACCGGAATTGCCTTAAACGCCGCCCGCTTCACATCGTATTCTAATTCCGCAGAACCTTCTTGTGAATTCCTAAAGACGCCATTTTTACAATTGGTAATGGCAAATGATCTGGCTTGAGCGAGATTATAGTCCATCCAGAATGATATTTTGGAATGATTCTTTTTAAATTTTAATTGATAGGTTTAGAGAGTTGTGGGTAGTCCAATTATTAATGGATTATATCGAAGGATTGGAAATGCAGCTGTAGCGGATTTTTGGTTGATTTATTTAATGGAATGAGTACTTTGCGAAGGAAATATGAACAACATTGGAGCTAAGTGATATAAGCTGAGTTATTTGAAAAATTTACGTTCTTATTTCTTTTAAATAAGTTTGCTGATCACATTTATAAAAACAATGGGAACTACTAATAAAAAACCATCGGAAAGCTCCGAGAAGTCCAGTATAGAAGAAAAAGTTGAGGTGGCTGACATTAATGAGAGACCGAGAATTTGTTGTATTGACGTTGACCAAAAAGTAGTTGAACAGCTTAAACATTTAAAATTCAATGTCTTTTCAGGCACTTTGGGAAGTAAGGTAAAGGTTCCCAATTCTTCAAGGGGTGTGAATCATCACTTACTGCTGAATTTCAATTTCCCAAAGAATTTGCACGAGTATGATATAATCATCTTAGATTTAGCAAATTTTGAAACTGTTGACTATAATGCAGAAATGCACATTAGAAATGATCATACGGGCAGAAGTGCTTTATCTTTATTATCTAGATACCCAGAAACCATTTTCGATCCTAGACCATTAGGTAGTTCCATTTTAGGAAAAAAATTGAAAGAAATTGGTTCGAGAGGACATATTATAATTGCCTTCACTTCAGTTAGTTATGATTTAGAATATGAAAGTGTAAAAACTTCTGATGGCTATCCCGAATCACAAGGTCTCATGAAGAAGAATATATATGATTTTTTAGGAAATGTGCCGCTTTCCCTTTCAAAGTATGGAAAAGAAATGACTCCATATGATATCAGGGAAGATCTGAAAAATTTATTAAATTCATACCTATTAAATTCAACTTATAATCAAACTTTTAATCATCCAACCAAGTGGCAAAATGATAAACAAATTCCTGATCCAAACTTTTTTCCTCTTATCAAGAATTCAAGTGGAGATATAGTGTCAATCAGTGAATTTAGAGGAAACTCGTATATATTTTACTTTCCTCAAATATCACAAAAAGAGAAATTTATTGAATCCTTTTTGACAAAAATTGCTCCTGATATTATGCCAGATATCTTTCCAGATTCAACAACATTTAGCTGGAAAAGTAAGGAAGAATATTGGTTGCCGCATTACAAAAAATTGCTGAGAGAAAAGAGGCATATTGAAAAGGAATATGAAAAGAATATAAAATTAAAGGATGCCGAGATTTCCAAGAACGCTAAAGAATATTCATTTCTTCATGAGATTATTACTGAAACAGGGGACATATTAGTAAAAGCTCTTATTAAATATTTTAAATGGCTAGGGTTTAAAAAGGTTACTAATGTCGATGAAAGAAATCCAAATTCCTCCGTTCTTGAAGAAGATATTCAAGTAGAATTAAACGATGGGATATTGATAATTGAATGCAAGGGAATCGGAGGTACGTCCACTGACTCAGATTGTAGCCAAATTGCAAAAATTAAACATAGACGTTGCAAAGAAAGAAATCGCTTTGATGTTTATGCCCTGTATATTGTTAATCATCAAAGATATTTACCACCAACGAGCCGTCAGAATCCACCATTTTCCGAAAATCAAAAGCAGGATGCAATAAATGATGAGAGAGGGCTTATTTCGACATGGCAACTTTTTAATCTCTATTTTGAAATTGAGAGTGGAATTTTGGCTAAGGAGGATGTCCGAAATAATCTTACGAGATTTGGCTATCTTGAATTTAGACCATCCAATTTAGTCTTTATAGATGAGCCAAAGGAGCATTTAAAAAATGGAAAAGTATGTATTATAAATATTTCAGATGTGGAGTTAAAAATAGCTGAAGAAATCTTAGTTGAGAAAAACGGAAAATTCACTAAGACAACAATTCAAGGAATTCAAATAAATGATAAACCAATATCAAGCACCAAAACGGGTGAATTCGGATTACAACTTAGTAACCCAATAAAGCAAAAATCAATATTATGGAAAAAAGCCATAAGTTAATTTAGCAAAAAAGAAATTAAAGAGGTTTTGTTTGAGATAGTGATGACTGAGTAGTAAAACCAATCTATTATTTTGGATCAAGCTTTATAAAATCTGGAAGATCCATCAGATAACAACTTTCTCCAGGACTGGAAAACCCCTTGTAGTTGTACAAGTTTGCACTCGCATAAATTAATTGCACATTCTTATTTTCAAATGCCACTAATGCAGCACCTAAAGTGGAAATCTTAGTGTTTAGTGGAGCAATGATGACATTATGATTTGGATATAATTCTATTTGTGAGATAAGGTTCTTTTTGGTTTCTTCAGGATCAATACAAGAAAATTCAAAATCATTCACATTGCTGAACATACTCGATAATTGTATATGTCTAGCTTCATTTATTTCTCTAAAATAAGTATTTATGGATTGCTGAGCATGGCCTAGACCCAAGGAAATGATATTAGGTTGAAAGGTGTCAATCAAATGTGCAGCCCGTTCTGTTCCAAAACCTAACATTATAATAAGATGTAACTTCCGGGATGGCCTAAGCGAGCCAGCATAACCAAGAACCGATCGTATTTCCTTAATGCCTTTCGACAACCATTTATTATTATTGTCAGTTTCTTCTGTGGAGTAGTCCGCGGCTTCATTATAGATAAAACGGATAGAATCGCTTTTCTTTAAAATACTTCGTAGAACTCTCAATGTGAGTAAAAGTCCTTCATGTGTAAATGTTGTAATATCCATTAAATAATGAAATGATTCTGTGCCCTGTTTAATCGACTCTAGTTTGTCAACTAATTGGTTAATGACCTGAATTGGACGATCGTTGTGAAATTCTACCATCCTTACATTTGAATCAGTCATTAACTTCAATAAATGCTTCGTATTATGTTCTAAATGTGTCTTTAAGTCAACATTGTGGCAAATCAATACAATTTTGTCTTTCAGTAATCCGCTAATTTCTTGAGCTACGGTTAGACATCGAGATTCGAAACTGGATGAACAAATAAATACATCTATTGGTCCAACTTGTTCTCGCACTTCCGCTATGTTTAACTTTCGAATCAATCCTGAAAGAGTGTTAGTTGTTCGTTAACATTATCAATACTACCTTTTGAAAGTCGTTCTTCAATCTTTCTTATGAAAATACTTGGTGACTTCAAAGCAAGAGCTAACATATCGTTTGTGATAAATAAGTATCCGCTAAATCCTGTGGGGTCAAGCTTATAATGAGGTGCCAGTCTTCTACTCAATATATACTGTCTTGTTCTACCCGTGCCTTCCTTATTTCCTATAGAAGACTCTTGAAAGTATCCATACCTAACCCCAAGCCTTAATATTTCTATAACTTCCTTGCTGAGTTCACCAGAGATTGCAATTGAGAAAATTCTGCGTTCAGAGGCACCAGAAATCAATATTTTTCTGAATGCTCCTCCTAATGCATTAATTAAGTTTTTTAACATCAAAGGTAAATTCACATTATCTTCTTCACGAATCTCATCGATCTCTAATTTATCAAACTCTTTTGATAAAAAGTCAAAAGAATATTCTTTAATAACCTCATCTTGAACTGAAGCGGATATTTGAGTTACCAGGTTATGTTTTGATTTAGCCCTCATCTCTCCATACATCAATGATGCAGCTTGTAAAAAATACCTAATAATTCCAGACGAAATATGCACAAGTTGCTCAAATCCGGCGTATGAATATGTGGATGAAGATTTACTTTTTCCTGATAAACTCTTAATGTAATCAGGCCTGGCATATCGGTACGCATCATCACCAGCTCGGAATCCCTTACCACTTTCCGTCCAATCCTCCTTGTATTGTTTGGCTATTTCCTTGATTCTATCTTCTTGGACTATATTCTCAGGAAAAAATTCTTCAGGAGAAAATTCAATATGAGCCTTTTGTAAACGCTTATTTATAATCTCCTTTACACGATCCTTATATTTCCCTTTCTTAGTAGTGTATACAGTCCCAATATTTATCTCCGAATAGTCATGTGGTGTATCAATCGTTGGACCAGTTGTCGTTCTCCAAGTTTTGTAATTTAATTGGGTTGAGATTTTTAGGCTTACATCATTACTCTTTCGATAGGATACCCAATTGTTCAAGATTTGCGTTTGGAGCTCAGAAAGATTATCTGCATCATCAATCATGAGGAAAATAGGTCCTTTGGGCATGAAGTTCATTTTCCTGATATCTTTCATTAAAGGAAATAAAAAGTCCAGATAGCCTGTTATTGCTCCAGAATATTGTACAACACTTTCTGTGAGGGCTAAACTCTTAAGATAGTTTTTAACGCTGAGCAATACTGACTCACAAACATCCATCATTATTTGAAATATTTCCTGCCAACTTGACTCCTTCGTTACACTAGGTAAGTCTTCATTCCAGCCACAATCAACCAAGCGTTTTCTAAACTGGCCTTCATAATATTTTCGAATGCTATCCACATCTTCAAGTGCTGGTTCTTCTAAATCCACTTCAGTAAGTGCCATAAAAAATCTTACCGCGAGATGCATAACTAACAAATGTTCATTTATTAAAAGATCCGCATGTTTATGCAATCTTCCTATTTCTGTTAGTCTTAAGTCGGTAGCCTTTATTGGAATGTAAACTGCAAAATAGTCATGTTGCGAGAGAGGTTTTTCAAGAACCAAAGCGCGACAATCTGGTAACATATATCTGAACATCATACTTTTCCCAGATCCTCGAGGGCCGTGAAGAAAAGTGTGACCCGGATTACGAACATGATAGAAATCTGTAAAGACGTCTACAAATAAATCACGTACATCCTCTGCGGGTATATCCTCCGGAGATTGAACAGCAAACGGGTTTTCAAATAGGTTCGACATTACCATTTTTATTTTTACTTTCTATTTGCTCTTTTATTTTCTCTCCGCAACTTTCGTTTTGGTCACACCATTTATTGAGATCGGGACAAACTTCGGGGATACTCAAGTGAGAAATATCGGGATAACCTTCTTCCTGAAACTTAAAATCTATTGCATCAAAAACTTCTTCAAACCCACTATCAGAGTAAAATTCTACTCTGGCGTAAATTTGATTAATTTGCATGTACGGAGCGAGGAAGCGCATACAATAAATTCTTTCAGTATGCATTTTTTTCACTCGTTGTACTATTTCATCGAAAAGATAAACATGCTCGCCCCCTTTCCCAAAGGTTTTTAATGCTTTAGCGCACAAAATTTCATATTCAAGGCGGATTTGTTGCCCCGTAGTATCTATCATAACAGAATGCAATGCATTTGCATACTCGTGAAAAACTTGACTTGATACAGGTATTACATCCTTTTCCATAAGATATCGATACCTGATCGCTCGTGACCGATCATCCGATAATTCATCTCCAAACTTCAAAAGAGCTGCTAATAATTGCGTTCGGATTGTTTGGCCGAGTATATTCTGTTGCCGCTGTAGTAGTGAAATCTTGTCCTTTGGCTGCCCACCATGGGCTTCTGCAATATTCCATATCACTCGTTGTTCTGCGGTGTCATTGCCGATCATTTTGGCGACTTCTGATATTACATTTTTTGAGTTGACTTCATGATTTTTCCTACCGCCTGTCACATGCCCTACATCATGAAATTGTACCGCAAGTAAAAGAAGGTAAGTCTCGTAATCGGTCAATTTTAACCTCTCAGCCTTCAGCAACTGAGAAATTCTGTTTATAACGGTCTTTACATGGTCAGGTCCGTGGTCAGTTAGAAACCCAGTTTTTCCATCAGTGTTTCCCGCCTCAATTAATAAAGTGGCTGCATTTATGCTTGGATGGACTTCGGTGTCAAGATAGTTAACAAGTGTTTTATAGGCAGATTTGTAATCGTGCTTAGAATGAGGCATGTTCTTTAGAGGCCGTTCTAGAAACCATTCTTCCAATGTTTGTTCTGCTAAATCCATTCTATCTTGCGTCAATTATGTGTTTAAAGACGGCTTTGGCCAACAAAGGTGGAACAGCATTACCTACTTGCTGTTGCTGAAAACCTATACTGCCCTTGAATTTGAACCAGTCTGGAAAAGACTGTAGCCTTGCAGCTTCACGAACTGATAACCCTCTGTTTTCTTTTGGGTGGACCAACATGTTTTTTCTATAATTACCGATAACTACTGATGGCTTATCTTCTTCCAGCCTTCTATAAATACCTGTGTGACACCGAGAAGCATCCTTATAAGTGCCCATTAATTCATTAGGAATGTTCTCCCAATTTCCACCTTGTGGTATATGTGAGTATCTTTTAACAACAAGTTCGGAGTTTTTGGTTACCAAGTTATTTGACACTCTATCTGAACCATTTCTCAATAATTTCACAAATTCAGATTTACCAATTCTTCTATATGGCAGTGCGCAAATCGCATTCCCATTGCTAATTTTTGGGAGATCTGAGATTGCATCTTTAACGGAAACTTTATTCGCTGCTAGCTTATCTGGAAAATCAAATTTCTTACCATGTCGCGAACCTACCACAAAAATACGCTCCCGTTTCTGGGGAACGCCGAAATCTGCAGCATTTAGAACTTTATAAGATACCGTGTAGCCTGCTTGCTCAATGTCAATTAGAATCAAATCTAAAAAAGTTCCACCCTCTGTTTCTTTTAGACCTTTGACATTTTCCAGAACTACCCAATCTGGTGCCCATGACTTTAACAGCCTAATGAACTCAAGATACAACCAATTATTAGGATTCTCCTTGTTTCGATTACGTTGATTGGATGTTGAAAACCCCTGACAAGGAGGGCCACCAAAAAGAACTGTTTGTTGGCCATTCTTGACTAATTCTATTTCCTTTAAATCACAAATGTCAATATTCAACATTCGTGTTGCCGGATGATTCAGAGAAAAGGTGGTAGCCGCATGCTTGTCTATTTCGACAGCTAAACGCACATCAATGCCCGCCATAGTTGCCCCCAAAGACATTCCTCCCACACCGGCAAAAAGCTCAACACCTATCATATCGCAATTGGTGCTTTAATTCCTGGATGGGGATCGTATCCTTCCAACCGAAAATCATCGTATTCAAAATCAAATATCGAATCGACTTGAGGATTGATAATCAATTTTGGATACGGACGTGGTTCTCTTTGTAACTGAAGCTTTACCTGCTCAAAATGATTATTGTAAATGTGCGTGTCGCCAAAAGAATGTATAAAGTCACCATATTGCAAATCACATACCTGAGCCACCATCATTGTGAGCAAGGCAAAAGAAGCAATATTAAAGGGCACACCTAACATTAAGTCCGCACTTCGTTGGTAAAGTTGACACGACAGCTTTCCGTCAGCAACATAAAACTGGAAAAGGGCATGACATGGTGGCAAAGCCATCTGACTAATGTCTGCTACATTCCAAGCGCTAACCATAATTCTTCTCGAATCAGGATTCTTTTTAATCGTATCTATTACATTAGATATTTGGTCGATATGTCGTCCATCTGGTGTAGGCCAGGATCTCCATTGATAACCGTAAATTGGCCCGAGTTCACCCTTTTCGTCAGCCCACTCGTTCCATATCTTCACACCATGATCCGTCAAATATTTTATGTTAGTGTCTCCACTTAGAAACCACAGTAGCTCGTGAATAATAGCCTTCAAATGAACCTTCTTTGTCGTTATGAGTGGGAATCCTTCTTGTAGATTAAAGCGCATTTGGTAACCAAATACACTTCTTGTTCCTATACCCGTCCTGTCCGATTTATCCGTTCCATTTACTAAGACATAATTAAGTAGAGTCTCGTACTGGTTCATTTTTAATCTAAATTATCTGATTATCAACGCATTAATCTTTTGGCTTATACAAAGTATCAAGCGTCCAAGTTAGAAGATTTCTCAAAATTCACCTAATTTTTATTTTTAATAGAACCATGTGCTCTATATTCGCTCTCCGGCTCGGCCGCCATTCTAATCTCTTCTTCAATCTCATTCCGCTCTTCCCCCTCAAAAACCTCCCGCAAACAACTCTGCATAAGCTGCTGAACGAGCCGGGTGTTTTGTTTTATTTCTTTTTCTAAGGTAACGCATAAGGCCATTAAGGTATTGACCTTGGATATAATGACTTTTTGTTCTTCAAGTGGAGGTAATGGAAAGCAAATCCCTTTAATATTGTTTTGAGAAATATTAACCTGGCTTGATGCCATTCCAATCATTTTACCAAGAAGTAATTCTCTAATAGCTGCACTATTCAGAGCCGAGACAAAGAAATCCGGAAATATTGAATTCTCTATGTATTTTAATCTTATGGTTTTGTCTGATAAAATTAGATTAAAATTAATCTCATCAACTTTACATGCAATACCGGTTCGATTTATCGGGCCAGCTCGTGTAATGAGAATGTCTCCAACCTCGACGATTTGTTGTGGATTGATCTCCAAATTTAAGGGTAAAACTTTGTTTGCAGTTTCAACGAACTTGTTTTGCTGAATCGAAGTGGTCGTTAAAACTCCCCATTCTTGATCAACTACTGGTCTTTTTACACAATTTGGACTTTTCCCAGAATCCGAATAAAGCAAGGTTTCCCCCAACCGACACCAGACCCACCCCTCCGGCAATTCATAAGGAATCTCACCCTCCGTAATTTTAGGAAGCGGTTTTTCCTTCTTGATCTTCTTATTCTTAACAAGCCGTGCTTTCTCAGCTTTTATTTTTCCCAAAAGGATTGCAGCAGACTCTACATCCGGATTTTCGGAACGCCAATGAGTAGTTAACTTCCCATGTACTGCCAATTGCAAAATACTTTCACGTAGTTTTTTTACGCCTGCTTTCTCCGTAAAAAAGGTTTTAAAGTGTTCTTGTAAAAAGTTCCATTCGGTAGCGGTATCTCCTGTGGCTAATTGCTGCAAGGCAGATGTTATGAAGTCTTCCTTGAGTTGGATTCGGACTTTGGTTTGATGCTCTAGATGTTCTACTTCTTTGAATAATTGGTTGATGATGCTGACAATGGCAGATTGCTCTTCTAAGGGAGGTAAGGCAATTATAATTGGGTAAACTTTACGCCCAGAGATTACTGGCTGCGCTGTGGCGTTTTCGTCCTTTTTAAGATTTGTTCCTTTTAACAACCAAACAAGAAAGTCTCTGTCGATGTTGGACTTGGAATAATGGGTTACAAAGGCATTATCAGTTACCCAGGCAACTTCTTCAGTTAAATGAATACTACCGCAGTAGTAACCAACTCTTCCAATCACTATCGTCCTTTTATTAATGTTTCCAATGTTATGGTGACCAGTAATACCATTACCACCATAAACAGGAACGTTTCCGGATTTATCCATATTTGCAGAAGTCAACCCATTTCCAGATGAAATTTTAATTATTTCACCCATCCTGCACCACCTCCAACCTTTAGGCAACTCATAAGGAATTTCACCTTCCGTAATTATTGGAAGCGGTGTCTCCTTCTTAATTTTCTTTTTCCTAACCAATTCAGCCTTTTCCGTAGCAATCTTTTCCAACAAAACTGAAGCCGATTCTATTGGCGTTCCCTGAGCCTGGCGAAGGGCCCGCCACTTCTTCGTCAACTTCCCTTGCACAGCCAATTGAAGAATCAAACCCTTCAACTCCTCCGCATTCTTAGGATGTACCGTAAGTTCTTTGAAATGTTCTAATAATTGCATTTACTTCAGGGCTTCGGTTAGAACTTTCACTATTTCGTCTTGTATGCTGCTTATTTGCTTTTCAGAAGCAATGAACTTTTTTAGCAACTCTTCGGGGCTTGCCAGATCGTCCACTTCCTGATGTGGGTTCTTGATATCAAGGTTATACCCACGGGCTTTAATGTCTTCGGCAGAAACCTTCCATGCATGGCTGCTGTATTGTTCATCGTCACGGTTACCCCACCACGCTTTTTCCAGATCAAACTCCTTAATGCCTATGGGCTTGCCTTTGTTATAGCTCTTTACGCCTTCGGGGTAGGGGTGTTCAAAGTACCACACATCTTTGGTGGGCGTTCCTTTTTCAAAAAACAGCACATTCGTTTTAATACCTGTGTATGGGTTAAAAACACCATTGGGGAGGCGCACGATTGTATGGAGGTTACAACGCTCCATAAGCTCTTCTTTAATGCGTGTTTTTACTCCCTCGCCAAACAAGGTGCCATCGGGTAGTACCACAGCGCAACGTCCGTCTTTTTTTAATAAACGTATGATGAGAGCCAGGAAAAGATCGGCCGTTTCTTTGGTTCTAAACTTTAATGGAAAATTGGTTTCGGTACCGTCTTCTTCAATCCCTCCAAAAGGTGGATTGGTAAGGATAATGTCCACCTTGTCATTGGCGCCCCAATCGGCATAAGGCTTGCTCAATAAATTATCTCTTCGTACGGCAGGGACATCAAATCCGTGCAACATTAAATTGGTGGTGCACAACAAATGGGGCAAAGGTTTTTTCTCTATCCCGCGTATGGTGGTTTGTAAATCGCGTTGGTCTTTCTCGGTTTCTACCTGTTTCCTTTTGTGGTTTATGGTGCATGTTAAAAATCCACCCGTACCACAAGCGGGATCAAGCACGGTTTCTTTTAGTTGCGGATCAATGATATCGACCATAAACTGGGTTACTGCCCGTGGAGTGTAATACTCGCCGCTGCTACCCGCGCTTTGCAATTCTTTTAGAATCGTCTCATATAGGTCGTTAAACAAATGCCGATCGGTAGAGCTGTTAAAATCTATGCCGTTAATCTGGTTAATCACCTGACGGAATAGCGTTCCGTTTTTCATGTAATTGTAGGTGTCTTCAAACACCGCACGGATTATCTTGGCCTGTGGGCTATCGCTAAAATCGAGATCCTTAAGCGCCGGAAACAATTCATTGTTGATGAAGTCCATAAGGGCATCACCGGTTAATCCTTCTTCGTCTGCCGCCCAGCTTTGCCATTTTAGATTTTCCGGAATGGGGCTTTCATAGTTGTCTATGGTTATTTCCCATTCTTCTTCCTTATCAGCAAAGATCTTCATGAAAAGCATCCACACCATTTGTGAGATGCGTTGTGCATCGCCATCTACTCCGGTGTCTTTCCGCATGGTATCGCGGATGCCTTTTATGTTTGTTGTAATTGTGCTCATGTCTTATATTATTGGTTTAATGAACCAATTCAAATTAAAATATTTCTTTAGAAGAATATCTGTTAAAATTATATTTTGCTCAATTGAATTCGATTCGCTGACATTAATAGTCTTTTCCAATTCACGCAGGAGTGTGGCCGAAGATAGAGTTTCATTCTCTTCAGATTCTGAAGTAAAAGCAGTCTCTATTAGAATAGATCTGAGAAATTGATTGAGTTCAATTATATACATTCCAAGACTCTCATTAGAGTCATCACTTTCAAACTTAGGGGCTCTTAGGGTCTGAACAGTAGAAGGATCTGAATACAGCCATCCATAATTTGATTTCTCTGAATAATAAAGAATGTGTGATTCTGTGAATCCAGATTCTCCGTTTTTAGGGAACCCAGTATCCTTAAGATTAAAATAAGCTGTGTGGTCTAAAATTTCCTTGTACTTTTTTGAAAAATCATTATTTGTACCAAACATAGGTGCTACATAATATACATGAGGTTCTTTTGAAGATAGCATCTTTAATGTTTGGAACTGTGCAATAGAACGCGGTCCATCCGTATTTGAAAGTTTAATATGAAAGCAATCACCTCTTAAACTTTTACATTTATAGCTGGGCTGTGTTAAGTATTCGGGTACTTTGTATTGAAAAAAGAATGTTGCAAATCTGCCCGTATGCTTCATATCAAATCCACATTTTCCTTCTATAGCTCTTGTTGGGAATTCTTGTGGACAAATCCCTCCATACACCTTCTCGAATTCACGAGCATGATAGCTTTCAAATTGAGTTTCTGAAAATTTACATCGAGGCATAACTAAGCAATTTTATAAAGTTCAATTTCCAATTCTTTAAGTGCATTCTCAAAATCCTGTTTTTTACCAAAGGCTCGCACGAGTTCAACAGGAGAGCCCATTTTATTTAAGGGTGCAATTTTTAATACCGCTCCCTGCTCAATAGAAATGATTCCCTCATTCTCGTATTTGTCAAGCAGCGTATTTAACACTTGTCTTGCCTTTTCGCTGTATTTACCAAAGTAGTTTCGCTTGCGCACATTGTCGGCTCTTTCTTTGCGAGTCGTGGCAGGCTGATCAAAAGCCACGTGACATATCAAATCAAATATATCAATGTGATAACCTACCTCTTCACGCAGTGCTTCTATAAAAATACCTTGCTCAGCCATAGCCTGAATCAATTCTTCCTTTTTATCACTGGCATTCCACCGAGCGATAAAACCATCGAGGCTTGAAAACTCTTTGGTGATATTCTTTCGGGTATAATCCTTGAGCGATTCGGTAATCAACTTTCCATCAGAGCCATAATACTGCACCCGCTCATAAACAACCGATACTTCCACATCATTGAGGTAGTATTTTCTTGGTTCAGGAGGCGGCCCACCATCAGGGCCGATGATTGGTGGATCAACGCAAGTTCCATCTCCACCGCCGGTTGGTGGTTCATCAGGCGGATTAATTGGAAGATCATCAGGCGGCACTACTGGTTCATCGGGTTGTGGCTCGTATATCTGTACCGGATCTCCATCAAATTCCGGATCTGCAAAAAGGTTGGTGGCCTTCCTAAAATCCATAATCGTGAAATACAATTTCCCTTCGGCTTCTCTAATGCGTGTGCCTCGACCAATAATCTGCTTAAACTCGGTCATAGATCCAATATTGGATTCTAATACAATGAGCTTAACCATTTTTGTATCGATACCTGTAGTCAGCATTTTGGAAGTAGTAGCAATAACCGGAAACCGTTCCTCAACATCTACAAAATTGTCTAGTTCGCGTTTCCCCACTTCATCGTCGCCGGTAATTTTAACCACGTAAAGGGGATGTTTTGAAACCAAATCAGCATTGGCATTGATAAGCGCTTGCCGCATTCTATTGGCATGATCGATATCAATGCAAAACACAATCGTTTTGGCAAATCTATCTGTCGCTTTTAGAAATTCAGTAATCTTTTCAGCCACAATTCTTGTCCGATTATCAATGACAAGTTTTCTGTCGTAGTCCTTTAGGTTATAAATCCGATCTGTAATTTCATGCCCATATTTATCGGTCAAGCCGCGCGTTGGGCGCCAGCCATCGTCCAGATTGGTGCCAATCCTGATAACCTTATATGGCGCAAGAAACCCATCATCAATCCCTTGCTTTAATGAATAGGTGTAGATAGGCTCACCGTAATAATCCATATTCGAAACATCCTTTGTCTCTTTAGGAGTTGCGGTCATTCCGATTTGGGTAGCCCCTTCAAAATAATCCAAAACCTCTCGCCATGCCGATGCCTCTGATGCCGATCCTCTGTGGCACTCATCCACAACAATCAGATCGAAGAAATCGCGGCTAAATTCTTTATAGGCATTCCGCTCTTCATCATTGCTGGTCAATCCTTGATATAAGGCAAAATAGATTTGGTAGGATTTATCAATTTTCCTGTTTTTGATAATGTGCATGATGTCATTACCAAAAGGGGAGAAGTCCCCATTCTTCGTCTGGGTGAGAAGGGCATTCCTATCGGCAAGAAAGAGAATTCGTTTCTTGATTCCAGATTTCCATAAGCGCCAAATTATATTGAATGCAGTGTATGTCTTTCCGGTACCGGTCGCCATAACCAATAGCAATCTGTTCTTGCCTTGGGCAATGGCTTCAACCGTTCTGTTTACGGCGTTCTGCTGATAATAGCGTGGCTTCATGCCACTGTCATCTGTGTAGTATTCTTGCTCTACGATTTCAATTTCCTCTGGCTTATCAAGGCCTCTATATGCCAGGTATTTCTTCCATAAGGCTTCAGGAGAAGGGAACGCATCCAGAGCGATTTCTTTCTCACGTTCATCGGGGTTGGTGTGGTCATGAAATACAAAAGAGTCACCATTAGAAGTAAACACAAACGGAATTTGTAGGATTTCGGCATACTCCAAAGCCTGCTGCATACCCGAGCCAACCGGTTTCTTATTGTCCTTGGCTTCTATAATCGCAATAGGTATTTCACGCTTATAGAAAAGAATATAGTCTGCTCTTTTCCGCTGACCGCGGGTGTACATTCTACCTTGCACAATAATCCGCCCATCCGTAAAAGTCACCTCTTCGCGCACCTGTCTTTTCATGTCCCATCCTGCCTTCTCAATCGCCGGATTGATGAACTTGGTGCAAATGTCTCTTTCTGTTAAGTCTTTCTTATTCATGCCTACTTTTATTCTCGACGGACATCTGTAGTTTGCTGGTTAATAGAAAACTTCTCACTACAATTAAGGCTCTCAAATCGAATTGCTAAAGCTAATGGATAATTTTTAGAAACAAAATGGGGGTGGGGTGTAGATTTTTGAATACTCTATCATTTATTTTCATAGAATAAGAATTGGCTAGTTTATTTCGGTGATACATGTTTATGAAAAATTAAAATATTAATTTCTTATACTTGTTGGGATAATTGAGAAGTTCAGCAAGCTCTCAATCAAGAAAGACTGCTTCTTCGTTTATTTATATTGTCTACATTATTATCACGGTATGAAAGAATTTTTACAATCTCTTTTTAAAACAACTGAGGAAAGAATTAGAAACCCATTTATTGGTGCTTTTATGACTTCTTGGTTACTATTTAACTGGAAACCAATTTTATATATTCTTCTGTCCTCATACGCAATTGGAAATAGGATAGAGTATGTTGAAGAACATTTTTCTAACTACATATTGCTTTTTTGGCTTCCTTTAATTGCGGCTCTTTTTTACGTTTTAGTACTCCCTTATTTAAACCTAGGATTTGACCGGCTATTAAAAAAATCACAGTTGAAAAGAAATTTAATTGTTATAGAAACGCAAAAAAGGAATATTGCTAATCAGATAGAACTTGCAATAGGGGAAATAAAGCTAGAAGAAACTAAAACTAGCTACAGAGAAAGAAATTCTCATAATCAGCTAGTGGAGGCCTTGCAAAAGAAAAATAGAGACTTAGAAATTACATTAGATGCTACAATGGAAAAGAACAACTCAGCTCTTGAAGATTTGAAAGCAGAATTTAGTAATAGAGAAAAAATTAGAGTAGATGAAATTAAAAGCTTTGAGAGGAACTATAGTGAATCAAGAGAAGAAATCATGGCATTAAATAATGCGATGTTTGAAAAGGATAAACAAATTCAGAATTTGAGAAAGATTGTTTCTGATTTGGAGCGAAAAGATAGCAACAAAACATTAAGTTATCTGCTTGAGTTTGAGAATGGATTGAAACTCATTGAAAGATTTGACGGCAATAAGATAACTTATTTGAATCCTGAAACTAACGAAATTTACAGTGATCAAAAAGCCGAAATATTGAAAGAACGTTCTCAACATAGCCGTAAAATGCTATAAATTGCAATGATATTCATCTTGTGGGTGAGATTGGAGATCAATCTGTTGAATACCGACTTTTCTGGAATGCATTTTTAACTGAATAATGATCAATAGAATCGCCAATAAATATACATCTAATGACCGAATTAAAAAACTGTCCCAATTGTGAAGCTTCACTAAAAAGTGGCTTAATGTCAAGCAATACACTCCATACCGAAATGGAGGCCGCAATTATAAATGAATACCACGAACCTAAAAGCGAAGGTTATTGTACCAAATGCGCTAAAGAGCTATTACCAAAGTATTCTAAGCTATTGTTAGCCGAAAGAGATGGTTTAGGAAATGAAATCCAAAGATTAATAGGAATTGTCCCAATTATTTCAATTCATACTCCTCTCAACTGGGACTATGAAGTGGTGGGAATGGTCACTGGGCAGTCCACCACAGGAACTGGTGTTATAACAGAATTTGCATCATCCATTACCGATATCTTTGGGGCGCAATCAGGCAGGCACAATAATAAACTGAAAGCTGGAGAAGATATGTGTTTCATGCAGCTAAGAAAGAATGCAATAAACTTGGGTGCAAATGCCGTCATCGCCACCGATATTGATTATGCAGAAGTGGGATCGGGTAAAGGTATTTTGATGGTTTGTATGGCAGGAACGGCTGTTAATCTTAAGAATATAGATATAATGGGAAATGGCAAAGGTGAACTTCTCGATAAACTTATTAAAATCAATAAGAGGATGAAGTGGCTTCTGAGGTACACTATTGCCCCTTAAATTAATAATCTGAATTTTAGCTCAGAAAGTAGGAAATAGTGCAATAACATTTTATATTTGGCTGCAACCTAACTAAAACCAAATTCTAAAATGAAAAGAATTATACTCTACTTAATTTTCATTTTTTCAACCCTCCATGTCAGTTCCCAATCATGTGATGAAATAATGGCCAGCGTCAAATCTAAAGGCTATGGATCAACTTACTCCAGCTATAATAGTGATGCTATTTCAAAGGTCACTTTCTACGATATGACGATTGATTACAATACCTATTATTTTGCTATTGTTTGCTTCAAAAGTGAATATTCATACGGTTGTACAGAATATATTTATCAGGTAGCCTCAAGCACTAAAATGAATTATTCTATGAATTACACTCAAAGTGCCGGGAAAGCATTTTGGAAGTATATTGATCCCTATGGAGATAACTTGGGTTGTGGGCCTAATTTGTGACGATGATGATTTTAATGAAGAAGTTCCATAAGTCAATAATAATAAATATACTAAGACTCTGTCGACAACAGCGTCCGTAACTTTAAGTTCTTAGATTTACAAAAATGGAAGTTTTAAAATCTCAAGTTAACGACTGGATTATTATTGGAGTTAAACTAAAAACTAAGTTATTTGCCAAACTTTTTTTAATACTATATCCATCATCCGATACAGTCTATTCTTATAACTATAGGGTTAATAATGATGAGCCGTACAACTATGAATTATTCAAATATTTTGGATCTTTAGAAGGCGACTTTTACATGCAGGTGGGTGATTTGATTTTAGTTACAGGAAGATATTCTTCTGGTTTGAAAACCGATCAATGGTTATATAGTTACCCTATAGGAAATGCCTACTCAACAAAAGTTTACGAATCAGGAAAGTTAGTTAGCGAACTATATTATGATAGTATTGATGAAGAGTTTTTCAAAGGTGAATTAACTATCGTTGGTGCCAATAATTCTAAAGAGCAAATTAAGATAAAAGATGGTTTGCGTCATGGTAAAACCCGTTTTTACAATTCCCAAAATGAAGAAATTGGTGTTGTTAAATACAAGAATGGGGTAGAAGCGGAGTGATGGATTGGGGTT
Organism: Cryomorpha ignava; assembly: GCF_010686655.1. Classification (GTDB taxonomy): domain Bacteria; phylum Bacteroidota; class Bacteroidia; order Flavobacteriales_D; family Cryomorphaceae; genus Cryomorpha; species Cryomorpha ignava. The sequence goes on along the minus strand of NZ_JAAGVY010000050.1, from coordinate 7,538 downwards.
AAGCAAAACCATTTTAAATATGACAGACATAGAATTAATAACTAAAATTCTTGCGCATCTCTACGATGTTGGAAATAAAGGAGCGTACGTAGGTGATTTCTTACAAATGGGAAAGTCACAGCAAGAGAGAATTGAAACTAGTTTTATTGGATAATAAAAAACGTAGGTGTATTTTAAAAAGATATTGATTGATAGGAATAAACAGAACTGTATGACTGCGAAGAAAAAGAAATCAAGATATATCCCAAAAAAGATAAGCCAGGCTGTAAATCAAAAACACCATTTTGAATGTGCTTGGTGCGGTGTTCAGCTTACAGAAAGACATCATATAAATGAATTTTCAGAAGGTGGAGAACATTCAATAGAGAATTTAATTCTGTTATGTCCGATATGTCATACAAAAACTCATAATGGTAAAATATCAAAAAGTGAACTTGTATTAAGAAAATCCACTCATTTTAAATCTGATAGAATTTCTGCGAATTTTAAAACATCGATTAATCAACTGCGTATTAAAGTTGGGGGCATTTTTTATTTGAATTCACCTAACTTTCTGACTTATAAAGGTGAAAAAGTGTTGTGTTTTGAAATTAAAGAAGGTCAACTTTTAATAAACTTAAAGTTTTTCAATAAAAAAGGTCATCTTATATTTTGGATGTCTGAAAATTACTATTGGTACAGTAGTGTTTTTAAAATATCTTCAGGTCTAGATTTTGTGGAAATATTACATAACAAGGAAGACTTTATTTTTAAAATTGAGAGAATTGACGATTATTTAAAAATCAGGATTAAGACTTATCTAGGTGGTAAAATTTATGATTTTAATGAAGAAATGACAAAATTAGGGGATCGGTTCAGGATTCAAGCTCGTTCTATTAGTGCTCCCTCTGTTTATGTTATTAGTTAGTTCAAATTAGAATGTTCAAGTTCATACGTGGCTTTGTGTTTCACTTTTCCTTAGTGTCTTCAAAACATCTATCTAACATTTTTCCTAAGCTGATATCTACCGCTCCATTTTATGCTTCTCTTCTTTACGCATTGCGATAGGTGGCTATTTGGATATACTGGTCTAAGCTGACCCCCTAAAAGCCCATCTTTTTGGCATCTGTCATTCTGGCGCATGCGGACCCCTTCTTAAAAAGAAGATAGCTAATTAAAAAACTATTCTGGAGCATGTTGACCCCCTTAGCGATTATTCTTTTTGGTTTTGGTTTATTTGATGGCTACCCATCAAAAAATAAATAATGGCCAATCCTTTAGCTACGAAGATTTTATTGAAGGCATAAAGCCTACACTAAACACAGAAGCCGAAAAGGCCGATGTAGGTTACGGAATTGAAAACGGCGTATTCAAAGCATTGTGCATAAGAGCCCAAAGCGATCCGGATAACAGATATGCCATATTTATTGATGAAATAAACCGTGGGAATGTGTCGGCCATTTTCGGAGAACTCATTACCCTTATTGAACCTGATAAGCGCCTGGGTGAAGAAAACGAAATAAGAGTCAGGCTTCCGTATTCAAAAACAGATTTTGGTGTACCGCGCAATGTGGACATTTATGGCACTATGAATACCGCCGACCGTTCGGTAGAAGCATTAGACACCGCCCTGCGTCGAAGGTTCAGCTTTCTGGAAGTGATGCCCAAGCCGTCACTTCTCGAAGATATTGAGTTTGATGGGTTCAATCTGGATGAAGTATTACAAACTATCAATGAGCGCATTGAATTTTTATTGGATAGAGATCACACAATTGGTCATTCTTACTTTATGAATTTACAAAGTGGCGATACCGAAGGTCTGAAAGAAGTTTTTAAAAATAAAGTCATCCCGTTGCTGCAGGAATATTTTTACCACGATTACGAAAAGATAGCCCTAATTCTCGGTTCTAGTTTTGTAACCGTAACAACCAATCACGAGATAAAATTCCCGAGCTTCCATGGCATCGACCGCCCTGAGAATGTAACACTGTGTAAACTGGTTGAAGATATTGGGGGTATTGAAGAAGCTGTTCTTACTCTTTTAGGCGGAAATGAAAACTTAGGATAGCGATCTGATGGTTGTACTAATTTTTTCAAACAAACCGTTCACAGATGCAATGAATTGTTTGGATTTGAACTCCCGCGCGCGCCCCCAGCCTACTTCGACAAGCTCAGCACATCGCCTGAAGGGGAGAGCCAATGCACAGGTTCCACCACCGAATAATTATAGTATCTATTTGAGGAAATTTCACCCATTCGTTGATCACTTTACTAACATGTTTTCTAAATGGCGGGATATTGTCGCGCTTTTCTTGCATCCGGCGATGCTTTTTGACGAGAGGAATGCAAGGGCTCACTCGGGCTTGAACTTAGCGATGCGGTTTCACGGTGTGGAGTTTAAATGGATGAATCTCCATCTTTTGCATAATGTGTGCGATAGCGCCCTTCAGGGTTGGGGCGTGCGCAGGAGTTGCGATTTGAACTCGAATTTAAATTGGTTTATAAATGGATAAGCACCCAAAATGAACAAGGTCATCCAAGTCTTCGAACACCAAACCCTCTACTACGGCAGAGACTACAACGGTGTGCCCTTCACTCAAAAGCAATTTGACGCACTCGCAGAGCTCAACCTGCTTCATGACAACAAATACTTCACCTTAGTCCATAAAGGCATCAAGTTTTCGCAATACGTAGGCGTGGTTCAAATCGATACCCTGACTATTGAGGTTTTACCAAAAGCCGATCAACTATCCGACAATACCACAGTTTGGCGCAACGTCCTTATCCAAATGCTTCGAAGCACAAGAAAGCTAAAAGTAAATCAGGTTGGCCAGGCACACGTCAGCAAACAAAACATCCATCTGCTTGACATTTATTTCGATTGGTTCCTTCGCGAAGTTGAAACCCTGATCAGGCAGGGATTGATCAAAAAATACTACAAGGAAACCAAGAATGTAGCCGCTCTGAAAGGTAAGTTGGAGTTTGCCGGCCATATTTCCAAAAACCTGATTCACAAAGAGCGTTTTTATACCACCCATCAGATTTACGACAAGGATCATCAAGTCCACCAAATTCTCAACCAGGCACTACAGATAATCGAACAGCTCTCAAAGGGCAGCTACATCTACCCAAAATGCAAAAGCGTACAACTCGATTTTCCGGAGGTTTCAGAAATAAGATGCAACGCCGCAACATTCGACAAGCTAAAACTAAACCGCAAATCCATGCCTTATGAAAAGGCACTTGAAATTGCCAGGTTGATCATTCTCAATTACGCTCCAAACATATCTTCCGGTTCAGAACGTATGCTCGCTCTCTTGTTTGATATGAACAGCCTGTGGGAAGAGTATATCTTAATCCAATTGCAAAAAGCCGCTGTAAACAAGACATACCAAGTTACTGGCCAGCAATCAAAATCCTTTTGGGGCAGTATGACTCTTCGACCAGATATTGTCATTTCACAAAACGACGAAACCAAAATCATCATAGATACTAAGTGGAAGCAAATCGAACAAAACAAACCTGCCATCCATGACCTGCGCCAGATGTATGTTTACAACGATCATTGGAAGTCAACTATTTCGATACTGCTTTACCCTGGGTCTGGGAATCACAATGCTTACTATCAAAAATTCCACTTCCCTGATCATTCCTGTGGCATCTTAAAAATAAGCGTTCTCGATACTGATGGCAACCTTGATAAGCGAATAGGAGAAAAGTTATTGGAGGTATTGGTAGCTGCACGATTATAATATTAGAAAAGCATTAGTATTATTAAATATTTTAAAGAACCCTATAAAATTTTATGCGTACAGCTATGGAGGAAAGCATGGATGCAAGTGATTTTCGTATAATTATTACATTTGAATTTATTGATTTATTAACTCATGGCAAAATTTCTTACAACACACGGAACCGCTTATCATATTGAGCAGCTTATTTCAGGTTCAAAAAGGCAGTTAGTTCTTGTTTCTCCTTATCTACAACTTTCTAAAACCTTTATTGAGAGGCTTTGTGATGCAGAAAACCGTGGAGTCAAAATTCACATTATTTATGGTAAGGATGAATTAAAGTCGAATGAGAAACAGTCGCTTAGCAGAATGCCAAACCTTAATCTTTATTACTCTCACAATCTCCATGCGAAATGCTACCTGAATGAATCAGAGATGGTTATCACTTCAATGAATATGTATGAGTTTAGTGAAAAAAACAATCGGGAAATGGGCGTTTTGATATCGCGGAAAGATGATTTAGATGTGTATAACGATGCCGTCATAGAAATTCAGTCCATCATAAAATCATCCGAACCTAGAGAGTTGTTTAAAAATAAGATTGAAAGACGTGAAGAGTATCACCAAAACAATCCGGCGGTTAAAAGTGTCCAAAATACATCAGGTGTATGCATTCGATGTTCGACCGATATCCCGCTAAATCCGGAAAAACCTTATTGTTATAGTTGCTATGAAATATGGTCTTGCTATAACAATCCCGATTACCGGGAGTACGCTTGTCATAGCTGTGGTAATGACGAGCCAACAAGTATGTTTTATCCACTATGCTTAGATTGCTTTAAAGGGAAGCCTAAAAAGACAAAAACGCGATATAGAAGTATGTAGTAAATCAGAGTGAAGTCCACTAAAATTCTTTAAGAAAACTTAGTCGTACGCTCTCATAATTGAATTGACATCCCAGCTCCGGCGCTCACACCACCTTCTATCAAAATTTCCACTTCCCTGCGTTTATTCCCTGCGGTCATGAGATCGTTGCACTAAGTTGCAATGCTGGGGTATCTATTACATCACATTTATTATCTTCGTAGTCCAAGTAAATCTTATAAGAAATTTTAGTTACGGGCACAATTTGGATTAGCATCTGGCAGTAAAAATGAACAACCATTGATTGAAGAAAATAAAAATATGAGATTGGTTCTATTGTTTGTGGTATCCGTGTTTAGTTCAATAGCATCATTATGTGGTCAGAATACAAAACAGCAATTTGAATGGATTCACTTCGCCCAAATTGCACCTTACGAAAGGAATACTTATAAACTCAACGGGAGCACCAATACCTGGGATACTGTTAGGGGGGCCAGATATCTTACTGTTATTGATGGAATGAGTATTGATGAAGAAAAGGTGGTCAACCAAAAACAGGTTCACAAATCGGATTATCAGGCTGTCATGGATATCTTATTAAACGACAATGACCCTGATAGGATAGAAGTAGTTTCAGACTGCTATATTCCCAGAAATGGAATTTTATTCTTCGATATTCAGAATCATTTAATTGGTTTTATCGAAATTTGTTTTGAGTGTAACAAGATAAAAACAACTGGAATTTGCGAAAAATGGGATATTGATTTGGGTAATACTGATTATCGACAGTTGGAAGAATGGTTTAAGGTAACTTACGTCGAGTAAAAATGAATTTACATAGTCATCTCAACAGGTTTTTCACTTTGATATTCCTTCATGAGTTGGTAGACTTTCTGTCGCTCAGGAAGAAGCTGCACGCTGTCTTTTTATGATACAGTAGAAAGTAGAGAGAACGAATAGTTGGTTGACTTCCTTCAATCCCAAATTCTATTGCAAATGTGATTTGATAAACAAAATCACTTACAGAAATTTTAGTATCTTACATTCCCTAAAGCCGTTCTTATGAAAAAAATTCTTCTATTCGTTTTTGTCGCCAGCTTTCTATTTACGCTTCCAGGCCACTGCCAATGGGGTACGGAACCGGGTGAGACTGTTACATTGGCAAGTGGTGAAGGGGAAAAATATAATGTATTGATTGAACCGGGGCCGGATAACAGTTGGTATGTTACCTATACTGCTATTATTAGCGATAGCCTCTATGTAATACATCTGGCCAGAGTAACCGGTACAGGCGTAATTCTTTGGGACAATATTATCCAAAACCCCACAGAGAGTGGAAATCCAAAGACTGTTATGATTTCTGACAATGCGGATGGTGTTATAATGGCATGGACAGATTATAGAAACCCGGTTAACCCACTTATCTATGCCAATAGAATAGATCCCGATGGCAATAAGCTTTGGGGTGCCGACGATCTTAAAGTAGGAACCAGTGAGGGGGAGCAGCACTATCCCCGAATAATACTGGATGGAGACGGCGGAGTATTCATAACGTGTTATGATCGATATACCGGCAACGGTGAATTTATGGGTATTTATGCCTATCGCGTTAGTTCCGAAGGTTCTGTATTGTGGCGCACGTATTTGTTTCCAAATGGTGTTACTTTAAACGGTGACAACTACTCCATGAATACCGATGGTGAAGGTGGTCTGATTGCTTTTGGCATACTTATCAATACAACTGATGAGGAATATCAAATCAGAGGCATGCGATTGGATGAGAATGGCACCAGGCTATGGCCGAATGAAACGCTTGGTGATGGCGCATCAATGGGTATGTATTTTCAGGGGACTCCGGCAATTGGAAATGGATATAATTTCGGGTTCCTCAATTCGGCATTTCACCCGGCTGCAGGCGTTTACCTGGTTTATAATATATCATCATTGATCCCCTTCGGTAATGACTATATGGAAGAAAAGGGGCAGTTGATTGATATCAATGGCAATAAACTGTGGGCGGCGGAAGATGTATTGCTTGCCGAACCGACCAATAACATAGAAGGAGTGGATGTACTTACTGACCTTGATGGCAATTTGTACTTTAACTATGGGGCCAATGTGAGATGGAGATTGCAAAAGGTTCTCTCTGACGGTTCGCTTCCCTGGACCATTGATGGGGTGGAATATAGTTCAGACGGAACGGGCCAAATCGATAAATTAGAATTGACCGCCTCTAACGATGTTATGGTACCGATGGATGGAATTGATGATATTATTAACGTAGCCAGAATAGACGGCACCGGCGATATGGTATATGATCCACCTTTACTCGCAATTTCGCTAGTTGAATTGGGTTACCAGCAGGTGAACCCGGTGATTAGGGTCAATGAGAATGACCAGGTAATAGCGGTATGGGCTCAGCATGCCAATACCGACAATTGGGATTTAAAGATGCATGGCTTTAATACGGATGGATTATTCGGAAGTGCCACATCTGTAAGAAATCTTCAACCTGCCGACGTTAAAATGTATCCCAACCCAATTTCTAATCTTGAAAAACTGGTCATTGAAACATCCGAAATTGAATTTGGTAATGTTTCATTGATTCATCCCAATGGCAAGGTGGTATTTTTAGGGAAAAATATGGATTTAAGGAATGGGGCTACCCTAATTTCGCTACCGAATGAATTGAGTGCGGGTATTTATTTTCTTCAAATTTCAAATGGTACGAAGGTATTTAGTAGTAAGCTGGTGGTATACGAATAGGAAGGATTGATTCCCCGCTCACGCCTGGCATGTGTCTAATGTCATTAAGTTAAGGTTTTGTTGTTTAAAACCAATACTGTCCTAAACGATTTCAATTTGCATAAAAATAGCGGCTTCTACTGACTTCCCGGTCCAATATTCGCGTTTTTCAAAAAAGGACCCCCTGATACTTTTGATTTTGCGGTGGATCGTTACATT
>NZ_JAAGVY010000049.1 GCF_010686655.1 Cryomorpha ignava | reverse complement strand
CAAACCTGAAAGACGATGTAGTGTAAACACTCATCAAGGGCTCGTAGGCCTTATGCACCAGGTCGATATATCTTGTATAGACAACAATATAAAGACCCGGATTTAATAACAAAAATTAATCTTGATATTAAATCATTGCAAACATAAAAGGGCTATCAGTGCAAGTTGATTTGGGGTCACGGCGCAAATTTTACATGCATGTCTGCTTCTGGCACTTCCATTGGTCGCGGCTGAATGCTGCGCAGCGATTTGCGCTTGAAACGCGTTACTATTCAGCTTATGACTATTGCAAATCACTCTATACGACTATACTTCAACTTTACACTAACTTAGCACGCCCACAATGCCAGAAACAGTATGAAAGAAGTAATCCAAAAATTCAAAGAATCAATTGATGACAACGTTTTTACATCAAGTGAGAAAAAAGATCTGAAACAATTAATTGTCGAAAAAGTATTGACAGAGCGGGAGATGGATTTCTTAAGGAGTCAGATTTTTGATATTGCCAGAGAGAATCAAGACCACCTGTCAAAAGAGAGTTTGATAAATTGGATTGAAGAGACCAATAAGTTAACGCTTATTTCATCAGAGCCAGCAAATATAGCGCTTGCTTATTTTAGTCCGGGACAAGCCTGCAAATCAGCTATTATCACTCAACTAAGGGCTGCGATTTCTTCTATTAAAATATGTGTTTTTACTATAAGCGACAATGATATTTCGACTGAAATTTTGTCTGCTCACAACCGCGGTATTGGGGTGAAAATACTAACAGACAACGATAAGAGCTTCGACAGGGGTTCGGATATTGAAATGTTGCACAACAATAATGTATCTATTAAAATTGACAGTACAGAACATCACATGCACCATAAGTTTTGTATTATTGACAAAAAGACTTTGCTAACAGGCAGTTATAATTGGACAAGAAGCGCAGCTGATAGAAATCAGGAAAATATACTGGTAACCCAAAACCCATTTCTTGTAAAGTCATTTCTCGGAGAATTTGAGAAACTATCAGACCAACTAATAGACTATTAATTTGGCGAGCCTTCAGAAAATTATATCATTTTACAAAAATTGCTTTGAAGAAGAGAACAAAGGTGGTGGTATAGCGAATTTTTTAAGTGCTAAAGTAGAAAAGCATACCTTAATAAAAGGGAGAGATGAACATATTAGTGGACTGCTACCCTACTTTCCTATTGATGATAAAATAGCTAGGAAACTTCAAGGCGAAGTTGCGCTATATCAAAAAGAAAAAGAATTAATTTATGGAAGTCATTTCTTACTTGGAAAGTATACCGGCTTTCAGGGAAAATCTGAAAAACTTATTGCGCCGCTACTAATCTATCCGGCAAAGATTATTTACGAAAGTGAGCTGTTTTTTATTCAAGCCGATATTTTTGCTCCTGCTTTTAATCCGGTAATTCTAAACCTTATAAAAAATTATGATTCTGAATTTGACGAAACGGCTTTTCACAAACATTTACCGGAAGGCAGCATTGAATTGCGCGATAATGGGAACTTGAGTCGTTTAATTGAAAAACATCTGCCTGGAGCAGATGCTTCACTCATGGTAGACTATCCAAACAATCTATCGCAATACAAAATCACAAAAACGTTTCAAGCCAACACATTTGAATCTACCTATCAGCTTGTGCCATGTTCTGGATTTGGAATGGTGCGAAAATCAACCAAAACCAGAAGTACCGCCGCTGAACTCGAATCACTTTCAAAAGATGGCACCACCTATTCCGGCCCAATTGAAGTCCTATTTGATGAAAGTATAAATCAAAAACTTCCACATTCTAAGATCTACATAAACTCTGCTGCCGACTTAAATACAGCACAAGAAAATGTTATAGATACTGCTTTAAAACATAAGATTTCGCTGGCCATTGGCCCGCCAGGCACAGGGAAATCTTTCACTATTGCAAACCTGGCAATTAGCATGATGAACCAGGGAAAAAGTGTGCTGGTTTGCTCAAGAAACGATGGCGCTGTAAACGTTATTGAAAATAAAATTGAAGCACTTCTGGGTACCAAGCAAATGTGCGTGCGCGGTGGCAGGGGCGAAATTAAGGAATTAAAAAACCGACTTCAATTTCTACTATCGCGAGGTCATATTTCAGAAAGTTATCGCGAGAATCGCGAGAACAGCGCGAATGACAAGTCATCTCATAAAAAAATTAAAATTGAAATACTTAGGCAGGAACTAAAAAGCTTTATAACGCAATTTGAACGGGCAGACCTTGAAGAATTGTCAACGGGTGAGTCGATTCTCAAAACAGATTCTGCTGATAGTTTATGGAACAGAATTCACAGGTTCTTTTTATCGAAAAAAATAGAAAGGCGGGATCTATTCTTATGGAATATTACAGAATTATATCTTCAACAAACTGATCAATTGATTGAGAAGAACAGAGAATACGTTAACTATTTGTATTCCAGTAGGCTTCACGCAAGCATTATTAACAACCGCGAATTGCTAAGAAACTATTTGAGCTCACTGCGCGCTTCGAATACTGCGCGCCAAAAATGGTTTTTAGAAAGTATAAATATTCAGGATTTATTTCGCGTTTTTCCTATTTGGCTTACAACCACAAAAGATGTTGGAGAAATTTTGCCTCTGCATAAAGAAATGTTTGACATTGTTGTGATTGACGAAGCCAGCCAATGCGATATCTCAACGTGCCTTCCGTTACTGCAGCGTGCCAAGAGTGCTGTAATTGTTGGCGATTCTAAACAGCTACGCCACATTTCTTTTCTATCGCGCTCCAAGGAGCACTTTTTGCAAGAGAAACACGTTTTTACAGAAAAGCAAAAGGAAAATTTCACTTACCGTGAAAAGAGCATTCTTGATCTTGGTGAAGAGCGAATTAAAGAACAAAATCAAATACATTTTCTCGACGAGCACTATAGAAGCAAACCAGAATTGATAGCTTTTAGCAATGCACAATTCTATTTTGATGCACTCAAAATAATGACAAATAACCTGCAAGATAATGCGCAGGCATTGTTTCAAATGCACTCAAATGGGAAGCGTGATAAAAACGGCATTAATCAGAAAGAGATTGACTTGATTTTGAGTGAGATTAAGGACATTATTGAAATTGATAAACATACAATTACTGGTCAAAAACAAACTATTGGCATTCTATCTCCATTTAGAAATCAGGTAGATCAAATCGCAACCGCCATTCAAGAGAATTTGGAGTTTTCGGAAATCCAAAATCACAGTATCCTGGTTGGTACAGCGCATTCTTTTCAGGGTGAAGAGAGAGATGTTATGTTTATCTCTTTTGCGTTAGATGATGATTCTCAACAATCTGCATTTCATTTTTTGAATAAAGATGATGTTTTTAATGTGAGTATTACCCGCGCCAAGAACAAACAATATCTTGTAAGTTCGTTCGATAAAAACAAAATACCGATTGGTAGTCTTCTCAGGAAATATTATGATTCCAAATCGACATCGGAAACCAAAGGAACTGAAACAGATTTTATAAAAGATAAATTTACAGATGAAGTTTGTGCGTATATTGAAAGCTTGAATCACCAAACACGACTAGCCTATTCTATCGCCGGTGTAACGATTGATATAGTAATTGAGCACGACAAGAAGCTCTACGGAATTGATATGGTTGGCTTTCCGGGGCCATTCGAAAATACTATTGATTTATACAAATACAAGGCTCTAATGCGAGCTGGAATTAAAATGATTCCAATTTCATACGCACTTTGGCGCTACAGGCGGCAGGTTTGTGAAGAGAAAATATGTGCGTTTCTTAATGCTGCCAGAGTTGATAGTACTGGAAAAGTGGAGTAGCTCATTCAACGTTTTACTCAAGCTCTCTGTACTTTATAAACTCTTCGAAATCATTTGCAAACTTTTGGATGTCATTTTCAGTTTCCAAATTTGTAATCGTCCCTTCAGTGTCAACCTTTCCTTTCACTCCTTGAATTAAATGCGTTGTTCTATTTGTAAATGATGCTTCCAAAGTTTTCATTATCAATTGCAACTCTTCTTGTCCTTTTTCGCCGCTTGCAGAAGCGGTAATTAGCCCAACTGGTTTACTTGAAAAAACAGTTGTTGAAACACACCACTCGATTGCGTTTTTAATTCCGCTTGGAATACTAAATACATATTCAGGTGTGCAGATTAGTACACCATCTGAATTTTTAATGGCCTCTCTTAATTCTAATACTTTTTTTGGAGTGCCTTCTATTGAAATTTCCGGACTGAAATGTGGCAAATTGGATAATTGCTCAAAAATGGTCAAGTCAATTTGCCATTAGCAAACTTCCTTATCTGCTCTATCAGCTTATGATTAGAAGAATTGCTGCTTGCGCTTCCATGAATAGCTAATATTTTCATATTTATTCATCTGATCTCACGGGCAATTAGAATTATACTTGTCAAAAGACCTATTTCCCTAATCTTTTCTCAATATTGAAGCGAACTAAGCCCAAGAAACAAGAAAACATGTCCTTTAGATTACCTAAAGCTTTCTATCACCTTTCCAAACTCAGACTTACAGCATTCCTTATTTTACAGACAAATATTAAGATAAATCAAGCATCCAGTTATGCTTGTCTTCGATTCTGAATTTTTTGAGATCGATAAAATACGATTGCAGTCTCTGTGAAATTTCACGGGTTTCGATTGCCGGTAAATCATACACTTTTTCATCATCGGCTATAGAAGCGATATGGGCGATTGTTGCAGCAGTTCCGCAGCCAAATGCTTCCTGAAGTCTGTTTTCTTCAGCTGCCTTCAGCACTTCTTCTACTGAAATTCTGCGCTCTTCTACTTCCATTCCCCAGTCTCTTACGAGCTCAAGAACACTTCTTCTGGTAATACCATCTAATATGGAATCGCTAAGTGAGGGAGTAAGAAGTTTGCCATCTATCACAAACATTACGTTCATGGTACCACTTTCTTCAATGAACTTGTGTTCTTTTGAATCGGTCCACAAAAGTTGATCATACCCTTGTTGGTTGGCCAATCTGGCGGGGTAAAGCGAGCCACCATAATTTCCGGCTGCTTTTGCAAATCCGGTGCCTCCGCGGGCTGCACGCGTATAATGGCGCTCTACTTTTACATTTACTGGCTTGGCATAATAGGCATTAACTGGCGATGTGAAAATCATAAATCGATAGTTGTCACTGGCCTTTACACCAATATATTCATCTGTTGCAAAAAGAAACGGGCGAATATAAAGCGATGAGTATTCCCCTTTCGGAATCCAGTCTTTGTCGAGTTTCACCAATGTGGTAAGGGCTTCCATGAAAATATCTTCAGGCACCTTTGGCATACACATTCTTTCCGCCGATTTATTCAGCCGTTTTACGTTCATATCCGGTCTGAAGAGTCCAAACTTTCCGTTTTCATTTTTAAAAGCTTTCATGCCTTCAAAAATACTCTGGCCGTAATGTATAACCGAAGAAGCCGGCGACATACTCATATTTTGAAAAGACCGGATGGTAGGCTTTTGCCATTTACCTTCTTTATAATCCATTACAAACATGTGATCTGCAAAGGTTCTTCCGAATATAAGCTCATCAAAATTTGTTTCTGCCAATCTGCTTTCTTGCGTGGTCTGTATATCTATTATAGTTGTATCAATCATAGGATCTGTGTAATAATCCCACAAAAATAGCCTTTTTAAAGTGTGGTTCAAAAGCAAAAGTTTAAGAACCAACTTATTGTACTTATGACACTAAGACTGTGGTGCTAGCCTACCCACTAAGACTAAGGATATTAGAAAAAATAATATTCTTAAAACTCTTCATTTTTGAAATCATAAAAAATCGTTAATTTGTATTTGCTATGTAAGCCATTGTGGACAATCAATTAACAGACATATTAAAAAAATACTGGGGCCATCAGAGTTTCAGGCCTTTGCAGGAAGAAATTGTACAATCGGTACTTTCGGGTTGCGATACCATGGCCTTGCTCCCAACTGGTGGTGGAAAATCTATATGCTTTCAGGTTCCCGCCATGGCCATAGAAGGTGTTTGTATCGTGGTATCTCCGCTTATCGCACTTATGAATGATCAGGTTCACAACCTTCGGCTGCGAGGTATTTCGGCCATTGCGATAAACAGTGCCTTATCATCTCGCGAAATTGATGTGGCTCTTGATAATGCGGTGTATGGAAGCTTGAAGTTTATATATCTATCTCCGGAAAGGCTAAAAACTGATATTGTAAAAGCGCGTCTTCAAAAAATGAAGGTTTCGCTTATCGCTGTAGATGAAGCGCACTGCATAAGCGAATGGGGTCACGACTTTAGGCCGGCTTACCGCGAAATTTCCGAATTGAGAAAGTTGCTGCCCAAAATTCCTGTTATTGCGCTTACCGCTACGGCCACTCAAGAAGTGGTTGAAGATATTGTAAGGGAGCTCGAATTAGGAGATCCGGCAATTTTTCGAAAGAGCTTTATACGACCCAATCTTATTTACGTCGTTCAGAAAGAGCAAAACAGACTTTCCCGAATTTGCAATATCGTTAAAAAAGTAGGTGGTTCGGGAATTGTCTATGTACCTACTCGACGCGAAACTGTGCGGATGGCGCATTTGCTCCGTTCAAATGGAATAGGTGCTATGCCGTACCACGGTGGTATGGATTATAAAGAACGAAGCGAAGCCCAGGATTTATGGATTAAAAACAAATCGCAAGTAGTGGTTGCCACCAATGCCTTTGGAATGGGGATTGATAAGCCCGATGTACGGTTTGTTGTTCACATTCATTTACCTCAAACTATTGAAGCCTATTTTCAGGAAGCCGGAAGAGCCGGTAGAGACGGGAAGCAATCATACGCCATTTATTTAATGGAAGAGAGTGACATAACCTACCTCCGCGATCGGGTAATGGGGATGATTCCGGATGAGAAGACAATTATTCAAACCTTTAGGGCACTAGTAAACCACCTTCAGCTTGCGCTTGGCAGCAAATTGGAAGAGCCCCTGCCCTTTGATGTATCCGAATTTTCAAAAAAGTATAAGTTCAATCCCACCGCAGTTGTAAATAGCCTCAAAATGCTCGAATACAACGGATACCTTACCCTTAGCGATGCCATTCACTCTCCTTCCAAAATTCAGTTTATGCTTAAAAGCAAGGAGCTTTATAGCTTTGAAGTAACACAGCCTCGCTTTGAAAAATTAATCCATTTACTCCTTCGCTCTTATGAAGGTCTTTTTGAACAACCTGTAAGAATTAACGAAAACAACATCGGAACCCGGTTAAAAATTGCTGCAAATAGTGTAAAAGATCTCCTCAATCAGCTTCATCAAATGCGTGTTTTACAATATCAGGAGCAAACCGATTTCCCTTTTATTTCTTTCCCCACGGAGCGTTTGAGACCAGAGAGCATTGTGCTTGACAGGGAATTTATGGAGTCGCAAAAACGCAGATATCTCACCAAGATGAATGCTTCAATAGCCTACGCGCAAAACAGTATAATATGCCGAAGCATACAACTCGTTTCTTATTTTGGCGATAATTCAGAAATTCCTTGCGGCAAATGCGATGTTTGCCTATCCATTCAAAAGCAGGAAGTAAAGGAGTCTTTATTTTATGACATAAAAGAGAAAATTGAGAATCAGCTCACCCGCGAACCGGTTCAACTCTATAAACTTGCCGTGTTTTCCACCTTCAAAGAAAAGGACGTTTTAAAGGTCATTCAATGGATGGCCGATAACAATGAAATATTTGTGAATACCGAAAACGACGCCTCTCAAGTTGTGGGGTTTCTGTAATTTCCATCAATGATTACCTTTGCGCCTGCAATTCAAGAAAATGAGCTATCCCATATTAAAGTTAAAGTCCGGAAAAACACAGAGTATTTCCCGTCGCCATCCCTGGATTTTTTCGGGAGCATTGCAATTCCATAAATTTGATCTTAAGAATGGTGATGTAATTTATATAGCTAATCATCAAGACAATATTCTCGCCACAGCACATTTTAGCGATGGCAGTATTGCCGCAAGAATTCTGGCTTTCGCCGAAGTGGAAATAAATTCCGATTTCTATGCCGAGAGGATAAAATCGGCTTTTGCGATTAGAAGCCAATCGGGATTAACCAATAGCGATTTAACAAATGCTTATCGCCTTATTAATGCCGAAGGAGATCAACTCCCGGGGTTGGTTATCGATTTTTACAATGGTGTAGCAGTGGTACAAACACATAGTGCCGGCATGACCCGCGACTTTGAATTGATTAAAGAAGCACTTCACAAAACTCTAGGCAATAGGCTTAATAATGTGGTACACAAATCGGCAGAAAAATCGAATACAAATCTTTCTGATGACACCGATATTCCACCCACAATAAATATTCTTGAACACGGAAATGTTTTTGTGGTAAATCATCAAACAGGTCAAAAAACAGGTTTCTTTTTAGATCAGCGAGAAAACAGAGCTTTGTCGGCAAAATATGCAAAAGGAAAAAGAGTGCTCAACGCCTTTTGTTACAGCGGTGGATTTTCGATTTACGCATTAAAGGCAGGTGCAGAAATGGTTCATTCGCTTGATAGCTCGGCCAAAGCCATGCAACTCGTTGATGAAAACCTGGAAGCAAACAGCCTCACGGGAAGCCATCACCAGTCTATTACTGCCGACGCGCTCGAGTATTTAAATTCTGATGAAGCACGCGATCAGGATTATGATGTTATCATTCTCGACCCACCTGCATTTGCCAAGCACCGATCAGCGCGACACAAAGCAGTGCAGGCTTACAAGCGTTTAAATGCAAGAGCATTGAGCATTATGAAGCCGGGTGGAATTCTCATTACATTCAGCTGTTCGCAAGTAGTTACTCCAGATTTATTCAACAATACCATTGCTGCTGCTGCCATTGAAGCAAACCGCCACGTTCGCATTTTACATCATTTGCATCAGCCTGAAGATCATCCCATCAGCATTTTTCACCCTGAAGGAGAGTACCTTAAAGGTCTGGTTTTAGCGGTAAGTTAATATTTGGAACGCTGTCCGTTTTTTCCGCTTCGGTGGCTTCCGGAAGTTCAATTGTTTTACTTTTCGAAAACGATCTCCCGCTGAGGTTATAAAACGGAATTGATGCGACCAACTTTCGGGCAGTATCGTTTTTCTGAACGAACACATTGAGTTGATGTACACCATTCGTTATGGTATCTGTTCGCAACCATGTAGCAAGACCTTTTTGTTTAGATCTCGGTGAATCTGCAAAAAACCAACGTTCTGCTAATACCCCGGTGCTGTCAATTTCTATTTCAATAAAATTTGACAGGCAATCGAGCAAAATCAGACTTTTGCTTTCATCATCTTCAGCTATTCTGGCGTCATAGTCGCAATTAGCTTTAATCTTCTCTTCATTCGCAGCTTTGTGCGAAATAATTAGCTTTATTATTCCATTGCTCACTTCACTGCTTTCAATGGTAGCCCAGCGATCTGGAGTTTCGGGGTTTAAGTCCCGATAATAGCCTTCTAGAATAGAATACCCAATTGCAGCTTCAACCATTGTGGAGCGATCTAGTATCGATTTTCCACGCAACCCGCTAAAAATAATAAAGGTAACAACCACAAAAAAGATAGCTCCTGTAAGAATATATCGTCGCCTGATATTGCTAATCAAACCGTAGTATATTCCGCGATAGAACGGCGCAAGGGTAAGTATTCCTGAAAAAATATAAATAGGCCGGTAAACTTTTGACAACCATTTAAATCGCTTTAGCCAACCTAGGGTGATAAAGTCTATAAAATAAGGTATGGCCATAATTAGCATCAGAAATGTAAAAATAGAACCTGCATAAGCATTATTAAAAAGTTCAGGCACCAACGCATTCAAAACGACAATTAGTGCTACCCAAAACGAAAAATAAAACGAAACACCGATTGTAGCCAGCACGAGTAGAAAAGCAGTAGCATACATCATGCTACTAATTTTTTCAAGTCGGATTACAGACTCTTCAAAAGAGCGCACACGTAGAAGTCGTGCCTTAAAAAAATCTGTAAGCTTTAATGCTTTAAAAGAAATACCTTCGGGAAAAACATAGCTAAGACCAACAAAGCTAACCCAGATGCTGCGGAGGCCAAGGTGCATAATCAGGCAAATTATAAGCCAATAGACAGCAGTTTCCATCAACATAAAAAAGCTGTCGTCTACATTTCCATTCTGAAAAATGGTAAAGGTATTGTCGTTAACAAAAACCTGAGCCTTGTGAATTAATGCCGGTAATTGAAAAAGAGCAATAAGCGAAATTCCCGATATGAGTATTTCGGGCTCCCAACTGCTCTCTTGGGTGCGCTTCAGCCAATCTGGTGATTCCTTTTTCACGGTGTAAATAAACAACAAATAGTTCTCATTAGAAATTGCGAATCTTGTCTCTTTTTGTCTACCCCAAATCCTACTAAACGGTTTCCCGCTGGTGAAAAAGAAGTAGAGCATTCCAAAATTCAGTTCTAATTGTAAGTATTCAGGAAATGATTGGTTTTTGAGCTAAAAAATGAAATTGAAACAATCATATTTCTAACTTCGCATAAATTCACGATTTATGAAACTGGTTTTTATGGGTACTCCAGAATTTGCTGTGCCTTCGCTCAAAACATTGGCGGAAGCCCATCAGGTAGTAGGTGTAATAACAGCTCCCGACAAGCCTGCCGGACGAGGCAAAAAGATTCTAAAATCGGCTGTAAAGGAAGTAGCAGAAGAATTAGGCCTGCATGTTTTGCAACCAACAAACTTAAAGAACCCTGAATTTTTAAAAGAATTGGAGTCATTAGAAGCCGATCTTTTTGTTGTCCTGGCGTTTAGGATGCTTCCTGAAAGCGTGTGGAGCATGCCCGCGAGAGGAACGATTAATCTACACGCCTCTCTCCTGCCTGATTATCGCGGGGCAGCACCTATAAACAGAGCTATAATGAATGGCGAATCAAAAACGGGACTTACAACCTTCTTTATAGAAAAGGAGATTGATACCGGAATGATCATCGATCAGGTTGAAATGCTGATTGGTGCTGAAGAAGATGCTGGAATGCTTCACGATAGAATGATGGATAAAGGCGCCGAACTCCTTCTTAGTACCGTAAATAAAATCGAAAAGAAAGAAGTAAAACCCATTCCGCAAAAACCGGCCGGTGAACTGAAACAAGCTCCAAAAATTTTTAAAGAAGACTGCGAGATTGACTGGTCTCATTCAACCGCTGAAGTTCACCACCACATTCGCGGGCTATCGCCATATCCTACAGCGTGGACTATAGCTGCCGGAGTTGATTTTCCCGAACAATCTTTTAAGATTTACCAGAGCAGGATAGCCGAGTTTAAGATTGCCGGCCAACACGGGAGTATTCTTCTTACCGATGAATTGAGGCTGTTTGTGAAATGTGATGATGGAGCGCTTGAAATAATTGAATTGCAAGTTCCCGGCAAAAAGCGCATGAAAACAACTGACTTTTTACGCGGATTTAGATCTCCAATTGATTTTAGATTTCATAAATAATCCTGTAAACAGCCATTATCTTTCAAAGAAAGCCACATTTTAATGAGATTAGCGGGTGTCTTCATCCGGAAAAGTCATTTATTTGATTGATTTCTGGGATGTGTTTTTCCAAAATTTCCCTTGAATTTAACTTTGAAAACCAAGAATTAGAATGCTAAATCACCCATTTTTCTGTGCAATAACTGCTGAATCCCGCATAAACATTGATATTTTAGCCTATACTTATCAACAAAACCCCTATTTTATTAACAAACGGGCACAGAATCACCGCTAAGGCTTGGTACGCATGGTTATTCGTGTAAATTTGTTCTTGTTCAACGATCTTTTTGTTTAACCTAAAAAAAAATTACTTAAAATGAACAAAGCAGAATTAGTAGAAGCTATGGCTTCTGACGCAGGCTTGTCAAAAGCCGACGCAAAAAAAGCGCTAGACGCATTTATTAACACTACAACCAAAGCGTTGAAGAAAGATGACCGTGTTGCCTTGGTAGGTTTCGGGTCTTTTTCTGTAAGCACTCGTGCTGCGCGCAAAGGACGTAATCCACAAACCGGAAAAGAAATTGACATTAAAGCCAAAAAGGTTGTTAAGTTCAAAGCTGGTGCTGACTTACAAGGAAAAGTTAAATAAGTAAAATCTTATTTTAATTAGGAAGTCTCTCCGGTTTCGGAGAGACTTTTTTATGCTCCATGAATAGAGAATTTCTCGAATATGTACTCCAATTTCTCTCTGACAATAAGCAAGACTTATTTCATGAGATTATTGAGCAAAGAACGCGGTATGCTACTGTAGTGCTGGAAGATTTATATCAGCCGCACAATGCCAGCGCCGTAATGCGCAGCTGCGACTGCTTCGGCATTCAAGATGTGCACGTTATCGAGAAGCGTAATAAATGGAGCACAAGCCCCGATGTAGAGCAAGGAAGCTCTAAATGGATAAATATAAAACGGTACAATACACCAGGAAAAAACAATACGATTGAATGCCTGCAAACCTTAAAAGGTAAGGGTTACAAGCTGGTTGCCACAACTCCGCATACCGAAATGACTATCAATACTTTGCCTATTGATGAACCGGTAGCACTTATTTTTGGTACAGAAAAAAGTGGAGTGTCAAGCGATGTTTTAGATCAGTCAGATTACCATATAAAAATACCCATGTACGGGTTTACCGAGAGTTTTAATATTTCTGTTGCCGCCGCAATATGTATGCATACAATACGCGAGCGGCTTAAGGATAGTGAGCTAACGTGGCAACTTTCCGAAAATGAGAAAATTGAGACTATGCTTCATTGGTGTTCTAAAACCCTTGACAGGTATGAGAAATACGAGAAAGTATTCTTAGAAAGGCATAAACCTTAATTCTTTCTTATCTTTGGGTTTCATCTTATCCAAAAATAAATATTATGGGAAAGGGAGACCGCAAAACGAAACGAGGCAAAGTTAACATGGGTTCTTATGGCAAGCGCCGCCCACGAAAAGAAAATCAAACTGCTTTCGTTTCACGACAAGTAAAGCCTAATACTGCAGATACGGCTTTGGATGCTACAAAAGCCAAAGCACCGAAAGCAGAAAAAAAGGCTACCACAAAAACCGACGCTAAAAAGGCTCCGGCGAAAAAAGCAGCTGCTAAAAAACCTGTAGCGAAAACCACCACCGAAAAGGATAAAGACAACGCCAAAAAGGAATAGTTTTTATCAAAGCATAAAATAATTAAAGCCTTCACAACATGTGGAGGCTTTTTTTAGCGCATTAAAACCCTTGCAGAAATAGATTTACTATCCAGCATTCTATATACTTCCAGCAATTGGTTTATAGACTTTATCTCGTTAAGTTCTGGATAATTGATACTCCTCAAAAAATCTAGCGCAGCCTTCTCTACACGTACATTAGGGTGCGCATTGTCTCGCACAAAATGTACAAATTTTAAAATCATAAATGCATTAAACCAACTGTAAAATCGCTTTTGAAAAGAGTTGAAACTGCTGCTGTTTTTCCTGATTTCTGCTATGCGCTCATCAAAAAAGTAGGCGTTTAAAAAATCGATAAGCACGTAGGGAATTACGCCACCAAGAGTAACCAAAGGAGGCGCAGAGAGATAAAACTCCGGAATGTTTTTAAAGAAGATATCCAGATATTGAAAAGCTTTGAGATTATAGGTGTAGTAGCCCTTGTCAGTATTTTTCAAGTAATCGCCTATTGCCTTGCCGGTACCAAAGGGCACCCTGTCAGATGAGCGCGGCGATGGGTATACAGTAGTGGTATTGAGTTCGGTAAAGTTGCCAAGGAGCATAATTTTGTGCAGAAAATAGAAATCTTCACCGGCTTGTCGCTTGTTCATTCCACCTTGTTTTTGGTACGCATCGCTGCGCACAGCCATAGACGAGCCAGTGGTGTGATAAGCATTCGGAAAACCTGTAGCGCGCACAGCCTGATTGTAATACCTAAGGTGCAACTCATAATACGTAATGCCGAGATAGGTAAGTGGCTCATACTCACTCCCAAAGGTGGGGTGTGCATATTTTATACTGCAGGCAGGTGTTTTTGGATTAAGCTTAAAATGGGCGTAAAGCTCTGTGAGGTAATTTGTTGCGCAAGAACTATCTGCATCAAAACAGGTTATAATTCCATTTTCATTTCCAACGGTGTAAAACCTTCTCACGGCTTCATCCATTCCAATTTTACGGGCCAGCCCCACTCCTGCATGTTTTGCCGGAAGGTAATTTTCTAATAGCGCAAATACTCTAAATTTTTTCTCGGCTGTTTTGTGTTGCCACGAAAGACAGTCCTGGTAAGTTTTTAGATTTTGCTCTTTTAAATCAATCAATGCTGTTTCTGAAGCATTAACAATTACAATGACTTCTACACTACAGGTGGGGCGATCGCAATTATACAATGCACTGATTGCGTTGTTGATATCGGGCTCATTGCAGGCGGGTATTACCACTACAATGCCTAAGTCCTCTTCGGGAAGATGAGAAATCAATTGTGGTCTAACACCGTATTTCGCTATATACTTATTCAAAAAATCAGGGTGATAAACGGCTCAAAGCCCAGTTTCCATTTTCGTTTCGTTCATATTGAATGCGATCGTGCAGCCTGCTTTCTCTACCTTGCCAAAACTCAACAGTAGTAGGAATGATTACATATCCACCCCAAAAATCGGGTCTTGGCACTTCCTTTCCTTCAAACTTTTCTATGAGCTTATCCAGTTTTGAAATAAGTTCTTCCCTACCGTCAAGCTTGCTACTTTGATGGCTTGCCCAGGCCCCTATCTGGCTTTCACGCGGGCGTGAATTGAAGTAGTCGTCGCTTTCGCCACTATCCACTTTCTCAACTCTTCCGGTAAAACGTACCTGACGACTCAAATCCTCCCAATAAAAATTTGCGGAAGCATAAGGATTCTCCAATAAATCATTCCCTTTGTGGCTGGCGTAATTGGTGAAAAACACCAAACCACTTTCTGTTACATCGCGCATATATACAACCCTGGCAGAAGGCATCCCCTTCTTATTCGCTGTAGCGAGCGTTAAAGCAAATGGATCTTTAATTCCGCTTTTAATCGCATTTTCAAACCATGCTGAAAACTGATCAATGGGATTGTCTAACACATCATTTTCTGTAAAGGGAGCATTCATAAATTGCCACCTCGTATTCTGAATGAAATCTTTGGTTTCTTCTTTCACTTTGCTTGATTCTTTCAGCAAAAGTAATAATTCAAGATTGCCCACTGGATTAAAGAGCCCGATTAATCACTCATTAATATTAAATTTGCGTAAAACAATAAGTGCTGTGAAGTTATCGCCCGCACTCACCCCCAGCCCCTGAAGGGAAGCCACCCACCGCGCGGCTTATTGTTTCGTTAGAAAATTCGTTTTGGTAAAATAAAATTTTGCAGAAAAGCGGTTTCAATGGACAAAAGCTCCTTACTTGGATGATTTACTGCCGATGAATGTCAGCATGTGCTGTGGACTCCCTTCAGGGCCGGGGTAATGCGGGGGCGTTCAGCAAAAGTAATAATTCAAGATTGCCCACTGGATTAAAGAGCCCGATTAATCACCCATTAATATTAAATTTGCGTAAAACAATAAGTGCTGTGAAGTTATCTCTAGACCTAGTATATAAAACACCACCTGAATGGGCGCATCAGGCCGTTGAGAATTTTGATGCTTTTCTTCAAGACCATGCTGATTGTGAGCGCAAAGCATCTGCAATGGCTATGAGCTTTGTGGCCAAATGCCCCGATAAAGTTGAGATAATACCTGAACTTATTGAAACTGCGGTAGAAGAGCTCGAACATTTTCAAAGCGTATATGAACTTATGGAGAGCCGTGGCGTACAACTACCAGAACGCATGCCTAAAGACCTATATATGGAAGAGTTAATAAAACTTTGCAGACATACGGTAGAAGAAAGGCTGATGGATAGAATGCTTATAGCCTCAATTGTAGAGTGCCGCGGCGCCGAGCGTTTTAAGCTCATTGCCGATGCGCTTAAAGATGAGGAGACCAAACGCTTTTACCGTGACTTGTGGATTTCTGAAGCAAAACATGGACACATTTTTGTTAAGTTCGCTTTGAAATACTGGCCTGAAAAAGATGTTTATGAAAGACTATCCTTTCTAAATGAGGCTGAAGGTAAAATTTGTGCCGACCTTGAATGGCGGCCGGCACTTCACTAAAACTGAAAAAACGTGAATATAAATCCAGACAATCTGCTTCCACCCCGCAAGGGACGATTATTGGTTTCAAAACCATTTCTCGACGATCCTTATTTTAAGCGGACGGTAATCCTTTTATGCGACCACAACGAAGAAGGATCATTTGGATTTGTATTGAATAAATATGTTGACCTCGATTTATCTGATATCAAGCTAAATATTCCGGGAGTTGGCGAGAAATTGGCAATTGGCGGGCCTGTAGAGAATAAAAACGTGTATTACCTACACCGGTATGGAAGCGAAATGCCGGGTAGTGCGCATATTTCAGGCGATTTGTACATGGGAGGCATGTTTGACGACTTAAAAGTTCTTATGGCCTCGCCCGGATTTGATAAAAATAAAGTGCGCTTTTTTATTGGTTACAGCGGTTGGACTACAGATCAACTTTTGGAAGAGTTAAATTCAGAATCGTGGTACGTGGCCGATTGCGACCCCGAGCTTGTAATGAATACAGAAATGGACGATTTATGGGGTGAAGTGCTTCGAAAAATGGGCGGTGATTATGCGAACTTAGCTAATTTTCCAAGCGATCCGAAGATGAACTAATGTTTTACGAAAACCAATTTAATTGATTGAAATATAGATTATTGAAAGAAAACGAAACTTTTAAGCATCAACAGATTCAGCACGATTAATCTTTGCAATCAACCTATCGCTTAGCTTATGATAATAGCGCTTATTTCTAAAACTGCCCACCCATGATATCCCGGTTACGGCATTTGTAAGAAATACTTCGTCGGCAAAGATAATGTCATTAATATCTATTTCAGATTCAAAAATAGGAATACCATCCCTGATTGCCGCATTAATTACAGCCATCCGCATTACGCCGCCTACGCAGCCCGAGTCAACCGCCGGAGTATGAATGGCACCATTTTTAACGATAAACACATTGCTCGACGTAGCTTCAATAATTCGGTTGTGGTCATTTATAATTAACGCATCGATCAAATTATTGGCTTGAGCCCAAACCGCCGCCTGAATATATACATGGTTGCCCATAAGCTTAAATGGCGAAAGGCGTGAAAATGATTTTTTCAATTCGGTAAATACATCAATACTAATACCCTGATCTTTTACCAAAAACTCCCTTTGGTGAATGGTTTTTGCTTCAATCACAAATCCCAGACGGTTTGATTCAGGCCTGTACGTTCCTTCTCCCTCGCGAAAAAATGTCATTCGAATACGTCCGCCGGCATTAATACCATTCTGTTCCAGCAGTTTATAAATCGAATTTCGCATATAGTCAGACGAGTAAACGGTGGGAATCTCTATTTCCAGCGCCTTGCAGCATGCTTTTATACGTGCGTAATGCGCATCCCAGAGGTGTACACTTCCGTGAATGACGCGAAGGGTTTCAAAAAATCCGTCACCAAGCCTGAAAGCCCGGTTCTTTAAAAAGAATTCGGGAGACAGCTCGGGATGTAGATTCCCATTTAAAACGACCCAATCTGTACTGCGTTGCATTCCTTGCATGAATATATAACAAAGGTAGGGTGAAAAAATTACTAAGCAATGCCGAAAAATTGGCCGACTTCACTTAAAAAGTTAAGCCCAAACCCGGGTTTGAGTATCAGAAGTAGCACGAGCCCATAGATTGCGCCCCAAAAGTGAGCATCATGTGCAATGCCCGTTTGGTCTCGTTTGCTCATATAGTATTCAAAACCCAGATAGGCAGCGCCAAGGATGAATGCAGGAATATCTATTGGAATAAAAAACAAACGCAAATTGGTGGTTGGCAGCAATAAAATAAAAGCCATAACTACCGCAGAAACAGCGCCTGATGCGCCAAGTGAATTATAACTCGGATTGTTATTGTGCTTTTTTATTGCCGGAAGGGTGGCGAAAATAATACCACCAAAATAAAGCAATATATAATAGAGATATCCCTTTGAAACACCCCAAAACTCCAAGCTGGGAAAAACTCTGTTGAACACTTGAGGAATCGTAAAAATCTGCTCAATCAAATTCCCAAAACTATATAGCACATACATATTAAACAGCAAGTGCATAAAGCCACCGTGAATAAATGCGTGGGTAATTACTCTATAGTACTCCTTTCGGTGCACAACCTGGTAGGGATTGAAAAGGAGTTTAGAAAGTACATCGCGATTTTGCAAAGCGATAAATGACAAAATAACATTTGCCGCAACAATAATATTAGTGACTGATATTTGAATCATTAGCTCGTGTGGTCGATTATTATTTTCCAGCCTTTCGGCGAATTTTCCCATAGCAGGCTGAAATACCCTCCGGGCTGATCGTTTTCTCTATACAATGTCCATTTGCCGATAAGCATGGCATTATTTGCACCGGCGGGAATGAATTCCAAAATTTCAAATTCCAGTTTTCCCATGGTCGCCTTATCGGGATAAGATTTTAGGTACCGCGCCAAAATAGTTTCGTAACCCTTGTCAACTCCGCGAGAAGAAACAAAACTAATTTCGGGATCGTTTTTATAATACGCCATAAAACCCGGAATGTCGCCGGCATTCCACGCAGCTTCCTGCGCTTTCATTGCTTTAGAAATTTCCGTTTTCATTTTATTCATTTCTACTTCGTCCTGCTCATTCGGCTCGGTGATGTTGCCATTGCATGAAGCCAGCAAAAGTGCGGTAAAAACAAGTAGGAAAGCTTTATTGAAGCGAAATCTTTTCAAATCTATCATCATTTAACATTTTGCGAATTACGGCTTTTGCCGCCGGACTATCAGGAGCTTTTGAAATCTTTGATTCTATTTGTTCTCTACTCATTTCAGAAGGCTCGAAATGTCCATATCCTCTGTATTTGCCATCAAGAACCACCACTCCAAAAGGTGCGTCTTCGCTAGCATCAGAAATGAGCACATAACTGTTTCTTACATCGGCTTTTTGTCCCTCGATAAATTCGATGATAGCTTTATCGCTATCAGATTCAGAAAAATCAAGGTCATCTGTTCGAAACATGCCCGCTCTCTCTGGATTTATTCCGCTTGCTATCAACTCTTTATAAAGCCAAATTTTCGCCTCGTGGTGCGAATTAAACCAGGCGATTGCATCTGCCCTGTCGCGGGTTTTAAGTATAGCCAATCTGGTTTTTCCAGACCTATCTTCATAAGGAAGAACTGCAAAAGCCGCTGTGCGTTGCTTTTGTGCCTTATTATACACCGGCCAGTGTTTTTTTATCTCCGCATCTTCCATTAGAAGTGCTTCATATTCATTGGCCGCTTCTGTAAAATTTATCCGTGTAATTTCCCGTTGAAAAATCTGTTTTCGACCCGTTGAACCCGATGCGGCAAAATGACTTAACACCCTTCTTTTCAAGTTCTTGGCTTTGCCAATGTAAATAGGTTTAGGACTTATACCATAAAAGTAATACACACCCGGATTATCTGGGAGGTTATTCACTACTTCCGGTTCTATTCCGGGCGGTAAAATGCTGTGGCGCTTATTTTGTTTCAGCAGGTTTTCAAGCTCTCCTTGGGTATCACGCTTTTGCAAATTGAGAAATACCTGCGCGGTAGCCAGCGCATCGCCGCTCGCCCTGTGCTCGTCAGTATTCAGAATTTCCAGTGAAAGACAGACAGATTTAAGTCGGTGGCTGCTGTTATTTGGCAGAAGCTTACGCGAATAGCGCATCGTACAAAGCCTTTGATATTTAAACGCTTTTCCGGCGTTTTCAAAGGCCGCTTTTAAGAAATTATAATCGAAGTTGACATTGTGTGCAACAAAAATCCTGTCGCGTAGTGCAATTTCTAACTCTTCTGCAATCTCTTCAAAATAAGGAGCGTCTTGAACAGTAATATCTTCAATACCGGTAAGATGAGTAATGCCAGATGGAATAGCCTTTCCCGGATTCAGCATAGAGTGAAATACATGCGTGCAGACATCACCATCAATATGTACCACGGCAATTTCGGTAATGCCATGACCCTGATGGAACAATCCGGTTGTTTCTATGTCTACTACTGCAAATTTCATAAAGGATTAACGAAACGTAAACTTAATTATTTACCGGCGAAATGGGGTCATAAAAAAAGAGAAGAAACCATAGGGATCTTCTCTTTTTTAGTAGTAGCGAGACCGAGGGTCGAACTCGGGACCTCATGAGTATGAATCATGCGCTCTAGCCAGCTGAGCTATCTCGCCATTGTAATTGCGGGCGCAAAGATATAAACTTTTTAAAAATCAAACCATGGTGATTAAAAATTCTTCTCAATTTTAGGCATCTCTGAAGATTTGTATATGGCTATGAATGCTTTACCTATTTATCAACAACTATTTACTTAATTGCAAATAAAATAGACTGCGCTCTCCGAAAAAAATATCATATCTTACCGGCCAATAGATTGCAGTAGAGAATTTTTATATAAATTAAGTAATGTCAGAGCGTCAAAAAGTAGAAATAGAATTCCTTTTAAAAACATCGCCTAAAATATTGTACAATATGATTAGCACTCCCAGTGGTTTATCAGACTGGTTTGCAGATAATGTAAATGTACGCGATGAGGTTTTCACCTTTTTTTGGGATGGAAGTGAAGAGAAGGCAAAACTTCTTTCAAAAACCAAAGATCAAGCCGTCAAATTTCAATGGGATTATGATGAGGGAGAAGATGTGTATTTCGAATTTCGGATTAAGATCGATGCCATGACTCGTGAAGTTGCCCTTATCATCACCGATTTTCCTGATGAGGGAGATGAAGAAAGCAACAGAAGCCTCTGGGAGAGTCAATTAGAAGATTTGAAACGAGTGCTTGGAGCATAAGAGCTTTCTCTGTTTAAAACTAGGAAATGGTGTTGGAATTAAGTTAAAGGAATTGCCTAAAATGGGTGTTTTTAAAGATATTGTACTGCCTTTTTTTGCAAAACATTAGCCATACTTCTTACACTTTTTTTGGTCTACCCATACAAGTATAATAAAAGAAAAAACACATAGAGAAAGTTGATAGACTTTAATTCTAAAATCACAGTTTAACACATTGTTTATCAAAGCATGCGCGCGCCCCTAGCCCCATCCATACGGACTCCCTCCGGTCGAAAGGGGAGCTCCCACCACACACATTTCGACTAAGCATTTCGACAGGCTCAATAACCACTCAATGCATCGCATCTTTTGTCAACCTTTCTTTTTTCGTCTCATGTAATACATAGTTAAAGTTAAATTGTTAGAATTTTCACCAATATATGTATCCCAAAATAATTCAAGTTATTGGTTGTTGATGCACTCGCGCGCCCCCAGCCCCTGAAGGGGAGCTTCCGCCGCACACCTTAATGTTCCGCGAAAAAAGTTAATTCAGGAAAGTCAAAGATGTATTTTCGTTGTATTTATTGTATAATATAACTCCTTTTCACGATGCGGCGCATTGAGCAGTGTCGAAATGTGTGCGGTTGTGCCTTTTTACTCATAAGTGTTTTTTTATGGAATTCGTGAGGACTGCGTCGTTCGTGAGAACGCTCTGCTAAGTTGGGATAGGGTGCGGGAGGGCATTGAATAGCATATTAATGAAAAATATTGCTCCCATGAATAACTTGTGCGGCAGTACCCTTTAGGGCAAGGGCGCGCGAGGGAGTTGATTACACCCTACGGCTGTGAGACCGCTGAGCTAAGTTGTTAGTTATTTTTAAAGAGTAAATTTCGATTGAATAATATTCATTTAAGATCTGTAAAGAGATCAGTTTCTGCATCCGACGAGGCTTTTCGACGAGAGGAATGCAAGGGTACGGGAAGACATAGCGTAGCACACTTGACAGAGCAATATTTCTATAGCCAAAATTTCAATACCATTTCTGCCCTTTTTGCCGCCCCAACGCCTCTCCTTAAATTCTATTGATGTACCAAGAAGGTTCGTTATCTTTGCCAACTTTATAGGCACGGTTGTTGTCAAATGGCAGTACCGGAGAATCGGCAGTATTGAAAAAAATTCATTCCTTAATAATTAAGTCTTACCTGGGTCCGTTTTTTCTTACCCTGGGCATCGTTATGTTTATTCTACTCATGCAATTTGTGTGGAAGTACATTGACGATTTTATGGGTAAAGGCTTAGATTACTGGGTAATAGCAGAGCTTTTGCTTTACGCTTCCGCGAATTTGGTAAGCCTGGCTCTACCGCTCGCCGTATTGCTTAGCAGCATTATGACTTTTGGTGGTATGGCCGAGCACTACGAGCTTGTGGCAATGAAATCAAGCGGACTTTCTCTGATTAGAATTATGCTGCCCCTCATTATTTTTATCTGTCTTTTATCGGGTGGTGCTTTTTATTTTAACAATACTATTGCTCCCCTCGCCAACTTAAAATTTAAGTCGCTTCTTTGGGATGTAACCCACACAAAACCCAGTCTGGAGCTGAAGGAAGGCGTTTTTTACAATGGAATAGACGGGTATAGCATTCGCGTATCTGAAAAGGACAGAAACAGCAATATGCTTCATGACCTGCTGATTTATCAACACGATAAAAAAAATCCCGGAAACAGAACGGTCATTCGCGCCAAGCAAGGCGAAATGCTCAAAACGACCGATGGCAGATACATGTCTATACACCTTATGGATGGGGTAAGCTACGATGAGGTAGGTGCATTTCAAGCAAAGAATCACCCGATGATCAAAAGTACCTTTGATGAAGATTATATTATGATGGATCTTTCGGGTTTTGACATGCAGCGTACCGATGAAGACCTCTGGAAAAACCATATGAAAATGCTCTCTATGGAGCAGCTTAGCGCTTCTATAGATTCGCTACAGAAACAAAAAGATAGCCGGAAAACTGATTTTCTAACCTATATGGAGGGTAGCATTAATTTGCCTGATAGCCTCGTTTCTCAAAGTATTAATTTAAATAATGATACCTCAATTACCGATACCTTAACGGCAGTAAATTTCCAAAACCTGGCCACAACCGAGCAGAGGCGCGTGGTAAACGTTGCTCTGAACATAACCCGAAACGCGAAAAATTACATGAATCGCACCGGCCAGGAAATGGAAAATCGCGAAGAGTATATCGATAAGCATAAAATAGAATGGCATAGAAAACTAACCTTATCGTTTGCTTGCTTCGTACTTTTCTTTATTGGAGCACCGCTCGGTGCCATTATTAAAAAGGGTGGTCTGGGAATGCCGGTAATTTTTTCAGTAATTTTCTTTTTGATTTTTCACATTACATCCATCACCGGCGAAAAGCTTATTGAATCGGGCAAGCTCGAACCATTTACAGGAATGTGGCTAAGCTCGATGGTTTTATTCCCAATTGCTTTATTTTTGACCTATAAAGCGGTAAAAGATGCAGCGCTTTTTGACAGAGACACCTATTCCCGTTTAACAGATAAAATTACAGCTCTTTTTACGAAAAATAAGATCCATCAGGTATGAGAGTGCTTCAACTATGCCATAAGCCGCCCTACCCCGAAACCGACGGAGGCTGCCTTGCCATTAATCAAATGTCTAAAGCATTGTTGAGCCAGGGTTGCGAGCTTACCATATTGTCTATCGCCACCCCCAAGCACCCGTTTAGCGCAAAAGATTTCCCGAAAGGATATATTAAAGAAACGAATTTCAAAGCCGTATTTATAGATACCCGCCTCAATGTGGTAGATGCATTTTCTAATTTGGTTACCCAGGATACCTATCACGTTTCCCGGTTTTTCTCTTCAGATATGGATCAGGCGATTGACCAGCTTCTCGCCGAAAAGGCCTACGACATTGTGCTCTGCGAAAGTATTTTTGTAGCCCCTTACCTACCCTCCATCCGCCGCTTGTCAAAGGCAAAGATTGTACTTCGCAGCCACAATCTGGAATTTTCGATCTGGCACCGGCTGGCAAAGTCGCACCCACAGGGATTAAAAAAGGCATACCTGAAAATTCTTACCCGTCAGCTTAAAGATTACGAAGTAAAACTTTTGAGCGAGATAGATGGGCTCGTAGCAATTAATTCTGACGAGCTAAAACACTACCGCCGTTTGGGCTTTACCGGTAAGGGAGTTACCATACCGTTTGGAATAGAACCAGAACTTTACCCTCCGGCAAATGGACAGGCGGAACAGAATTCTGTATTTCATCTCGGCAGCATGGATTGGAAGCCAAATGAGGAAGGAATCGATTGGTTTCTGCATGAAGTTTGGCCGATAGTTCATTCTAAGAATCCAAAATTAACGTTTTACCTTGCCGGAAGACGGATGCCGAAATGGCTAAACTTGATTGAAATAAAAGGTGTAAGTATAGTTGGAGAAGTTATTGATGCAAAGGAGTTTATTGCATCAAAAAATATTATGATCATACCGCTTATGAGCGGAGGTGGAATGCGTGTGAAACTTATAGAAGCCCTTGCTTTAGAAAAGCCTGTAGTCTCGACGCCGCTTGGAGCGAAAGGTGTGGCTGTAACCCATGACAAAACCATTAAACTCGCCACCAAGCCTAGAGATTTTGCGGAAGCAATATTAGCTCTTGCCGAAGATTCTGAAAATGCACGACGGATGGCGCAGGAAGGTCGTGAGCTAATAGTTGCCAAATACGACACCAGGAAACTCGCTGTACAGCTTCATAGCTTTTTAACGAAACTGCTTGCATGAAGATTGTCGTTATTCTAAGCAGAGTGCCCTACCCGCTTGAAAAAGGCGATAAATTGCGTGCCTACCATCAGCTAAAGGTTTTGCACGAAAAGCATGAAATTATTCTTTGCTGCCTAAGCGATTCGCCGGTACACCCCGATGCCGAAAAAGCGCTCCGTGAAATATCTTCTTCATTTCATATCTTTAAGCTAAAGCGCTGGCGGATAATACTCAATCTCTTTTACGGTCTTTTTTCGCGCAAGCCCATGCAGGTTCATTATTTCTACCAGCGAAAGATTCATAATGCGATTAAGGCTGTTATTGAAAAGGAAAATCCAGATCATATTTACTGCCAGCTTATTCGCACCGCAGAGTATGCCAAGCACGAGTACAATATTCGAAAAACACTTGATTATCAGGATGCTTTTTCGAAAGGAGTTGAACGACGCGAACAAAAAGCCAGCTGGCCACTCCGCGAAATTTTCAGCATGGAGCGCCGGCGCTTAATCGCTTATGAAAATATTATTTTTGAATATTTTGAAGGCAAAACGATTATCTCTGCCGAAGACCGACGCTTTATTTACCATCCTGAAAGGCAAGACATTGCGGTAGTAACCAATGGAATCGA
Organism: Cryomorpha ignava; assembly: GCF_010686655.1. GTDB lineage: Bacteria > Bacteroidota > Bacteroidia > Flavobacteriales_D > Cryomorphaceae > Cryomorpha > Cryomorpha ignava. The sequence goes on along the minus strand of NZ_JAAGVY010000049.1, from coordinate 4,058 downwards.
TACTGCATTTTTCACTCCTGAATACAAAAAGCCCAAATCGTACGATCTGGTTTTTACAGGCAATATGAGCTATCCGCCCAATATTGAAACTGCAGAGTATATTGTAAATGAAATTCTTCCGAAATTAAAGGAGTTCAAGCCGGATATCACCCTTCTTCTCGCGGGCTCATCGCCACACAAGCGCGTTTTGCAACTCGCTAATGTAAATGGGGTTGAAGTATCTGGTTGGCTTGATGATATTCGGGATGCTTACGCAAAAGGATGCATATTTCTGGCGCCGATGCAAATTGGTACAGGATTGCAAAACAAATTGCTTGAAGCCATGGCTATGGAGCTTCCTTGTGTAACTTCTCATCTTGCCAACCGCTCGTTGAAAGCCGAAAACATGAAGGAACTTCTTGTTGGAGAGAATGTGGATTCCTATGTGAAGTTGATTATCCGGCTTTTGGAATCTGATCAGGAACGGCTGGATCTCGGCGCTGCAGGACGGATTTTTGTTCAGAAACATTTTTCCTGGGAGCAATCTGTGGGGTTTTTAGAGGGGTTGATGGTGGCGGAGTAATGGTGTGTTATCAGGCTTCAAAAGGCCCGAGAGTTGATCTATACTTTTAAAAAGTTCTTGTATTCATGACCTCAATTGGAAATTTTCACGACTCTTTTAATATCATCATCCGTATAGTGTTTTCTATCTCTACCCTGAGAAATCAATACAAATTCAGAATCATTAGCAGAATATAAATATTCCTCATTCCAATAGTCTCTCTTCCACCCCTCTCGAATCGGTCTTATTGAAATAAGGACATCAAGAGAATTTGGATATCTGCCATAATTCAATTCATACTCAATAATCTTTTCTTCAATCGTAGTCATTTCCTTAATTGTTCGGTCTTCTGCCAACACATTATCGTTTAAAATAGAATAGCCTTCAAAAGCTAAAAAGAGAAGTATAAATGGAGCAACGAGCAGAGACACCACATTAACTATCATACTATTAGTGAATGGGTTTTCTATATTGCGATCTAAGCTTTTTTTATCGAATAGAATATCAATCAATGAAATTAACCACATTAAGGGATAAATGATCATTGTTAAAGCCAATATACAAGAGAAATCCCTTCTTATAATTACCCAGATATATTTGCCCTACACCGGGAAAAATAAAGCATAATATAATGGCTGTGCCTTTTATTATAATTCTATTGCTCCCGCTCCGCTGCATTTGCAATGCTGCGGAATCTCGTCTGTAATATTCATCCAATATTATCATTAAACTTAACTATTAAAATTCAATAAAGGCGATATGCGCACAATTTCAGGAATCTTTGATTCCAAATCCAAATAATTAGAAATTGATGAATATCTCCAATCTTCTTGCCTTCTTACAAAACCCGCCCTAACTGGATTATTATGTATATAATTTATTTTAGTCCAGGTAAACTTCGAGTTGTACAGTTCAATTGCGTGATTGCCTGGTAGCCAAAACATGTATTCTTTGTGCCGGGAACTGTCTAATGCAAATCCCGAAAATAATTTAAGCATCCATTCTCTTCTGCTCTCCGGGCCTGCAATTATTTGATTTATGATCGCTTTTGAAGTAAACTTTTTTAAGTCGCGTATAGTTGAGCTAAGATCAAAAGGCTCATTTGAATTTACAATCAAATGAAGATGATTCGTCATTATTACGTATGCATATAAATTAAGCCCTTTTTCAAGGATGCAATGTCTCATTGAACTAACCAATATCTCTCGATATACGTCGCGCGAAAAAATATCGATCCATCCTACGACTGTCATAGTTATATAATAGACCTTGTTTTCTTTAATATTAGATTTATACCCTTGTTTCACAGGTTCTAAGTTAGTAAAACCAAAAGATTATTGCTGACTTCTTTTCATGAAATGAAACAATGAATTTAAGATCCGCAGCATTACAAATGCGGCGGAGCGGGATCTCGTCTATATTACTCATCCAACATCATCATTAAACTTAACTATTAAAATTCAATAAAGGCGATACGCGCACAATTTCAGGAATATTAGATTCCAAATCCATATAATTAGTAGGAGGAATAAATCCAAATGCATTCCCTTCTTGACGCGAAAAAATATCGATCCATCCTACGACTGTCATAGTTAGATAATAAGCCTTGTTTTCTTTAATATTAGATTTATACCCTTGTTTCACAGGTTCTAATTTAGTAAAACCAAAAGATTATTGCTGACTTCTTTTCATGAAATGAAATAATGAATTTAAGATCCGCAGCATTACTCCCTTTGGTCGTGAGAGCGCTATTGCTAAGTTGCTACTTAGCGCAGCGATCTCACCGAAGGTAAATGTAGCGGAGTGGGGAAGTTGGCGTGAGTGATTTCTCTTTACTTAATAACTCCACCTAGCCAATTGATCTGAACAACTCCCTCATTAATACGTAGATAATAGATGTCTGAGGTAGTAGGAGATAGTATTTCGACTATTGCTTTGTTCTCATTGATATAAATCGGTTGATCAATTTTATAATTATACTCAAAAGCAACGCTTTCACTGAATACCGAGTTAAAAATTCTCCCAGGCTCCTCAAAAATTAATTTGATGTTTGTCAAATCAGTTACGAAGCCAAAAGTTTTTTTGCTTAGCTGCAGTGATTTGGAATACTCAAAGAAAAGCTCTTTAAGCTCAGGATCATACTCAAAAAATAATGCCTGTTTTGAAGAATCAAGCAACAAAATTTTTAAAAGATCAAATTCTCTTTCTAAAGAACCCAAGTCTGAACCTGGCAAGTAATAATTAAAATCAGCTACCGAAACAAATCTATTCTGAGCGATTACCATAAGGTTGCCGTAAATAAGAAAAATTACTATTAAAACTAACCTAACTTTTAGTATGGATTTCATAACTTAAAAACTTTACCAGCCAAATGGTGTGGGTATTTGATAATGTGGAGGATAAGCCCCCCAAAAGCCATGTGTATTCGCTGTATTATAAACTTTCATCGCATTATTAAATTGACCCGCACCCATGAAAGTATCATATGTATATTTGTATGCTACTCTCTCAGAGAAAATACGACTAAAAGAAGGTATCGTGTAATGGTGATATGCATGTATCAACTCATGACCGGCGACAGACCTGAAAGAGACGTTTGCAGCGGTAGTATACTTAGGTGAAACATGCAAATTTGATGTGCCAGTTGAAAACCTCCTGACATATCCTCCTACAGAATTCCCACTTTTGAGGTCGACGTAGGTTCCTGATTGATCCAAACCGTAACCGCGACCTGTTTTGGTAGTAATGTTTTTTATTCCAAAATCTCCTTCAGTAATTCTATAGTCGTCCTGAATTCTTATTTTTAGGTATTCATCGTTAATATCTGCTATTGAACTGGAATTATACCTAGCTGCAAGCGCTTCAGGGTTTCCGCCTTGAATTATAACTTCATCAACTGTACTCCCATCCCAAAAACTATAGCCATTCCGCATGTCTGTTATACCACGAGTTAAACCACCGCCTATTCCACCAGCTAATCCACCAATAGCAGCTCCCTTCAGACCTCCATTTAAAGCATTATGATTTGTGCCAAACGTTGAATTATTAAAAGTTGTTCCAAGGAACCCGCCAACAAAGCCTCCCGCCGCACCACCTGCTGCACCGGCGATCGCTCCACCAGCGAAACCTCCTATAGAAAGAGATGCCGATACACCTGCACCTACCGAAGTACCAACCCCACCCGAAAATCCGCCAATAACCGCAGACCCTAAAGTGTATTCTAATAAATTACTACCAGTCAAACCAGCATTTTTCCCGCTGATATAACCAACCGTTCCGCTAATCGCCGCACCAATTAGAGCACCGATTATAAACTCCCCATCCGGATCCACATACATCACCGGATTGTTCCCCATAGCCAGATAAGGGTTGCTGAACTGCTCCGCCGGATCTGGCGTAAACCACCCCTGTACGACTTTTCCGTTTTTAAGCTCGATCCGGTACACGACAATGACCCTTACTTCGTCATTTTCCGGTAGTACCCTTAACGGTAAAGCGGGTTTTTCATAATATGCGA
>NZ_JAAGVY010000048.1 GCF_010686655.1 Cryomorpha ignava | reverse complement strand
CGCATGGTTCGTCATTTTCTGCAGGACAAATTTCTTGTGCAAAGTTTCTGGTGAGGTTACAGATAGGGTTTGATCCTTCTATAGAAGCAGAAACAGTAACACCGAAAGGAATATTGTTTAATATATTAACAGTTTGACCTTGAAGCGCAAAAATAAGTGTAACCGGATTAACGGGTACAGCATCAGATCGCGTTAGGTAAACAGTAATAAAAGTGCTTGTTCCGAAATCGGTAAGAAGAGCAGTTACATCGTAGTTGTCAGCTTCACAGTCATTAACTACTGTATAAGTGAAGTTTGGAGGAGTACATACGCCAGATTGAACATTAATTGTATAATCTTCAACCTCATCATATGGAAAAGATCCACATGGAGTAAAAGTAGGATTGGTACCAAACCTTAATTGAACTCTCATTCTTGTTTCTCCTGGAACTGCGTCCACAGGAACTTCTACTTGCGTTGTGAGTACACAACCTTCAGTATTACACGTTGCAGTGGTGTAAAATTCAGATGGATCAAAAACTTCATTTTGATTCCAATCGATCCATAGCCCAGCCTTCTCGGTATAATTAAAACCTCCAAAAGAGACTGTTGTAGAAAAAGTATAGGTTGCTCCGGGAACGACAGTTCCGGAAATAGCAGTGAAATCGGAATAAAGTGAGGCTTCACTGTCGTAGTCAATTCCTGCGAATGTGACATTGGTCATCCAGGCGTCATCAATGTCAGTTGCCGTAGATGTGCAATACTGAGCATTAACACCCGTAGATGCGGTTAGAATTAGAAAAACCAAGACGCAACACGCTTTGGTAAATTCAGTAAATGATTTTTTCATAGTAATAATGATTGGTTTAATTGATTAATTAATTATTGGATAGATAGTGAAGGCGTTTCATAAGCACTAAAAACAACCCACAACTTGCCATAAAAGTACTAAATAATACGACCAAGCCAAGTTTATTTAGGATAAAAACTTTCTTAGACGGTTTTTATTTTGAAGTAGTTATTTTTTTAATATGTTATCATTCAGATTTTTAAATAGTTAAATAATCCTTCATGTATATCTTACAACTCACGTTAATTTGAAAATGGATATTGCCTAATTGGAATTTTTTAACTTTTCGTTGTCGGAGTGATCCTTTTGATTTATGATTTATGATTTCAGATTATTCCAGGGTCAATTTCAAACCTTTTTTAAAGCGAAGCCTATAATTCATATTTGAAAAGCTTTTTCTTTTATAGTTAGATTCATCTACTCCCACTGGTCATGAAATCGGCTAAGTTGTGTATTTCGACTACGCATTTCGACTACGCTCAAGACCACTCAACGACCACTCAATGACCACTCAATGACCACATCAGTGGCGAATGAAAATGGGAGCCACAGATGCACAGATAAGGTTACCCGGGGGATACCCTTATATACGCACTCCCAACGGAGCATGGTGAATAATAACAATATGTTAATCAATCTTTGGAAAATTCCACAGCAGCGCAGATGCTGCGGAGCGAGGCATGTGCGGCGACAGCATTTTTCGCGAAGGATGGAGCCATTGCCTACGGAGCCGCTGCGTGCAACGGCTTTACAAGGAAGGTGCTTCATTGATTATGTGGAGGATGTGCGACGAAGTAATCCTTAGCAAAAAAAAACCCTTCCTGTCTCGTGTGACTGGAAGGGTTTAGTTGGTGATTGTTTCTGATTGGTTATCTTATAAGCTAATCTTATTCAAGTTGCTTGCCTGATGCGGGAATACCTTTGTGCTTACAACGCAAGTGCGCGTGCTCAAAGCAATTCGATCAGGATGATCGCACTATCGAGCGATCATAAACTTCTCGATTACGGTTTCTTTAGTTGTAGTCATTTTATATATATAAATGCCATTTGGCAAGTAGCTGCCGTTGAAGTCGAGACGGTATTCCTGGCCTTGTTGTGCTTCCTGATTAAACAAGGTAGTAACATTCCTTCCGCTCATGTCATACACTTCTACAAGTGTGCGACCTGTTTCGGCAGTAATAAATACCACTTGCGAAAGCCCTGAAGTAGGGTTGGGGAAAGCAGTAAGTTCACTTTGTAGTTCGCTCTGGAATGGATTTGATACAGGATTTGGTTCTTCTAAACCGTCAATACATCCAGATGCCATGTCACCATTAATAAAGGTGAAAGGGTTGCCACCCAACATAGCAGGGAAAGTGCTGATCGTAGATCCATCAGTAGCGCTGATTTCAACAAACGCATTCTGTGCTGCACTTGAAGTAACCAGGTTACCCGCATTTGGCGAAGGAGCCATACCATTTACACCACCCGGAATGCTTCCAAGTAGAATAGCATTGCCGAAAGGTACTACTTCATACAGCTCACTCACTGAGCGTCGTGCAAGAAACAGTGTACCATCCAGGAATGTTAGATCACCACCAAACACGGGAGCATTTGCATAGTAAGATGCAATACCGGTTGTAAGGTTAATGGATGCAATAACATCTGAATTGGCATCTCCAACATAGAGTTGTCCGTCAGCAGCGTTATAAGCTACAGCTGTAAGCTCGTCAATGCCTCCAAGGATTGGAAGATCACCCTGGTAAGTATCAGTACCTACATTGTAAATTCGGATTATGCTACCGTTTTTGTTTACAAAGTACATCAACTCATCAGCAGAATTGTATCCAATATGTGCTTCAAAGTCAACATTGGTTACATAGGTTAGGTTTGCGTTACCTCCTGCGAAATCAACTGTGTATAGGTCTGAACCATCTATATCAGGTCCGTGGTTTACATAGAAAGTAGCGTAATTCTCACACTCATCTGATGGAGTACCTGTATTACATCCAGAAGCTAAATCGCCGTCGCGGAGTGTATAAGGATCACCATCAAGCTCAAGCATATAAGAACCTGCATTTGTGCCATTTGAATTGTACAGCTCAAGACTCATCAAGCCTTGTGCTGACAAGAGAAGTTGGTCGCCATCTGTGGCAGCTAAACCTGTAACTTTTATCGGAACATTTCCGAGCAGTACATCTGGAACCGGTGCAGGATACACTTCGTAAAGTCCATTACCGCTACGTGTACTCATGTAAAGCATACCGTCAGAAGTAAATGCAAGGTCACCACCTGTAACCGGAGAATACGTATCGTAGCTTGATACCACGTTTGTACTCACATTTACAGAGAAGATTGCATTTTGATTCTGGCTACCAAACAATAGTTTACCGTTTGGAGCAATTACTGCAGCAGTAATCTCACCGTAATCGGCACCAAGCATTACTGTTGGTCCCCACACTCCACTAAGTGGATTGAGTGTACGGTATGAGTTTTCGTGCTTGCTTACAGCATAGATCAAGTTGTTTGTTGCACTAAATGCAATGTGAACTTCTATGTCGCTTGTAGCGATGTAAACCATTGTAGCTACACCACCGCTCAGAGTTACTCCGTAGATAGTTGAGATGCCATCGGCAGCAGCATGATCTGCAAGGTAATAAGTGAAGTTTTCGCAATCTGGTGCTGTAACACACTCACAGTTGGTGTTGATCGCACCTATAGATCCATCGGCAAGTTCACAGGCATCGCCAAAATTGGATTCCAGTTCCGGGCAGTCATAACCAATACAGTAATGACCTATGACCAATAAGGAATTAGAAAGGTCGTAGCAGCCGGAAAGGTTAGAAACGTTTACTGTTTCACCGCCTTCAAAGAGCTCACCAAGTTCTAATACATTGCTGCTGTCCATATCGAAGCTAAGGAGCCAGATAAAGCTTTCACCTTCTCCAAAATTGTGGAAGTCGATTGCTTCGAGTGCTTCTTCGGTTAAGGGCAGAGCGATGAAGTCTCCGATATTGTTTGTAACCACCCATGCCGATTCGACAGCGTCAGATGGTGGAGATGTAATAGAGACAGTAACGAGACCCAATTCGTCTGTTTCGAGGCATTGGGTAATGGAGGTAGAGCCGTCTTCGAATTCTATTGATCCACCGTCGGCAAGACATGTTGGTATAGAGATTCCCATACATTCACAGTCTGCATTGATCATGTCGTTGTCAGTATCGGGATTTCCGTCGTCGCAGCTGTCGCCGATATTGGCTTCTAGGGCGGGACAGTCGTATATGATGGTTCCCATACATTCACAGTCTGCATTGATCATGTCATTATTAGTCTCCGGATTTCCATCGTCGCAGCTATCGCCAACATTGGCATCCAGATCGGGACATTCAACTCCGATGCAGTAATGAGTCAACACCAATAAGGAATCAGAAAGGTCGTAACAGCCGGTTAATTCAGAGGCGTTAACAGTAGATCCGGCATCAAATAATGCAGCAAGATCAAGCACATTGCTATTGTCCATATCGAAGCTTAGCAGCCAGATCAGATTTTGATCCTCACCATAAGTCAGGAAGTCAATTTCCTCCAGAGCTTCTTGGGTCATTGGCAGAGCCACGAGGTCGCCATTTAGATTTGTTACTACCCAGGCAGCGTCAAGATCTTCTGTAGGCTGACTGATAATTGCTACATCTACTGTTCCATCCAGATCAGTTTCAAGACATAAGGTAATGTCCTGAGAGCCATCTTCAAATAGAATGCTTCCACCATCGGCGAGACATACCGGGATAGTTGTTCCGATACATTCACAATCAGCATTGATCATGTCGTTGTCAGTATCAGGGTTTCCATCATCGCAGCTGTCGCCGATATTGGCATCAAGCGCAGGACAGTCAAACACAACTTCGCAGGCATCCTGGCTAAGGGCTCCATTTGGCAGGAAGTAATTCCATGGGCCAAAGGTTCCGTTTATGTCTGATGCAGAAGCGTCGCCGCTATATTGGTAGGCAGGCCATCCGTTGATGAGCAGCATACCATCAGCATTTGTGGTAAGCGTAGCAGAAACGGCAGGGTCAATATTCAGACCGCCTTCTATAATTACGTAAGGCCAGGTTGTTCCATTGTAAACAGGTATTCCGTTACCATTGTCGGGCATAAAGCCATAGATCGTGCGGGTATCGGCAGTAGCAGTTCCTCCATTATTATCTCCCGCAAGGGCACCGGTAATTTGTATAACCTGTCCACCGCAATCAAGGGTAAGCAATGTAATAGTTGCTTCGGGCACACAATTACAATCGTTATTATAGACTCCTGAAGTTCCATCGTCGGTGTGGCAATCAGTTCCCGGTAGGGCAGCACCGCCAAATACTCCTTCACAATCTGTTTCACATTCAGTAAGGGTTGAGCCTGTGAGAATTACCAGACTACAATCAGTACTTTCGGTAAAGGATACATTATAAATTACAGCGCCGGATGTGATAGGCACGGTAAAGCTCTGCGGGCTACTTGTAATGCCATAGTCTGTTCCGTTTACAGTTATAAATCCTGCATCGGGGGCATTTTGGTAGGCAACAACGAGGGTGGTATTGTAAACACCGGTTTCGGGGTTGCAATTGGGGATGTTAAAGCTTACAGCAGAAATATTGCACACGGGCACTACACAGTCCGGATTTTCGGAAATTGTTGCAGTGGCATTGGCTTCCTGTCCTTCGCTGTCGGTAACAGTTACCGAGTAAGTTCCTGCGGCTGCCTGGAGTGTTGATCCAATATATCCGTTGCTCCAGCTGTAAGTATAAGGTGCAGTTCCGTTAGATGCATTCGCCGCAAGGCTACCCAAATTCTGACCAATACAGCTTGGTGTAGCTATAATTGACACATCGAAATTGCTCAATGGGGCAGATGCAAAATTGTCTGTATAGTCAAATTCAATTTCAGAGGCATTTACTATTTCGCCAAGCAAGTTGGTATTGTTGTCTAAGACCATCCACGGAAGTGAAATGTCCTGACTGCCTCCGGCGACAACCGATATTGGAATGTTTCCAATCTGAACAGTATCGCCTGCATTTGAGATGTAAGAGAAGAGCACATCGGCATCCACATCAATATCTCCATTGTTTCCAATGGTGGCATCGATATCAATTCCATCACCAATAATCGGCGAAGAATCTGAAGGGATAAATACCTCAAAGAAGAGATTGGCGGCAGAGCCAACTATCAATGCTCTGGTGGCTTCATTGTTCAATTCATTGAGCTCTTGTATTTCATTGTCAGAATCTATAATGGCTCTGATGATGTGTGCTCCTGCCAAGTCGGTAGAATAGGGCACCGGAATAGCGATTGTTGTATTCTGGCCGGTAATAAGTCCGGGCACATTATCAACTATACTAAACGGTACTTCATCAACGAGAACCGATAATTTCATCTGGTCGTCTATATTTGATACGCCTATATTTTCGTAGGTAATATCAAAGAATACCGACTGGCCTGGCTCGGGGTTGAGCAGGGTTGGGTTAATAAACTGCGATAAGATTCGCATGTCGGGGAAGCTTGCTACCTGCACTTCTCGTACCAGCACGTTGTTGCCTTCATTACACTCCGGGTATTCATTGTCGGGATCGGCAGTCATTGTGAAGGTGTAGGTACCAATTTCATTGAAAATAAATGAAGTGGGCAGTGATGCGACATAGGGGCATCCGCAGTTTTGCTCTACGTTAGCCACTGTGGCATTGCCTAGCAGGGCAGTACCACTTATTCCAGGGCCGCTCACTTCAAAGCGCACTTTTACTTCAGATGCTTTGTAAAGGAATCTGGCTTGCAAGCCGACAGATATGTAGGCGGATTGGTTTTCGTAATAAGTCGTATTCCAAAAATTGTATCCACATTTTGGTACCGGTGCATATTCCCAGCAGAGCGAGTCGGTAGCAGAGTTGTTGTTTTCATTAAACTCATCAATCAGATCGGCGGGATCAACATAAGCGGTTAGAGTTGCTGTGCCCGAAGTTACCGCAGGTGCTTCGGTAGTCATTACCACTGTTTCGCCGGGAGCGATATCGTTGGCATATTGAAGGGCATAGACTTCACCGTTTGACACTGTAAATTCAAAATCAACCGGCCCTGTTGCAATCGCGTTTCCGTTATTTTTAACCCGTGCTGTATAGGTTGCAGTACCGGGAATTTCAAGATCGGCCGGGTCAACATCGAGCTGGTTGCAGGAAAGCACAATCAGATCTGGTTTACACGGAACAATATTGATACCGTAATTGCCTATGTTGTTGGTTTCCGAAATTTCCGTAACGATACCCAGCGGCATAGGAATATCGCAGGTAACGGTAAAGGTATAGCTGCCGAGATTTTCATAAACGTAAGGTACCGATACCGATGTAGCCTGGCCTGCGTTGAGGTTGGCAATGGTCTGTGTATAGGTTTCTGAAAGTACTCCCTGATAAAATACATTAACTGTATAGTCAAACTCACCGGTTGGCACATAACCAATGTTCTTGATTGTAAAGGACGGGAACGGGAGATTTGAGCAAATATATGCGCTTCCTATTGGGCCAGATATCGGTGTAATATCGGGTAGAGGCGGCACGACAGAAACGCTTCTACAGCCCAGGTTGTTGTTTTCATTCGACTCTGCTACCAGAAAGTCAGCATCAGCGTAACCGCAAATGGTGTAAATTCCGGCAGAATTAAACTGGATGTCAGAAAAGTTGTAGGTAAATGATTCGCCAGGATCGAGTGGCGGAACCATAACATCCCCAATTAAAGGAATGCCTCCGGTTTGAGTGGCATCGAGCAGTGTTTGAATTTCGACAGATGCGCAACCGATATTGGTAACGGTTATCGTTCCGTCAATTGACTCTCCAATAAAAATCTGGTAGTCGCTTAGGGTTACAACGGTTCTCAAATCGGGAAGACATGGCGGAGTAAGCAGTTCCCAGTTTACTGTAAACTGGCCTGTAAGGGTATAGTCGGTTATTTCTCCTGATGCGCTGTAAGTGCCGGGGGTATTTCCGCCGTAGAGCGTTACAGAGAAGTAGCCGTTAGAGTTGGTATTTCCCACCACTGTGCCACCTGTCATTGGGTTTACGATAGAAACTGTTGCTCCGGCCACACTTGAATCTTGTAGTGGTACGGCTGTGTCAGTGTAGTAAGCGTATCCGGATACGTGCACTGCAGCATTCGTCGAAGCGAACTGAATAGCAGGGCTTATTACGGGATAGATCACTATAGCACCGGGCACATTGTAGTCACCGTTTGTGAATGGTCGCATAGCGCGGTTGTCGAGCTCATTCGATTCATCGATTACATTGGTATAGTCCACAAATACTTCCATGGGGTTCCATGACGGTTCGGCAGGCGTAATGATATTCCAAACTACGCTAGTAGATTGGTGTCCTTCCAGATAGCTTACCGTAAGATCGGGATAAACAGTAGCCGGTTCGTATTGATTTACCAGATGCACCACAAAGTTTTCAGCGGGTAGGTCTGATGTATTTCGAATAGTAGCAGTAATTTGAAGTGGCGATGATACATCGGGATTCGGGTTGTCGAACACAATGTCATCGGCAAATATTTCAAGGTCTGGTTCGATAAGCACATTCGGATAGTCGAATGGGCCGATTTGGGTAATGCATCCACTGGTTTGCACCTGAATGCGTGCTTCCCAATTTGAACCTGAGGGCAATTCATTGATTGAACCCACATAGACTTTTCCGTCTGTGGTATTCATGTCGTTTTGATCGGCCGGTGAAAGCAGAATTGCACGGTCATTGGCATTGTTAAACTGGCCGTTGCCTTCAAAGTCGAGCAATACCCTTGGGAATCCCAGTGGTGGAATTGCACCTGTAGCATCGGTATAAACGATGGCGAAGTTGAAGGTTGTATTGGGGCTTCCCTGAAGGGGCGTCATAAACGCATTTTCAAAGCCGGCAGTACCCAGGAAGGTAAGTGACTGATCGCCGGGATTCACGTCGGGATCATTGTCGTCGCAATCACCGTTAGCAGGGGCGTATCCAACAGGTTGGTTGCATGATGCTATAATATCATCATCCGTTCCGTATCCGTCGTCATCATTGTCAATATACCAGTTAGAGGCGAGCCCGACGTTGTCGTCTAATGGGTCGCAATCGGCAGCATTGGCTATTCCATCGCCGTCTATATCCGGATCGCAGGCATCGCCAACACCATCTCCATCCAGGTCTTCCTGTCCGTTGTTGGCAAGGCCGGTACAATTGTCTATATCGTCGCAAACGCCGTCATTGTCGGCATCTGCCACACCACCGCCAAGGTCACCGTTACAATCGGGTAGAAGGCACTGGCAGTCAACGACCGTTCCTCCTATTCCGCAGGCATCGCCGTTGTTAAGACCGAGGTCGGGACAGTCCACGCCGGGGTTGCAAGAGGGGGCATCTCCCGAAAGGGTGACAGCGCATAAATCGCTTTGAATCGTAATGCTCCAGCAGCCATCGCCTTCATTTGCGGTAAGCAGAATAGCGCCAGAATTGTTTGTCGCCGGATTGCTTCCGGCCACTGTAATGGTCGTGTTCGCGCAAGCGCCACCGCCAACTGTAATGACGGCAGTGGGGTCTATACCGAGATATGGAATAGAAACAGTGTAATTATCATCGCCGGCGGTATTGGCCTGACAAGCGGTAACGGGGCTTAAGAATGTAAGATTGCAAGCTTCGACACATTCGCAATTAACGACGGTGCCGTTTATTCCGCAATCGTCGCCATTTTCAAGATTGGCAAGAAGGGGGCAAGGGTCGTTGTCGTCGCAAATTCCATCGTTATCGCTATCGCCACCCAGGTCGATACATGGGTCAATGCCTGCTACGAGTTCTATTGTATTGGTGGTAATCTGGCATCCATTGGCATCGGTGAGAACGATGTAGTAAGAGCCGGCAAGGCGGTTAAGAATGGTAGCCGTGCTGGAAGTAGCTGTTTGATAAAAGCTTGCTCCATCATTCATATAAATAAGCATAGAGTAATTTGCCACACCTCCCGAAATGGAGACGGTGAACGATCCATCATTTACTCCCGGGGCAGATGGGTTTTGTGCCACTGCTATCGTTGCCGATAAAACTTCAGGCTCTACGAGAACGTACGGGCCGGCGGTATAAACGGCACCAGAAAAATCTGTTACCGTTACATTGTAAGTTCCGGGGCCGAGGTTGTTTTCGATATTGCCCGCATTTTGGGAGCCGATGCTACCTGTTCTATCATAGGTATCGTCATCGCTGTCGAGCACGTAATCGTAAGGCGCGAGTCCATTGGTAACCTGAACGCGCAGGCGCCCGTCGTTGTCGCCATTACAAGTAATGTTGTCCCATAGCGTAAGAGCCACGGTAGAGAGCACGTAATTGTTTATTTGTTTGCTGACATTGGCAGTACAGCCATTTGCATCGATAATTTCAAAGTTATAATTTCCTGCACTGAGATCTTCGATAAGAGCTGAATTTGTAGCTGTAGAGCCGGCTGTTTCGCTTCCTCCATCTACAGTGTAGGTATAATTGAAAGGAGCTACACCGCCTGTAATATTGAGGGTGACAGATGCCTCATTGCCATCAACTGTAATGACAGGCGTGGTAATGGTAGCGCTAACTGCAAATGCAGGCGTAGGTTGGGTAAGCGCCAGATTTGCGACTGCTATTCCACCTCCATCATCTTCCACGTTTAGGGTATAGTTTCCTGCGGGAAGATTTGATTCAGTGGCTGTTGACCCGGCAATAGCGCCAGTGCGGCTTAGCGAGGCAGTGTTGGTAAGTGTGTAAGAGTAAGGAGCGGTTCCACCTGAAACGGTGATTTCAAGCTCACCTGTAGATTGTCCATTACAGGCAATGTCAAATCCGTTTATATCGGTAGTTGATGCCATGGAAGCGGCAAAGGTAGATGTGCCCGGTGGAGGAATATTCCAGCTGGCGAGATAAGAATGGCTGTGGTTTTCTCCGATGGTTGTAAACTGACCACCTACGTATAGGGTTTCATCAATATACTTTACACCCTGGCCGGTAGAATTTAGAGATGGTGCAAAGTCAAAAATATTTTCACCCGAGTTTTTGTCGATAAGTACAAGCCGATTTGCTGTATTTCCATCCAAGGTAGTAAAGCTTCCAGTTGCGAAGAGGTAATTTTCATCAATGTCTATATCTTCTACGGTGCTGTTGAGAGCGGGTGCCCAGCTGTTAGCTGATCCGTCGGCAATACTGAGCGCAGCGATTCTTAGGCGTGCCTGTCCGCCTATAGTAGAGAAAGAACCACCGGCATATAGCAGGTTTCCGTCAAATTGGAGGGTATTCACTGTGCTGTTTGCGGAAGGGTTAAAGGTGGTGAGCAATCCGGTGGAAAGATCAACGGCTCCAATTCGGTTTCGGGTTTCGCCCAGCAGTTGGGTAAAGCTACCACCGAGATAGAGCAGGCCATTACCCAATTCAAGATCCTCAATCGCTGAGTTTGAAGTAACTTCAAGTGGCAGGATGCTATTTGTTAATGCATTCCAAGCTCCAAAATTACCGCGTGCTGATCCAGACACAGCTGAAAAAGAACCAGAAAAATAGACATTGTCTCCATTGGTTTCTATAGCGCTCACATAGCTGCCCGTAATGTTTGGATTAAATGTGGTAAGGCTTCCAGTGGCGGTAGAGAAGGATGCTATGCGGTTGCGCGATTCTCCGCTTACCTGGTTGAAGAAGCCACCTATATAAACAGCGTCTGTCGAAGCGTCTACGGAAAATACAGTGGAATTTACATTGGCATTAAAATCGGCAAGGGGTTCGTTTGTTGCCAGTGAAATGGCTGCAAAGTTTTGCCGTGAAAGAGTTTGTGTTCGGGTAAAGCTTCCTCCGAATGAGATGTTTGATCCATCGCCTGCTATTGAATTTACAGTGCTGTTAAATCCCGGGTTAAAGGCATTTAGCGATCCGTCTAATAGGTTTATAGACGCACCTCGCAAGCGCGGTTCGCCATTAACGGCAGTAAAAATTCCAACGGCGTAGAGTCCGTCACCGACAATGTCAAGGTCGAATATGGCATTGTTAAAGTTATGGGTAAGCGGGTTAAGCGCTCCTGTAGTTTTATTGATAGAGGCAAATCTTTGGCGCGTTTCGCCTCCCACCTGACTGAAATAGCCACCTAAGTACAGATTATCGCCTTGTACAACCAAGGCTTCAACGGTGCTGTTGATGCCTGAAAAGAAGATGTTTGGCAATCCGGTGGTGAGATCAACGCCCATTACGTAAGAGCTGCTGAGTACATTTGAGGCGCTAAAGCTTCCGCCAATAAGTATTCTGTCGCTGTTAACTTCTATATCATTTACGGTAGAATTCACCCCCGGATTAAAATCTTCCAGCACATCTGTTGTGAGATTGTAGGATACAATTCTCGATCTGTCGGTTCCGTTTATTAGTGTAAATGATCCGCCAAGGTAGAGTTTGTTGTCATAAATGTCTATGGCATTGATGGTTGAATTTGCAGAAATGCTGAGATTGGTAACAGCATTGGTATTCAGATCAAATTCTGCAAATCGCGCTCTACTCTCCCCGTCGAAGGTGGTAAAGCTGCCGCCAGCGTAAAGGGTAGTGCCATTTTTGTGCAATACATTTACGGTTGAATTGATATTGCCATCAGTAAGTTGGTCTAATTCGGGCAAATCGAGTTGGCGAACGGCGATGTAGCGGTTGTCTTTATAATGTGACCAGGAGAAGCTTCCGCCAATCAAAATATCAGAACCGTTTATGGCAATCGTTTCTATAGTTGAGTTCGGTGCGGGGTTCCAATCGGTTAGTGCTCCGGTGGTTACGCTAAGCGCGGCGGCACGCGACCGTGATATGGTATTAATTTCACTAAATGAGCCACCCAGGTATAGTGTGTTCCCGTCCAGCGACATTGTGTTTACTGTTGAGTTTACCGACGGGTTAAGCGAGGTGAGTGCTCCGTCAGAAATATTTACTGCAGCAACGCGCTGCCTTGAGGTGCTGTTTACAGATGTAAAGCTACCCGAGAAGTAGAGTACACCGTTGTCGATAAGGATATCATGGACGGTAGAATTTACGTTGGCAATACTTGTGGGTGGATCAGTGAGGTCGGTGTTATTATAGGATGCCAGCCTTTGAGCTACAATTTCGTTGACAATAGAAAAGCTACCTCCAGCAATCAAATCCGTACCGAGATAATGCAGGGCATGTATTGTGCTGTTAAAATTTATGTTTCTTCCGGTGCCATTTCCTGTGGCAATATTTACCTCTGCAAAGCGCAGGCGGTCTTCGCCATTCACCTGTGTAAACGAACCGCCGATGGCAATAATTCCGCTGCCGTTTAAGGCGATTGCCTCTACGGTGCTGTTTGCATCAATTGTAAGTGCGTTAAGCGCTCCGGTATTTATATTTAGGGAAGCAAAGCGTGTTCTGGCTGTACCGTCTATTTGTGTAAAGCTTCCGCCAATGTATAGCGTAGATCCGGAGATCAGCAAGTCGTTTACAGTGCTGTTTACCGATGGGTTAAAAGTGGTAATGGCTCCGGTTGTTGCGTTTATGCCAGCGAGCCTGTTTGCCGTAAGGCCACCGATGGTAGAAAAGGAACCTCCGGCAAAAATTGTTGTGCCGTCAGTTTCCAAATCATGTACTGTTGAGTTGGCGTCGGGATTCCACGCTTGTAGCACTCCTGCCGGATTCATAGCTGCAAGGCGGTTTCGCGTTGTGGCGTTTACTTCGGTAAATGAACCGGAGAAATAAATAAGCCCCCCGGCTATTTTTATTGAATTTACTGTAGAGTTGATGCTGGGCGCAAAAGTTTCGTCGGCAACGCCTGTACTTGCGTTTAGTTTTGCCAGACGGGCAATCGCCACACCATTTATAGTCGTAAATGAGCCACCCAAGTATAGGTCAGACCCGTTTAGCGCCAGGGTTTCTACTGTTGAGTTAATATTCACGGTTGCAAAACCGGGATCTACCGTACCATCGGCCAGGTAGTGGGCAACGCGGCTGGCTGTTGTTCCGTCAATAGAAGAGAAAGACCCGGCAATGTAATATCCGCCTGATCCGTCGCTGATTATTTCGTTAACGGTAGAGTTTGGGTCGGAGTCTACAAAGTCGGGAATATTGCTTCCAGCCTCAAAGCGCGCCAGGTAACTCGTTTCGTATCCAAATGATGAAAATGACCCGCCAACGTATGCTGTGTTTCCGTCTGTTTCGATGGTGTTAACAGTAGAATTAGGCGAAAGAGATTGAAGCGGTTGACCGTCTGTTTTGTTTAGTGCAGCAAAATAGCGGACATTGTTATTGCCGTTTACTTCTGAGAAGCTCCCACCAATAAGTACTTTATCGGATGTAGTTCTAACGGCATTTACTGTTGAGTTGGGATTTGCCGACCACGAATTATCGAGCGCTCCTGTAGTTTTGTTAATACGGGCTATCCGGTTAGCCGTTTCGCTATTTATGGTGGTAAAGCTTCCGCCAATGTATAGGTTGTTTCCATCTATGTGGAGTGCATTTACCGTAGAGTTAGCGCTAAATACAAAGGTGGGATCTACCGAGTTGTCGGCAAGAATATGTGCAACCCTTTGAGCCGATACTCCGCCCACATTGGTAAAAGATCCTGCTATATACCATCCGCCGTTTCCGTCGGGTATTGCGCTGTGTATAGTGCTGTTGGATGTTGGGAAATCATATTGTGGAATATCATTGTCGGGAGCGAGCAATTGCATGTATGGCTGGTTGTAGCCTGAATTGCTAAAGCTACCGGCCATGAATAGATTGTTTCCATCTATTTCAAAATCATTGACAGTGGAGTTGGGCGATTCTGTTTGAATTGTTTCGGCGGTAATTTTATCGATGGCTGCATAATACTGGGTATTTGAAAAACCGTTTACTACAGAGAATGATCCGCCAAGGTGTACGGTGTTGCCGGTTACGGCAATGGCATTAACAGTGCTATTCAGGGCGGGCAGCCAGGTGTTGTCCAAGGCGCCGGTAGTGGGGTTTAGGCGTGCTACACGGGTTACACTTTCGCCATTTACCTGAGTAAAAGACCCTCCTATATATAGTTCTGTGGCACCAATGAGGGCAATGGTGTGTACAGTAGAGTTTATGGTTACTGCAAAGTCGTTATCAACGGTACCGTCGGAAAGGATATGGGTCAATCGGCTTTGGGCTTGGCCATTAATTTGGGTGAACGACCCGCCCACGTAATACCCCCCGTTTCCATCGGGTTCTATTACTTCTATTGTAGAGTTGGCATCGGGGAAATTCTGATCGGGAAAGATGTCATCTTCATCAAATGAAAGCAGGTGAGATTTGTAAGAACCGGCTTGGTTAAACGATCCGGATAGGTATAGGTTGTTTCCGTCGGCTACCATATCAGATACAGTGCTATTTACCGAAAAGGACGTAACGGGAAGTGCAGTATTGATATCAAACTGGGCGTAGTATTGCTGATCGCCAGATCCGGCTATATTATTAAATGATCCGCCAACGTGCACCAGATCTCCTGAGGCAAATACTGTTTCAACGGTTCCATTAAGTATTCCGGGAAGCCATGAATTGTCAATAGCTCCGGTATTTTTATTTACGCGAATGAGTCGGTTTACGTCTATCGAATTGGCATTGGTAAAATAGCCCCCCACGTATAGATCGTCTCCGATAAGTGTAAGTGCGAGCACCGCATTGTTAAGGGTTAGGTTAAAGTCGGGATCGAGGGTATTGTTATTTAGAATATGAGCAATTCTCAAAGCCGGCTGTCCGTTTATTTGCGAGAATGAGCCGCCTATATACCAACCACCGTTTCCGTCAGAGATAGAAACTTCTATGGTACTGTTTGGTTGTAGAAGATCAAATTCGGGTCTGTCTTCCCCTTCCGGGAATATTGTAAAGTAGTTTGTTTCGAAACCGATTTGAGAGAAGGATCCTCCTATATAGAGGTTATCTCCGTCGTGATCGAGATCATAAACGACACCATTTGTCGAGAAGGTTGCGGGCTTAAGATTTTGTGCATTGATGTTGAACCCGATGCACAATGCCAGGAGTGAGTAGAGGTATTTCATTGGTAGGATAGATTGGTTAAAGTAAAAGTATATAATTATTTTCAAGAAATAATATTCAATGGGCAAAATTATTTATTAGTCGGGATAATTTTATGTTTGGTCGTGATTTTTTGTATAGCGAATTGTAGTTAGATAATGTGCGGATGGGAGAGATTGATGTGCTGATGTGCTGATGCGATGCATTACTTGCTTCGCTGCATTTCGACTGCGCTCAATGACCACCTGAGAGCGTTTCACTAAGTTGATGGGAGTCGAAATGTGCTGATGGGAGAATTTTGTGGGGAGATTGATGTGCTGATTTGCTGATGTGCTGATGTACTGATTTGCTGATGGGAGAGTTTGGTGGAGAGATTGATGTGCTGATACTGGTTGTAGTGATGATCAAAGCCACTATGTTCCATGGTCGGATGTGAGCCATTGTGTGCACTGGGTGGCTTTTTTGAATTGTGCTCCATACCGGGGATTCAATGAAGCGGATAATTAATTCACGTCGGGATAATAATTTGGGTAACTATAAAATAGTCATTTAGTGGGTATAATGATAAACTGGTCGATGATAATAGTACATTTATCTGAAAATATGCCTTTTGTACTGTTGGTGGTGCACGGGTAAAATCTCTGGTATTATGAAAAAAAGCTTTGCAATTATATCTGTGGTTCTTCTTTGTTTGGGTGCGTCGGTCATGTCAGCATTCGGCCAAACATATGTGCCCGCTACGCTGAATGTTGCCGGTGGGAGCAATGTCATTTCAGGGCAGGTCTTTGAATATTCTATTGGCGAAATGACGCTTGTTCATACGGCGACTGCCCCTAATATCATCGTTACCCAGGGGGTGTTGCAGCCGGGCGATATCGGGACAGGAATTACTGACCGTGAATTGGCCGACAGCCAAATAAAGGTGTATCCAAATCCGGTTGACGATGTGGTGAATGTGGAGATGAATTTGCCTTCGGGTGGATCGCTGCAATTGCTGATTTATGATCTTTCCGGGAAATTGGTGGAGCAAAAAGCTGTAGCTGCGATTGGCGGGAAAGAATCCACTCGTTTTTCGCTGGTACATCTGGCAGCGGGCAGCTACGTGCTTAAAGCAGTTTTTGAAACGGGAGCTGAATCTTTTTACCGGAACTTCAAATTAGTGAAAATGAACTAAGTGCTGTAATGACCGGGCTGTGCCCGCCAAAACTTAAAACTCTAAACAGAATTATAATCCATTTATCGGAAATCCTCTCAAACAACCAAAATCATGAAAATCCAAATCATTCTTGTACTCACCAGTATTTTGCTGGCATTAAACCTAAGCGGTCAGGCTCCGGAGAAATTTAACTATCAGGGTGTAGCCCGTAATAGTGCAGGTGCCCCATTGGCAAATGAGCAGTTGGGGTTGCAGATAAGTATTCTTGACGGCGACAACGCTGAATATATTGAAACACATACTATTACCACCAATTCGTTTGGTCTATACACGCTTGCCATTGGTGGCGGAACGCCGGTAGAAGGGAGCATGAGTGATGTGACCTGGAGTGCTGGAAACAAATCTATAAAAGTAGAGATTGACCCGGATGGTGGGAGCAATTACAGCGATTTGGGTACAACAGAGCTACTAAGTGTGCCTTATGCCTTGTATGCAGTGGAAAGCGCTACAGGGGTGGCAGGTCCTCAAGGCCCGCCCGGCCCGCCCGGTTCGCAGGGAGCGACGGGTCCTCAGGGTGCGACAGGTTCGACGGGTGCTATTGGGCCGCAGGGAAATACGGGTCCGCAGGGTGCTACAGGTTCTCAAGGTGCTACAGGCGCTATGGGCCCGGCTGGTCCGCAGGGAGCTACGGGTGCCACGGGTGCTATTGGGCCGCAGGGAAATACGGGGCCGCAGGGAGCTACCGGTGCAATGGGTCCTCAGGGTGCTACAGGTGCTACAGGAGCAACAGGTCCGGTAGGGCCTGCCGGAACTATAAATGGGGTTTCGGCAGGTGGCGATCTTTCGGGCACCTATCCCAATCCCAGCATTGGAAGCAATAAAGTTACGACTACTAAAATTTTGAATGGAGCAGTAACGGGAACCAAAATTAGTTCAATGGGTGCTACACAAGGTCAGGTATTATCCTATAATGGATCGACTTGGGCGCCTACTTCTGCTGCGACAGGTGCGACAGGTTCGGCAGGTGGCGATCTTTCGGGAACTTATCCCAATCCCACAATTGGAAGCAATAAAGTTACGACTACTAAAATTTTGAATGGAGCAGTAACGGGAACCAAAATTAGTTCAATGGGTGCTACACAAGGTCAGGTATTATCCTATAATGGGTCAAGTTGGGCGCCTACTGCCGCTGCTACGGGTCCGCAAGGTGCAACGGGCGCAACGGGTCCTGCCGGTCCGCAAGGTGCTACCGGACCAATGGGGCCTCAGGGGAATACAGGTTCGACCGGTGCCGTAGGGCCGCAGGGTGCTACCGGTGCTACAGGTCCGGTAGGGCCTGCCGGAACTATCAATGGGGTTTCGGCCGGTGGCGATCTTACGGGAACTTATCCCAATCCCACAATTGGCAACAACAAAGTTACCTCAGCTAAAATTGTGAACGGTGCTGTTACGGCAGCCAAGCTCAATAATATGGGAGCTACTCAAGGTCAGTATTTATATTTTAATGGGTCAAGTTGGGCGCCAACAACCATCACCTCGACCAGCGGTTGGGGTTTGTCAGGCAATTCAGTAAGCAGCAGCAATTTTATTGGCACCACTAATAATCAGTCGTTGCGCTTTAAGCAGAATAATCAGGATGTGGGGTTTATAAAATTGGATAATACGGCATTTGGAAAAGGATCAATGGGTCAAGTTACATCCGGAACCAAGAATGTGGCTATTGGAAGCAGCGCATTGACAGGACTTACTACAGGTAGTAATAATACAGCGGTGGGTTACGGTGCCACGGTGACCTCAGGAAGTTTAATGAATGCTACTGCTATTGGAGCATTTGCTGTTGTGTCTCAAAGCAATTCTTTGATTCTTGGAAGTGTAGGAGGTGATTCATTGTCACCAACAAATGTAGGCATTGGTACCTCAGCACCATCGGAAAGACTTCATGTTAAGGGTAACGGTTACTTTGAGGGTGGATTAGAGATTAAGAAAAATAGTGGTGTATGGTTTCCTCAACTTACTTTAAGAGATTATAGCAGTGGTCTTAGCCGAATCAGCTTTAAAAATGCCAATGCGGGTCAATGGATCATTGCAGGTGGATCTAATACGACGGCACAGAGCTCGCTTTTTAATATCGCTTACGGCTCAACGGATTTCGTGGCTACCAATATTCTACAGGTGGCGGGTCATGGTAAGGTGGGAATTAATTTCGATCCTTCGGTTGGTAGCGGTGTGAGTTATGGAGGATTAATTGTGGATGGACCCGGGGCATCAGATAATCTAACTTTGATGGCTACAGGTACGAATCGTTACAGTTATTGGGCTACAGATACCCAGTTGAGACTATATTACAATGGCTCGCTGATCGGTAATTTCAACTCGGCAACAGGCGCTTATTCGGCTACTTCAGATAGAAGCCTAAAGGAAAATATTCAACCCGTTGGCAACTTGCTCAATAAGGTGAAAGAGGTTCAAATTGTAAATTATGATTTTAAACGAGACCCGGCAAAAGCGCCTCAGATCGGTTATATAGCCCAGGAACTGGAAAAACAATTTCCGGAGTTTGTAACAGCTCCTGAGCCAGATAGTGAGCGGGAAATGTTTTACACCGTAAATTATGCAGGCATGAGTGCAGTGGCAATCAAGGCTATTCAGGAGCAGCAGGTGATTATTGAAAATCAAGCTGTGGAAATTGAAGCGCTGAAGGAGTTGATTT
Organism: Cryomorpha ignava; assembly: GCF_010686655.1. Lineage (GTDB taxonomy): Bacteria > Bacteroidota > Bacteroidia > Flavobacteriales_D > Cryomorphaceae > Cryomorpha > Cryomorpha ignava. The sequence continues at coordinate 12,417 of NZ_JAAGVY010000048.1, read as the reverse complement.
TTAAAATTGGAGAGCGGGTTGAGAAACTGGAAGAGTAGGGTTGGGGGGGGTGAATTTTGAATTTTGAATTTTGAATTTTGAATTACGAGGGGTGGCTTTGAATTTTGAATTGTGAATTGTGAATTTTGAATTGCGAGGGGTGGCTTTGAATTTTGAATTTTGAATTGTGAATTTTGAATTACGAGGGGTGGCTTTGAATTTTGAATTTTGAATTTTGAATTTTGAATTTTGAATTGTGAATTGTGAATTACGAAGGATTAATTACGAATTGTGAACTTTTAATTAGGAATTTCGATCTTGACGCTGGCTTACGAGATTTCATTCAGATTGAAGAGTATGGTGGAAATTTAACCGCGTTTATTCTTTTTTAATCTTTCATTAATAGCTAGTTGAATAAACTCAACGATTTCAACTTTTCCAAAATCTTTGTATAAGGGATTCAGAATGATATTCGATTCCAAATTTACAATTGTCGAAGGAACGCGCAGCGCAAATAGATTTCTATCTTTGGCTAAGTTGGTGAAGATTGAAGTTGTTGTGGAAGAGTAAGGGTAGTGATTCCATTTATCGGGAAGATTATTCAAATCGGAAATTAAAAATTGATCAGGAAATTCAATTTTGGCAACTAAAATTTCTTTGGGTAAATAAGCAATGTTGCCGGAATGCACGTAATATTCGAGTAGTGCCAAAGAGATATTCTCGGAGCAATATACTGCTCTTGTGCCAACTTCATTCCAACGTCCACCAACTTTTTCAGCACCAATTCCCGAAAGAGTCTTGTCCTTATACCTGGCGTTAGCAATTCTATAAACGATCATTAGCTATAGACATTATACCGGATCCTAACGATCTCGCTTTCTACCATTTCAAATCCAAGACTACTATCCAATAAATCAAATGGCTTTTTATTGCCAAGAGATCTTGACGGGGTCATTAACCAATTCTTAAAATCATCCTTGGTATCAAATACATCATATCCCAAGCCAAACAATCTTGCCAATTCGTAGATTCGCTCTGAAGTTTCCTTGCCATACACCGTTTTCTGTTGCATACTACTTATTGATGTCGGTAAGATGTTTTCAAATTCCTTTTCGGTTGCTCCAATATTACGAATCAAGGCTTTCCAATCCGTTTTCTTTACACCAATCCGAATGCGTTTAATGATCTCAAGTTTAAAATCAGGAGAATATTTGGCGTTACCAACAACCCATGTGGGTGAAAATTTGGTTGAACGAGTGGGGGTGTTTATAGAAGCTGCAACCGTAGTTGCCCGTGTACTTTTAGACAATCGTTTTGATGTTGGCTTTGTGCTCATGATTGTATTTTTACAATTTGACGTACGTAAATATACAACAATATGATTTAATAGGGGAATATTTATATGTGCTGATTTGTGGATTTGTACCGTTTTTCTTTTTGATGTTGAAAAATGAATGAGCGTATTAGAGGCGCGAAGCATCGCGCCTTTACACGCGCCATTCTATTTAACGGGGTTGGTGTTGTCATCATTTTTGAATCCCGGTAAGAACATGTTTTCATTCCAAGGTAAATTACGTTTTGAATGCTGTTTCCGGTGGGTAATGAATCATCAAAAATGCCGCCAACACCATGGCAGACTACGAACCTTTACTGCTACAAACATGCGACCCTTACAGGGTCGGTGGTTAACATGCTAACATCTTTTTCGATAAATATTCGATCTTTCCAAGGGCGGCTGACATGAAACTTTATATGGTTTGTTGATTTCGAAAATGATGAGGGAACGTAGGTGTTGTTTTTCACACGTGTTTATTTTTTAATGGTGTTCAAGAGATCGCTTCTTAGTTGTCACCATTTTTGAATCCCGGTAAGGACGTATTTTCATTCCAACGTAGGTTACGTTTTGAATGCTGACGGTTTTCATTTTGATGTTGAACAATGAATGGGCGTATTAGAGGCGCGAAGCATCGCGCCTTTACACGCGCCATTCTATTTAACGGGGTTGGTGTTGTCATCATTTTTGAATCCCGGAAATAACATGTTTTCCAACGTAGGTTACGTTTTGAATGCTGTTTCCGGTGGGTAATGAATCATCAAAAATGCCGCCAACACCATGGCAGACTACGAACCTTTACTGCTACAAACATGCGACCCTTACAGGGTCGGTGGTTAACATGCTAACATCTTTTTCGATAAATATTCGATCTTTCCAAGGGCGGCTGACATGAAACTTTATATGGTTTGTTGATTTCGAAAATGATGAGGAACGTTGGTGGTGTTTTTCACATGGGTTTATTTTTTAAAGGTGTTAAAGAGAACGTTTTGTTGTCATCATTTTTGAATCCCGGTAAGGACATATTTTCATTCCAACGTAGGTTACGTTTTGAATGCTGACGGTTTTCATTTTGATGTTGAACAATGAATGGGCGTATTAGAGGCGCGAAGCATCGCGCCTTTACACGCGCCATTCTATTTAACGGGGTTGGTGTTGTCATCATTTTTGAATCCCGGAAATAACATGTTTTCATTCCAACGTAGGTTACGTTTTGAATGCTGTTTCCGGTGGGTAATGAATCATCAAAAATGCCGCCAACACCATGGCAGACTACGAACCTTTACTGCTACAAACATGCGACCCTTACGACCAGAGGGAGTCCGTATGCGCCGCGTTGAGGTACTCGAAATGGACAGGGTCGGTGGTGAACATTCGGATATCTTTTTCGATAAATATTCGATCTTTCCAGGGACGGCAGATATGAAACTTTGTTTGCCGCAGGGCGGATGCCCAGCGGAGCGACGCGACATATCATCTGCTTCGTAGTTGTATACATATTCGACTCCTCCAGGGACGGCAGATATGAAACTTTGTTTGCCGCAGGGCGGATGCCCAGCGGAGCGGGGTAAATTACGTATTGAATGCTGTTTCCGGTGGGTAATGAATCATCAAAAATGCCGCCAACACCATGGCAGACAACGAACCTTTGCTGCTACAAACATGCGACCCTTACAGCGTCGGTGGTCAACAATCCAATATCTTTTTCGATAAATATTCGATCTTTTAAAGGGTGGGCTGCAATGGAACTTCGTTCTGCCGCCGCAGCGCAGATCTTGGATCAAGCCGAAGGCATGATGCTGCGGAGCGGGTTTCGCTTTGCGGGGGCGCTTGCCCAGCGTAGCGGGGACCGTTATTTCATTTTCTTATCTATCGAAGTTTTCATCGCGTAGTAATCCATTTCGTAGCAAACCCGGCCTAACAAGATGGCGGGATTAATTCTATGTTCATCTCCCAGAGCTATAATTTTTTCGTCGTTGAGTGGGAGATGATTTTCTGATATATCTTGCCAGATGTGTTTGGGAATCAATTTTTCTTGAGCGTAAGTATCGGCCTCGTTCTCGCATTTGTCCAAATTCTGCTTTCTAGTTAAGTCCATAAATTTTCTGTCCTTATCATTTCTCAAATGCAAATCAATATGTCCAATTTCGTGCATAATTGTAAATGCAAAATTGTCAATCCGATTATATCTCAAAGTCAAGGCAATTACCGGATTTCTCTCTGACCAAAATGAAAATCCGTCAATAGGTGCTTTTTCTAGTTTGTTAATTAGCAACATTTTAACTCCGAATTGATTCAGAGCAGCTTTAACTCTTTCTGGTGTACCGGAGTTTTCGTAGAATATGTTATTCAGATTTAAACAGAGTTGATTTAGGTTGTCAAATTTAAAAGTATTCGCTTTCTGATTTTTAGCTTCATATTGAGCTAAAGCACTCCAGGCGAACATGTTTTTGTCATCTATTTTTAATTTTTCTGACTTGCGATAATAGGCAAATTTATCTTCAGAAAAAGAGGTTACCAGCCCATCAATAGTTTCTACATCATAAATATTCTTTATTGTTTTAATGTCACTTTCAATGTCATCATTTAGGTAATTGTGTTTTTTTAAATACCGGACCGGAACATATTCTTTTATAATGCTCCATTGTTCAATATTCTTTACTTTTTTGAGGTTTTTTTGTTTAACTCTTGCTTTATCAATCTCGTATTGAGACTGAAATTTCATCCAATAGTCTGCTGAAATACCGAGTATCTTTTCTAATAAAATTGCGATATCGGCGGTTACCGGTCTTTTTCCTTTGATTATTTCATTTAAGAATGATGGTTGCACCCCTAATTCCATAGCCAATATTTTTTGGGTTAGTTGAGGTGTCGCGTCTAATTCATCTTTAATTAGCACTCCAGGATGTGTTGCTTGTGCTGGTATTAAAATTTTGTTTGTTTCCATCTTTGCGCGTATTTACTTGTAGTGATTACTCAATTCAATAATTGAGCATATTGTAATGGTGTTCCGTTCTTCGCCTTCCTCAGTAGTGATAAATTCTATTCGATATTTGCCATCTACTCTTACAGATTCTAATCCTTTTTTATCTCCGATCAGCCTTTCATAATTCAGGCTTTTAATAGGATATAACTCTTCTGTATTTTTTGCGACTCTTAATTTATCTATCGTTTGTATATATTTCTTGATAAGTTTTGGTTGAAACCTATGTTTTTTGCTTCGAGCCCTGCCGTCTTCATACAGTTCTTTCAGGTAGTCTTTCTCGAAATTTATTTCCATAGTTTTCCTTTGTCACAGTGCGAAGATACAAATAAACGCAAAATAGTTCACTAAATAAGTGAATTTATAAACCTGTGGTATTAACTTTTGGCAGACTACGAACCTTTATATCTACAAACATTCGACGCCTACGACCAACGGGAGTGAGTATGTACGACCGGAGGGAGTCCGTATGCGCCGCGTTGAGGTACGAAGCGATCTCACCGAAGGTAAATGGACAGCGTCGGTGGTCAACATCGACGCGAAGCTTTTGAGACGTCACGCGTTATGCGACGTTTTTTTTTAAATGGTGTGGTCATCATTTTTGAATCCCGGTAAGAACATGTTTTCATTCCAAGGTAAATTACGTTTTGAATGCTATTTTGGTGGTTAATGAATCGTCAAAAATGCCGCCAACACCTTGTTAATCTACCAATCGTTATTCTACAAACATGCGACACCTACAGCGTCGGTGGTTAACATGCTAACATCTTTTTCGATAAATATTCGATCTTTCCAAGGGCGGCAGATATGAAACTTTGTTTGCCGCAGGGCGGATGCCCAGCGGAGCGGGTTCCAAGGTAAATTACGTTTTGAATGCTGTTTTTGGTGGTTAATGAATCGTCAAAAATGCCGCCAACACCATGTTAATCTACCAATCGTTATTCTACAAACATGCGACACCTACAGCGTCGGTGGTTAACATGCTAACATCTTTTTCGATAAATATTCGATCTTTCCAAGGGCGGCTGACATGAAACTTTGTTTGCCGCAGGGCGGATGCCCAACGGAGCGACGCGACATATCATCTGATTCGTAATTGTATACATATTCGACTTCTCGAAGGACGGCAGACATGAGTCTTTGTTTGCCGCAGGGCGGATGCCCAGCGGAGCGGGGTAAATTACGTTTTGAATGCTGTTTCCGGTGGTTAATGAATCGTCAAAAATGCCGCCAACACCTTGTTAATCTACCAATCGTTATTCTACAAACATGCGACACCTACAGCATCGGTAGTTAACATGCTAACATCTTTTTCGATAAATATTCGATCCTTCCAAGGGTGGAATGAAATGAAACTTCGTTTGCCGCAGGCGCATGCCCAGCGTATCTGAGATCAAAGCTGGATTCCGCAGCAGCACAGATGCTGCGGAGCGGGGTAGCACCGTATTAGCGATTAGCCTTCCTACAGGTTGCTTTATAAATATTCTACCTCGTCAATGTAGATCCAATATTTAACGTAGCAGTGCTGTAGGCACGATAGTTATTGTAGCCCCGGATTTTAATCCGGGGTACAAGTTGGTAAATAGAGTCGGGTAGTGCTGTAAGTACGACAGTTTTTACCTTATGATAATTGCCTTTTTTAATGTCGTGTCTGTTTACGAAACGGCGCAGGTCTTTAGATCCCGCTTTGCGGGGGTTGATACCCAGCGCAGCGGAGATCAAAGCTGGATTCCGCAGCAGCACAGATGCTGCGGAGCGAGAAGTTGGATTCCGCAGCATTGCAACTTAGTGCAACGATCTCATGACCGTAGGGAATAAATGCCGCGGAGCGGGGAAGTTGGTGGAGAGGGTCATTTGCTAAGATCTTGGAATAGGCCAGATCCCTCACCCCATCCCTCTCCCAGAGGTAGAGGGGGGTTGCTTATTGAAAGCTGTGGGCGGTTGGGATGAGACTCCGACTGCCGCAGGGCGCATGCCCAGCGGAGCAGACTTGGTGGCAAAAAACAAACAACGGTGTTTTAAAACACAGTTTAAGTTCGTAGGTTCGCGCGTCTAAAAACCAAAAACCAAAAACTAAAAACAACAAGGCCATAGGCAATGCTCTTCAACTCCTTAGATTTCGCAATCTTCCTACCGATAGTCTTTCTGCTATTCTGGTTCGTAACTAAAACCCGAAAGCAGCAGAATGGCCTTATCGTACTGGCGAGTTATGTGTTTTATGGCTGGTGGGACTGGCGGTTTCTATCGCTTATTCTGTTTAGCACCTTAGTAGATTACACCATCGGACTCCAAATGGGCAAGACCGAAAGGGTGAGTAAAAGGAAGGTGCTGCTGTGGACGAGTCTGCTGGTAAACCTGGGGCTGCTGGGGTTTTTTAAGTACTACAACTTCTTTGTCGATAATTTCATTACCGCTTTTTCATTCTTTGGGCACGATTTTCAGGCGGGCACGCTGAACGTTATTCTGCCGGTGGGGATTAGCTTTTATACTTTTCAAACCCTTAGCTATACCATTGATGTGTATAGAAGGCAGCTGGAGCCCACGCGCGATTTTATGGCCTTTACGGCTTTCGTTAGCTTTTTCCCGCAGCTGGTGGCCGGCCCCATCGAGCGCGCCACACACCTGCTCCCCCAGTTTTTTACCAAAAAGAAGTTTAGCTACCCCGAAGCGGTTGATGGGATGCGGCAAATTCTCTGGGGACTTTTTAAGAAGGTGGTCATAGCCGATAACTGCGGAGCCTACGCCGATATTATTTTCAATAATTCGGATCAGTACAGCGGCTTAACACTAGTCTTGGGCGGTGTATTCTTTGCTTTTCAGATTTACGGCGATTTCTCGGGATACTCCGATATTGCTATTGGTACCGGGCGTCTATTTGGTTTCAGGTTGATGCAAAATTTCGCTTTTCCGTATTTCTCGCGCGATATTGCAGAATTCTGGCGGCGGTGGCACATTTCGCTTAGCACCTGGTTTCGCGATTACCTGTATATCCCCTTAGGCGGTAGTCGTGGCTCTATGGCCAAAGTGGTGCGCAATGTGTTTATCATATTTCTGGTAAGCGGGTTCTGGCACGGTGCCAATTGGACTTTTGTGATTTGGGGAGGTCTGAATGCCATTTACTTTTTGCCACTTTTATTATTTGGCAAGAACCGCAGAAATCTGGATGTCATTGGCCAACATGGTTTTCCAAGCTTTCGCGAAATTGCCGGAATGGTTGGAACGTTTGGACTTACGGTCATTGCGTGGATATTTTTTAGGGCAGATAGTGTTGGTCATGCGTTCGGGTATATTGCCGGGATTTTTACAAAGGAATTCTTTGTACTTCCTTCTATACAAATGAGTACCTATACTATCTTTCCAAAAACTGAAATACTGTTGGTTGTAATCTTCATTGTTATGGAATGGCTGGGCAGAGAAAATGCATATACTCTTGAAAAAATGGGCCATTCATGGAAGCGAGTGTACAGATATGCACTGTATTATGTAATTATTTTCGCAATATTCTTCTTTGGCGGTCAGAAGCAGGAATTCATCTATTTTCAGTTTTAGGCTATGAGAAAAATGTTCCGGAAACTAGCGCTGTTCATTATTCCAATTCTGATTTATTGTATCGCAGCAATGATTTTTATGCCTGATGTATTGTCCATTCAATATGGGCCAACTACCAAACAGGAAATTCATCAGTCGTTTAAGAATTCACTAAGTAGAGACTACGAGTTATTGATTTTGGGAAATAGCCGACTTTATAGAGGTCTTAATCCGGATAGATTCTATTGCCAGACTTTCAACTTCTCTCATGATAACGATACCTATAACCAGCTTTACTTCAAACTGAAATATGTACTTGATAACGGTAAGGTTTTCAATAAAGTAATTCTTGGTGTTGACTATCATCAATTTAGTTTTAAATCTGACACAAGAAATTATGTTTACGGCGATTTATTAGGTGCCGATTATATGAATGATTATCCCGAAGGTAATTTGCTGCTCCAAAAAATAGATTATTATTTAGGCAATGTAAATCCAATGAAGCTGCGTGGACTAAAGCGAGTAGAAGACAAGCCGTTTCAGCGTGAAAACGGACAGTTTATAAAACCCGGAAAAGCAAAAGAAACAAACACAGTAGAAAGAGATCTAACCCGGCTTGATTTTCAAGTAAACTATTTTAAAAAGATCATTGATTTGTGCAGGGCAAATGGTATTACCGTGTTTATGGTAATGCCTCCTTTGCGGGAAAATGAACTAAAGGCACATACGCCCGCCGAACGAGAGTTGTTTAATTCGTTCATCAATGATTTTGTGGATAATAAGCAAGTGTTTTACTTTAATTACAGCAAAAATCATGATTTTAAAATGACTGACTTTACAGATATTACTCATTTTAATGAAGCTGCCGCAAACCGATTTTCAGAGATACTTAGTGAGGATATATTTGAGTTGACGAAAACAGCTCATCAATAGTTGAAATTGTGTATCACACCTTTGCCTATTGATTAATAAGGAGTAAAGAAATAAATGAAGCGTTTCATCAATCGCTTTTTAGTTAGAATAGTGCACTAAGATGGAGAAGAGTTTTGGTGCACAATGTTTCAAATATGCACGGAGGGAGCATCCTGTCCATTTACCTTCGGTGAGATCGCTTCGTAAGTGCGAGTACCTCAACGCGGCGCGTACGGACTCCCAAATGGTCGTACATACGCACTCCCGTTGGTCGTAGGGGTGCAATATGTGTAGTATCGTACGTTTCTTGACGTCCGTCCGCCGGTGAATGATTTGAGTTTATATTTAAATTTTTAATCCGGCGGGGTGAATATGGTTTGTTGGTTGCGACATTAATGATGCAACGTCGTTGGTGTTTTTCACACGTGTTTATTTTTTAATGGTGTTCAAGAGATCGCTTCTTAGTTGTCACCATTTTTGAATCCCGGTAAGGACATATTTTCATTCCAACGTAGGTTACGTTTTGAATGCTGACGGTTTTCATTTTGATGTTGAACAATGAATGGGCGTATTAGAGGCGCGAAGCATCGCGCCTTTACACGCGCCATTCTATTTAACGGGGTTGGTGTTGTCATCATTTTTGAATCCCGGAAATAACATGTTTTCATTCCAAGGTAAATTACGTTTTGAATGCTATTTTGGTGGTTAATGAATCGTCAAAAATGCCGCCAACACCTTGTTAATCTACCAATCGTTATTCTACAAACATGGGACACCTACAGCGTCGGTGGTTAACATGCTAACATCTTTTTCGATAAATATTCGATCTTTCCAAGGGTGGAATGAAATGAAACTTCGTTTGCCGCAGGGCGGATGCCCAGCGGAGCGGGGCGACATATCATCTGATTCGTAGTTGTATACATATTCGACTTCTCGAAGGACGGCAGAGATGAGTCTTTGTTTGCCGCAGGGCGGATGCCCAGCGGAGCGGGGCGTATTAGAGGCGCGAAGCATCGCGCCTTTACACGCGCCATTCTATTTAACGGGGTTGGTGTTGTCATCATTTTTGAATCCCGGTAAGAACATGTTTTCATTCCAAGGTAAATTACGTTTTCTGTGCTGTTTTTGGTGGTTAATGAATCGTCAAAAATGCCGCCAACACCTTGTTAATCTACCAATCGTTATTCTACAAACATGCGACCCTTACAGGGTCGGTGGTTAACATGCCAACATCTTTTTCGATAAATATTCGATCTTTCCAAGGGCGGCAGATATGAAACTTTGTTTGCCGCAGGGCAGATGCCCAGCGGAGCGACGCGACATATCATCTGATTCGTAGTTGTATACATATTCGACTTCTCGAAGGACGGCAGAGATGAGTCTTTGTTTGCCGCAGGGCGGATGCCCAACGGAGCGGGGCGGGGGGCGGTCTAAGGAAAAAACGGTTTCTATAAGGACGAACGCAAAAGCCAACAGCTAAAGGCCAACAGCTAAAAGCTAAAAAAACTCAACGTTCTTCTGCCGGTGGGAAATTCATTATACTAATTCGTAAGGATTTGAGACTGATTTTCGTCCAAATCGTTTTAGTAGGTCAAACTCATTATTCTTGATATGTTCTTTTTTGATCGTTTCTATGATGGCTGGCTGTTTTAATCCGGGAATTCGGATTTGAAAAAAAGGCCATAACTCATTAGATTTATACTCTTTATCTAATTTTGGAAAGCCAACAATAGAGTGGAATTCATTCTGATTCTGAAATTCATCGGAATATTTGAATGTCCATTCACCATTTGTACAAGTCAAAAAACCAATAACTAAATCATTTAATTTAAGTGTCATTTGCCCAACCTGCTCCATTGGCGCAAAGTCATGAGGGGCATCACCTTTAGAAAATAACTTGTTAAATATTCCTTGTATCATGATATTAATTCTCGCGTCGTTTTAAATCTCCGTTTAAGTAACTGTTCAATTAAATCTTGCCGCTCTCTAATCATAAAGCAACAACAATCATTCCTGAATCTCTCCAGAACTTCCCTCTCATTAGATTCTGAACACAAATCGATGACCACAGCCTTATACCTAGCATCAGTAGCTATAATATACTCTATTAGCTCAAAATGGTTAGCATTCTTATTACTTTCTATACTAACTCTAGGCTGTGATACTTTCGAATATTTCTCTATTTTTCTGCTATTGGGATTGCTTAATAGGGAATGAAAGTGTCTAATTTTTTCATCACTTTGATTCCAAAACAACCCTCTAGCCGAATCATAAACGGGAGCAAAGATAGGCATTTTCACACTACGACGTGTATTTGCGATAACACCCCAATTATAAAAATGTCTATCATTATTTCCTATGAGACAATCGAAAACCAGCATTCTTACAAATTCAAGTTTTAATTTAAACGAATGACTTTTGAATATCTTATCTAAGGCTTCACAAATAAATTCAAAGGTGAAAAATTCCCGAGCCGTATTTTTATCACCTGCAATTTCGTTTGCGAAAACGCGATCATTTAAGTAATCACCGCAAATTTCTGCTCCATGAAGTAGAATCTCATCCTTTTTGAGGAAATATTTGCTGAAAAAACGAATCTGACCATTACAATAAACCAATTCAGATTCATTCATTTTGAGACCCAGCGTCTCTCCTAATTTGTTTATTGTAAACTCAGTAATAGACTCGATGGGATACCACTTTTCAGCCGTTTTCGCGATATACTTGTACCATGAACTACTGTTCTTTTTGTGAAATTTATTTGATTTAGAATAAAAATAAGCACTTACAAACTCTTTAGGCGCATCCCCATCAAGGGTTTGAGGGATGACATAGTAATTTGACTCCTTAAGTTGTCTAATCTTATTTAGACCAATAATGTCTCCAGAGCAATTTTTCGAACCCTCAACTCTCAATTTTGATTTCAAATCCATTGAGCCTGAAATTACAAAACATATGTTTCTTTGACAAGCGTTTTCAAAAAAAACCAACAAGGTTCAACTTGATTTAAGCCTACGACCAACGAGAGGCCGTATGCGCCGCATTACTTGCTTCGCTGCATTTCGACTGCGCTCAATGACCACGTGAAAGCGCTGCGCTAAGTTGAGGTACTCGCACTTAGCGAAGCGATCTCACCGACGACCTTTTGGGAGTACGCATGTAAGGTAAATGGACAGCGTCGGCGATTAACATTCGGGTATCTTTTTCGACAGATATTGGACCTCTCCAAGGTAGATTCAATATTTAACGTAGCAGTGCTGTAGGCACGATCGTTATTGTAGCCCCGGATTTTAATCCGGGGTTAAATATCAATCACGTTCATCCGCCCCGCTAAGGCGGGATCTGCAACCTGCGGTTTCGACCGGTGAATGTGATTGGTTTATATTTTGAAATTTATACCCCGGCGGTCTGGATACGATTTGTTGATTGCGACATTAATGATGCAACGTCGTTGGTGTTTTTCACATGTGTTTTTTTTTCAACGGTGTTAAAGAGAACGTTTTGTTGTCATCATTTTTGAATCCCGGTAAGAACATGTTTACATTCTAAGGTAAATTACGTTTTGAATGCTGACGGTTTTCATTTTGATGTTGAACAATGAATGGGCGTATTAGAGGCGCGAAGCATCGCGCCTTTACACGCGCCATTCTATTTAACGGGGTTGGTGTTGTCATCATTTTTG
>NZ_JAAGVY010000047.1 GCF_010686655.1 Cryomorpha ignava | reverse complement strand
TTTAATTTCACGGTTACCGATGAAAATGCTGTAGATACTTTCAGGATTACTGATGGTCAGTTTAGATTTGATGTTCCCCAAATATTCTAATTTTATTAACCAAAAAACCAATTATTATGAAAACCAAAGATCGCAGATGCCAACCGCCGCGTAGGTATATAGACAAATCTTTTGATTTCGTCAATACCAAATTTTCCTTGGCAGTTTTATGCTGTCTTACAACTTTTTTTGTCTTCGGGCAAACAGTATCATTCCCTACAGATACCGTTATTGATACTTCCGTTCCTTTTTCGGAAAAAATGGACGATGTATTTGGCAATCTCGATCTTAGCGATGTTACTACAAATTTGCTTCTCGACCGCGCCTGGCCTTTTGCCAAGCCGGCGGATTGCAATGATAAAATCTACGCCACGAATCTAACCTGTACGACATTCTTAATAATCGTTAACTGAAAAATCATTAAATTAGTTCAAACTCTTGAGTCATGATACAACTAAAAACCCATTTTTTCTTATTCCTGTTGCTTACTATTCTTGCATCGTGCAAAGAAGATGACGACAAGCCCGACAAACCCAATTACGGCATTCAATACTTTGAGTGTAAGATAAACGGCGAGCCTTTTCAGGCAATAAGTATTCCCTTTCAATGCAGCGGGCCGCAGTTTGATTATTATCCAGAGTCTTATATGGAAATTCCACAGGGCTATGCTGTCTTTTCTGGAAGAGACTGTTCAAATTCTGAAGCGGCAATGATTAGAATCAATGGACTTGAGCATAATACAGGACTTCTTCTATTCAATGAACCTTCATTCGCAGATTCAATTTTTCCCCTTTATCGTTATTTGGAAGCCGACGGCTCGATAATAAAAATGGAACACTTGATAGATGGGGAAATGATGATTGAAGAGTTTATACCAAGAGCCTCTGGAAACTCACCCCTTGGCACTATTAAAGGAACCTTTAAGTTTACGGTCTCTGATGAGCAGGGTACTGATACTATCCGTGTGACAGAAGGCCGTTTTCGTTTTGATGTTCCTCAAATTTTTTAGTACGTTTTTTTAACCCTTAAACCCAATCATTATGAAAATCCAAGATAGTGACAAATCTTTTGATTTCGTCAATACCAAATTATTCTTGGCAGTTTTATGCTGTCTTACAACTTTTTTTGCCTTCGGGCAAACAGTACCATTCCCTACAGATACCGTTATTGATACTTCCGTTCCCTTTTCAGAAAAAATGGACGATGTATTTGGCAATCTCGATCTCACCGGTGTTACTACGAACTTGCTTCTCGATCGCGCCTGGCCATTTGCCAAGCCTGCAGATTTTGACGGCTCGGTCGGTGCCGATACGGTAAAAAGCCATAAGCATTGGCTAAAGCTGTATGGTACTATGGTTACCGCAGCTACCGTTCAGCCATCACCTATACCGAGCATCAATGACTGGAAAGCCCAGCGCGATTCTGAAGAAGCTGCGGGGAAGAACCCACTGGTTATCATTCATGCAGACTATCACCGTATCAAGCGCGATTCTGCGCTGATTTATTCCCTCTTCTACGAGCAAAACGGTGAACTTTACGACTATCCCAATCAATCTACGTCGCCCTACGAAGCGCAAACTCTCTTTGCATTTAGTCCTTATAAAACCACGATTAAAGACAGCTTGAGTATGGATTTTAAAACATCCCCCGCCTTTTTCAAAACAAATACAGGTCTGAACGTATCTACAGTGGCATTTGATTTTGACGATGGGCAGGGCTGGAAAACGGTGGGCTTAAATACCACTGTGAAGGTTTCTTGGAGCAGTTTTGGAAAAAAGCATCTCAAGCTGCGCATTACCTATACCAATAACGAGATCTATTACGCATACAGCACTTTGACCTTGGTGCAAACACCGAATTACCACCCTTCGGGTGCCAAGAATTACAATGAATCGTGGAGCGGATTCAAACATATTGACCACCCCGACCCGGCTTTGAGCAATTACGGCATTGATCTGCAAATAGAGTACGCATGTGGCAATGACAAAATAATCAAACCTTTTATTTACGTGGAAGGGTTTAGCCCCGATGAGTATTTTGAAGCTTTTGAGAATGAAACGTACATCGATTTTTACGATAAGTTTGACTTTTATCAAGACCAGAATGGATCAGGCTACCCACTTCTCGACGAGCTCGAAGCCAACGGCTACGACATCGTTTACGTCGATTTTGAGCAGGGCACGGGCAATATTTTAGAGAATGCCCAGACCCTAAAGAAGGCCATAAAATGGGTAAACGATCAAAAAGCCGCCAATGGCAGTACGGAGCCCAATGTGGTGGCTGGCTATAGCATGGGCGGTCTGGTAGCACGCCTCGCCGTGCGCCAAATGGAGCTCGATAATACATACGGCCCACCCGATGTGAGTTATTTTATCACCGTCGATACGCCACATCTTGGGGCGAATATTCCTTATGCTGTGGCTATCGCGGTAGATGACTTGTACCGAAATGTTGATATATCTGACTATGAAGAAGGAATCCAGAATGCGTATAACCTTCTTAATTCTCCGGCTGCCAAACAAATGCTTATTTATGCTTTTGATATCGCGTATCTTCCGCCGTTTAATATTCCCATAAGGGTGCCTGCTCAAATGAGAACTGACTTTATATCAGAACTTCAAATAGGTCTGCCTCAATCTACCACAGAAAATATAGCCATCGCTAAAGGCAATGGTGTAGGAAACAGTCAGGGGTTTACAGGAGTTGCAGAACTAATTAGTATTGACATTATGTCAGATTATAGTTGCACAGATGAATTGGTTGATACCTATGACCTTATAGATGGTCACACTTTTGCAAATACGCTCATTAATTTAACTCTTGGAGCGGTGATAGATATGGCAGCATTTTTTGGAGCAACCGCAGGTATAGGACTCGATATCAATGCACTGCCGGGAGGGGATGAATCTTTTAAGATTTATGAAAGATATCTTCAAGGTGAACTTTTATGGGGATTAGTTGAAATAAGTATAGGACAATACAAAGTCAAGGCTCGTGGAATACCTTTCGATAGTGCACCGGGAGGAAGTTTTCCAATAAATGCGGTTTCAGGCACAGGTGCAAGTGCTCAGTTTTTTCAGGATATTCTATCAGGAAATTATCTTCCATGTATTGAAATTCATCAAACGCAATTTGGATTTGTACCGACGGTGAGTGCGCTGAATATTCCCGGAAAATTCTCAACTCCCTTTGCTCAAATTGATCCGGCGACTGTGGTGGCAAACAACGAAACTGAATTTGATAAAGTCTTTATTTTAGATCCAACGCTTTATCCCCCCAATACTGCACCGACAAACGAAGCTCATGTTGACCTTTCTCCAAGTAATGTGGGACCGTTTGAAGAATTCATAAGTCCTGATTATTCATCAATTAACCAGTTCACGAGTATATCTGACTATTTCTATAATCTCGGTGCAAATAACAACAACGGTGAGATTACTGAAACTACAGATAGAATTACTACAAGTTTAATTCTTAGCGGAGATCCAAGTGGATATGGAGTAGTGGGAATAAACTGCGGCGGGCCGATTGTAGATTTTTCTGATAACACGTATCCAAATAGTAATGTGCCTAATTTCTCTGTTTACCTAACAAAAGGTTGTGCTTCAAGTCAATATGGCAGTATAGAAGTAGAGCCCTATGGATCTATTCTTATAGGAGAGACAACCGCTAATACCGGGATGTTAAATGTTCTCGAAAATGCAGAAATTAATCTGGATGGAGGAGCCGTAGAGGTAAGATCCGGATCAAAATTAGTAGTTCATGATGGAGGTGAAATTAATCTCAATAGCGGTTTATTGCGTGTTCGTGATGGAGGGAAAGTAATTGTTCTTGCCGGAGGGGAACTGCTACTCAAAGGCGGGCTGTTGAAAGTTGATGACGGTGGTGAAGTGATCATAAAAGCCGGAGGTAAACTTATCTACGAAGATGGAGCTCAAATAGAACTCAATGGAAACAACGCAGTGCTCGCTCTTGGTGGTTTGACACACATTGGAGATGATGCAACCTTTACTTTTACGTACCAAGGTACAGAAAGCGGATATATCCGTATGCTTAAAGAAGGGTATTGGGGTGAGCGCTTTTCTGCAGGTTTAAATGCTAAAGTAGAATTGCGTGGAGAGAATAAGGATGATCTGATTCTATACATGGAAGAAAATGCTGATTTTTGGGAGTTTCAAGGAGCAGTAGTTGGTGAAACATATAGTTCTCAAAAATTGGATTGGGTGAAATTTAAGTATGGCAAAATCATAATGGAAGAGGATGCGCGAATAGTTCTAATCAATAAGTCAGACTTTATTCAAACCACTGTGGAATCTTTACATGAGGGGCATCATCCCCGTGGTGTCGTTCCTTTTACAACATGTTATATATCTCACAGCCTTTTTAATAGAGTGCCGATTAATGCAGCACTTCAATACTTTGAATCCGGACCGCTGTATATTACCAGTTCTGAGTTTACTGAGTCAAGAATAGTTGTAGAAGGATATGGTTATATCGTCCAGTTCAGCGACTTTTGGTTCTCACCCATTATCTCTTCAGCGGGAACTGTTGGGAATAAAATTCATTATTCAACCTTTACCTATGGAAGTCGAGTTAGTGATATATCAGTCCCAGACATGTTTATTTATAAAAGTGAATTTGTAAATAACTCCGGTGGCGTAGGTAAGAGTAATGGAAGACTAACACTAAAATGTAATACTTTTGAAAATAATGAAACTGCCGTTTATGGTGGAAAGGGTTCGGATATAAATCTTTCATCTCTTTATAGCGGAGGTTACAATTTTTTCAGACAAAATGATTATAATATCAAATTTAATGAAGCATTCGATTTATTAATGGAAGATGGTTATAATGAATTTTATGATGGTAACATAATGAATGTGGAAGCATGGATTTAAACTGTAGTCCTGATCCACCCCAGATTATAGCATACAATAATACTTGGACTCCATTGCTAGATACAAGCGTACCGTTTGAAGATCCTAATCATCCTGATGAAGTAGAATTTGACTTGAGTGTAGGTGACTATAATAATACACAGGGGTGGTGGATTGTCGAATGCCAGATTCCTTTTAAATTTGGGCCTGTGGCACCTATCACTGAATGTGGAAGATATGATGACCCAAAAGATCCGATAATTCTCGAAGACGGGCCTAAGTCAAATGGTAATGAAAGCGAATTCCCTCTAATTAACTCACCTGTTTATTTTACAGATACACCTTTTGATTATGCAGTGAAAGTTGCCGCCTTTAGCACAACCACTTCTGACACGCTGAATGGCGATGATCTGGTTGCTGCTGACAAATTTTATGAATTACTTTCCTTAGCACAGATTGATTCAGTTTCCAATGATTCCATCGCTTTGGTAATTGAACACATGCGCTGGAAGAGTTTAAATAATTATAAGGCAACTATTGAAAGACTTTTTGTAGACAGTATCTTACTGCGTAGCAATAACCAAAGTAGTTTTGATCCCATAGTTCAAAATTATATCACTGTATTAATGGAGTTTACAGATAGCGTAAAAACTACCTACAATTATAAAGAACAATTCCAGTTAGAGTTTTGGAAGTCATCCATCTTAAGTACGATCGGCAAAAAAGATAAGGCTTTACAAATTCTTACGAATATTAACTACTGCGATCATGACTCTTTAAAGCGATTAATTCTTCTTGAGTCTATACAGCGGCTAGAATTCGATCTGATGTGTAGTCAAATTGATATCAATACCTTCTTGAGCGACAGTATTACATTTGTATTGGACTCCACAATTTACGAAATACCTCTTGAGAATTATATCGATACCACTGGTTTTGGAAGTTACATAATAAGTCCAAATACTATACTTTTTAGCTCTTGTAATACCGCTTCAGCAAGACCTTCCCAACTTGGCTTAAATGATTCGGGTGTAAATGTTGTGCTTTATCCAAACCCTACTCAAAACTATGTCAATATTTCGTTTTTGAATGGATACCCAAGTTCTGAATCTATTCTTACTCTGCGCATATTTGAAATTACAGGAAGAGAGGTTTTCAATGCTAAACTGCCACCTCAAAATTCAAGGGTTGACCTACCTGCTTTAGCAAATGCCCTGTATTTGTATAGACTGGAACTCAACGACAAATTAATCGATCAGGGTAAATTATCGATTATCAAATAATGTAAATTAGTGTCTTAACGCTGATTTAATTGAATGGGCAGAAGTGGTTCATTCACGCATTAAAGCTTAACAACGGGACTTTCTTCATTGGAGAAAGTCTCGTTGTTTTTAATTGGAGGTTAATTTTTGAGGAATTCTTGATGAAAATTAAAAGTTGGTATAGACCAAGTCAGCACGAGGTGTGCATTTTGAGTTTGTAACTTCATGAAATGCCCATTATAAATGTTCATTCTCTATCTTTGTCTCAATTGCGAACAATCAAAACATCAGGTCATTCAAGTTTTATTTTCTGCAAAGGCATCATATCCATTGCTGCAATTCTATTTATCTCTTTTTCCGCGGAAGCGCAATTTTTTACAACTTCAGACACACTAAACAAAAATCGCTTAGTATTTGCAACCACCACCACCGCAGTTGGCTACGGCGCAACGGTAATTGGGCTCAATGAACTCTGGTACAAAGACTATCCCAGAAGTAATTTCCATTTTTTTAATGACAATGCCACTTGGATGCAGATGGATAAAGCAGGACATGCGCTAACCTCTTACCAGCTAGGAAGAGTTGGATATGAGGTGATGAAATGGACGGGAGTCAACGATAAATCGGCTTTATGGATAGGCGGAAACCTGGGCTTATTCTTTTTAACCACTGTAGAAATAATGGATGGCTACAGCGATGAATGGGGTTTTAGTACGGGCGATGCTTTGGCAAATCTTTCGGGAACAGGCTTTTTTATCGGCCAGCAACTTCTCTGGAATGAACAACGAATGTCGCTTAAGTTTTCATATTCACCATCAGATTATGCCCAATATCGCCCTGAAACCCTGGGCAGCACCGGATTGGAAAGTGTTTTGAAAGACTACAACGGCCAAACAATGTGGCTTTCGGTAAATCCTTCAAGCTTTGGCCATAAGGAAAAAGCTTTTTTGCCCTGGCTAAATTTTGCGCTGGGATATGGAGCTAATGGTATGCTTGGTGGCGATTGCAATCCTCCTTTTAATCAAGCTGGTGATGCCTTGCCGGAAATTGAGCGGTTCCGGCAATATTATTTGAGTTTGGATATTGACCTGAGCCGGATTAAAACCGAGAGTCATTTTTTAAAAACTGTGTTTAGTGTTGTTGGATTTATAAAGATCCCTGCTCCGGCTTTGGAGTTTAGTGAGGGGGATGTAAAGTGGCATTGGATTGCTTTTTAAGTCGCGCGTCACGAGTCACTGGTCGCTATGCATTTGGCTTGGTAAACTGAGGGGGGAGCGCAGGGTTTAGTGGGTAGTTGAAAAAAGCTTTAAGCTGCAATCTTCAGGTGTTGTAGTGTTGATTTTTGGCATTCAGCAGAGGGATTACCTAGACGAGAGACCCCGAAAGGTTTGGACAACCTTTGGGGTCTGAATTCTATCCTAATTTGGAGAGCGATCTCCACAACCGAAGGGCGTAAACCGTCTGCTATAGTATGAGCCGTCTCTGCGACCAACTAGAGACCGTATGGTCGGGACTGCAACACTACTTAAAGAATTCAAACTGATTTTTGCTAATATTATTAGAATGATTCGTAAATTAGCCGCTTAAAACAAAGACTATGTATTTAAGTCAAAACATTCGTTATCTGCGTAAGCAGCTGGGTTTTACGCAATCAGATTTGGCACAGCGACTGGGGTTAAAGCGCCCAATTGTAGGTGCTTACGAAGAAGGTAGAGCCGAGCCCAGGCTCCAAACCCTCCAAATGATGGCCGAGTTTTTTGGGTATAGCCTCGATCAGCTCATCAACACTGATTTGAGCACAGGGGTGAGCAGTGCCGATGCCTCCGGAAAAGCATTGCGGATATTGCCCATTGCCATAGATGCGAGCACTCAGGAAGAGCGCGTAACGCTGGTGCCGGTAAAAGCTGCAGCGGGTTATCTCAATGGTTTTGGCGATTTGGACTATGTTTCAACACTGCCCAATTTTGCGATGCCCTTTCCGGAACTCCCCGCCGATAGAACGTATCGCATTTTTCAGATTGAAGGCGAGAGCATGATGCCTATCCCATCAAAAGCATACGTAATATGCGAGTACGTACAAGACTGGACGAACCTAAAAACCGATGACCGCTATATTTTTCTCACCAAAGATGACGGTATTGTGTTTAAACGGGTTCGCACCATTCCCGAAAACCGGCAGTATGAAATGATTTCAGACAATACCGATTTTGAGCCATACACCATCAAGCAGGCACAGGTGCTGGAAGTGTGGAAGGCACGAGGAGTGATGAGTTTTGATTTGGAGGCGTTTAGTTCGTTTGGCAGCGGTGGGTTTAGAGAAGTTCTGGGAGCAATTGGGAGGTTGGAGAAATTAGTCACGAGCCGTTGAGGTCACGAGTCGCGAGTCACGAGTCTCGAGAGAAGTGCGCAACGTTTCGTGCGTTGTTTTGAGATTGGACATCTGTTTTTTATTAAATTGATAAGCGCTGCGCAGCAGTTAGATAAAACTTAATCAGTAGGCTAAGCCTTACACACTCGCGACTGGCGACTCGAGACTTAAAAGAGACTTATTGATTTATATTCATTTACATTAAACGATTAATTATGAAAGATTTTAAGAAGTTAAAGATTTGGCATAATGCAATTGAGATTGCAGTGTTGGCCTATCCGCATGCACGTTTGTTACCTTCAGAAGAGAAGTTTGAATAAGCCAGTCAATTGCGAAGAGCATCTACATCTATTTCAAATAATATTTCTGAAGGCTGTGCGTATGAAACTCCAAAGGCGTTCAGGCAATATTTACGTATTGCGCTTGGTAGCTGTTTTGAAGTGGAAAATCTATTTGTGCTTATTGGGAAGCTTTATCCGGAAATTACCGCACCCAACCCGGAACTTTTGAATCTAATCCAAGCAGAGCAAAAAATGATAATTGGACTGATGAAAAGCCTTAAAAGAGACGAGGGGAGGAAGCAATAAGCCGGAAATGGTCTCGAGTCGTTAGTCTCGAGCGAGCATTAAGCTTGAAATAGTTATTAGTACAAGTTGCGAGAACGGTTGTGAAGTTATTTAAGAGGAATGAAGTACAAATTTTAGCTATGCTTTTTGATAAATAGGAAGGTACCATGAATAAAAAGGATCAAACATATCTTGATGAAGAAACCTCTCGTGACCCACTAGCGACACGTGACTTGGGACTCGTGACTAATCCCTCTCCACCATATTCTCCTCTCGCGACTCGCGACTCGAGACTCGCGACTCAGCAACACACGGTTTCCCATTTGGATTTAGATACGTTCTTCGTATCCGTAGAGCGGCTACTCGACAGCCGGCTCAACGGAAAGCCCGTGCTTATTGGCGGCGTAACTGACAGGGGAGTGGTGGCTTCGTGCAGCTACGAGGCGCGCAAGTTTGGCATACACTCTGCCATGCCCATGCGCCAGGCTAAGCAGCTTTGTCCCGAAGCGATTGTGATACGCGGCAACTCGGCGACTTATACCAAGCACTCCGAAATTGTGACCGAGATTATCCGCCAACGTGTACCCTTGTTTGAAAAAGCATCTATCGATGAGTTTTATGTGGATCTTACGGGAATGGACAAGTTTTTTGGCTGTGTAAAACTGGCCTCCGAACTGCGACAGGCGATTATAAAAGAATCGGGATTGCCTATTTCTTTTGGCTTGTCGGTAAATAAAACGGTTTCTAAAATTGCTACCGGTCTGGCCAAACCCAACAACCAGCTTTTTGTAGAGCACGGAACCGAAAAACCTTTTCTGGCTCCCCTTTCGGTGAAAAAGATACCCATGGTAGGCGAAAAGACTTACCAAACACTTTGCAATCTGGGAGTGAAAAAAATCTTTACCGTTCAGGAAATGCCGATAGAGATGATGAGCAGGGTGCTGGGCAAAAACGGTGAGGTAATCTGGAAAAAAGCCAATGGAATTGACAACTCGCCGGTGGTTCAGTTTAACGAGCGGAAGAGCATAAGCACCGAGCGCTCCTTTGACCGCGACACCACAGATGTGGAAAAGCTAAAGGGCATACTCGTGGCGATGGCCGAAAATCTGGCTTTTCAGCTGCGCCGTGGCGAGAAGCTCAGTGCCTGCATTACCGTAAAGGTGCGCTACAGCGATTTCGATACCCGCACCATGCAAATGCGCTTGCCTTACACCGCCGCCGATCACATAATCATTCCCCGTGTAAAAGAGATGTTTGACAAATTGTACAGCCGCCGTGTGCTGGTGCGAATGGTTGGCGTGCGATTCAGCCATCTCGTAAGCGGCGGAAATCAGATCAACATGTTTGACGATACCGAAGAGATGGTAAACCTCTATCAGGCAATGGACAAAATGCGGGTGCGCTACGGCGATAGGGCTGTAATGCGCGCTGCCGGCATGGAAGCCAGATCAATAGGACGCAGCAATCCGTTTAACGGCGAACCACCACCGCTGCTGCCCAATAGACGCAGATGACGTGTTTTGTAGAGACGCAAGGCTTTGCGTCTCCCGTGGAAATGCGTCACGCAGAAAACCGAAATCCAATGTCATTTTGCAAATCTAAATCCCCAATAATCCATTATTGAAAATGAACATACCGATTATTGACAATCAAAGTATCACCTTCTTCAATATCTTCAAGCGCCGTGATTCCAAATTCATCCAGTGCCGATTCAAGCGTATGAAACTTTTGATGTAAATTTGAACTACACGAGATTATAGTTAATTCACCAGTATACGTGTCACAGTACTGCGAAAATCCCTGCACAAGTCTCAGGTGCGATGGAGAGCCAAGACCGATAAAGACATTAACAATTGTATCACTCCCAAAAAACCCATCTATCTGGGTATAAACAGAGTCATTAGAAATAATATAAGGGTGACCTTCAATGGTGCTATCCGGTGCCATACTAAAAACAGAATCTTCTGTAAAAGTCAATCCAGGTGATGATTCATAATATTCAGCAACAAGAAAAGAGTCATCTTCATCATCTTCTACAAAATCAATAAAATTCAGTCCGGTAGTATTCACCTCCGCACCATTCGTCCACATCTTAAAATCAATATTTTCGAAATGGGAGAAGGCTATGGTATGCGGATACGTCATCGTAGCCGGATCGTTGCCGGAATTGTCATCGTCATCGTTGCACGACTGCAAAAAAGGAAGGAATAATAGAGCTGTCGCGAATAAAAGTAAATTGTTGAATTTTTTCATGATTATCAGTTTTACTCGTCTGCAAGATAGAGAAAAATTATAATAATTGTCGCGCGAATATTTTTAGAGGTTTGATGGAATTAGAATAATATACCGCAGCATTGCAAATGCAGCGGGGAGATAGCCGGATCAATAGGACGCGGCAATCCGTCTAACGGAGAACCACCACCGCTGCTGCCCAATAGACGCAGATGATCGATTACTGCTGCGGTAAAGACGCAATGCTTTGCGTCTCTAATGCACAGCGTCTCCAATCCTTGCCTCTCCAATACTTTGCCTCTCAAAACCTAAATCCCCGCCAGATACCGATAATGCCCAATAATCTCAAAATCAAACAAACAATCTGCCAAAACCTGGCCGGCACCGATATTGTGGACAATCAAATACCGTTTATTATCAGCCGATTTTTCATCCACCACAATTCCGATATGCGTCATACCTCCGGGAAGATTCCAGCAAATAATATCACCGGGCTTATAGTCATCCGCATTTTGCGACATCGTTTTCACCGTGCCTTTTCGCTCAAAGAATTTCATCAAATTAGGGACTCTCCGGTGATCAATATTTTTATCGGTCGATTTTAATCCCCAATTATTCGGGTAAATCGCAAAATTGGATTTCATATCTTCATGAACCTCCTTTTGGAGATCAATTCCCAATTTGCGGTAAGCCCTGATTACAACATCGGTACACACGCCCTTGTTAGCGGGCACATCTCCGTTTGGATAAGCCATGGAATAATAAGCAGGATCATAAGTAACTCGTTGAGCAGTAAGCTCAAGAGCCGCATCAGACAAATTTTTAACCTCTATTTCTTGTCCGAAAGCAGTAATGGAAAATAGCAGTGCTAACGCAAGAAAAGCGTTTTTTATGGAAATTGCCATAAAGACCAAACGCTAATTCAGATAAAAATTGCGAAACCCGGCCGTGTCCGATTCTCCCTTTCGGGAAATGATGATATTCTCAAACAAAATTCTATTCGAACCCGAGGCGATGATTTCTTGAGTCAGGGTATCGGGAATTTTGTCTCCACTGCCCACATATATTATTACACTATTTCCATCGGGAATAAAATAGGTAAGGTCGTAAGAAATAATCTCCCATTCGGGCATATTTTCAATTGTTAGCTCATGGCTTTCTGCCAATTGCGAAAAGGTGATAATATCGGTTGTGAGATGTGAAAGACCAATATTTTTGTTTTCTGAATGCCTGCTTACAACTTTATCTGGTTTGGTTTCAGACAATGTGTCTTTGTTTTGGCTCCAGCCAATTGTACTTGTGCAAACGAGAACTAAAAGAAGGAGAATTTTCATAGATGCATGTTGAAAAGATAAAATAATTCAATAACAACGCGAAAACTTTTCTTCACAACTAAATATTGCAGCGCTTGGCCTAAAGCTTCATTGCAGTCATTCTATCCAAAAGCACTCATCGCCGAAAAGCCTGCAATTGCCATAAAAATAGCAGCTAAAACGTAAAAAGACATAACGATAATCATCAAAATTCCCACAAACTTATAATGTGATTTCAAATTTTCAAAAGCACCTTCTAAAGCGCCGTTATCGTGACTGTTAAGTGCAATTTTTAGCTTTGATCCAAATTTATACAAATACATAACCGGGAAGAAATAGAGCAGGGCAACGAAAATATAAAAGATACCAAAGAATCCAGAAAAACCAGCTGCCGGAGTTCCCATTTCGCTAGCCATAGCACCAAATATAGTTCCAGCAAATAGGCCGAAAATGACCATTAAACCTATTCCGATAAAACCGAGAATGGCCATAAAGTTGACCCATTTTCTTGTTTCGTGCAAAAATGAAATTGCATTTGGGCTAAGGGTAAGTTCTTGACTTACAGCACCAGAATTGTCCAGTACATCGTGAGTAGACTCCATATCTTTTTAAATTTTTACCAATTATAGTTAAAAAATAAGAATATTGCATTTTATGGTAAAGAAAATTACGTTAACGGTTTAAAACAAAACATATGTGTAAGTTGATTTGTCAGGCATTTAGAACGGCAAATTATTTTAAGTTGGACCTTGATTTCAAATCAATAAAACGTCTATCTTTGCGTCGATTTTAAGATAGAAGGTAGCGAACAGAGATCTCTGCGCGGCCTATTTAGTTCTCAAGTGCGGGTTGCGCGCGGGTTTCAAATAATTTAATGACCACATTAATAAAGGAGCGTGCAAAATCGCTTAACACATTTTCGAAGACTAACCTCGCGGAAGAAATTCTGCGTTTAAAGAAAGAAAAAAACGCGATTATCCTCGCCCATTACTACCAGGAACCTGCCATTCAGGAAATAGCCGATTTTGTTGGCGACAGCCTTGGATTATCGCAGCAGGCAGCTTCGACCGATGCCGATATAATTGTTTTTGCCGGGGTTCACTTTATGGCCGAAACTGCAAAAATCATCAATCCAAAAAAACGTGTTCTCTTACCAGATCTCAACGCATCCTGCTCTTTGGCAGAGTCGTGCCCCCCAGATTTGTTCAGGGAATTTATCGACAAGCATCCTGGTCACACTGTAATTACTTACGTAAACTGCTCAGCTGAAATTAAGGCGATGAGCGATATCGTTTGCACCTCTTCAAATGCCGAAAAAGTGGTAGCATCCGTTCCACTTGGTACACCGATTATTTTCGCGCCCGACAAGAATCTCGGTGCCTACATTATGCATAAAACCGGTCGCGAAATGCTTTTGTGGGATGGTGTATGTATTGTGCACGAGGCTTTTGCAATTGATAAAATCTTGAAATTGCACCAGAAATATCCACAAGCGCAGTTTATTGCCCACCCCGAATCGAATCCCGAAATATTAAAAATCGCTTCGTATATCGGCTCAACTACTGGAATGATTAATCACGTAAAAACCGATTCGGGTAAGGAGTTTATTGTAGCCACCGAAGCTGGTATTCTCTATAAAATGCAGCAGGAAGTTCCCGAAAAGGTATTGATTCCAGCTCCTGCTAAAGAAGATAATACCTGCGCTTGCAGCGAATGTGCTTTCATGAAAATGAACACCATGGAGAAGCTTTACCTGTGCCTCAAAAATGAAACGCCCGAGATTCACGTGTCTGACGAGATTAGAGAGAAAGCCATTATACCTATTGAGCGTATGCTCAACCTATCGTGATGCAAAACTTCGATTATCTGGTAATCGGCTCGGGAATCGCCGGGCTCACATTTGCCCTAAAAGTTGCCCAGCACAAGCCGCATTCAAAAGTGTGTATTGTTACCAAAGCCAATGAAAATGAGTCGAATACAAAATATGCGCAAGGCGGAATAGCTGTGGTGCTCGACACCATCCTAGATTCCTATCAAAAGCATATTGACGATACGCTCAAAGCTGGCGATGGCCTTTGTGATAGAAATGTGGTTGAGATTGTAGTTACTGAAGGCTCTGCCCGACTTCGGGAATTGATAGACTGGGGCGTACGGTTTGATAAAAATGGAAAAGGCGATTTTCACCTTGGTCTCGAAGGTGGCCATTCCCAAAATCGAATATTGCACCACAACGATATTACCGGTTTTGAAATTGAGAAAAACTTACTTATTCAAATTCACAGGCAGTCCAATATTCAGCTTTTTTCCAGCCATCTGGCTATAGATTTGCTCTTGGAAAAGGATTCGCAAACAGTGGAAAGTAAATGTAGTGGCGCGCTAATTTTGAATACAGAAACCGGTACAGCAGAGGTTTTTAGATCTTCAGTATCTATGCTCGCTACTGGCGGTGTAGGCCAGGTTTACGGCACTACTACCAATTCTGTAATCGCCACCGGCGATGGAATTGCTATGGCAAATCGAGTAGGAGCAAAAATTCAGGGAATGGAGTTCATCCAGTTTCATCCCACCGCTTTAAAGCATGGATCAAGCTCGCCTTCGTTCCTGATTTCTGAAGCGGTGCGAGGCTCTGGAGCGTATTTGGTAAATGCGAATGGTGAACGTTTTATGGTAAATTACGACAGTCGCCTGGAGCTAGCTTCTCGCGATATTGTATCACGAGCAATCTATACCGAAATTAAGAATACCGGCAGCGATTGCGTCTATCTCGACTGCCGCCATTTAGATAAAGTGGAATTTGAAAACCATTTTCCAAATATTGCTGCACGGCTCAAATCGGAGGGAATAGATGTTTCGCGTGATCTAATTCCCGTAGCGCCGGCGGCGCATTATCTCTGTGGAGGAATTGATGTAGATGTGCACGGACAAACTTCTATTTCGGGACTTATGGCTTGTGGCGAATGCGCGCATACAGGCTTGCACGGCGGCAATAGGCTGGCCTCAAATTCTCTTTTAGAAGCTGTAGTTTTTGCGCACAGAAGTTATTTGAAAGCAATTGAAATTGCCCTCAAACCATCTTATATTCATGAATCTTTAGAATGGTTTAAGTACGCTTCCGCGAATGTTGAATCGGAAAAGCGGATTGCCCATTGGCGGAAGCAAGTTCAGAATATAATGGACGAAAATGCCGGGATAAACCGAATGGATAAAACCTTGCAAGCGGCCAAAGTGAAGATCAAATCTTTGGAAATCAAGGTTGAAAAAGCAATTGAAACAGTTGGCTTTTCGCTACCGCTTATTGAATTGCGTAACTTAATAGTTATAGCCACAATGATTGTCGATGCATCTTTGGAAAGAAATACAAACAAGGGTACCTTCTTTAAAATAGAATTTGATAAAGTTAAGATCCTCGCCTGATTTGGATTTCGTGTCGTGGTTTGCCAGCAAACCATAACTTTGCAGAAAATTTAAAGCATGGCGGAAACCACGAATTTGGTCATTGAGCGTAGTCGAAATGCAAGAATTTCCAAAAATCTGAATATTAGCGAAAAACAAGTCGCCAGTACTTTGGCACTTTTTGCCGAAGGTGCAACTATTCCTTTCATCGCCAGGTATCGGCAAGAGCGCACAGGTGGCCTCGATGAAGTGGAAATCGCTGCCATCCAAAAAGAAAATGCCATCCTACTTGAGCTGGAAAAGCGACGAGCTTTTATCCTGGAAAGCATTTCAGACCAAGGATTAATGACCGATGAGCTCAAGAAACAAATTGTCAACTCCTGGTCGCTTACCGAACTTGAAGATCTCTATTTGCCATTCAAGCCAAAGCGTAAAACCAAAGCATCTGTGGCGCGAGAAAATGGATTAGAACCACTTGCCGGTGCCATCATGAAGCAGGAATCGGGAAATGTTGAACAACTGGCAAAACGGTTTGTAAAAGGCAATATTTCGAATGTTGATGAAGCTCTGGAAGGTGCCCGCCACATCATGTCAGAATGGGTTAGTGAGCGCCAACGTGCCCGCGAAACGGTGCGCCGCCTCTTTCGCCGAAAGGCAGCCATAACAGCAAAGCTCGTAAAAGGAAAAGAAACCGAAGCCGAGAAGTACCGAGATTATTTTGAGTTTTCAGAACCGCTGCAGCGCATTCCCAGCCATCGGCTTTTAGCAATTCGCCGCGCAGAGAGCGAAGGTTTTTTGCGTGTAGCTATTTCTCCACCTGAAGAAGAGGCGCTGAAAGACTTGGATCGGATTTTTGTAAAGAGTGGAAATCAAACCGGTCAACAAGTTGAGCTGGCGGTAAAAGATGCTTACAAGCGCCTTTTAAAACCCTCAATCGAAACGGAATTTAAGTCAGAAAGCAAAGAAAAAGCAGATGAACAGGCGATAAGCGTTTTTGCCGAAAATCTGCGTCAGCTTTTGCTCACTCCGCCGGTTGGTCAAAAGCGCACCCTCGCAATAGATCCCGGATTTAAAAGTGGATGCAAAACTGTTTGCCTCGATGCGCAGGGACAATTGCTTCACAATGAAACGATTTATCCGCATCCTCCGCAGCGCGAAACCAGCCAAGCCGCTGCAAAAGTGGGGCAGCTCGTAGAGAGTTATAAGCTGGAAGCCGTTGCGATTGGAAATGGAACAGCCGGTCGGGAGACTGAAGATTTCATCCGTCAGCGAGTGCGTTTTCGCGATAATGTTGAGGTTTATATGGTTAATGAAGCCGGCGCTTCGGTTTATTCTGCATCGAGTGTGGCGCGCAAGGAATTTCCCGATTATGATGTAACGGTGCGCGGTGCGGTGAGCATTGGTCGCCGACTTTTAGATCCGTTGGCAGAGCTGGTAAAGATTGATCCGAAAAGTATTGGGGTTGGTCAGTATCAGCACGATGTAGATCAAAATAAGTTGAAGGAATCGCTTGACCAAACGGTGATAAGTGTTGTAAATCAGGTGGGAGTGGAGCTCAATACGGCCAGCGTACATTTATTGAGTTATGTATCTGGTCTGGGACCAAAACTGGCCGAAAACATTGTGGAATACCGAAATGAAAACGGCGTTTTTGAAAGTCGCGAAGCGCTGAAAAAAGTTAAAGGTCTGGGGCCAAAAGCCTTTGAGCAATCCGCAGGATTTCTGCGCATATCAGACGCAAAAAACCCACTCGATAATTCTGCGGTTCACCCCGAAAGTTATGGTGTGGTGCGCAAAATGGCAAAAGATTTAAAAAAGTCGATTGATGATTTGGTAGGAGCCCGATCTGCTTTTGAGGCTATTGATCTAAACCGATACGTAACCGGTGAAACGGGATTGCCAACCTTAAAAAATATTGTGGAATCACTTGGCAAAATAGGTCGTGACCCGCGCGGAAAAGCCAAAATGTTCAGCTTCGATCCGAGTTTACGCAAGGTAGAAGATTTGAAAGAAGGAATGATCGTTCCCGGCATTGTAACCAATATTGCAGGTTTTGGTGCTTTTGTAGATGTGGGCGTAAAGCAGGACGGCTTAATTCACGTAAGCGAAATGGCCGACCGGTTTGTTAGCGACCCGAATGAAATCGTAAAACTCAACCAGCAAGTACAAGTGAAAGTGGTGAGCGTGGATGTGGCACGTAAGCGGATTCAGCTTTCACTTAAAATGTAATCTCTAGTCTCTAGTCTCTAGTCTCGTGTCTCTAGTCTCAAGTCGCGAGTGGGTTTACGTTCAGGGATTACTTTCTTGATATTTTTAAGACATATTATTTCAATAATCTTGTAATTTGAAGGTGCTTTGATCAATCATTGACACCTGCTTCGCCACATTTGCGACACTTCTTACGAGCGGCGGTATGCTGTGACTGCGACAGAACTATTGGATATTTTGATTGAAAAAAGTACATTTGAGAAATCCGAACCGGACTTACCGACATAATGAATATGTACCACATCGGGTATTGGTGAGTGTGGTTTATACGGATGTTAGTGGCAAGCTAAAGAAAAATCGTACTTAAATGAAACTTTTTAAAACAATTTGGCAAAAAAAAAGCAATGAGAAGAATTTACTTTCAACTTCTTTCCCATCTTGTGTGAAAGAAATAATTAAGAAAATTGATGAAGTAAATTCTGAAATTAATGATGATGAATTTTATGGTATAATTTCTCAAAAAGCAATTAACGAATTTGAATCAAACGAAATTTATATTTTTTTACCAATAGCTTTTGCACAACTTTGGATAAAAACAGCAAATTGGAATGAAGAATATAATGAAATACTCCCTAATAAAAAGGAAGTGTCAAAAAGATATGATGAAACTTTATCTTTTCAAATAATAATTGAGATTGTTAAAGAGTATTTTGAAAATAAACCTTCTAAAAATACTATAATTCAAATTGGCGGAAGAAGCGCGGAGATTAATGCAATAAATAAATTGTTATTAGATGGTGGAAAAGTTGAAGATGTAAAAGTGACGAAAACAACTATAATAAGATAGCCAGCCACTAACAGCCGTTACAAGATATTTGGGTTTTAGGCTGAATTTAAAGATGGTTTTGTACTTGGAAAACTTGTGCATAATGGAAAAAATACGCATCTTTAATCCCAAACATCTTGTAGCGCCAAGACGTTGTGCTTAATTGAAAAATAATGAATAGAGAAAAGACATTGCTGATACTTTGGATAATCTACGGTTTCGTGTTTGTTCAGGCAGTTGATTCAGTTCTATTTTTCTTAACTCAATTAGTGTACTTTGGAACCATTAGTATTGGAATATCCTATTCGATTTTAAATTACCTTTTACCTGTTGTGACTATTGCACTTTATTTGACGACAATACTTTTCCTTTTAAAGAAAATTAAAAACACTTCTTCAACAAGTGGGATACTCTTAACAGAGTTTCCAAAAAAGCAATTTCTAATCTTGACAATTTTAGCGATTGTACTAAATCCATTGACGCACAAATTATCAGGCCTATTCGCTGAATATTTTTCTTATTTACAAAACGAAGACATTAGTGGTTATCTTGAATTCTACGGATGGATGCATATGGGAATCGGTATTGCGCGATGGTCTTCTATAGTACTACTTGCCATGATATTCTTAAGAAAACACAACACAGTATGAATAAAGAAATAAGCACAACATTATATTAACGTAATGCGGGCTGAACGTCTAAAAATGAATATCTTTCAAGCAACAAACATTACGGTTTATTGAAAGTCTGTGCTTCGAAATCCCGCACTACGCTAATACATGCCGTTGTGAGCAATTAGAGATGATGGTTAAGAAATAAAAAATGAGAAATGAAAAATAACCTAACACTATTCATAGTTTGTTTCGTAATGACCAATTTCTTTTGGAATGTCGCAGCAGCTCAAGATGGGAAGAATCTATTCGACGGACAATGTGGTACATGTCACAATTATGCCGTACAAATGATTGGTCCGCCAATTACCTTTATTTCTGATTATAAGAGTTTCGACTGGTTCGTAGACTTCACGAAAGATCCAATTTCTTATAATCGAACTGATAAAGATGAGTATACCAGATTAATGTTAGACCACTATCTACCGTTTTATGGTGTTCACCCACCTGTTAAGTTGACTGACGAAGAATTAAGCCTCATTTGGAATTTCTTAATTGGTCTGAAAACGAAAACCACAGAAGACTTAGAAACGGATTCACTAAGGAAAAGTTGGGTGAAATAACAAATGCTCACAACATTATATAAGCGTAATGCAGGGCTATCGTCTAAATATGAATACTTTACAAGTAATGAACTTTACGATAAGTTGGAAGTATGTGCTTCGAAATCCCGCACTACGCTTAGTGTGCCAAGAAGCAGCCACGGCAATAAAATGGCTGCATGCTGTAAATAAGATGATGGTAGGTCCATCAGAGTCGTTGTATAGGCGATGGCTCTAAACCACCCAAAGGTGCTGTCCCGCCTGGGCGGGATGGTATTGAGCGTTTGGGAGAATCCGATCCATGAGGTCGGCAGGTATGAATAAAGGAGTTGAACAGCCTGTCCCGAACTTGATTCGGGAAAAGTGAACCATTGATGAGGTGTCCCCGAAAATACGGGGCAGGCGGAGAAATGCGTACCTCCAGTCAAAAGCTACGAAGTAAGCTACGGAGCGAAAAGTAATGTTAGCGATAACATTAATTACAGAGAGTGCCTATTTATTTTCTGTAAGGCTGGCGTCATTATTCCCGTATAGACATATTTTTTTAGGCGGTGGTCATGAGCTCCACTTCGTTCCGGTTCAGATGGCAAGAACTTTATTCGGGCTTATTTATGGAACTTGGGAAGCTGCATACAAATGCCAAGGGAAATGCGCAATAAGAACAACTTAGAGGCAAAATACCGATAGTGTATGCAGCGGCAGACCAAGCCGTAGTAGCTGTGAAGTTTCTGAACTGCGAAGCTTTCACGAATACCAAAAACAAATAGATATGACATGAGTAAATGGAAATGGAGCAAAGGGCTTGGGTTGTACCGTTACATTTTATTGACCAACTCATAAGAATGAGGATGAATTTATGGAATGAAACAAAATCAATACCGATTAGCCGCCAAATGGTTTGGGAGGCTTATCAAAAAGTGCGTTCCAACCAAGGGGGTGCAGGAGTAGATGAGGTAAGCATGCAAGAATTTGATGCAGACCGCAGTAAACACCTGTACAAACTCTGGAATCGAATGGCATCGGGGAGTTATTTTCCCCCACCAGTCAAAGAAGTGGAACTTAGCGAAGCGCTTTCATGAGCACCAATAAAAAACAACATGTCGCGAATAGATACCCAAGAAGGACGGAAGTATCCGTAAATTGGGTGTGCCTACCATAAGCGACAGGGTGGGACAAACGGTTGTCAAAATGTTTATAGAAACCAGATTAGAGGCATTATTCAGTCCCAATTCCTACGGCTATCGACCCAATAAAAATGCCCATCAGGCATTGCAATCGGTTCGAGAAAACTGTTGGAAACAAGATTGGGTAATTGACCTTGATATCAAAGGATTCTTCGACAATATAGATCACCACAAACTGATGCTGGCTGTAAAGAAACACGTACCCGAAAACTGGGTCGTTCTTTACATCAATCGATGGTTGGAAGCACCCGTTCTTACAAAATCCGGACATCTGGTCATAAAGCAAGGAAAAGGAACACCGCAAGGGGGCGTTATTAGCCCTCTATTGGCAAACCTATTTCTACATTATGCTTTTGACAAATGGTTGAAAACATGGATAAAGATGTACGATTTGCACGTTATGCCTACGATGTGATCATACATTGTAAGAGCAAAGCTCACGCAGAGCTAATATTGAAACAAACACATCAGAGGATGGGATCTGTAGGCTTGGAGTTACATCCAGACAAGACAAAAATCGTCAACTTAGCGAAAGCGATCTCACGCAGCGAAGCAAGTAATTGCAGAGACTATCGCAGAAAGGCAAAACACCAGGCTGTCAAATTTGACTTCTTGGGTTATTCCTTTCAGCTAAGAAGCACAATTTCAAAGAAAAATGGAAAGATGTTTTTAGGTTTTGACTGTGCCATCAGTATTAGTTCAAGAAAACGAATTGCCGATAAGCTGGAAGAACTGAATGTGAACACGTTAAGTTTTAAAAGTATTGTAGGGGTTGCCCAATACCTCAATCCAATAATTAGAGGGTGGGTACACTACTATGGCAAATTTAAAATGTATGAACTCACAAGAGTCTTCCGAATGCTTAGTGCGCGGTTAGTTCGGTGGGCACGGAGAAGGTATGAACGCTACAAAAATAGCATTAAAAGAGCCTATAAATGGTTGACAACAATGAGGAAGCAATTTCCAACATTGTTTTACCATTGGCAATTTTCTGAAATAAATGTAGTAGCTTAGATTTGTACAACAGGAGCCGTATGATGGGAGACTATCACGTACGGTTCTGTGAGAGGCTTAGGGTGAAATTCCCTTTGCCTACTCGATTATTGCCGTTCTCTGCAAGCGGAAGTACGAGCCGCTCAAACGGCAAACTTAACATTTTATCAAAGCCCAGACACTAAAGCAAAAGAGCTATTGTTCCTAATGTTTTTTTGGAGAAAAAAAACTATACTTATGGCAAATATGCTTTTACGAAATACTTATGGCACACAAACCCTCAAATAAAAAACTCTATTCCCAAATTGTGGATTTATTGCAGTCTGCAAGAAATAAGGTAGTGCAAACAGTCAACCAAACTATGGTTTTGACCTACTGTGAAATTGGGAAAATGTTGGTTGAAGAAGAACAAGGCGGCAAAGACAGAGCAGAATATGGTAAAGAGCTTCTAAAAGGGCTATCAGAGGTTCTGACTAGAGAGTTTGGTAAAGGTTTTTCGGTAAAAAATCTTGAACGTATGAGGTCATTTTACCAGATTTATGGAAAATCGTCAACACCGTTGTCGAAATCTGAAAATCAAAAATCGCAGACACCGTCTGCGGAATTGAAACAACATGAATTTGTATTAAGCTGGTCGCATTATCTAAAACTTATGCGAATTGATAATGAGAATGAACGCAAATTCTATGAGATAGAATCCCTAAAAAACAATTGGAGCGTTAGAGAACTCGAACGCCAATATGATTCGGCATTATACACAAGGCTTGTCTTAAGCAGAAACAAAGAAAAGGTAAAGGAACTTTCAGAAAAAGGACTTATTCTCGAAAAACCAAAAGACGCCATAAAAGATCCATATATTTTAGAGTTTTTAGGTCTTCCGGAGCGTTCGGAATATTCGGAAAGTCATTTAGAGGAAAAGATTATCGACAAACTTGAGCACTTCTTGCTCGAACTTGGCAACGGATTTATGTTTGTTGCGAGACAAAAGAGAATTTCTCTGGACGACACACATTTTAGAATAGATTTAGTGTTCTACAATCGAATTTTAAAATGCTTCGTGATGATAGACCTGAAAATTGGAGAGCTGAAGCACCAAGACCTTGGACAGATGCAAATGTATGTGAACTATTATGACCGAGAGATAAGATTGGAAGATGAAAACAACACAATCGGAATCGTACTTTGCCAGAACAAGAGGGAATCTGTTGTAGAATATACTTTACCTGAAAACAACGAGCAGATTTTTGCAAGCAAATACCAAACTGTCTTACCGAGCAAAGAAGAGTTGAAGTTAATAATAGCCGAACAAAATAGCTAACGCTAAATTTTGAATTAACAAGAACAATAAATTGACAATCAGTACAAAAGAAAGCCAGCAGAGAACATTTTATAAACGTAATGCGGGCTTCACGTCTAAAAAATGAATATCTTTCAAGTAACAAACTTTACCAAGCAACAAACTTTACGGTATATTGAAAGGATGTACTTCGAAGTGCCCCACTACGCTTATATTGCCGTTAGGCACTAGGCAAAAAAAAATCCGTCTACAATTTAACTTCTCGCTGAATTTCGTAAATTTAGGAAATGAAAAAACAACGGATTTATTTGGACACTTCAATTTTCGGCGGATTGCACGACGAAGAGTTTCAAGAATATACGGAACCTTTATTTGAGCGGGTTAAAAAATCTGAATTTGAAATAATTTACTCAAATGTTACGGAACAGGAATTGGAAAATGCGCCTGACCGAATAAGAGCGACCATTGAATTGCTTCCTAAAGATTCGACTGTTTATGTAAAATCGGATATTGAATCAGCCAATTTGGCCAAAAAATATATTGACGAAGGAGTCGTTGGTCCAACATCATATGCAGATTGTCTGCACATTGCTTTGGCAACAATACATAATGCGAACATTTTAATAAGCTGGAATTTTAGACATATTGTAAACGTAGTAAGAATCGTAGGATATAATTCCGTAAATATTGCGGAAGGCTATAAACCAATCGATATTCGTTCACCAAGAGAATTAATGACTTATGAAGACTAAAGAAAAAAACACGAAAAAAACCTTTGATGCCGTAAAATTTATGCGCGAACAAAGGGACAAAATTTCAAAGGACATAATGAATTTAAGTCCAGAGGAAATTGTCAAATATTTTGAACAGAATAAAAACAAAAAGCGGATAAAGCCCAGTGCCTGAAACCGTGTATAAGCCATTGCTGGGTTCGTGCCTATCTGGAAATTTGTGGGGATTTTCCAGCGGAGTTTTGTACTTTTAATGGCTCGTGTGGGAGACACGCAACGGCTCATACACATCAACGCTACCAGCAGAAACTGAAATCATTAAAAAGAATTTTAACCGGACACCAGTGAGTCACGAGTCGCGAGAGGGTGTACGTGCAGGGATTTAGTTTGATGATATTTTCAAGTTCTGTTAGTTCAATAATCTTGCTATGTA
The DNA here is from genome assembly GCF_010686655.1 of Cryomorpha ignava. Classification (GTDB taxonomy): domain Bacteria; phylum Bacteroidota; class Bacteroidia; order Flavobacteriales_D; family Cryomorphaceae; genus Cryomorpha; species Cryomorpha ignava. The sequence goes on along the minus strand of NZ_JAAGVY010000047.1, from coordinate 7,657 downwards.
AAGATTTCTAGGGTATATGAATGAATATTATCGTGCCGTAAGCTTAATAAGCAAAACCTCGAGACTAGCGACTTGCGACCCGTGACCCTTTTATTGGCTCGCGACTAAAAAAGCTTGCGGCTTAGAGCTTGTCACTTGAAGCTAATTTCCACTACCTTGCGGTAAATTTAAAAATCAATGCGTTTTTTATTCGGTGGAATTGCCATTTTTCTGTTAATAGCCTTTGTTGTTGGCCAAATTTTTACGCCACGGCGTGCACCAATCCGTAAAGTTTTTGCGAAAGGGTTTATGATTACCGCTGTATCCTTTTTGGCTCTCGGTGCACTGTTCGGAGTGGGCGCTTTAATTTATTACGGTGTTACCGGAAATGGAGCACCCAATGATCGGTACTCAAAAATGACCATAGAGGAAAAAGCCTACTACGTTGATTCGCTTATTACAAATCCGCCAAATCCCTCCATCGAAGAGCTGAAAGATATATTTATGGACTTTCGGTTTGGTACTACCTCGCTACCTTGTTTTGAATCTATTCACAATTTTGATGTGGTTTCGCTTATGCAGATAGAGCAACTTGAAAAAGGTGGCTCAAAGCTAGCGGGTAAGATTTTTGAAACCACTGCCTATGGTGAGTTTAAAACCAATCAACCCTTAGAAGGATTTCACCTTAAAGGAACTTTTACCGTTCAGTACATTTTCTCGGAAGGTACGCGCGACAAGCCTTTGGGATGGCACTTTTCTAAAATCGTTGTCAGAGATTGCGAAGTTCTTTCGAAACATCCGGGTCCAAAAGTGCTCGGACAGGATAGTCTATATCCCGGTTTAGAGAGAAGGGTTGAGTGATAGCGTTTGTATTAAATGCAAAAGTTTTCTCTAACATTCCATAGATGGAAATTAAAATTTTGGATGTTTCAGATGATTGGGGTGGTGGATTAGTTTGTGTCAAACTGTAAACGTGAGACAATACAGATTGCCATGAATTTAGAAATAAAAGAAAATCATTATCCATTCCCATAAAATCATCCTTTTGGGTGAGGGAAAATGTTTAATCCGGGAGTAATTTAGCACTCTAACGAAATCATTAATAGATTGCTAACCAAATCTCATGAAAACTAAAAAATTATTTCTCCTCGCCATTGGAATTGTATTTACGTCTTATTGCTTTTCTCAGGAAATATCAGAAAATTATCTGAACAACCTTTCCCTGACCGAATATGATTATCACTTAGAGAAAGCTGAAAACCTTGAGAAAAGTGACAGGCGGGCCACCTTTAGTAAATCTCCAAAGTACAAGAGTCTTCAGCAGTTTATAAACCTTCATATTGAGTTTCCTGATGACGCGCGATTAATTGGGATTTCAGGTTCCGTAATCGCCCAATTTGAGATTTTGGGTGATGGATCGTTGGGCGAAATTTACTTTGTTCAGTCTCCTGATTTGCTACTTTCTCAAGAAGTTGAGCGTGTTTTGCGCATGGCACCGCAATTTATACCGGCTATAAAAAACGGCAAAATTGTTCCGTCTTTTGAGCAGGTCAAGATTAATTTTACACTGCAGTAGAAACATTAGAATTGTGAGTGATAGCGATGTGGTTTCGAAACATTGCATGACAGACAATGGCTACCAAGATAATTTAGTTCTTGATTTAAAAGGAATATTTAGAGAAGAATGAATCACTCCACAGGCCTAAGCACAACCGGAATCCGTACCTTTTTATCTTTACTAAGCTTTTTAAATTGCTTTAAATCCGTATCGAGAAATAGGAATGGCTCACCAAGTTCTTTAGGTGCTTTCATTTGTTTGCCGCCGTATTTGGCAATCAACTTCTCTTCATAGGTGGTATCGGCAACGCAAAATACTTCTACATTTAGATTGCCTCCTTTCGCGGGCGATAAAATATAGCATAACCATTTTCCATCTGCTTCAATTTTCGGATCGATAATCTTTTTGCTTAAAACATATTTTTCGCCGAAAGGCTTAAGTATAAGTGAATCAGAAAGATATTCAGGAAGACTGTCGCTAATAAAATAATTTTCTCCAATCTCCACTTTTGAGGTCATTGACTCAATCTCATAAATATAATTGCCGCGAAGGCTTTCAGGAACACGGTCTAAAGGAGTTGCGCCCGTAGGCATGGGTTCGTTAAATACAATAAATGTACAAGAAGATGCTAAGACAGCGAGAAGGAACATGCGGAGTGTCTTGAAAATCATATCACTTGGTTTTAAAAAGTTGAATCTACTCATTTTCCGCATCCAAAAGTTCGGCAACCACCGATTCATCTTCTTTAATAAACTGCCGGTAATGTCCGTAACGCTCCCAAATTTGACTCACATAAGTAAAAGGCTCGAGTCCGCGTACGTATCCGTAATACACCACCGGGTCGTTGTAATTAGCTGGGTAACTAAGAGCCAGAATCATCTCTTCTACGTTGTTGTCCCATACCAAAGAGTCAAGGCCGCGCTTTGACGCCAGGCGTTGCGCATCATATACATGGCCAATTCCGCAGTTGAATGCAGCCATTGTAAATTTCAGTTTATCTATCGAATCGGGAATATGCGAAAAGCTTCGGCCAAGTTGATCCAGATATTTGGTGCCGCCACGGAGATTTTCTTCCGGGTTTTCAATGTCTTCCACGCCGAGTTCGGCTGCCGTTTCGGGCATAATTTGCATCAGGCCCGCAGCACTCGACCACGATGCTGCATTGGTCTCAAACTTAGATTCCTGATAAATAAGCGATGCCAGTAAGCGCCAGTCCCAGTCAATTTGATTGGCATAGTGTTGAATTAATTCGTCATACTGGCTAATTTTGTTTTTGTTGAGGCTGTAAAAGTCGCTTTTAACGCGACGGCTAAAATTGCGTTTATTCTTAAAATATTTGTTGTAGATTACATAATAATCTTGCTTTTTCTTCATCCCGGCTATCCAGCTATTAGCGGCTTCAAGAAGTTCTTCGCTTCCCGGTCGCACCGCCCAGGCTATGCGTTGAGAAAAACTAATCGGCACATCAATATCCAATTCGGGATAATATGATGCATTAATTGCGGCAATATTATTGTCGGCCACGGTATATTTTATGGTTCCATCGGCTACCATTTTTATGATCTCGTCGGTCGATAAATTTCCCGGAAGGGTATCGATATATATTTTGCCGCCAATCTCTTCGCTTAAATTTTCAATACGGGTAAAATACGAGGAGTTGCGCCGCACCGAAATGGTGTCGCCAATAAGCTCAATCGGATCTTTAATGAGTTGACTTTCCAGCTTACTCCAGCTTATTTTGCGCCAGTTTTGAGGCTTGCGCTGCACCAATACCTGATTTACCAGATAGAGATAATCGGTAAACTGAACATTCTCTTTTCGTTCGCCGGTAATGGCAAAACCGTGTGCAATCAAATCCACATCGCCTTGATTGAGCTGATTAAACATGCTGTCGATATTGTCTGTTACAACAATTTCCAGTTCCAAATCGAGATAATCAGCAAATTTTTCGAGGAGTTCATATTCGAAACCCATGGGCGCACCCCGGTACAAAAAATAGCTTGTGGCGCTGTAAGTAGTCAGCGCGCGTAGCTTTCCATGATGCTGAATTGTAGCCAGATCTTTGTGAAAAACCACATGGTTTTCATTATCTTCCGCGTTATTTTGTTCCTGTGTACCGCACATAGATAGGGCGAGCAAAGTAAAAACGCAAAGAAGAAAATTACTAGCTGATTTCACGAGTGAGATTTAAGAAATGGTCGGTTTGAAAGGTAATAAAAATATTTCCATCAATATAAATTTTGTGTTCTGTCGTAAAAATCAAGATTTACTCAGTTTGCTAAGTCAACTAATAATTGTAAATACAAAATGAATGTTTGTTGGGCTTACACGCATCTATTTCACTGATTTAAAAGGATGTATATAAATTCTATAAATTAACACAACCCAACCATTCATATCCTTTAGGCCGAAAGTGCGACACCCACAGCACAATTAAATAATCTATAACGCACTTACTTTTTAAAATCTGAATCAGATAGATTATTGACTGGAAAAAATCTGCTATTTTATTGGTGGTGTAAATCGGTGCCCTCAGGGGTGGGCTGCTCGAAGGACGTAAATTTATAGACGGGCTTATTCCGAGAAAATAATCAAACTCAGGTTGCTATATTTGCCACTTATTCCTTTTATATGATTTCCAACGAAAGTTTAGTGAATGCCCGTTTTGATTTTTTCAGCGATGAACTCAAACAGGCAGTTTTAGAAGAAGGTACCGTAAAAGAAGCTAACGCCGGTGATATTTTAATCAAATCGGGCGACAAAATCTTAAATACAATGCTGGTCGTTGATGGCCGGGTTAAAATATACCGCCAGGACGAATCGGGCAAAGAATATCTTTTGTACTACCTCGAATCTGGCAATGCATGCGCCATTTCTATTATGTGTGCACTCCAAAACGAGGAAAGTAAAATTTCTGCTGTGGCCGAAACAGATGCGACATTAATCTCAATTCCATTTGAATTTATTGGCAAATGGATGGAGAAATATCCCGCATGGAATGCCTTTGTTGTGCGAACTTATCGAGCGCGTTTTGACGATTTGCTATTGACTTTAGATCATATTGCCTTCCGGAAAATGGATGAGAGATTGGTTTTTTACTTAAAACAGAAACAGGAAGGTTTTGGAGATGAAATTCCTGTGTCGCATCAGGAAATAGCCAAAGATCTGAATTCTGCCCGCGAAGTAATTTCACGCTTGCTGAAAAAACTTGAGCAGCTCGGAGCCATAGAGCTAGAGCGAAATATGATACGGATTATTAATCTGGAAAAGTTTTTAATGGTGTGAGTTAGGTTACATGTTCAGGGGAATGAAATAACCAACTTTGCGAAGAATATACCCTTGCCTTTATGCTCGAAATTTTTGGATTTATAGCTGCACTTTTTATCGGACTCTTGCTGGGATTGATGGGCGGTGGCGGATCGATCGTTACAGTGCCTGTTCTGGTTTATTTAATGCATTATTCTCCGGTTGTTGCCACAGGCTATTCACTTTTCGTGGTTGGTTCCACATCGGTAGTTGGTGCTTCAATGTATTGGAAAAGGGGGCTAATAGATTTTAAAACTGCGCTTAGTTTCGGAATTCCTGCTTCAATTGCAGTATATCTTACCCGCCAGTTTATTATCCCTGCTATTCCCGACAAGATGTTCGAAATTGGCTCTTTTCATGTTACAAAAAGTATTTTTCTAATGCTTCTGTTTGCCGTTATCCTTATTATGGCTTCTATGTCTATGGTAAAGGGTAGACAACGGGTCGAGAAGGCTCCCGGCGAGCAGAACATCATTCAGAGATCTGTTCTTTTGCAGGGTGTGGGCATCGGATTTCTTACCGGAATGGTAGGTGTTGGCGGAGGCTTTATGATCGTACCGGCACTGGTCATTCTTTCGGGACTTAGTATGAAACGGGCGGTTGGAACCTCTTTGCTTATTATAGCGGCAAATAGCTTAATCGGCTTTCTTGGCGATATTTTTAGAAGCGATATTGATTGGCGGTTTCTATTAGTCTTTACCGTTATTTCGATAATTGGTATCTTTATCGGCAATTTCTTATCGAAAAAAATACCCGGCGAGAAACTTAAAAAAAGTTTTGGGTGGTTCGTTCTAATTATGGGGTTGTATATCCTTTTAAAAGAAATTTGGTTTTAGATATCAAACAAATTTCCGTGTCTTGCGCAACGTAACAGCAGTCACTTATAATGTGAAGCGAGATTGCGACCTTTGCACTGCAAAACAAGAAAGAAAAACAAAGAAATATAGAAAATATGAAAGTAGAACAAATATATACAGGTTGCCTCGCGCAGGGCGCCTACTACATTGAGAGTAAGGGAGAAGCAGTGGTCATTGATCCGCTTCGCGAAGTGCAGTCTTATTTAGATACTGCAAGAAGAGACGGAGCCAAAATCAAATATGTTTTAGAGACGCATTTTCATGCCGATTTTGTATCAGGACATATAGATTTGGCAAAGCAAACAGGAGCTACAATCGTTTTTGGACCTAATGCTGCACCGAGTTTTGATGCGCATATTGCAAAAGACAATGAAGTACTGAAAGTTGGTGAAGTGTCAATAAAAGTTCTACATACACCCGGTCATACAATGGAAAGTGTATCGTATTTGCTTCTCGATAAAGACGAAAAGCCATACGCTGTTTTTTCTGGCGATACTTTGTTTCTTGGTGATGTAGGTCGTCCTGACCTGGCTGCAAAATCTAATTTTACAGAAGCACAACTGGCTGAAACGCTGTACGATTCTTTACGAAATAAGATCATGGTTTTACCCGACGATGTAATTGTCTATCCCGGACACGGAGCCGGATCGGCATGCGGGAAAAATATGCGCAAAGAAACGGTTGGGAGCATAGGCGAAGAGAAGCGTACAAATTATGCCTTGAGAGCCGATATGAGTAAGACCGAATTTGTAAAAGAAGTCATCACCGGCCTCGCGCCACCACCATCATATTTTCCAAAGAATGTGATGATGAATAGAAATGGCTACGAAAGTATAAATACTGTTTTAGATCGCGGATTGAGATCGCTTTCGCCAGAAGCATTTGAAGCTGCTGCTAATGAAACGGGAGCGCTGGTTTTGGATACCAGACATCAGGATGATTTCGTGAAAGGATTTATTCCAAAGTCTATTTTTATTGGTATAGACGGCGGGTTTGCACCTTGGGTTGGAACACTTGTTCCCGATATTACGCAACCTATTTTGATCGTAGCCGATAAAGGACGCGAGAAGGAAGTTGTAACCAGATTGGCACGTGTAGGATACGATAATTCAATAGGCTTTTTGGAAGGTGGGTTTGAAAGCTGGAAGAAGGCCAGTAAAGAAGTTGATTCTTTAGAGAGTATTCGCGCTCATGCATTTGCAGAACGAAATAATAATCAAAAACTTAATATTGTTGACGTTAGAAAACCAGGTGAATATCAAGCCGAGCACGTAGAAAATGCTGATAACAGGCCGCTGGATTTTATCAATGATAAAATGAGCGAATTTGATAAAGATCAACCCGCCTATCTTTATTGTGCAGGTGGTTACAGATCAGTAATTGCTAGCTCTATTCTTAAAGCACGCGGATATAACAATTTAGTAAACGTTGAAACAGGCTTTCCGGGAATTAAGGAAGCCGGAGTGACCTGTACAGCATATGTTTGCCCAAGTACGTTGGCATAATATAAAAGAGATATATCTGAAATAAAAAGGGAGCGCGCCATTTTGCACTTAACTTCCCCTGCGGAAGCTAATCTCTTTATACAACGTAGTTGATAATTATTTTCGTAAATTTTATACCAATCAAAAAGCTGTATATCAACACCTTCACGCACCCGTGCATTCTTCTCGGCAAAAAGCCTGGTCGGATGCAGGAAGGGCGCCAACGCTCATTTCACCCACGAGACCATTTTTATCATTTAAAGTAACCTATCTACGAAGTCCTCGTGTCATGAAAATCAAGGTTTCAAATGAAACCATAGACCGTGCGGCGGCAGCTCCCCTTTAGGGAATTAGCGTGTACCTAAGCGGGCTATTTACAATGGGCTGTTGATGTAAAAGTCAGAATGTACTTGATTGATATAGAAAAGACACGGACACTTGAGGTGTAACAACAAATCAAGGCAAAATGATCA
>NZ_JAAGVY010000046.1 GCF_010686655.1 Cryomorpha ignava | reverse complement strand
ACCGTCCGGATAACGAAAGACCCTACTTATTGATCCCTGTAGGCTATCCACATCCAGACCTAAAAGTGCCCAATATAATGAAACATCCTGTCAGTAAGATACTTGTAGATTATAAATAGGATTTTGAAAGTATGGGTATTATTCATTTATTTGCAAACTGAAATTTAAACACAAACCTGCACGGATATGTCAGATATTAAATCAAAAGTTACCAAGATTATCGTTGATAAATTAGGAGTTGACGAATCAGAAGTAAATTTAGAATCGAGTTTTACAAACGATCTGGGAGCTGACTCTCTAGATACTGTAGAACTTATAATGGAATTTGAAAAGGAATTTAATATCGCTATTCCTGACGATCAGGCCGAGAAGATCGGTACAGTTGGTCAGGCAGTAGAGTATATTGAAAACAACAAAAAGTAAGAGAGCTTACTTATGGAGCTAAAGCGCGTAGTCATAACAGGACTTGGAGCGCTTACACCAATTGGCAATACCGCTCATGATTATTGGGAGGCATTGACAAAGGGGGTAAGCGGCGCTGCTCCTATTACCCGTTTTGATGCCTCTAAATTCAAGACTCGTTTTGCGTGTGAAGTGAAAAACTTCAACATTCAAGATCACCTTGACAGGAAAGAAGCCCGCAAAATGGATCCATACGCACAGTTTGCCATGGTAGTGGCAGAAGAGGCTGTGCGTGACTCCGGGTTAGATCCCGAAAAATTAGACGTCGATAGAATTGGTGTTATTTGGGGTTCCGGTATCGGAGGCTTGCAAACGTTTCAGGACGAAGTGATTGAGTTTTCTAAAGGAGATGGAACCCCGCGATTTAATCCATTCTTTATCCCCAAGATGATTGCGGATATAGCATCTGGTCTTATTTCTATTAAGTACAATTTCCGCGGCCCGAATTATACCACAGTTGCAGCTTGTGCCTCAAGTACAAATGCCATTATTGATGCGTATAATCTCATCAGGCTCGGTAAAGCTGATGCTTTTGTATGTGGCGGCTCTGAAGCGACCATTTATGAAGCCGGAATAGGCGGCTTTAACGCATTACACGCGCTTTCGCAGCGAAATGAATCGCCTGAAACGGCGTCACGACCCTTTGACAGAACCAGAGATGGATTTGTTATGGGAGAAGGAGCAGGGGCGTTAATCGTTGAGGAATTGGAGCATGCAAAAAAACGTGGTGCGAGAATTTATGCCGAGATTGGTGGCGGTGGAATGAGTGCCGATGCATACCATATTACTGCGCCGCATCCCGAAGGTCTAGGAGCATTAAGCGTAATGAAAAGAGCGCTTCAGGATGCCGAAATGAACTTGAACGAAATTGATTATATCAATGTTCATGGTACTTCTACACCCCTTGGTGATATTGCAGAGACTATTGCTATAAAGCAGTTTTTTGGAAATCACGCCTATGATTTGAACATCTCTTCTACCAAGAGTATGACAGGTCACTTATTAGGAGCGGCAGGAGCTGTGGAAGCTATTGCTTGTATCTTCTCTGTTCAGAACAATATTATACCTCCTACTATTAATTTTCAAGAGGAAGATCCCGAAATTGATAATAAACTCAATTTCACCCTCAACGAAGCGCAGGAACGTAAAGTAGATGTGGCTCTGAGTAATACTTTTGGGTTTGGCGGACACAATACATCTGCGATTTTCAAGAAATTTGTTGATTAAATCAAAAGCTTGAACTTCCGACGGTTATTTAAGCCTTTCCGAAATAAGCGCGAAATCGAAGTCGCAAGGCTCTTAACGCGTAAGCTTCATATATCATTCCGTAAAATAGATTTTTATTTAACTGCACTTAGGCATAAATCGGCGGCGCGTAATATTTACAATGAGCCCGATAGCAGTAATGAGCGATTAGAATTTCTCGGAGATGCTATACTTGATTCTGTAGTAGCCGAATACTTGTTTTTTAAGTATCCGCAATCAGAAGAAGGCGATCTTACTCAAGTAAAGAGCCGCATAGTAAGTCGCACAAATTTAAATAGCATGGCACGGGAAATGGGTATTGATATGCTCATAGAAACAGATATGCAAGCCACTCATTCCAGAGGTTCTATTGCAGGCAATGCCTTGGAGGCTCTTTTTGGTGCTGTATTTTTAGACCTTGGCTATCCGCGAACGCGTAAAACAATATTGATGCTTCTCAGCGAGTTTGCTGACATGAATACAATTGAAGATCAGGAGGCTGATTTCAAAAGCCGGATTTATGAAGAAGCGCATAAAAGGAAATCTGAAATAAGCTTTAATACACGAGCCATAGAAAGGTCGTCGGGTGTTAAATCTTTCGTTTCTGAAGTGTATATGGATAAATTGAAGATTGGGGAGGGAACGGGTTCATCTAAGAAAAAAGCCGAGCAAAGGGCGTCTGAGCAAGGGCTCAAAAAACTAAATGGCTCAATAGAATAGTTTATTTTTTACCTTCGTGTTATATTGACAATAAGTATGGCGAAATTCACGCTCAGGTTTGACGAGGAATATCCGTATTACTTAATAGGTATTAATGCGTCGGCCAAAGATTACCGCATTTGCTGGAGCATAAATAAAGCATTAAATATTGCTTTAAAACGTGAGGACTCAATTGATGTGCATTCAAAAAACAAAGATATTGTAGCGCATAGCTACTTTGTTTACACGAATGAAGAGCTTAATTTAAAGTTTCGGCTTATAGAGAATAAGCGCGGCAATAGTCGATTTTTAACTGAAGTTCAACAGGCTGATTATTTACTCATTATAGATGAATCGGAAAGTGTTGATATGGAAGGGATATTAAAAAAAATTAAAGAAATAAGACAGGTTCTACTGGCTTTTGAAATAGACATAGAGAACCTGAAGAATAAACAAAATTTAATGTTAACAGCATGAATACTAAGAAGACAAAGATTGTGGCAACATTGGGCCCAGCATCAGACAGCGTAGAAATAATCATGGAAATGATTACGACAGGACTGGATGTATGCCGTATTAATTTTTCGCACGGCACCCACAAAATGCACGATCAAACGATAAAGAATATTCGCGAGGCAGACAAGAAATTGGGAACACATACCTCAATTCTTGCCGACTTGCAGGGGCCTAAATTGCGCGTAGGCAAAATTGAAGGCGACAACCTAATGCTCAAAGAAGGGGCTGAGGTTATTTTTACAACTACAGAGGAAAAAGGATCTGATAAATTATTTATCAATTATCCTGAATTTGCTCGAGATGTAAATGTTGGAGAGCGTATTTTGCTCGACGACGGTAAGCTAGCGCTGGAAGTAACTTATACAGATAATAAGAAAGAGGTGAAAGCCATTGTGGTTCATGGGGGTATATTGAAAAGCAATAAAGGCGTAAACCTGCCCAACACACGAATTTCGTTGCCCTGCCTTACTGAAAAGGATTTGAAAGATCTTGATTTTGTGCTAGATCGGGATGTAGATTGGATTGGTTTATCATTTGTACGTTCTGCACGTGATATTATCGAGCTTAAGCATATTATTAAATCAAAAGAAAAGCATGCACGGGTAGTTGCCAAAATAGAAAAGCCGGAAGCGATAGACGATATTGCAGATATAGTTCGTGAAACGGATGCCATAATGGTTGCGCGCGGAGATCTGGGTGTTGAAATTCCGCTACAAAATGTGCCTTTGATTCAGAAGATGCTTGTAAACAAAGGCTTGAAGAATGCAAAACCTGTAATTGTTGCTACGCAAATGATGGAAAGTATGATTGAGAATTATACTCCCACGCGCGCTGAAGTAAACGATGTAGCGAATGCTGTACTCGATGGAGCCGACGCTGTAATGCTTAGCGCAGAAACGTCTGTAGGAAAGTATCCGGTAAGAGTCATTGAGGTAATGAACAAAATCGTGAAGCAAATAGAGACATCAGATAAGATTTATCACCACGAAGAGGTTCCTGCAGAAAGCAATGAAGACAGGTATATTACTGATTCTATTTGCTTTAATGCCACTCGTTTATCAAAAAGGGTGAAAGCTACCGCAATTATGTCAATGACCTTCTCGGGCTATACAGCTTTCAAAATATCGAGCCAGCGCCCTGAAGCAAATATTTTCGTTTTCACGGGAAATAAAAAGTTGCTTACCCAGCTAAGTCTAGTGTGGGGTGTGCGCTGCTTTTACTACGATAAAATGGTGAGCACTGACCATACCATTGCCGACATTCGTTACATCCTCCGAAAGGAAGGCTATGTACAAGAAGGAGATATGGTAATTCACCTGGCGAGTATGCCGATTAATGAAGGTGGGAAGACGAATATGCTGAAGCTTAGTAAGGTTTAGTAAGGTTTTGTAGTGTTTAGTTCTTAGTTTTTGGTTTTGATGAGTGGATGGAGAAATTCTTCGCTATCCTGAGCTAATGTTTTTATGTGCGATCAAGATCTAGCAAATCATACTTAATAACACACTCCGAAACGCCATCTCCTTTCGAACGACTTTAACTTAGTATTTTAGGGTTACTCATTTAATTCATGAACTTTATAGTCTGACCGCAAAGAGCGCAAATCCCAGATCAAGCTGCAGGCATGAGATTCTATGCAAAGATCGCTAAGAGAAGTTAGCACTTAAATATGAAGAGTCTTTCGATTAATGGAAATATTTAGCTTTGATAAAAGTTTTAATAGCGCAATGGTACTTGCTAAAACAAAGGCAATAGAGCATTCATAGCCTTATCACATTTTTCTTTCAACAAATATTATTCTGCGGAGCTGAAATGTATAACCTGCTGACTCTTTTTGTCTTGCAGCTTATAGCCAATGGCTTGCAGCTCATTTCCATGCTACCAGGCTCCCTGAAACTGCTTCAAAAAGCGGATGTCGTTTTCAAATAGCATCCGAATATCGCCTATCTGGAAACGGTTCATAGCTATGCGCTCAATACCCATTCCAAAAGCGAATCCGGAGTAAATATCTGGGTCTATTCCGCTTGCCTTCAGCACGTTGGGGTCTACCATTCCGCAGCCCATAATTTCAAGCCAGCCGGTTCCTTTGGTTATTCTATGGTCTATTTCATTCTCCAGACCCCAATACACATCTACTTCGGCACTGGGCTCGGTAAAGGGGAAATACGATGGGCGCAACCTGATTTTGGTTTTGCCGAAAAATGCTTTTGCGAAATATTCAATGGTTTGCTTCATATCGGCAAAGCTCACTCCTTTGTCAATATACAAGCCCTCTACCTGATGAAAGATACAGTGCGATCGCGATGAAATGTCTTCGTTTCTATACACCCTTCCCGGTGCAATAATGCGAATGGGAGGTTTTTGGGTTTCCATAATGCGCACTTGTACAGATGATGTATGTGTGCGCAATGCGATATCCGGGTCTTTTTCAATAAAAAAAGTGTCTTGCATATCACGTGCAGGGTGCTCTTCGGGAAAATTCAGGGCAGAAAAGTTGTGCCAATCGTCTTCAATTTCAGGCCCTTCGGCGATTGAGAATCCAATATTTTGAAAAATAGTTTCAATTTCATTCCGCACCAGGGTTACAGGGTGTCTGCTCCCCGCTTGCTCTAAGCCACTTGGGCGGGTAAGGTCTTCGTTTGATTCTGTACCCGATTGGCTTTCAATTGCTTCCTTTAGTGAATCTATTCTTTCTTGAACGGCATCTTTAAGTGCATTCAAGCTTTGGCCAAAATCCTTTCGGTCTTCAGGAGCCACATCTTTCATGCGTGCCGACATTTCCTTGATTACTCCTTTTTTACCAAGGTATTTTACTCGGAAAGCTTCGAGCTCATCGGCTGATGATGCGTTGAAACTCTTAATTTCGTTCTCTATTTCTTCGTGGGTAGCGGCCATTTTTTCTTTACAATTTTCATAGACATTACAATATCTTCAATGGGTCGGCTTCTTCCATCTACAGGCTGGTTGGCTATGGCATCTATCACTTCCAGTCCTTCTACCACTTCGCCAAATACGGTATAGTCGCCATCAAGATGCGGTGTGCCGCCGAGCGTATTGTATGTTTCAATTTGCTCTGGCGAATATACAGATGAAACACCTGCTGCATTGCGGTTTTTTTGAGCAACCATTCTTTCCAGATCGGTGGTTGGAACTGGCTTTCCCTGTACTACATAGAACTGCGACCCGGAAGACTCTTTATTTGGATTTACAGCATCGCCCTGTCGCGCTGCAGATAGGGCACCCTTTTTATGGATAAAACTTGAGTTAAACTCTGCCGGAATAGTATATCCGGGGCCACCTGTGCCAAGCGCCGCTCCGGCTGTTGCGCCCCTAGAACCAGGGTCGCCACCTTGTATCATAAACCCTTTTATAACGCGGTGAAAAAGGGTGCTATCATAAAAAGATTCGTTTATCAATTTTAAAAAGTTGGCTTTGTGAAGGGGTGTTTCGGGATATAGGCGAACCGTCATATCACCATATTTTGTGGAAATTACCACCATCTCTTCTTTCTTGAAATCAGTGCGGTATGCCGCTGAAATGCAAAAAATTCCTACCATGCAAAATAGGAATGCAAGCAGAAGAATACGATTATTGTGTTTTCTGTGAAATATTTTCATATTTTTGGTTTCTCGTGACAGCGCGAATTTAAGAAACCCATTACAATGAAAAGTCGCTTTATAACTTTATTTACAATTGCTCTTGCAGTTTTGCTGGTTACAGCCTGTAATAAAGAAGAAGATACACTTGCAGAAGTGAAAGTAATAACCCCGAACGGTTCTACTGTAGCCGGAGCAGAGGTTCGTTTATTTGGGCAAGGAACTACTAACGCCACAGAAGTAGGAGAAATCCGAATTGATGTAGTAGAATTTACCTCCAGTAACGGTCTTGCAAAGTTTGACTTTACAGATTTATACGTTCCCGGCCAAAGCGGGTTTGCTATTTTGAACGTGGAAATCACGAAGGAATATCCGGATAGTACCGTATATATGGAAGGGATCATTAAAATCGTTGAAGAGCAAAACAATCAAAAAACGTTTACTCTTGTAGGTCAATAATATTTTCTTTTTCGAAATAATCTACAATTGCCCTTCGCATAAATAATTTTTGATCGTTATCATTTAGAAATGGTAGTTTTTTGACATTTTCAAAATGCGGCCATTTATCTGTGTCGTAATGCGAAAACTCGTAGTACCCATAGGGAGTTAAAATGGTGCAAATAGCGATGTGAATCAGGTCGAGTTTCTCGTCTTTTTTAAACTTTCGAGTACCCTGTCCCAGCGCCTGTACACCTATTAAAAAGAGAATTCCTTCCAGCTCTAGTGCACCCCCAAATATTTTTTCGAGTTGAGCAATTGTTTCTTTCCAGCGTATTTCAAATTCAAAGTCCATAGTGCAAAGATACAATTGTATGTAACCTGATTGAAGAAATATTTCCGTAATTTGGCAGTACCATGCTTAACCATATCGACATAGACCAAATCTTATTTCTCGATATAGAGACCGTTCCCGGCTGTTATAATTTTAGCGATTTAAGCGATAGCTTAAAAGATTTGTGGGCAAAGAAAACAAGGTTTACTCAAGAGCGCGATAATCAAACACCCGAAGAAATTTACGAAAAAGCCGGAATCTATGCCGAGTTTGGGAAAATAGTATGCATCTCTACCTGTTTTGAATATAAAAAAGAAGGGATCAATAAACTGAGGGTAAAATCCTTTTATGGAGATGATGAAAAAGCCTTGCTTTCTGAATTTGGATCGATGTTGATTAAGCATTTTAATGGCGACGATAAATTTTTATGTGGACATAATGTAAAAGAGTTTGATGCGCCTTATTTAGCGAGAAGAATGGTACTGCACGGGCTAGAATTGCCTAAAATGCTGAACACGCCCGGCAAAAAACCGTGGGAAGTGAATCATTTAGACACCATGGAGCTATGGAAATTCGGTGATTACAAGCACTTTACCTCTTTAAATTTACTTGCAAATATTTTTGGTATTCCCACGCCCAAAGACGACATTTCGGGTGCGGATGTGGCCAGAGTTTACTGGGAAGAAAACGACCTGAAACGAATCAAAATCTATTGCGAAAAAGACACGATTACTGTGGCACACCTCATGCATAAATTCAAGAATTTACCTCTCATACCCAATGAAAATATTGAGATTATTTAGTCTGCTTGTATTCGTATTTGCGCTGATTTCGTGCCAGAGTGAACCACAGCCCGAACAGAAAATTGAAATGGTTGGCGTAGAGGCAATTTTTGGAACAGAAAAGGGCGCCCTTTTTCGCGGAAGCAATATTAGTGATCAGCCGAAACAGATAAGGACAAGAGAAAAGGCAATCCCAACAATCGACTCAGACTCGCTTATAGAATATGATTACACTTATCAGCTCAAAAGCGGATATACGGAAATGCATGTTTTCTACACATTTGATGAGTTTGGATTATTCGAGATTCAGGTAGATTTCTATCCCGAAAGTGATGAAAAAGCAAAGGATTTACTGCCTAAGCTGGAAGAACAATTAACCTCACGATTCGGAGAACCTAAAGAAAATGGCTTATCGAAGCGGTGGACGACTTTCAGTGTTTCTAATAACATCATTGAGATTACGCTAAGCAATGAATCTTTAGATGCTGAAAACGCATTTATTAGCCTGAATTATTTGGAGCCACTACCCGATGAAATCTGATTTGCCCTTATTAGAAATAAAGAACCTTACCATTTCTTTCGGCCAGGGTGAGCAAGCAGTTACTGCCGTAGAAAACCTTGATATCACACTTCAATCTGGAGAAACACTCGGAATTGTGGGCGAATCAGGATCAGGAAAAAGCGTTACTTCGCTTGCCATTATGGGGCTTTTGGCCAAAACCGCTACTATCGCCAAAGGTTCAATTCAATTTCGAATCGACAACGAAATGGTTAATCTTTTGGATAGTGAATCCATCAGAAAAATTCGTGGAAAGCGGATTGCGATGATTTTTCAAGAGCCAATGACCTCGTTAAACCCCGTGCATACTTGTGGCGATCAGGTGGCCGAGTCAATTAGACTTCACATGCGATGCAGCGGCAAGGAAGCTCGCCTACGTGTATTGGATTTATTTGAACAAGTAAACCTTCCTCGCCCCGTTGAGCTCTACAATTCATATCCACACCAACTTTCAGGCGGGCAAAAGCAGCGTATTATGATTGCGATGGCACTTAGCTGCAATCCCGATTTAATTATTGCCGATGAACCCACAACTGCACTCGACGTTACAGTGCAAAAAAAGATATTGCAATTGCTAAAAGAGCTTTGCGAAAAGAACAATACTGGACTCATTTTTATTACCCACGACCTGGGCGTAGTGGCCGAAGTAGCCGATAATGTATGTGTAATGTATCGCGGAAAAGTACTTGAAAAAGGGCCAGTGAGCGATATATTTACCAATCCTGAAAACGCATATACAAAAGCACTGCTGGCGTGCAGGCCACGGCTTGACAAAAACCCGGAGCGCCTGCCTGTTGTGGCCGATTTTATGGGAGAAGGAGTTCCAAAAGATGAGCGCGATAATAAAGTTCATGTAGATTTTTCTGACAATGAAAATTTGCTTGAAGTAAAAGATTTAAATATTTGGTTTCCATCTCAAAAAGATTGGAAAGGAAAGCCAACAGCTTATTTTCACGCGGTAGATGGAGTTTCTTTCAACGTAAAAAAGGGAGAAACCCTTGGCCTTGTCGGCGAATCGGGATGTGGAAAAACCACTTTGGGCAGAGCGATTTTAAAGCTGGTACCCGCTCATAGTGGTGAAATCCTTTTCGACCGTAAAAACATCCTTCCGCTTTCGCAAAAGGAATTTAAACCTCTGAGAAAAAGAGCTCAACTTATCTTTCAGGATCCGTATGCTTCTTTAAATCCACGCTATACCGTGGGCGAAACTCTACTGGAACCCATGAAAGTGCATCGGGTTTTGAGCTCTGACCGCCTACGCAGAACACGCATAGACGAAATGATGGATTATGTGGGACTTCCTCAATCAGCTCTAAAAAAGTATCCGCATGAATTTTCGGGAGGCCAAAGACAGCGAATATGCATAGCGCGCGCATTGGTAATTGAACCCGAATTTATTGTTTGCGATGAATCTGTTTCTGCCCTCGATGTTTCCGTACAAGCACAGGTTTTGAATTTGTTAAACGATTTAAAAGTAGAGTTTGGGCTGACTTATATTTTTATTTCACACGATTTATCGGTAGTGAAATACATGTCAGACAGGCTGGTGGTAATGCGACGCGGAAAAATTGAAGAGCAGGGTTTTGCCAGTGAAATTTATGCCAACCCACAATCTGCATATACGCGAGAGCTTATTGAGGCTATTCCGGTTGTGTAAGCCGCACATTGCTGTTGAGATAGAAATCTTCCTTAAAGTATTTGAAATTCGGGGCTTGAGCTGCCGGTCCAAAACCCGAATGATGGGCGAATACCTCTGTTGTTAATTTAATCGTCTTATTTTTGTAAAATTTTAAATGGACATTTGCGAATTAAATAATAATCCCAATTGGCGCGAACAGCGACATCCCTGGGAGCGTGCACGAGTTAAAGTAATCGCCGACATGCTGAAAGGAACTTTTGGAAAGAAGACGAGCAGCCTGCATATACTTGATATCGGATCGGGCGATGCCTATATGGTATATGAGCTTACGCGGATTTTTCCGGAATTGAAAGTGCACTGTATCGACATCGAATATACGCCTGAGATAAAGGCGGAGCTGATGAAACAGATTGGCGATGCAAATATTTCTCTTTACGATTCTCAAGATGAGTACAAGCTTGCTAACCCCAATTTCAGCCCTGATATTATTCTTCTTTTAGATGTAATAGAGCATATTGAAGATGACAAGGGGTTTCTAAAAGCCTTAATTTCACAAGATGTAATTGATTCAAAAACAAAGGTTTTGATTACTGTACCTGCTCATCAAAGCCTTTTTAGTGCGCACGATGTTTTCTTGAAGCATTTTAGAAGACACACGGTATCGACACTTTTGAAGACTTTAGAAGTATGCAACTTAAAATCACTCAAGAGCGGTTATTTTTTCTTTTCATTAGTTTCTGCTCGTTATATTCAGAAAAGATTAAACATAGGCAACGATGAAAAGGCCCAAAAGGGAATAAGCAGCTATAAGCCGGTATTTCTGGTTGATAAGCTTATATATAGCACATTGCTTTTAGACTACCATTTTTTTAAAGGATTACGCAG
Organism: Cryomorpha ignava; assembly: GCF_010686655.1. Taxonomy (GTDB): domain Bacteria; phylum Bacteroidota; class Bacteroidia; order Flavobacteriales_D; family Cryomorphaceae; genus Cryomorpha; species Cryomorpha ignava. The sequence continues at coordinate 25,210 of NZ_JAAGVY010000046.1, read as the reverse complement.
TCTGGGTATTCGTGGTTCGGGACTTTCATGCTATACAATATGCCAGCAAAAACAGGAATCGTAATTCCCTGCTACAACGAGGCGCAGCGGATTGATTTAGCAAGTTTTGAGGCCTTCGCTTCTGCGAATAATGAGTATCACATTTGCTTTGTTAACGATGGGAGTACAGATAAAACGGCAGTGGTAGTTTCGGCTTTCTGCCAAAAGAACCCCACTCAGTTTTCACTTCTCAATCTGGATGTAAACAAGGGCAAAGGCGAAGCAGTACGTGCAGGACTTCTCGCTTTAAAAAGTAGGGATGAATTTGAAACAATAGGTTTTCTCGATGCCGATTTAGCAACACCGCTTGAAGAGTTCAAGAAGCTCAACAATACATTGCTAAGAGGCTCTTATCAGGCAGTTTTTGGTTCGCGCATGAAGAAAATGGGCTCTAATATTGACCGCTCTGTGAAGCGACATATCATTGGACGATTTTTTGCAACATTGATTAGCGCTTCAATAAACCTGCCATTTTACGATACGCAATGTGGAGCCAAAGTGTTTAAACCAGACTTTTTAAACGGTATAATTGAAAAGCCTTTTATGACAAAATGGCTTTTTGATGTGGAGATACTTATTCGTTTAAAACAAAAGGTAGGCAAAGAAGCAGTTTATTCTCTCGTTTTAGAGATGCCTTTAGATGCGTGGACTGAAATGGGCGATTCCAAGATTTCAAAAGCAGACATTATCCGAATTCCAATAGATCTATTGAAAATTAGAAAACACTACAAATAAACTAACATGGGTACTATGTTTCAGAGACCAGCGTTTTTCGCATCGCCGACATGGGGTTCTATTTACAAATATTTAGGCCTTATTCTATTTGGAATAACACTGATTATTGGTGTTTTGACTTACGATAGCTACGGCTTGTCTTGGGATGACCCGATGCAACGCGGAACCGGACAAGTGAATTATTACTATATGTTTCACGATGACGAGGGTCTATTAACCTGGAGCGATAAGGATTATGGTCCAGCGTATGAAATCGTACTTATTATAGGCGAGAAAGCACTTGGCTTAACAGATTCGCACGATATTTATCTCTTTCGACATCTGGCTACACATATTTTCTTTTTGATCGGGGCGCTGTTTTGTTTTTTTCTGGTCGACTTGTTGTACAAGAATAAAATGCTCGCCGCAGTGGCATTTCTAATGATTGTGCTACACCCCAGGCTTTACGCTCATTCTTTCATTAACACCAAGGATGTACCTTTTCTTACCATGTTTTTTATTTCGTTTTATTTTCTCGCTCTAGCGTTTAAACGAAAGCGGTGGATATACTTTCTGCTTCTTGCTATATCAGTTGGTATTACAATTAACCTGCGCATTATGGGAGTAATGCTATTGTGCATTGTACCCGCTTTTTTACTTCTCGACATGATTGTAGAAAAGCGCTGGAAATGGAATAGCCTGTATCTCATCACGTTTGTTTCTGTAAGCTTGCTGACATTATATGCTACCTGGCCGTTTTTATGGCCGGCACCTATTGATAATTTCCTCGAAGCATTTAATAATATGCGGGATTTTAGATGGAACGGAACAGTACTACTCAATGGAGATATGATAAAGGCGGATGCGCTTCCCTGGTATTATCTTCCTGAATGGTTTACTATTACTACGCCTATTCTCTTTTTGTTTTTGGGAATAACCGGCGGCGCTTTCGTTCTATTTGGCTTTGTCAAGAAACCATTACAATATCTTAAAAACACAACTACGAGAAATAATTTGGCCTACGCTGCTTGTTTTATTGCTCCGTTTCTAGCTGTCATTTATTTCCACTCAGTGGTGTACGATGGCTGGAGACAGATCTTTTTCGTGTATGCAGGCTTCGTGTTGCTCATGATTTTTGCGTTGCATAAACTTGCGGCACTTAATTGGCTAAAAGGGTTTACCTACGTTACCTTGCTCTACTTTGTAGGTGTCAGCGTGTATTATTTCCCGTATCAAAATGTGTATTTCAATTCATTATTGGAGTTTAAAGAATCTGAATACATCCGCAGGCACTTTGAAATGGACTATTGGGGTATAGCAAATGTAGAGGCTCTGCGCTATATTTTAGAAAACGATACGTCGGCTATTATCAATGTAGGAGCGCTAAACCCAACTCCCGAAATAAATGTTGCATTATTAAAACCCGACGAACGAGCCAGATTAAACATGACTTTTTGGACTAATGATAAATCCAAGGATGACTATTACATAACAAATTACAGATGGCATCCAGAAAATCCACTTTTCTATTGGGGGATGGATGTTTATACCATTCGCAGAGGTAAAAATACGATTTGCACCATTTATAAAATGGAAAAGAAAGACGAATAGCTTAAAGCTTATACAGACTATACTGACTTGAATGGTGAAGTGCTTCTACATCTTCTGATGATATAAAGCGATACAGTTCAGGGCAACTTTCAGAGAAATTTATTGAGTTGCCAATTATAAGCAAATAATTGACAGGCAGGCTTTTTCCACTGAGGTTAGATCTGAAATTGAGACAAGGTATTTCGCCCGTTTCATTTTCATGGATGGTGAGGTGTGGGAAAGAATCATGATTCCAAATTACAGGAAAGTATCCATAATCAGCTTCGTAGTTGTCGAGAATGACCATCGGCTTTTCCAGCCCTGCATAACTTGAGTAATGATCCATAAACCATATATCAGTTTCATTTAGTACTGTCACAACCGAGTTTGGCGCTATCAATTCAGATACTTCTGATATTTCTTGAATGGAAGGATTTATCTGCATGTTTACCACTGCATATTGTGCCACGAGAACAAAGTGTGCCAACAATATTATTGAAATAGAAACAATAAGGGTAGGGCGAGAAAACTTCAGAAGGGATAAAACGAGTATTAAAAAAGGGAAAATCAGCAATCCCAGTCGAAGAGAGACATAAGAGCCACGACCATCTGAATCGGGCAGAAAAAAGTATAGCATAATAACAGTTAGTAGAGCAAAACCGGCAAAGAGTCGTTTGGATTTCTCAGGAATACTGATTGGTTTATCTTGATTATTGGTTTTATTTCGAAATCGATTAACTAGACTGATTATGATCAGGCCTAAAAAAACGAAAACAATAATCCGGGAATAGGGTAATTCGTTAACTGTGTTAAAAGCTATAATTGGTCTAAGATCAAAAAGATGCTTTAGTAAAGTAGAAATATCGAGGGAGTTAAAAATAGATTTTGAAATGGGGCGGTCAGCGAAATATTGATAAACAAAATACAAAGGCAATATAGATGCTATGATCGCTGAAATTATACGGCTTTTAATCAGGTCGTACCGTTTTACTTTCGCAGAATGAAAAAAGGCAATAGCAATATCCAACGCAAGCATCATCAGTAGGATGCCGAGAAGTACAAGATGAGCTGTGTAGGTTAGAAAAACCAGAGCAGTTAATCCTACAGCAAAAGACCATGAAAAAGGCTTGTGATTATTCCTAAGCCAATAACCAACTGTGAAAAAGAGAAGAACAATGCCAAAGCTGAAGTTGTAAAAACCCAATATAAACGGGTATGAAAAGATAAATGGAAAAATGAGATAAGTGAGTAGAATATTGCTTTCGCGAAATGATTTTAAAAGGTATCTAAAGCAATAAGCGAATAGAAAGACATAGGTAACGACCAATATCTTTTCAGCTATAAATGCTGGCAGAAAGGTGAGTAATAGAGAGAGAGCAAAATGACTTATCACATTTGGCATCAATGCGTTAATCTTGTAATATTCATGTAAAAATGAATTGGAATCAAATACAAGAAAGCTCCAGGTTTTCGCATTATACAAATGCGAGGGTCCATCTAGCGTTACGAAATATTGTCCTGCGAAGACTGGTAAAAGGGTAAAGATGCAAACTGCTAAAAAAATGGATTTTTCATTCTTTAGAAGAAAGTCAACTGGTTTTTTCTCAGTCAATTCAAGCTTTTGCCGAGAAAGTTTGGAACCAAACATACACAGTGAATTGCAAATTTACTTTGAGAATAAGTTATATTTCAGGATACAGTAAATCGCTCTAAAACCATCTTTCCAGCCTATTTTCTTGCCTTCCTCATAGGTTCGTCCGTAATAAGAAATACCCACTTCGTAGAATCTAATTTTCTCGATTCGCGAAAGCTTGGCGGTAACTTCTGGCTCAAAGCCAAATCTGTTTTCCTTTAAAGCTAAACTCTTTAGCATATCGGCACGCACTAATTTATAGCAAGTTTCCATATCTGTAAGATTCAGATTTGTTAGCACGTTAGAAATTGTGGTAAGCATTTTATTTCCAATGCTATGCCAGAAGAAAAGGATGCGGTGGGGGTTTCCGCCAATAAAACGAGAGCCATAAACAACATCTGCAAAACCTTCCAAAATAGGTTTTAATAAAAGGTTGTACTCACGGGGATCGTACTCAAGATCAGCATCCTGAATTATGATATAATCTCCGGTTGCTTCTTTTATTGCACGATGCAATGCCGCACCTTTACCCATATTTTTAGGCTGGTTAAAAAACTGAATATTTTGTTCAGGATTTTGACTCACATAATTTTGAACAGCTTCTTCAGTATTGTCAGTTGAGGCGTCATTCACAATTATTATTTCTTTTTGAATACCCTGATCGAGCGTAACAGCTTTTATCTTGTCGAGAATAAGGTGAATCGTTCTTCCCTCATTGTAAGCAGGTATTGCGATAGACAGTTGTTTCATAGGGTATTTCTACTTATAGAACCAAACCGCAAAGGTATTATTTTATTTATCTGATTCACGCAATTGATTTTGGGGTAATTTTTTGGGGTTATAAACTTGGCAGTCATGTGAATCGAGCGAATAAATTTCAATTGGAAAATCATTTTATAACCACCCGCAAGTCAGGATCAATCCCTACACTTTCAAGCCAGTACCCCCGGTTTTCTGCATTGGGTTCAATCCAATAAGGCGTAAAGGTTGCCGGTGAAGTAGCAGAGTAACCATTCAGGCATTTCAGTTCTAATGCCTGTGATGCAAGCATGGCATCGAGCTGAATGGCAGCGCCGTTGTCTACAATTTCGGGTTCATACGATATGAGTGTTCCGGCAGGCAAATGATTCATTTTTGCGACTAAAGCATCAACCCTTTCGCGAGCAATATTTTTGGGAGATCTATAGGTCATTTTGGGATCAACATAATTGTCGAGCACTATAAAGCCCAGAAGCAATGGAAAAATCACCATCTGCCTTTTTGGGAATTTTTCAGTCAAATATTTTACAAATATTCCTGCCACAAGTCCAAAAAAGAGAAGGTCAATTCCGATTATTCGGGTTAAGGAGCGGAGGGACTGAAAACCCGGAATTTTATAAATGTATTGATAAAGTGTAAAATCGTCAACGCGAATAAAGAAGAGCAAGGTGACAAGGCCGGCGATAAACAGCAGACTTATTTCCAATCGATTTTTCTCCTTGTATTTTAATAGAAGAAAACATGCTGCCATGAGCGAAATACAAACAAATATGCCTGGAAATAGCTGATGATTATACCAAGCAGGAATGTCAGTAGCAATTGCCTCTAAACTTTTCCAGAGCAGGCTACCGTTTTTGGCAAAAACGTAAGAAATAAATTTGGGAAGAGTGACGAATATATTTTCGTAAGAATCGGGTAGAGAGATTAAAGACCGCTGATAATATGGCCACATTAATTTGAATAGCAAGGCGGCATTCACTATGACTGAAGCTACCATAAATCCCCACCACTTCAGCTTTTTTACGTTTTGAAGAAGTAGCTTATATCGCCACGCTACTAAAGTGAGTGTAACTGCTACGAAAGGTAAAATGGTTAGCATTCCCAAGTAAATACCGCAATAGAATTGACCTACAACACAAAGTGCAGCAAGAAAAAAATATTTGGGTTTCAACTCTTTTCCGAATTTAAAAATGAAAAGAAAAGCAAGTGGAATAAAGAATCTTGCAAAAACTTGGGCATGCCCCATCTGGGATTGTGACGAGATGGAGAATGCGAATATAAAAGCGGCCACAGCTGCTGCATACCTATTTTTAAATAACCAATTGAATAGCCAATATGCGGCGGTAAAATTAAGCGCGAACACCGCTATAAACCAGAGTTGAAAGGATGTGAATGTGTCGAAGCCAAGAACCCTAAACACCGAATAAACCGGAACAGTACCCAGCAAATTATCAGAGACTGTTATCACGTTTTCAACCGGATACATAAAAGGGGCGTTCCAATACCATTCGTGCTTTCCCAATAAAAACTGATATCCATGCTCAAGCAAATAGATATTGAAGCGCGCGTCGCCTAAATCGCCGGGATAAAAAGAAAAGTCAAAACCCAGTAGGGCGATTGGCATAGCAATGAGACCTACGAGTATGGCAGAAAGAAACGGAATATTATTTTGGAAGGCTTTCATGTTATACTTTAGAACAAGTGTCGATCACGAAATAAGGTGTTCTAATTATCTTCAGATTTAACAAAAACTTCTAATCTTAATTCTTTTAAGATTCCAGCCTCCAAACCTCTATTCCAAAGGTATGCACTAAATTTATCGTTGGTGCTGCGCATTGGAGGAGTAAGATACACTGATGTAGCAGTATAAAGATTGGCCACAAAATTGGTATCAACTAATACTTGAGGAAAGTCTCTGCCCTGATAGCCGTAAGCCCCATTGTGATTAAAAGTGGTGACGAGTACAGCGCTTTTGGGGGGAGATCCCTCAAAAACTGCTGAAAAAAGAATGAAGGAATAATCGGCATCAGACAAATCTTTATAGGGTATCGAAAAACCTTTTGGCCACTCATTACCAGCAAGGTTCTGATTTTCTTCATCAACTGCAAGTTCAACTGTGTTGGCGAGCTCATATCCATCGGGCAAATTATAGTTAGGTTGCATATATATGTCGTAATGGCTAAACCCCAGCAAATCTTTATTTTCCGGATTTTGGTACAGATCAAAAAAGCTGGCAAAGTAGTAATCTGCAGTAACAGTTTCACCAGTGAGAACTCCATTGTGAAATTGTTTGGTTTGCCAAATGCTTAAAACTACAAACACGGGAATAAGTATTGCCGGCAAAAATGAAAATTTGTGTTTCTTAAAGAATGCAAAATTAATTAATCCTGCCAGAGGGATACTCAATAAGGCATAGGCCTGACCCATTGCTCTTTGCGAAAATCCATTGCCATACCACCAGTTAGTCCATGAAGATGCCAGATATATAAAAAGGACGGTGTAAATCAGAACAACCTGCATCGTTCTATCCTTTTTGTAAGATTTGTAAATAAGAAAAATGAGAACTAAAATCATCAATGGTGTATAAACCAGCCATCCCGATTTGAAACTAAATAAAAATGGAATGGTATGCGGGCTCAAGAAGTCTAATCCTTCAGCCGGATTACCGTAGCTGTCTATAAACCAAGAGCCACCTGCATATTTCCAATAACCGAATTGAATAAATGCGAAAAACACAATCGTTCCTATAAGAAGAAAAACCTGCTTTTTACGTTTGAAAAAACTTTTAATTTCTTCTTTTAGGAATAAACCCGGAATAGTAAGCGGCCACAGAATGGCGGGAATAAGTGTGACAAAATCAGTAGGCCTATTCAGGCAAATCAGTCCAAACACACATCCCACGCCGATGATTAGGCCATTTGTCTTTTCTTTAAAATAACGGTCAACCAGCCAAATAAACCATGCAACCAGAAAAAATAACGATCCTTGAGCAGATAGCGCTGAACCCATAAAAAGGCTGAAGGCATTGGTACCGAAAAATAGAACTACAAGGGTAATTCCAACTACCTTATCACTAAAGTGTAATCGGAGTATTCTGCCCACAAAATAGAAACCGAGAAAATGATATATCAGGCCACCAATGCGCATAGCAATATCATAAGGTTTCGAAAACCCATCGGCGGGAAAATCGCTTAGCAAAGCTGTAATATGGGCTATAATGAAGAATGGCAGATATAATAAGGCTTGACCGATGGGGTACCTCACTATTATTCTACCATTGGGAAGGGTTGTAAACTGATAAAGTGTGGTACTCGGATCGTATTTTTCGAAAATCGGCTTTATAGAGTCTAAGCTTTCTAAAATTAAAGAATGATCTACAAAAATGAGTTTCAAATAGTAATAGAAACCAAAGGCATCCCACGTTATAGCGCCTCCATCACCTATTACGCGGCTAGTTTCAAAAATTAGAAATGCGCCGATTACAAGAAGTGCGACAAGGGTGCTTCGGTTAAGTTTGAAGTTACTGGTCAAGATGATTTTTTATTTTTTGCTGAAAAGTGTTAATTTCAAAACTTTGAATCTTATCAAAGGAATTCTGATTTCACTCCACCTCTACATTCACCACATCATCTGGAATAATCAATTTTCCTTCAGTTGCTGCCTTCACTTCATCAAGAGTTACTCCCGGTGCAATCTCTCTAAGAATAAACCCGCCATTTGGATCGATATCAAGTACCGCAAGATCTGTTACAATGCGTTTTACGCAAGCCACGCCTGTAAGCGGAAGAGAACAGTTTTTAAGCAATTTGCTTTCGCCTTCGCGGTTGGTGTGCTGCATGGCAACTATAATATTTTCGGCAGATGAAACCAAATCCATGGCGCCACCCATGCCTTTCACCATTTTGCCGGGAATTTTCCAGTTGGCAATATCTCCATTTTCAGAAACTTCCATGGCACCCAATACGGTAAGCTGAACGTGCTGTCCGCGTATCATTGCAAAACTCATGGCAGAATCAAAAAACGAAGCGCCGGGCTTGGCGGTAATGGTTTGCTTTCCGGCATTTATCAAATCGGCATCTTCTTCTCCGTCAAGCGGAAAACGACCCATTCCCAGAATTCCATTTTCGGATTGAAATTCAACTGAAATTCCTTCGGGAACATGATTGGCAACAAGGGTGGGAATGCCTATTCCCAAATTCACGTAATAGCCATCTTTCAATTCGCGGGCAATGCGTTTTGCAATTTGATCTTTTGTTAATCCCATCTTCGCTTATTTTAATTTGTAAAGATAAGGAATCCAGTTTTGTTTTTGGTTTTGGAATTTGAAGGTTAGTTCGGTTATAATAAAATCGGTGCTCTTCATTTCTAGAATAAATATTATTGTCAGTAAATTTTATTGGAAATCAATTTCTCATCTTGTTCTAAGTCTATCATTGACGAATTTGATAAAGTGTTGACGACCAAGTCATTTAGTCGTGTGCGCTCCGCAGCGGTATTTACCCTGCGGAAAACATCTTCAAACTAGAGATAGTACATTTCTAAAGCAGCAATTATCTAAACTTAATTGAATAATTATGGCCGCAGGGCGCAAGCCCAGCGGAGCGGATCGCACTGATTGTCGGAGCGGTGGCCAAGTCGTATAGAGGTGTGCGCTCCGCAGCGGTAGGTACCCTGCGGAAAATGTTTTCACTCTAGAGATATTATATTTCTACGGTAACACTTATCCAAATTTAATTGAATAATAATGGCCGCAGGGCGCATGCCCAGCGGAGCGGATTGGGGGCGCGTGAGACGTTAATAAGCAAGTGGTTATGATAAAAACCCGAAGGGTGTGGAAAACTCAAGAAAGCAACCCTATTCCACAACTTCTCCATGGTACAAGCGAACATTTATAACAGTAATTTCCTGCTGCACCTTATCGATATTCCAAAAATAAACAACAAAGCGTTCACTTTCTGCTGGTAGCGACACTGGTCTTCGAAAGTGTAAAGTTTGTCCGTCCCAACTGTTTTGAATCCATTTCAATGGAACAATATCGTAGTAAAGCTTATTGTTGGTAGGGTTTGAGCTGGTAATGATTATTTCGGTATTCAACGGAATATTGGGAGAAGCGACCTTAATTTCCACTTCGAGAATATTTGCATTTCTGATTACGGTATCATTATAGGTATCCAAAATATTGTGATACTCAAAATCGTCATTGAAGTAAAGCGTAGAGTCGAGTTCAAAAATCGGAGTAAGGTTTAGATCGGCTTTGCGCTTGTAAATTTTCATGTTGCTCTCATCTTCAAAAACCAAATCGTAATCAGCTTCGGTTTTGACACAATTCATGGGATGGCAGAGAATATAATCTGAAAGGTGAAATGTATCGCGCCAGTCTTCGGCAAAAGGAACGCCCATTATATCGGCGCGCACATTGTGGTAGCCCCAGCTCATAGACAAGAGCCGGTCGCCGCTTATTATTAAAGGGGTGTCACTTTTTTCACGTTCGGCATTAAAGTAATCATACGCATCAATCGACACCGGATAAATAACCCAACCGAGGGTGTAACCAAGATTGAGCTGGGCCAACATGCTAATTGGGAAAGCGACTAAAAGTACGACAGTCCACTTAAACTTGCGGTATTTTGTGGAAACATGGTCTACGAAATACCCAAAAGTGAGAATAAATAGTGGAAGGAAATAAATGGCTATCCGGTCTTCGGGAAAGTTTACATCCATCATAAAGTTCAGAAGTATTGATCCCAAAGCATTTCCCAAAAGGAAAACGGCTGCAATCATACCCGCATTGGCAAAATTAAAATGCTTACGCGCAAATGCGGCGATAAGAGATACGGAGGCGATAAGCCCAATAATTGTAGCCATCCACGCAAGTGTCATCGATTCTGTGTCAAAGCCAAATCGAAAAAGGCTTTTTACCGTTACTTTGACAAATCCATCGCCCAATCCATAATAGAGCAGCCCCATTTCCTTCATGTCGAGTGCGTAAATTGTGGCAAAGACAAAAGGGATGAGACCAAACATCACAAAGACAACCCAGTTAGAGCGGCTGAAATTCTTCTTCCCTTTAAAAAGGAGCAGTAGGAAAATTCCGCCGAGAATCATTAGAAAAGTATTCATCAATGACATATTGGCCATTACCGTTAAGGCAATAAAAACCCAAATAAGTAGCTGGTGGCGTGGCGATTTTGATTTTATGAAAGCATTGATATAGTAAATGGCTCCGAGTAGGAATGCAAAACTAAGTCCGTAACCGCGTGATTGGGCAAAAAACTCAATAAGAAAAGGAGCTGTGATTAGTGCAATTGACGTAGGGAGTTGAACCAGATTTGATTTGATCTCGGTGGTTAGCTTATAAGCGAATAGGGCGTAAAGCGGAAACAAAATGAGATTTGGAAGTCGAAGCCAGAAAAGATCACTTCCAAAAATTTTATAGAGGGGATAGACCAAAAGCGAGTTCAGGAAATGGTTATTGGCATCCCAAAGCGTGTAGTAGGGAACGAATTTATTTGACTGGATATAATGGAAAAAAGTAGCGGCTTCGTCGTGCGAAATGGGTACAGTGATGCTTCTGATTATTAGATAAATAAAAACCAGAATAGCGGTAAGTGCAAAAATGTTTCGGTTAAGGATTTGTGTCATGCTCTTATCGGATTTACAACCCGATTATTCACGTGGTCTCACAGTGCGTTGCTCAATACGCTTTTCGTAATTTTTGCCTTCGAATATGCGCTGTACAAATATGCCTGGTGTATGAATGCAGTTGGGATCTAATTCACCTGCCGGAACCAGTTCTTCGACTTCGGCAATGGTAATTTTTCCGGCAGTAGCCATAAGTGGATTAAAATTTCGGGCGGTGCCATTAAAAATTAAATTCCCTTCTGTGTCTCCTTTCCAGGCTTTGACGATGGCAAAATCGGCGTCAAATCTTTGTTCAAGCACATACATTTTGCCGTCAAATTCGCGCGTTTCTTTTCCCTCGGCTACTTCAGTACCATAACCGGCAGGAGTAAAAAAAGCAGGAATTCCTGCACCTGTCGCCCGGCATCTTTCTGCAAGGGTGCCCTGCGGAATGAGCTCTACTTCAAGCTCTCCACTAAGCATTTGGCGCTCAAATTCCTTGTTTTCGCCTACGTATGAAGAAATCATTTTTTTAATCTGATTTTTTCTCAATAAAAGACCAAGGCCAAAGTCATCGACACCGGCATTGTTTGAAATGCAAGTTAGATTATTAATATCCGTTTTAGTAAGTTCAGAAATACAATTTTCAGGAATTCCGCAAAGGCCAAAACCGCCCAGCATCAAAGTCATTCCAGATTCTATTCCTTTTATTGCTTCTTTGGCATTTGCCACAACTTTATTCATATTTTCAAACTTTTACCAGGAAAGTGCGTCCTGGGCATCAAACATATTCTTATTTCGTGCGTAGTCATCGCAATCTAGTTCTACGGTAATTCCTTCAGGTCTTTCAAAGTCAGACTGGCTGATGTTTACGTCTTTATCGGCATAAGCCGCCTTCATAAAGTAACCCCAAATAGGTAGCGCCATGTTTGTACCCATCCCGAGCTGCAAGGTACGGAAATGTACGCTTCTATCTTCGGCACCTACCCATACTCCGGTAACCAAATCGGGCGTAAGCCCAATAAACCAACCATCAGACTGATTCTGTGTCGTTCCGGTTTTTCCGGCAATCTTTATTGAGCGGTCAAAGCCGTCGTAATCTCGGGTGGGCAAATCCATGCGCAGGCGAATGGCCGTGCCCGAAGTTTTGCCCTGATGCTTGTTGTAAACCCCATCAACCACTCCTTCCATAAGGCTAAGCATGGTGTAGGCAGTACGTTCATCCATCGCTTCCTTTGTTTCGGGTTGGGTATTGTAAATCGAATTTCCGTTTTTATCTTCAATTCTAAGCACATAAATAGGATCGATATGTACGCCCATATTTGCAAAAGTAGCATTGGCAGATGTTATTTCCATAAGCGAAAGGTCGGCAACTCCAAAGCCAAGTGATACAACGGGATCCATATGGCTTTTAATCCCCAGATCTTTTGCAAGTTGTATAATTGCCTCCGGGCCAAATTGCTTCATTACCCAAGCTGTAACAGTATTTATAGAATTGGCCAGACCCCATTTTAAAGAAACCATATATCCATAATCGCGGCCGGGATCGTGAGGAGTATAATCTTGCTGCAGGTTAAATGTACCGGCGTGAAAAGTAGTAGGCACTTTTGGAATTTCATAACAAGGCGAGTAGCCTTCGCGAATTGCTGTAGCGTAAACGAAGGGTTTAAAGGTAGAGCCTACCTGTCGTTTTCCCTGCTTTACGTGGTCGTACTGAAAGTACTTGTAGTTATTGCCGCCTACCCATGCTTTTACAAAACCCGTTTTTGGGTCAATGCTCACTAATCCCGCTTGCAGCAGGCCTTTGTAGTAAAGAATGCTGTCCATTGGCGTAAGCAAGGTATCTCTTTCTCCTTTCCAGGTAAATACCTTCATAGGGACCTTTTCTGTTCTGAAATACGTTTCAATACTGTCTTTTGGCACAGACTTCCATTCCTCAAGGCAGTCTTCGTTCTCGCAGATATAGCCCACATGTCCATCAATTTTATGCGGCTCAATATTTACGCGTCGGTGACAATTGGGACATTCTTTTCCGCTCATTATGCGGTATCGCTGTGTACGGCGCAAAGCTGTTACTTCTATGCGTTCTACCTCTTCATCAGAGAGGTCGTTTGAAAATGGTGGGTGGGTGTTACGCTCCACATCTTTGGCAAATTGTGCCTGTAGCTCGCCACCAAGATGTTTTTTTACCGCATCTTCGGCGTAAGCCTGCAAACGCGAATCTATAGTTACGAAAACCCGTAACCCATCGCGGTACATATTGTATGGCTCGCCGTTTTTCTTTGAATACTTGAATTTTCCATTTTCGTTTTTTTCTTCAAAAAGCTGCCCTAGCTCACCGCGCAAAATTTCACGGAAATATGGAGCCAGACCTTCCTGGTGATCAACAGTTTGAAAGTCGAGACCCAGCGGGAGCGTTTTTAGTGAATCGTAGGAAGCTCTATCAAGATATCCGTTCTTAACCATTTGGTTTAAAACCACATTCCGTCGTTTGATTGTAATTTCCGGGCGCTTAATGGGGTTAAAAAGAGCCGGGTTTTTAGCCATTCCTACCAGCATTGCAGCCTGTTGAATTTTTAAAGTGTCTGGGCTGCTGTTAAAATAAATCGACGCTGCAGATTTTATTCCCACTGCCTGATGTATCCAGTCAAATTTATTGAGATAGAGAGTAAGTATCTCCTCTTTTGTGTATTGGCGCTCTAGCTTTACAGAGATAATCCACTCTTGAAATTTTTGAAAAACACGTTGAAAGCCATTTGCCGGTCTTTCGGTAAAAAGCATTTTGGCAAGCTGCTGCGTAATGGTACTCGCTCCTCCTTTAGAACCAAGATAAATTGCCGCTCTTGCTGTTCCGCGCAAGTCTATTCCCGAATGCTCGTAAAAACGCTCATCTTCGGTAGCAACAAGCCCCTCTATGATATAGGGAGACAACTGGTTGTAATTTATATTGGTACGATTTTCCAGATAAAAACGCCCCAGCACTTGCCCGTCAGATGAAATAACTTCGGTGGCGAGATTTGTTTTGGGATTGGCGAGGGCTACCGTATCAGGCAAGTCGCTGTTAGATGCGAAATAAAGCATCAATCCCAGCAAAATAAAGGGCAATAGCCCAAGAACCCAGATCAGAAAGACAAGCTTTCCCGATACTTTCTTCTTTTGTTTTGGAGTTTCTTCCATACCGTTGTTTTCGTTTTTACTAACGCGAAAAGCTTTTATTACTTGTGTGATTTATTGGTTTACTGGTTGCTTATCAATTTTCAACCCGATATTTTGTATTCCTTTTAACGTGTCTGTTCGCATAGCTTGCTCAATTTCAAACACATACTCTCCCGAAATTGGAAATCGCTTATTGTATTTAAACAAAATTGTATTTGTTAGGTGTCGGCTACTGTTTAAAAAACCGCTTCCGCTGCCTATCCATTTTCCGGTAGCATCGGCCAATACGATGCCTACCGTATCGCGCGAAGTTTTTTCATTTGGAAAAGTGGTTTTTACAAATACGTATAAGTTTCGATAAGGGTATGCCTCGGTATTGCGCACATTGATGTAAAAATTGTGCTGGCTTACCGTGTCAGAGATGTCCACTTTTAAAATAGCCTTTTCTGAAGTGAGCCATTCCGCATTTGGAATTTCAACATTCTTTTCAAAGATGAAATTATCATCGGCACACGATGTTAAAATCAATGAAGCAAAAACGCTAAAAGCAAAGATGAATGAAAAGCTTTTCACAGTTTTAATTGGCATTTCCTTTATCCGAATTTCCTTTTCCCGCATCTCCCTGATTCCGGTTTCTGCGTTTGGGTTTGTTTTTTCTACTCTTGGCCGGGTTGTCTGATTTGGATTTGCCTTGCGGCGAATCACCTCTGTTTGAGGCGCCTTTGGTATTTGCTTGAGGCGATTTCTTTTGACCGTCTTTCTGATTTGGGTTTCTTCGTTTTTTCCGGTTTTTAGATTTCTTTTTGCCCTCATCAAACCTGGTAAGGCTATCTTGACCTACTACGTTTCCGTATACCACTTCTTTGGGCTCTTCGGTTTCTACATATGATTTTAAATCGATAGGAAACTTATCATCGTTATTCATTTCCAAAATCTCTGCAACCCGGTCTTTGTGCAATGGTACAGGGATAGATATCCCGTCTTCGTCATAGATATACCACATAATCCCCTTAAAAATATCGGTTTTTAGGTGGTTTGCAATTCCTTTTTTGGTTTTTAACCTATTGTAGTTTTTAGGAAAAGTGCTCAGTGCATCCAGATACGAGTCAAGCTCATAGTTGAGGCAGCACTTTAGTTTACCACATTGTCCGGCAAGTTTCTGAGTATTTAGCGCAAGCTGCTGATAGCGCGCTGCACTGGTAGAAACAGATCTAAAATCGGTAAGCCAGGTGCTACAGCACAATTCGCGGCCGCAGCTTCCAATTCCACCCAGACGACCGGCTTCCTGGCGAGCGCCAATCTGCTTCATTTCTATGCGCACCTTAAAGGTATCCGCAAACTTTTTGATCAGCTCTCTAAAGTCCACACGACCCTCAGCGGTATAATAGAAAGTGGCTTTTGTATTATCTGCCTGAAATTCAATATCGCTGATCTTCATTTCGAGACCCAGAGCGATAGCAATTGTACGGCTTTTATACATAGTATCCTCCTCGCGACCTCTTGCCTCGCGCCATTTATCCATATCTTCGGACGTGGCTTTGCGCAACACTTTTCGAGAATCGCGTGCGTTTTTCATCGCCCGCTTAGTCTCCATTTGCAGTCTTGCCAGCTCGCCCGATGCCGAAATTATTCCCAGGTCGTGCCCCGGACTACCTTCTACTACCACAGCATCGCCGGGGTTTAGTGATGACTTGGTGGCATTTCTAAAAAACTCTTTCCTCCCGTTTTTAAAACGGATTTCTACATATTCAAACGGCGTAGCATTGCCGGGTAATTCCATATTTCCAAGCCAGTCAAAAACTGCCAGCTTGCTGCAACCGCCCGTTGAGCAGGTGCCATTGTTTTTACATCCTGCGGGCGTACCACCTTTTCCATTACTACAACTTTCACATCCCATGCTCTTCAATTATTTTGTTCAAAATTAAGAATTGTGTTGAGGTGTGCGTGTTTTAAATAATTTTGCCATATCGCTGCCCATTTTCATGAATAATAAATGGGCATTTACGTTTCGCTTTACCATATAGTGGCCATCGCTCAAAATATCGTGAAAACCTGCTAGATCATTAGACACCATAAACGGCGCAAATTTTACTGCAAATCCCGCCGCCTCATTGTCAAAACGTGCCTGCTCTTTACCCACATAAGCATATAAAATGCTTTGGTGAAAGAACTGAAGTCCGTATTCCAAAAAATTCTGTTGCTCGTCTCGCGAAAGCTTTGAAATTTTATCACAAGCCGTCAATATCTTGTAATAATCGTTTGTGGCTGCCGCACGCATCCACTGCGAAAATAACTCAAAATATTTGGAAGTGCTCTGATTGGCTGCAACCATCTTTTTCGCTTTGGCATAATCGCCGTCTGCAATACGGGCAATATTGAGTGCATTGGTTCTATCGGTATCAAAACGCTCTACCAGCGCATTTGCCATCACTTCATCTGATATATGTTCGCATTGTACAAGCTGGGTACGCGAGTTTATTGTCGGAAGTAAATCTTCGGCCGAGTCGGTAACCAAAATAATAAGTGTTTTGGGTTCAGGCTCTTCCAGCGTTTTAAGCAGTTTGTTTTGTGCAGATGGGTTTAACTTATCGGCATGCCAGATGATTAAAATCTTATGACCACCGGCAAACGATTTAAGGGTGAGACGTTTTACAATCTCATTGCTTTCATCGGCTGTGATAATAGATTTTTTGTTTTCGCTGGCTATCTGCAATTCCCAATCGCGTAAATCCAGATAGGGATCTTTGGCAACTGTGCTAATAAACTCACGCATCTGTGGATTACAGGTTTTTATACTGGTGGTTTTCACAAATGGAAATGAAAAATGTAGGTCGGGATGACCCAACACATCCATTTTTTTGCAGGCAGCACATTTTCCACAGCGATCTGTTTCGCTTTTGTTTTCACAGAATATATATCCGGCAAAGGCCAGTGCAAGTGGAAGTTTTCCATTGCCCACACCACCCGTAAATAGTAAGGCATGGCTTACATGACCTTGCTTTACCGTTTTTATCAAGTGGGTTTTTACAGCTTGCTGACCTATTATTTCTTTAAAATACACGCATTCTAATTAATTCTCAAAGGTAAGAATTATCAGGTTTTTTCAGCTAATTTCTGATCTGCCGCTATAACCACGGTTTAAACTAATCTCTACACACATTTCGACACCGCTCAACTTAGTGGAACGCTCTCACGTGGTCATTGAGCAAAGTCGAAATGCAGCGAAGTAAGTAATGCAACGCATCTTTTTTTGCTCTAAACCCAGTTACGTTAACATAAATGCTGCTCAAGATGGAATTCTCTTATCACAATCTGAATATTTTTGTTTTTCAAAAGATCAAACCACTGGCTATCAATGCCTGCGCGCGCCCCCAACCCCTGAAGGGGAGCTTCTGCCGCACACCATATCGTTCCTTGAAAAAGCCTTATTATAGGAATGCACAGGTGCGGTAAGGCATTGATTAACAGAATTTTAATTGGTTGAAAATTTACGAGTATAATGATCAACTACGATGTGTACTGAGATTAGCTGTTTGAAAGAGCTAAACCCACTACAAATTGATTAGATTAAAGACTCCCGTATTTTTAACTACGAAATGTTTCTATTTTTGCGGCGTAGCAATATTAAATAGATGAAACGCATAGAAGATTACGATTTTACTGATAAACGCGCTTTGATACGTGTTGATTTCAATGTACCGCTAAATGACAAATTTGAAGTAACTGATTCTACCCGAATTAAGGCAGCAATCCCAACCATTCTTGCTGTTTTGGAAGGAGGAGGGTCGGTGGTGCTCATGTCTCATCTAGGCAGACCAAAAAATGGACCTGAAGATAAATTTTCATTAAAACACATCATACCAACGCTCGAAAAAGAGTTGGGAGTCATAGCAAATTTTGCCACCGATTGCATTGGCGATGAAGCCAAAGAACTAACCTCAAACATCACAGCCGGAGAGGTGGTTCTACTCGAAAATCTGCGTTTTCACAAAGAAGAAGAAGCCGGTGATGAATTTTTTGCCGGACAGCTTGCCGAGCACGGAGATTGCTATATAAACGATGCTTTTGGAACGGCACACAGAGCGCATGCTTCCACAACGATAGTGGCAAATTTTTTCCCGGAAGATAAGATGTTTGGAAAATTGCTTTCAAATGAACTTGAGAGTCTTGATAAAGTGCTCAACAGCAAAGAAAAGCCTGTTCTGGCCATCATTGGTGGAGCAAAAGTAAGCAGCAAAATAACCATTCTGGAGAGTATCCTTCCGGTTGTTGATCACATAATTATCGGTGGTGGAATGAGCTATACTTTTGAAAAGGCAAAAGGTGGAAAGGTGGGAAACTCTTTGGTAGAAGATGATTATTTAGAAACTGCAAAAGAGCTTATCAAAAAAGCCAAGGAGCAAAATGTAGAAATTCATTTGCCGGCAGATTCTGTGATTGCAGATGATTTTAGAAACGATGCCAGCATAGACCTTTGTGCTTCAAGCGAAATTCCAGACGGATGGATGGGGCTTGATATTGGGCCTGATGCCGTAAAAAAGTTTTCGGAAGTTATTGCCAAGAGCAAGGTTATATTATGGAACGGGCCGATGGGTGTCTTTGAAATGGATAATTTCGCAAAAGGTACCGAAGCAATTGCCAAGGCGCTTGCTGATGCTACTAAAAACGGAGCATACACGCTTGTAGGCGGCGGAGATTCTGTGGCTGCGATTAATAAATTTAAACTTGCAGATCAGGTGAGCTACGTTTCTACGGGTGGTGGTGCGATGCTTGAATATTTGGAAGGAAAAACACTTCCTGGCGTTGCCGCCATTCGGAAGTAGAACTAACCTGACTTCTACGCAATAGAAATTTTTAAAAAGAAGCCCATGCAATCTGCACGGGCTTCTATTTTTTTAAAAATAAAGGGAGCTGTTAATACGCTATCAGCGAAAAATCTAAAAGATTAATATTCCCGTCGCAATTTAGATCATAAACAAAATCGTAACAGCTGCTGCTGGCCGAGCATCCAAAGCTCTGGCTAAAGAGGCTGATATCAAGTAGGTTTGTTACTCCATCACCATTAAAGTCGCTTGTTTTGTCTGCGCAATCATCACCATCTTCTTCTTCATCGCACACCAAAAAGTCAATCAAGCTGTTTTCGATTGCGCTCGCGGCCCTATCGGCCTGTCCCTGGGTAATAAGGGTTTTGCAGCTTTGACTAAGGTAATCCATCACGTTATAGCTTATGTCGCCACAAGCCCCACTGCAGCCGGAGCCCTGTGTTTGCGGAGCTGTATCTGCCACGCGGTCTCCCTGGATTAATGGATTGGACTCTTCAGAGCAACTCTGACCCTGAAAAGTGTGAAAAACGGCAAAGTTGTGAAGTAACTCGTGGGTCCAGGTATAGCCAAGATCGGTATATGATTTTAAATTGAAATTTTGATCATACTCCTCCTCGAGTTGTTCTGCACCAAATGCGTTGTATAAATTATAATTGGCATAGACGATGCTTGTCGTGGGAAAGTAGGCATATGCCTGAACGCCACCGCCTATATTTCCATCTATGCTGCTTACAACATAAGAATTAAGGTATTTCTTTCCGTTCGCATCTTCGCCCCAGCTCAATGCCTCTGTAAGCGTGCCTGCCGAAATAGCATTTACATTATTATTCTTCAATCCGTAATTGCTCCATGCGTCTCCCCAAAGTTCGTGGCCGTCGTGGTAAATTATTCCGGTAGTGGGATTACCTTCGGGGTCGTACTCCGCGAGTTTTAATTGATAGTCCAGAGCAGCGCCTTCGTTTTGCATAAGCGAATCGTTGGCAAAAAACTGATTTGTAATTCTTATTTGACTCTTTACCTGCTCGGGAGTAATCTGTCCACTGTAAAACAGATTATCCATTGCTCCGTCATACACCACGTGTACAACTACCCGAAGGGTATTACAATTTGATCTTGATGCTGTTTGGGGCATTTGCATTGCCGCTTCCAGCTGTTGAAATTCTAATGTGTCAGCAATTCTGACGTCGCATCCACTTTGAGCGAAAGTAAAAGCTGATACTAAAATCGATAGGGATAATAAAACGATTTTCATTTAAGGGGGGGGGGTTAAACTTTAATAAATAGAAGAATCCTCAAACGACTAACAGTAACGTGATACTGCGTAGTTTAAAGGGCAATCTGTACGAAAATTTCTCTGTGATTGATTTGCAAGTTATCTTGCAAGGGGCAACGGGGGCAAATATGATAAAATATTTAAATATAGATAGTTCGTTCTAAAAGGAAATATATCAGTTAAATTTCTAAATTTTATCGACAGAAGGATTATGTTAAAAATAAAACGTCGTAAAATAGTAGATTTATGACCCCAAGTGGGGATTTTGGTGCTCAAAAAGCTGAACATTGATTTTCTTCTTTCCTTTTCCCAAATAATCAGCTTTCACGGAGGTGTTATATTGTTTTAACATCCTAGCCGTCATTCAAATCGAGGATATTAGAAGAACCGGGCGAAAAGCTAAATTCATTGTAATAGCATCAACTAGGTCAAATCTGCTATTTTTTAAAAGTTATTTTGTGACAATAAGCTTTTCTGTAAATACCTGATTATTACAGTCTGCCTTGATGATGTATGTTCCCGGAGCCACTCCTGAAAGATCTATTTCAACCTCATTAGATGAAAATTGAATGTTTCTCTGTTTTAAAACCCTACCTGTCAAATCAAAAAGGGTGATAGCCGAGATATCATTTCCTGTGGAGCGAATATAAAATACATCATTAGCAGGATTAGGAAAAACTTCTATGAAGCCTTTTGACTTCTCCTGAATTGAAAGAGGCGTAGCCAATTCATTCATACGGTCTTTAATGTCAACCATTAACGATGAAGCAACATTGTTAGCCTGATATGAGCTTGAATTATTGCAGAAACTAGCAACATCGCTATTATCAATATAATCCAAAATCGGAGAATTGTAAAAATCTCTGCGAATTCTCATAGTTGTATTTGGCTCATAAGATGACGAGTTGCTCAACTGTATTTTATTGAGAGCCTCTAAATTTAGTTTGTATGGTGGAGTGACAGTTAAATCACCGTCAATAAATATTTCTTCAGCCCGAACAAAGAGGTCGTTCCCAACAACTTCAGTAACTTCAGGATGTGTAGGCGAAAAATTTTCATCGCCTAAGTATAAAATTCCTGATGTATACGCATCAAAGGTGCCTGGCACTTCTAGATTCCAAGATTGAGGATTGTCTAGAAAGTTAATCTGGTCTTCTGCATCAAATAGCACCACGGTAGTGACTTGAGTTGTATTGACCGGTTCTCCGAGATATCCAACTTGATCAAAGTAATTATCTTGTAAAATCTTAATTTCTATTCGGGCTACGCTATTTCTAATTTTTGAATGAGTAAAGGGCTGATAATTTGGATTATAGCATACTCCATCTGCTAGTGGAGTTTCAAAAACCCATCTAGCTATATCAGTAATATCTAGAGAGTATACGTACTGGTTTAGTTTAGATATCGGAATCCATTTTGATGCAAATTCTCTCATAAGACCGCCGTTCTCCAAAGGGAAATTATGCTCTAAATGGAAATTATTTGAATTATATTCAGTTAGAAAAAACTTGCTTCCAGAATAATTCCAATCTTCTATTTCAGGAACCTCATTCACTAAAGTAGCTTCAATCCTAACATATGAATTTGTTTTAGAATAGTCAAAATCAAGACTTCTATTTAAAGCAATTTCAATATCAGTAGCTTTTAATTTTAGTCTAGTGTGGCCTCTAATTTCTTTTTCTATAATACAAGTATACGGAGGATTATTGCCGCTGGGTGGAAGCTGATTAAGTTCGTCCTCATTATTAGCAACCTCTTCAAATTCGTGATCAGAATCAAAAAAGATTTGAAATTCAGGCATTCTAAGCAACGCACTTATTCCCATCACTTTATTATAAGCCGGAAAATTACTTGGATAAAGTTGGGTCTTGCCATACCCAAAAAGTGATCCATTGTCTTCATAATTAGTTATTCCGCCTGGAATCAACAATGGAGTTGTACGTTGGTAAAATAACCTGGTAAGATCTCCTTTGTATGATGTCTCAGCAAATGATGCCATAGGTGCTGAAGGTTTTACAGGCTTCGTTGGTTTCTTGCCAAATACTTCGAAAGCAGCATAATCCACACCAGCTCCAACTAAACCCTTAACAGCGTTATTAGTTATTTTATTACCGCTGTCGGCTCCATCAAATATCCCTTCTGCTTTGAGAACATTATCAAAAACGCTTCCTGCTGGAATTGCCAGATTCACTCCGCTTGTAATCAGGTTTTTGCCGACATCGAGTAAAGCCCATTTAGCATTATTCCAACCTTCATTGAAATCATCCATATCATCGTTGTAACTATCTAACTTATTTTGATATTTCGTCAGCATATCATCCATCCTTTTGTAGGTGGCTGAGCCTGGGGTATAGTCATCAGGGTCGATCTTAGAAAGATTCAAGAATTCGTCATTCAGATTGGCTTCAGTTATGGCATTTTCCGTTTCTATTGTACGGGACAATAAATCTATATCAACGGTTTCTATGGTCTCAAAAAGAAACTCGATTTTCCCCGGGGTTTTTAAACCATCATATTGTCTTAAGCAAATACAGGGATCAAAAGCCATTTGAAATTCAGCTACAATCCAATCACTAGAATTGATTGCCTGAACTCTCGGACCAATTTGTTGAAATGACTCAGATGGTTGATCCAAAGGTAAATCATATGGTGAAGCATGACGGAAAAGACCTGAGACATTCTGATTTACTTGATCAAAATCTAAATATTTCAAAGTTACCGCCCATTCCTGAAAACTTGATGACAGATTGTTTTGCCATACATTTGCAAAAAGTCTCAGAGTTCCCCGATATCGATTATATAAAACAAAATAAGGTACATTAGAGGGAGCTATAGCATCGAGAATTTCAGGATCTAAAGGATTGTCTATAGCATTCCCCGTAGCGTAATATGTGCCAGTAGACGGATTGTCATAAGCATCACCATTCGGGTATTTTCCGGTATTCATCCAGAGTAATTCCCAGCCATCTTCCCATCGCCAATCTCGATCATTTTCATCTGTTGGTGCCCCTCCGGAATTGAGGTGATTCGATTGATGATTGTTTGCAAAAGGGTTGCGCATGTTGTAATTACTGGCATTTCCGAAATTATGCTCCCACCCCGCATTCAGGTCAAGTGAAATAACGGTGCCAGGAGACCAATTCATACTCGTGTTTAAAAACGAGTTAATGGTGTATGGTGTTGGATTTGGGGTGGTTGTGCTGTTCGGATACCAATCATTTTTTAGAGGCAGAAATTCGTTATTAATTGGATTTAATGGATAAGTTGAAATATCCTTCTCGCATTGAGCTATTGAGTTAACGCTTGCAATGAGAATACCAATAATGAGTAATATTATATCTTTTTTCATATTTCATCGTCATTAATTCAAAACTCTGCCAGAGAGTTTGAAAGGTTGGTTTAAGTATTGGTATTCCATGGTTACTGTACGTCTATCTACAGAGTCAACCGTGAGTAATCCTCTTGGCATTAAATTTCCATCCGAACCAGAAAGAAAGTTCTCCAAATTTCTTCCACCAAAAGGAATGTCTATTGTGTCTCCTAGGTTGTGAAAGTTAATGGCAAGAGTCAACGGATTATTTTCCTCAATGGGCGGTATACCTATAGGGGAGCCATCTTCGTATATCCAAGTCAATTCAAGGTCAAAGGAGTCTGTCTCATTCTCAAACACCATCCTAAACCTTCCATAAGAGAGAAATTCATTCCAAAACTCTATAATATAATAAGTAGCACTAGTACTATCTCGACCGGTCAGATTTTCATAGCAAGCACTATCAACTGGAAAAGTAATCACATGACTTACGGTAATGAATTGAGGTCGTTCTATCGGATGCGATCGAGTAAAAACCGGATCAGTTATAATTTCTGACCCAAGATACCATGTATGCTCATATTCCGGACCTGTGTATGGCGAACTAAACTGAACATCATTGTAAAAAACAGAATCATAAGGTGCCCAAAAAAAACCTTCACCTGGTCTAATGTATTGCTCACGCATTTGAATTTTAGCTGTAGGTTCTTCAACCGCATAACACGGATCATAATTCTCACATTCAGGATTTGAAGGATCGCAACATTCATTTTCATCATCGTTTTTACAAGAAACAAGAAAGATGAAAATTGACGAAACAAAAATCAGGTTCCAAAAAGACAAATAATTTTTCATAGCGATAGAGTTATTTTTCTTCGAGATCTTTTCGCAAAGCTTCTATTTCTTTCTGTTGTTGCAATAAGTAAAGCGTCAACTCTTCTACCTTAATATTTAACAATCTAATAGTTTCGCCTGTTTGCAACCCATCTGCAGCAACTTTTTCGGCAGTTGGCATTTCTGGCAAATGGCCATTCTTATCAATAAAATCTTGCAACTCATTTAAAGGAAGTAAGGGATAGTCATTATGAAAAACGAAATCCCCCCAGTCATCTTTTATTAGTATCTAAAGTTTCGCAGGAGCTATTGTGTTGATAATTAACATTGTAAAGTTAAAAAGTGCAGCATTTTTATTACTTTAAGATTCTGAAAAACAGTATCTTAAAGGCGTAATTCCAAATACGTAAAAATGCTGCAATCCAAAGATATTAAAAATTTGTCAGAGCTGACTACTT
>NZ_JAAGVY010000045.1 GCF_010686655.1 Cryomorpha ignava | reverse complement strand
ACCATTCCGCTCTCTTGCCAGGCTTGAACCAGAGCAAACATTTTTTCTTGTAACTTCATCAAAATTATTTTCGACAAAGATCAGGCGGGGGTGGGAATTAGGCAATATGGGATGGTCGGGTGGATACGATTAAAATGGTTGTAAATCTGTTTTTTAATGAACAAGATTTTAAAGACTTTTTGATATTAGATTTTTTTGGTGGCTCGGGAACAACAGGGCAAGCCGTAACCGAACTGAATGAAGCAGATGGTGGAAATAGAAAATATGTTTTAGTACAATTACCCGAACAAACAGACGAAAAAAGTGAAGCTTACAAAGCAGGGTACAAAAAAATAAGTGACATCACTATTGAGCGTAACAAAAGAGTAGTAGAAAAAATCATCAAAGAAAAAAAGGAAGCTACACCTGACTTGTTTAAAAAAGAAGAAAGTGAGCAAGAGCAATTAAAAGGTTTAGGTTTCAAGGTATTCAAACTTCAAAAATCAAACTTTCCAAGAGTAGAATACGCCCCAGACCCTGAAAAAACAGAACAAGAAAATATTGATTTGCTTAAAAAGTATATCAAAGAAAAAGAAGCACAATTGGTTTCTGCTTTCAATAAAGAGGAATTGATAACCGAAATACTAATCAAAAACGGTTTCAAACTCAATTACACCCTAATTAAACAAGAGGAATTTAAGAAAAATGAAATTCTATTTGCCACAGATGGTGATAAAGAAACGCTAATCTGCTTAGATGTAATTATTGCAGATGAAACCATAGAGCATTTTAAAACACATACAGACCAGAAGTTAATTGTTCTCGAACGTGCCTTAGACACCACCAAGAAATGGAATTTAAAACACGCTATGGGAGATAAGTTTAAAGCTTTTTAGATATGGTAGAAGAAATAAAAGAAAACTGGACACACGTTTTAATTAATGGACAATCTAAAACACTTGAGGTTAAGGATGCTGAATTTGATAAAGGGAAGCTTGTAAGTCTTTCTGATATTCGCCCATTTAATAAGAAGGATTCGGAAGGAAAAGAGATAATTCCAACGGTGGAACTTGCCAATAAAGAAAAGCGAAAAGCGTATAATGAGTTTTTTCAAAAACCATTCAAAAACTTGATAATTCTTACTGGTGCTGGTTCGTCTATGGACGTAAAAGGGCTTTCAATGGCTCAATTATGGGATGAAGCGGTAAAAGAATTTAAAACAGAAGAAGTTGATGGTTTAAGCAATATTATTGAGGCTGTAAAATTTCCTAAAGAGAAAACCGACAAAAAGGATATTGAAGCCTTATTGAGTCAAGTAGAAGGCTTTATTAAATTTTCAGAGGATAAAGATATTGTTTTTAAAGATGGGAAGAAAAAACTATCAGAATTAAAGGATTTGCTTTTTAAACTTATACAATTGAAATGCACTATTCCAACGCCACCAAATGACGCATTTCCACACAAAGTATTGCTTGAAAAGATATTGCAACGCAAACAAACAAGTCCTAGAATTAAAGTATTTACTTTAAATTATGACCTACTTTTTGAAGATGCAGCAACAGCAGTAAACGCTATTGTTATTGATGGTTTTTCTTATACGTTTCCAAGGACATTTAGCGGTAGATATTTTGATTATGATATTGTACAAAGAGAAGGAAGCAAACTAAAAGAGGAGGATAATTTCGTACAGCGTGTTTTTCATTTACATAAATTACACGGCTCCATTAATTGGGAAAGAATTGAAGAAACTGGCAATGTAGTAATTAATGAAAAACCTAAAAAAGCTTTAATGGTTTATCCTAGAGAAGCGAAATATGAAGATTCTTATGAACAGCCATTTTTTGAAATGATGGCACGCTTTCAAAGAAATCTAAGATTAAATAATGACACTTTATTGGTTTGCATAGGTTACAGTTTTAATGACAAGCACATTAATGCAGCCATTGAAGAAGCGTTAAATCAAAACCCTGGTTTTAGATTAGCTATTATCGACCCAGGTTTTGATAATCCTAACACTTCAAAATCACTAAAAACTATCAAAGAGTATGCTTTTAAAACCGAAAGAATATTAATGGTTTCAGAAACATTTACAAATTTTGCCAATTACTTCCCAGAGATAAAAACCTATGAAAACACCCAACAAGTAACAATAAATTTGAAAAATGAGTAACCAAAAGATAAATCCATTCAAGCACGAATATTTTCTTGGTTATATCAATCAGGTGCTACCGCAATTTGTGAAAGTTCATTTTCCATCTTCGGTATTATTGAATGGGTTTACGCATTTTGGCAAAGAGTTTAACGGTGGATTGGTGGGTAGCTTTGTGGTTATTGAAGGCGATAAGTATGGTTTTTTAGGTAGAATTACGGAGTTGGCATTGCCTGAATCTGAACGACTTTCTTTGAATGAAAAAGCATTTCAAACAAGTGATTTTCATCCAACAGGAAAAATTGAAATTCTTTTATCTTTTGACTTATACAATCCTTTTGATGTCAAAAAAGGATTAACAGCCTACCCAAACATTGGAGCAAAGGTTTTTGTAAGTTCCGGAGAATTGGTTCAAGAATATATGTCAAGATTTGGGGTGAGAAGTGGCGAACTTGCAAACACTATTGCAATAGGAAGTTTAGTTTCAAGCCCTGACACAAAAGTCAAAATAAATTTACAATCTATTTTCGGACGTCATTGTGCTATTGTTGGAACTACAGGCGGTGGAAAAAGTTATACTGTAAGTAAATTAGTAGAATCTTTAATTGCAACTGGAAACAAAGCTATTTTGATTGATGCGACTGGTGAGTATAGTGGAAGCTTTGATAAGATAAAAACTGTTGATATTGGTAATGGGGAAAACATATTCCATTACTCTCAACTTACAATAGACGATTTATTTTTCTTGTTAAAACCTTCACCGAGAACCCAAACGCCTAAGTTGATGGAAGCTATAAGGTCATTGAAAATGGTTAGACTTGCGGGAGAAGTAACTCAAATTGAGCATAATGGAGAAGTAATTCCGATTGAAGATGGCTTATTGAAAAAGAACGGAAAACCTAAGAAGCCTTATGACGTTTTTTATTACCGAAAAATACAAGCCATTGAAAATGGAATGGCAGATTTTGATTTTATGAAATTATCTCATCAATTAAGTGCTGAATGCGTTTATGACAATGGAACAGTTTGGGGAGGTGTGGCACCAAATGATGTTTCATATTGTGTGAGTTTGATATCAAGAGTTACCAATCTTGCTAATACACCAGAATTAAACCAAATATTTGGTTTTCAACAAGAAAAGACAGAAAATGATTTAACTGATGTAGTTAATCAATTTATTTCTATCGAAAACACCGAAACAAATCTATTACGTTTAAACTTAGAAAACGTGAAGTATGATTTTCAGGTAAGAGAAACATTAGTAAATGCAATTGGAAAATTCCTTTTATCAAAAGCAAGAAATGGTTCATTCAAAGAATCTCCTGTGGTAATCTTTATTGATGAAGCCCATCAATTTCTAAACAAATCCATTAAAGACGAATATTTCGACAGCAAACCTTTGGATGCTTTTGACTCTATCGCAAAGGAATGTAGAAAGCACGGTTTATTCCTTTGCATAGCGACACAAATGCCAAGAGATATTCCGCAAGGTACACTTAGTCAAATGGGTACATTTATAGCACACCGATTAATTAATCATTTTGACAAAGAAGCAGTTAGTAATGCTTGTAGTACGGCAAACAAAAACACCTTAGACTTTTTACCAATTCTTGGAGAAGGAGAAGCCATCTTAACAGGAGTAGATTTTCCAATGCCAATCATTATGAAGTTTGATGAACCAAACATAAAACCAGATTCAAGCACACCAAAATTAAACTAACAAAGAATTACAGAAACAATGCCAACGCTAAAAGTCATACACATTGCCAAGTCGCTCGAAAAGCCAGCCGCACGAGCCAAAACTTGTCAAAGAGTATGCCTTTGCCAACGCTACAAACAATGAAAACGGTGGGTAACAATGGCTAAAAAACATAGGGGTTTTGGTGGTAAATTGAAAGTTTAGAGCTTTTAATCAAGTCCGCCAAACCAAAATTTTGATAATGAAAAAAGAAAGATAATTATAAAAATATTTGGCTTGGCTAAGTGGTAAACTGAAAGGGCAGCGTTTCAAACTCCCCTCCGTTTCTTAGCCTAGCGTTAGCAACAATTGAAAAAAATGAAAAAGGATAGGGTCAAAAATCTACTTTCTGCAATCGGGATTAGCTTAATGTTTGCAGTAATTGGTGGACTTCTGACAGGTGATGCTTTAGAAAATTGGTTTGCGGAAATTAATCAACCGTGGTTTTCACTTCCGCTGTGGGGATGGTATATTGTAGGAGGACTCTATTACTTTATGGTAATAATTATTCTTTTCAGGCTTTTTAATGCATCCAAAAACTCAGATAAATCAACGCTGATTTGGCTAACTATTGGAATGATTGCAGGAAATGAATTTTGGAATTTTCTATTCTTCGGATTAGAAAGTACTCTCCTTGCTTTTTTTGGCTTAATTCCTTTTACGATTTTAGTGTTGGTACTGTATATTAGATTATTAAAGTTTCAAAAAATAACAGCTTGGATTCTATTCCCCTATCTAATTTGGCTTGTTTATGATATTTTATGGACGTATAATTTATGGATAATGAATAAATAATAGTTGCTAACACTGTACAAAAATATTAGCCGAAATAGTAGTAAATTCAAGGGTTGTAGCCCGCATCAACTTTCTTGTAACTTGACAGGAAAGTGCAATGCAGTCGGCTACCTATTCTCTACTAAACGTTACCACGCATAAGATGAAAACGAAATTCAGCATAATATTCATAATTCTCTTTTACTCTCTGATAGTTTTTGGTCAGGAAAAATTAACAAAAGAACAAGTAATTGAGGACTTCAACATTCTAAAGAATGTCTTGACCAAAGGTTATCCAAGCCTATATGAATATACTTCTCAATCTGAATGGGACAGCCTGTTTTTAAACTTTGAAGAGGAAAAATTAAAAAGCATTAAAAACAAGAATGATTTATACAAATCCATTACAGAGCTGACGGACTATTCTAGAGATGCGCACTTAATCGTTATGCATCCACAGCTCACTTCAATACCATATCTATTTCCATTGTTGCTAAAAATAATAGATGAGAAATTTTATACCGACACAGATGACTATGGTATTCCAATAGGGTCAGAAATAATTTCCATAGATGATGTCAGCGGACCAGAGCTAAGAAAAAGCTTACTGAAATATGCACCTTCAGATGG
Organism: Cryomorpha ignava; assembly: GCF_010686655.1. Lineage (GTDB taxonomy): Bacteria > Bacteroidota > Bacteroidia > Flavobacteriales_D > Cryomorphaceae > Cryomorpha > Cryomorpha ignava. The sequence goes on along the minus strand of NZ_JAAGVY010000045.1, from coordinate 32,641 downwards.
ATATAATACAAGCAAAAAAGATAGACAGATAGAACGAGAATTTGGCATATTACACTTTTACGAATTTGGCACTAAAGACACCTACCAAGTAGAATACAAAACATCTTCTAATGAGATGTTTACGAAGAATATTAAAAGCCAATCCTTTCAAAGTATCGGGAGCAGGTTTGTAAATAGGAATTCTTACTTTCCAGTATATCATAGTATTGAAAATAAATCTGAATTTGTAAAGAACACAATAGGAAAAAAAGAACCATTCTTATATCTTATTGATTCTTTGAATACAGCAGTTTTGACAATGAATTCCTTCGAACTTGATGTTCAGAAATTTCAAATAAGTCTACAGGATATTTTTAAGCAAATCAAACGAAAAAAGGTTGAGCACCTTATTATTGATATCAGACAAAATGAAGGAGGATATCCATTAAATAGCATTAACGCATTTTCATACTTAGCAAATCAATCATTCAAGCAACGAAAATCAGCAAGCGTCATTACTTCTAGCTTGCCAGAGGAAAAATACAGCCAAAATTTAGTTAATGGATATACTTATAAAACGTTTTTTGAAAAGTATTACCAGAATGCTTTAAGGAAAGGAAATGAATGGATATTAATGACTGACGAGAACGAACCATTTATGATTCCAAACAAAAAAAGATTTAAAGGAAAAACCTATGTGTTAATAGGAGGAAAAACCTTTTCGGCAGGCTCAAGTTTTGCGCTATTCTGTAAGAATCAAGGTATCACACTAATTGGAGAAGAAACAGGTGGAGGATATTACACGCAGACAGGTGGATATCCAATAATTTACACATTACCTAATTCGAAAATTAAAGTGCTGATTTCGTTTGTGAAAATAAGTCGATTTGCAAAAGACGAAACTGTAAAGAAAGGAAGTGGAGTTTTACCGGATATTGAAATTAATTTGACACAACAAGACTTAATTAATGGAACTGATAGCCAGTTAGATTATATTATAAAACGAATAAAAAAAGAATAAAAACCTGTGGTGATAATATATAAAAATAATAGCAGGTTCATCAATAAATTTAAGTACCATAGCCCGCTTCAACATTCTTGTAATTTGATAGGTTTGAAGCTCGCAATCGGCTACTATCATTATACTAACCGTAGGAGAGCACCAAGGAATCTGAAATGAAAAGAATCAATTTAATTTTAGCTGTAGTAGTTCTGTTCTCACTTCATGGGTTTGCTCAAAAAGAAATTACAGTATTAACAAGCTCCAAAGTTGTTGGGAATAACTTACTAACTGGTGAACCTATAATGGCGAAGATATACACCTTTCCCGAACGAGTCCATGATTTTCAAATAGACACGATTAACAACGATCTGATAATTCAGTTAAGAGGCTTAAGAAAGGGTAAATGGCTGGCAAACAAAGGAGAGGTTATTCGATATGATATAGACAAAAACAAGGTACTTTGGTTTGATAAAATTGCTTATCAAGTTGAGAGCATTGAACAATATGGAGGTGTAACACTTCATACCACTGGAGGAAAGAGTTATTGTTTGGATAACCTTACCGGACAAAAACTTTGGGAAGTAAAGAACTCACTAATCTTTGCTGACCCTGTTGATAAAATTGGAATTGGGTATAAAATCCAAGCTTCCAGGGGTAAGGAGAATATGCTTGAAGGTATTGACCTTACGAATGGACAGCCTATTTGGCAAAGAGAAATCAGTCGTGAATACAGCTGGAATGATGCATTCTATTTAAATGATTCAACGCTACTTATTGCAGCATCTGGCCTCCATACCTTGAATATCTTTGATGGAGCTGGATGGGATTTTAATACTATTACTGGCAAGAAAGACTACACAGCCTCAGCGGTTGGAACTGGATTGGGAATTGCTGCTGGCTTGCTAACAGGAATGTACTCAGTGTCTACGGGTCATAATCTTGTCAGGGATGTAGTTTCAAATGTGCTTGTTGATAGCCTACATATTTATTTCGCATCTAAGGAGCATCTAGTCAAATTGAATAGAGAAGGAGAAGTCCTTTGGCAGAAATCTCTTCCAAATGATTTAACAAGTAAGTCATTGATTTTCAAATTCGATGATAATCTCGTTATGGTAAATAGAGGTTATGCCTACATGGGGAATCGTCAACTTGACTTTGGAACTCCTTTTATTGCATCTTTTGATCTTAACTCTGGCGATCAGAAATATATGGTAACAGTATCAAACGAGAAAAAGGAAATAATTAAGGCGATCGATCTAACGGATGAGGAGTTATTATTTGTATTCAATGATCATGTATCCAAATATTCTGTAATTACGGGTCAATTGATTAAAGATCAGCAATTCAACATCGGTGAATACGGAGAACTAAACTATTTCATTGGTGAACAGGTGTTTGTTAAAAGGGATTCATTACTCATAAGTTTACCAACCATGGATTCTACAAAACACTATCTAGTGTCTGTCCATAAAGTCCACTATCGGCGTTGCACTTGAATTGAAAACAGTTATTGACAAATGTCAACTCCTTGATTTTCAATTCTGCATGCGCCTTGCTATTGAACTTTATGATCCAGCCACTTGACTCTATTGACAAACTCTATCTACATACTAACAAAGGAAGGGTTTTGACTCTCAACCCAAATTTGAAAATTGAGAGCGAAATAGAATCAGAAGATTTTTACATTTACTATTTGAACAGGGGTAACAAGAAGTTCCTTTCCAAGGAAAGTCAGACCTTTGTGATTGATGCGGATGGCAAAAAGGTAGCTGAATTTTCCGCTTCAAGCAGGTCAACCTTCTTAAATGGCAAACTGTACAATGCACAGGAAATGAGTTTTTTAGAAATTGACCTCAAAAATATACTTCAGGAATAACACACCCTAACGGCAGATAAGAAAACATGGAGCGGACAGGGGTTTCCGAAAGGTTCTTTCTTCGTGGCTACCTTTGTAACAAGAGGCCAAGGAAGTGCTCTGAAAAGCTCCGCAGGGTATCGACCCTGCGGTAAATTTAAATCAATCCATTGTTTTTAGTTTGCTACAAGTTAGTAAGTTAAGATTTTAAAATTTTGTTTTTGGCTGAATTCAGGCAAGCGATATGGCGAAGGGTCGATACCTTTCGCAGCGGTTAAATACAGACACATTGGCTCAACTTAAAGACATTGGGTGGATACCCTTCGCAGCAGTGCGAGTATTTTGTTTCTCGGGGGCTTACGGTTATAAGCGATTTGGAAGGTTGTGGAGTTATACGTAGTTTTAGACGCAACCAAAAACAATTAAAAATGAAACGACTATTTACTTTAGGAATTACCATTGTTTTGATAATTATTACAAAGCATCAAACCATGGGACAATGCTCGGTTAACGCAGGCAATGACATCACAGTTTGCGTAGGTATGGATGGTTTTGAACAAATTTTGGGCGAGTCTTTGGTCATTGAAAACGGAACACCTCCGTACACCTACTCCTGGTCTTGTAATTTTTCGATAGGCACATTCAATTATTCTGCATCAGATTTTTTAAATGATACCACACTCGCCAACCCCGAACTAATTGGTTTGGTTGATGACAGTCTTGAATTTTACATTTCAGTAACTGATTTTAATGACAATACCTGTTCGGATACGCTTGTAGTATTTTTTTGTCAAACTTTTATGACCTTAGAAGACAAACAAACTACAATCATGCAAGGTGATACTGCACAGTTGTACCCGGGTGTATTTAGTAATTGTGAACCCATCACATATCAATGGACGCCAAATTATAATATATCTGATCCAAACATTCCTTATCCAGCGGTATGGCCGGATACAACAACCTATTACGTAGCTACAGCAATTGATTCTGCTGGATGTGAGATGATAGATTCCTCTTTTAAAGTGTTCGTAAATCCATTGAATACGATTGAACTGGGAATAAATAGCAGTGTTAAGATATTCCCTAATCCAATGAGCGATTTTTTTGTAGTCGAATTCTCCGGAATCAGTATCGATAATCTAAGTATTGAGCTCTATGACGCGCAAGGGAGAATGGTACGTAAAGCGAATGTTTCTGGCGATCGCACGGAAATAAAAAGGGGCGATTTACAGTCTGGGCTTTATATTTATCGCCTTTTTCAGGGTATTCAGAGTGCGGGGCAGGGGAAATTAGTGGTTGAATAATTAAGGGTTCATAGCCCCCAGAAATGTGACTATTGAGCGTACTCGAAACGTACAAATGGAAATGTTCTCGATGAGATCTTTAAGGTAGATGCGGAGCAATTTTTTTCGCAGGTGGGTTTTGGCGGTTGGCTGTTAGCTGTTAGCATCAATAATTACGCGCCATAAACTCCATTGAAAGAACGAAATAACTCACAGATCTAGTCGTGACTATTTATGCTGTAAGTGTTTATCTGCAAGCGTTAGGCATAATTTAAAATCAATAAAGTAGATGATAGGAATATTAGTAATAATTGCCATTTCGTGGTTACTTCTATTTTTAATTGAAAAGAAAAATATTTTAGCATTGGGATTTCTTCCGATGGCGAAAAGGTTAAAACAATTCACAATCGGATTTGTAATTACCGGAATACTTTGCGTTCTCGTTCAATATTTAGAGGCCAATCTAAAATCATCGGCTTGGGTTTTGAATGATAATATTACTGGCAGAATTATTTTAAAATCATTCTGGTGGGATCTTAAATCTGTATTAACAGAAGAATTGATTTTTCGCGGAGCTCTGCTATACATTCTTATCCGGAAGATTGGCTCCCATAAAAGTATTTTGATTTCAGCCATTGCTTTTGGAATATATCACTGGTTTTCTTACGGAGTTTTAGGAAACATAATGGGAATGATTTTAGTGTTTATAGGAACTGGATTGATGGGCTATGCCTGGGCTTGGGCTTTCGCCAAAACCAAATCTATAATGCTTCCATTCGGACTTCATTTGGGCTGGAATTTTGTTTACAATACACTCTTCTCAAATGGTCCTTTGGGCGAGTTAGTGCTAATTTCGAAGGGAGGAAATGAATTGGCCGGTGCGACTTCGCTTTTGAACTTTGTAACCGGTCTGGTTATCGTTCCAATATTGATTATAATCTACGTGAGATATTTTGTAAAAGAAGAAACAGAATTAAAACCAATGACGGAGTAAAAACTTTGCCTATTGCTATAAATACGTGTAAAATCATAGATTCCCGATGCTTCATCAATGATTTTTAGCGCAACGTTGTGTGATACAAAAACAAAAAAAAGCATCTCATTGCACATTTAATAGTGCATTATTTGAGAATATTGTTCAAGTTGTTGTGCGTTTTGTAACTTTGCGAGAACTAGTTAATATTCGGCATAAAACGATGTAGATTAGATGGTTATTGATATATTCTTAACGACCAGGAAACGGTTTTAATAAAAGGGTATTACACTTTAGCTAATAACAGCATAGCTCATGATTTAATTCCGACAGAATTTCAGAAAAAACTACCTGGTTCATATAAATCTATACCTGCAACTTTACTGGGACGATTGGCTATAGATAAACGATTTCAGAGACAGGGGATTGGAAAACTATTATTGATTGATGCCTTAATGCGGAGCTACGAGGTTTCTAAAAGCATAGGTTCCTTTGCTGTTGTAGTTGACCCAATTGACGAAGATACCATACGATTTTATGACAAATATGGATTTATTAAACTTGCTGACAGCGGAAAAATGTTTCTGCCGATGAATACGATAAAAACATTGTTTGATTAGAAGTACTGGGACTCACCTAGCCAAAAACACAATGGCAGTTATCGTTGGATAACAAAAAGTAATTTCATAAATTTAAGGGCATTTATCAATCGATGGTGCGTACGTCAATCTTGCTGCTGAGTATACACTTCACGTTGACAGTACTTTAAGAAAATCTGAAATAGTGAGACTTCTCTGCATCATAATACTAATTTTGTTCAGCCTTAAAGGATTTTCACAGAAAGACAGGCAGCTATCTTTGATTGGGTCATATCAGGTATATAATCGACAGGCAGTTTCGTTCGGAGCAGAATATCAGAAAAAAGCTGATTGGGCAAAGGTTAATTTTGATAGTTATTTGGCCGGCTCTCTACGCGGAATATTTTACTTCAAAGACCCTGAATTGGCAAATGAAAAAATATTTGGAATACAATCTTCCACTTATTGGTCAAACAAATACTTCGGGGTTGGTGTTGACGGACGATTATTATTTCAAGACAACCGACAAAGGGTTGACCTCGGCCCGGCAGTAAAGATTGGGTATAAATTCTTTTGGCTTGAATATTCGGCAAATTTTTTACTTGGGAATAACCCATTTACCAATGACAATACTTTGCCGGTTATTGAATTCAATAGCATGGAACATAATTTAAGTATTGTTTTATCAATACCTATTCTGAAAATAGAATGATGATTGATGCCCAAGTGAGCGCAGTCATATTTTGTCTCCGACGGATTGATGAGGCTGTATTTTGCCAATGAGAAATCGGCTTTGCGCTGGCGTAACAGCCTGCCCCGCGCTCTATGCGGCGATCAGTCCTTCCAAACTTGTAAGGCTTCTTCGGTCTTTCAAAAGCGTATTTAGCTCATATCATCATCTCAAGAGTTCAATGGGTTAATCGATAGAGAGTTCAAAAACTGATAATCCTTTTAGGGAAATTCTTTTAGACTAGATGGTAAAGGCAAACTTGGTAAGTGCCTCCAAAACTCCCGGGTAAAAAACATACCTGTTACAATCCAAATTATAATTACAGCAGTGAAATGAGATTTCATAGCCGCTGTGCTTATTCACCGAGCCTTTTTAATCTATTTTTAGTTCCTACCTTGCATTCAAAATTTTCACTATGATTAAGCTTTTTAAAACAAAACACATATTCATCATTTCCTTAACTCTAATTGCAATGGCTAGTTGTACCCAAGATCAAGAAATATCGAAAGAAGTGCAAAAATCTGCTGTCGATAACATTTTACTGCAGCCATGGACAGGCCCTTATGGAGGTGTTCCTGCTTTTGACCAAATGAAAGTTGCAGATGTAAAAGACGCGATGCTTAAAGGTATGGAGTTAAATCTCGATGAGATTGATGCCATCGCTAACAACCCCGAGCCACCAACTTTTGAAAATACGATTGTGGAAATGGAGCGTGCCGGAGAAGAACTAGACAGAGCTATGAAATATTATGGCATTTTAAGTAGCAATCAGTCTAGCCCTGAATTTAGAGACATTCAGACTGAGTTGGCGCCATTGTTTTCTGAGTTTCGCTCAAAAATCTCACAAAACGAAAAGTTATTTCAGCGCATCAAGGCAGTGTATGATGCTTCGCAGACAACACCCTTAGAGGCAGACCAACAAAGAGTTGTAGAGCTGATATACAAAGAGTTTGAAATGAATGGCGCAGAACTGGATAAAGCAAAAAAGGAACGCTATGCCGCCATCAACAAAGAGCTTTCTAGCCTGTACACCGAGTTTTCAAACCATGTATTGCACGACGAAGAAAACTACGTAACCTACTTAACCAAGGCCCAATTGGGTGGTTTGTCTGATGGTTTTGTTAAATCGGCAGCACAAATAGCGACAGACAAGGGACACGAAGGAAAATATGCCATTACCAACACGCGGTCTTCTATGGATCCTTTCCTAACTTACTCTACCGAACGCGAATTGCGCAAGCAGGTATGGACCAATTACTACTCAAGAGGCGACAATGGTGATGAGTATGATAATAACGCCCTTATTGCTGAAGTTTTAAGACTGCGAAGAGAGCGCGTAGAATTATTGGGCTACAAAAATTATGCGGAATGGCGCTTGCAAAACCGCATGGCAAAAACACCCGAGAATGCGATGAACCTTATGGAAGCTGTATGGCCCGCCGCCATTGCCCGAGTTGCAGAAGAAGTTGAAGATATGCAGGCTGTGGCCGATAAAAACGGAGATGATATTACCATCGAACCATGGGATTACCGTTTTTACGCTGAAAAAGTTAGAAAGGAAAAATACAATTTAGATTCTGATGAAGTAAAACAGTATTTGCAGCTAGCTAACCTCACAGATGCCATGCACTATGTGGCGGGAAGGTTGTTTAACTATGAATTTACTCCTGTGCCGGAAGGGTCTGTTCCTGTCTTTCACGAAGATGTGAATGTATGGGAAGTGACCGATAAAACCACAGGCGAGAATATTGGTCTCTGGTATCTGGACCCGTATGCAAGAGAAGGAAAACGATCTGGAGCCTGGGCAACCACTTATAGAAGCTACTCCACTTTTGACGGAAAGAAAAACGTGCTGGCATCCAACAACTCCAATTTTGTAAAACCAGCACCCGGAGAAGCCTTACTGGTTTCGTGGGATGATGCCACTACCTTCTTTCACGAGTTCGGTCATGCCTTGCATTTCTTTTCTTCCAATGTAAAGTATCCAACTTTAGACGGTGGTGTGAGAGATTATACCGAGTTTCAATCGCAATTATTAGAGCGATGGCTATCTACTGATGAAGTGATCAATAACTATTTGGTACACAACAAAACAGGTGAGGCAATGCCTGCTGCCCTGGTAGCGAAGATTAAAAAAGCATCTACTTTTAATCAAGGTTTCTCTACCACCGAGTATTTGGCATCGGCCATTATGGATATGAAATTACACTTGGCAGATCCGGCAAATATTGACATAGACAAATTTGAACGGGAGACGCTTGCGGAGCTAAACATGCCAAAGGAGTTGCCAATGCGCCACAGAACGCCTCAGTTTGGGCACGTATTCTCAGGTGAAGGATATGCAACAGCCTATTACGGCTATATGTGGGCAGATGTGCTTACCGCAGATGCAGCCGAAGCATTTGCCGAAGCGCCGGGAGGTTTTTATGATCAAGAAATGGCCGACAAGCTTGTGAAGTATTTGTTCGCTCCCAGAAACGCAATGGAGCCGGCAGAAGCGTACCGATTATTTATGGGCCGAGATGCCAAAATTGGGGCGCTAATGAGAGATAGAGGTTTTCCTGTGACGGGAGAGTAGGGGGGCAGGTATAATTTTACTATTAAAACATAGAGTTATATACCAAATAAACAATATACCTATTGCGTTTATACGCCAAATAGGGGGTATATACGCAATAGATAATTTGGGAGTAGCGTTTATAGGGATGTTGGCTACAATAGAAAAAAGATACCGAAAACTTGAGCATTAACTGGAACAATATCAGAGCAATTGAAGGCCAACGAGAAGGTTTCGAGGAATTGGTCTGCCAACTTTCAGGACAAGAGAAAGTTCCAAATCAGGTACTGTTTACCAGAATCGGCAAACCTGACGGTGGGAAAGAATGCTATTGGGAATTGAGCAATGGAGATATTCATTGCTGGCAGGCCAAGTATTTTACAAATAGCTTGTCGGACAACCAGTGGACACAGGTGAATAAATCTGTCAAAACGGCCATTGATAATCACCCTAAACTAAAGAAATATTACATAGCCATCCCTGTTGACAGGCCCGATGGGAAAGGGCGCGGTAAATCAATGCTTCAGAAATGGAAGGGTCATGTTGCCGCATGGGAAAAGTATGCTGCATCAAAGAAAATGAAGGTTGCCTTCGAGTATTGGGGCAGGCATGAACTTGAAACACGACTAAGAAAGCTGGAGAATGAAGGTCTTATCTATTATTTCTTTAATGAGGCTGAACTAACAGATCAATGGTTCGACACAAAAAATCAGGAAAGCATTGATGCACTTGGTGGTAGGTACACTCCTGAATTAAATTTTGATTTACCGTTTTTACGTTTCCACGATGGATTCACGCGGGATCAGAAATTTTCCAACCAGATCAATTCCTATTACGAAGCTGTACTTGAAAAGCGAAGGAGAGCATATTTACGAGATAAGCAGAAAGAACTTGAAGAAAAAACATCCAGTTTAGACAAGGCCATAGAAGCGTTCAGGAAGGTGTACGAAAACATAGATTTTTCCGGTATTGATACAATTCCTTTTGACACTATCAGAAGTGAACTGAAATGTGTAGATGAAGCTACCCGGGGAATATCAGGCCAACTGTATGAATGGCGGGAAGAGACGGAAAATGCCAAGAAGGAAAAAGGAGATAGGATCGATTATTATTCGCGGCCTTACAATAATGAACTTCATGAGTTACGGGAGCTTTCCAATGCAATTGATGATTTCTACTCCTTTCTGGATTCAGAAGTATGCACATTGGCCAATAATCCTTACTTGATCTTGGTTGGCCCGGCAGGCATTGGAAAGTCTCATGCTCTTGCCGACATCGTTTCTTGTAGAAAGTCTAACAATCAAACGAGTCTGCTACTGTTAGGAGAAAACTATTCTGCTAATGAAATGCCTTGGACACAAATTCTACGAAATCAACTTCGGTTTGATGGAAATGAAGATGTTTTACTTGGGGCTCTAAACGCAAAAGCTGAAAGCCAACAGAGCCGCATCATTATTGTAATTGATGCCTTGAACGAGGGAAACGGAAGGCGCATTTGGCCAAAAAAACTGAAATCCTTCATCCGTTCGTTTCATCGGTTTCCTTGGCTTGGTCTTATTGTTAGTATCCGCAATTCCTTTGAAGACCTAATTGCTCCTGTAAGCGAGATTGATAATTCAATCGCTTTGCGAATTTACCATCCGGGCTTCGAAGGTTTGGAGTATGAAGCATCCCTTCATTTTTTCAAACATTACGATATTATTCCTCCCGGCTCACCGTTGCTGCATCCTGAATTTCAAAATCCCCTATTTCTAAAGCTCTTTTGTGAAGGCTTGGAAAAAAGAGGACTTAAACAAGTGCCTGATGGGTATCAGGGTATTTCAGCCATCATCGAGAACTACCTTGAAGGAATTGAAGAAAAGTTGGCACAACCGGATGAATTGGACTATGACATTAAGTTGAAACTCCTTCGAAAAGCATTGGACGGAATACTGGTAAAAATGGTTGAGGATGGAGAAGACCATCTACCCTATACAACAGCAGAAGAAATTACCAACGATAAATTTTCAGGTAAATGTGGAAGTGATGATAAGCAGTATTTGAAGCGGTTGATCTCCGAAGGCGTAATTAATGAAGACCTTTATTGGAAAGAGCGAAAGGACTATTATGGGATTCACTTTGCCTACCAGCGATTTCAAGACCACCTGATTGTCTCTGCGTTGCTTGACAGGTACCTTGATCCAGACAACCCAAAAAAATCGTTCGATTCAGGGCCATTGAAAGAATTATTAGCCGACAAATCAAAAGCATATTACAATCAAAACATTATAGAGGCACTCTCCGTGCAAGTACCGGAGCGTATCGGAAATGAACTACATGAGGTGGCTCCATATGCGGCAACTTATTATGCAACAGCAACAGCATTTATTGATGGATTGATGTGGAGACGCGCGGACACTATAGGTGAGGCTTCGCGGAAATACGTCAATGAGGTCTTGGTGCAAAATGATGATCTCTTTTATCAGTTTTTGGAAATGGCCATCTCAATGGCCACAAAGCCAGATTTCTATTTCAATGCCGATAGGCAACACAAGTTTCTCTATCAGCAGTCTTTGGCTGAAAGAGATGCCTGGTGGACAATCTGGTTGCAGGATAAATACGGTGAGAATTCGGGCTATAACTCCGTTAAACGCCTGATCGACTGGGCTTGGAGTGAAGATTGCAAAGCAGAAGTTAGTGATGAATCGGCAAAGCTGGCAGGGGTTATGCTGGCTTGGTTCTTTACCAGTTCAAACAGGTATTTAAGAGATGCCGCCACAAAAGCATTGGTCTGTCTTTTACAAAACCGTATTTCAGTACTTGTCAATGTGTTGCAACAGTTTGAAGGGGTAAACGATCCCTATGTGGCTGAACGATTATATGCCGTAGCATATGGTTGCGCATTACGGTCAAAAGATCAGAAGGCATTGGTTTCCCTTAGCGACTACATCTACAAGGCGATTTTTGAGACTGAACAGGTTTACCCCCACGTTTTACTCCGGGATTATGCAAGAGGTGTGATTGAATACACCATTCACCTCGATCTGGAACCTTCAGTTGAAGTAGAAAAGATTCGACCACCTTATAAAAGTGACCTCCCAGATAAATTGCCAACCAACGAAGAGATTGATGCCGCGTACAAACCAAAGGGAGAAGATGGTCATCATGGAAGAAAAAAGTGGGGGGCAACTGCCATTCTAAGTTCAATGACAACCGAGTATGGAAGAGGTGGTGGATATGGTGATTTTGGAAGATATACGTTCCAAAGTGCATTGCGTAACTGGGAAGCCGAGTACGATGGACTAAGCAATTACGGAGTACAGCGAATTTTTGAACTGGGTTATGACCCTGAAGTTTTCACTGACTTCGATTCCAGACAAGGATCAGGTCGTGGAAGTGGTCATAAGGAACGTATTGGCAAAAAGTACCAGTGGATTGTTTTTTATGAAATTCTTGCAAGGGTATCGGACAATTGCAAGATGCATGATGAAGGAAGCTACTCATGGAACAAGTCTAAAAAATATGCAAAGTATGATGGCCCTTGGCGACCTTATGTGCGGGATATTGATCCAACGATTATTGTAAAAACAACCCAGAAAGAAAACTCCATTGAAAAAGTAGAAGATTTGCCTTGGTGGGTTCCGTATAAATATGAAAACTGGAAAGAAGATGCAGAGATCTGGAAAAGAAGGTTCAATGATTTTCCACCTATACAAGGGCTGATGACTGTTGCAGATTCAAATGCTGTAGAGTGGTTGAATCTTAATATGAACCCGGATTGGAGAGAACCAAAGAAGTTGGGAGAAGATCGTTGGGATGCTAACGGTAAAAGAATTTGGTATGATATCGGGAGTTGGTTAGTAGAACCAAAGGAACTACGCAAAATGCTCAAAGTAGATCATTCAGACAATGCGTGGCGAAGTTGGTCGCCAGACGTATCGAACCGCTACGAAGTTTTTAGCCGTGAACATTATTGGTCTCAAGCTTCAATTTTCTTTCAACTGACTCCATATTACGGAGGTGATGCTCTGCCATCGGAACTTGAAGATCAGGAGAGAAAGCAGGTTGCTATTGGGCACAATACAGCAATGTATTTCTTGTGGGAGGAAGAATTTGATTGTTCCAAAGAAGAGCCGATTAGCTATTACAAGCCGGCACCATTAATTGCAATTGGCTTGAATCCTTCACAGAAAGAAGGTGAATACTTAAACAATCAAGGAGAAGTAGTATGCTTTGATCCATCTGTTTATGAAAATGGACCAGCCTGTCTTTTGATGCGTAAAGATCACGTCCAGAAGATTCTCAAAGAATCCGGGTTAAGGCTGGTGTGGATAATTCAAGGTGAAAAGCAGATTCTTGGAAATAACTACTCCGAACAACCAAGATTGGATCATGCTGTTGGCGGTCTATATCACATGGACGCAAAAGGAACGATTATGGGAGATATGCACAGCTATATCCGGGATTACGACAAAGACAATGAAGAATGAAAAACAAAACTACTGTAGCCAACAAAACCTATACGCAATGCCCTTCGGGACACTGCGCATAGCCAGAACGTTGTAGTTCATTCTCCACATCAAGAAAAACTCGATTAATTTCTCTTGCTAACGGGTGAAATTTTGGACGGAAATTGAATTTAAAAATTAACCGTTAGTCAGAATTAAAGAAAAGACAAAATGGATAAAAGAGAGATCAAAGAATTTCTGCCAGTTGGAATTTTGGTGATTATCGGTATGGTTTCAATAATTGTAACTATGTTTAGAAGAGCCGTATGATGGGAACTTAGCGAGCGATCTCACGACCAAAGGAAGTAGACTATCAAGTACGGTTCTCCCGCTGTGGCGGGACAAGTTGTGAGATTCTTAGGGTGAAATTCCCTTTGCCTACTCGACTACATGCCGTTGTACCCTATCCACAAAACTTAATCAGATATAATTCAAATAATTAACGGATTAATCTTTTTTTTGCTTTACTATTTGGAATTGAAGACCCTATTAATTCTACGCATACAGATATTGTTAATACTAAAACTATTGCCCTACATTTAAATGAAACAACTCATTACCATTGACTTTTACTTTCTCAATTTAGAGCACATTCCAATTATTGATGTCAGGTCACCAGGAGAATTTGCGCAAGGACATATTCCCGATGCTAATAATATTGATTTATTTACTAATGAAGAACGCGCAATAGTTGGCACTGCCTATAAAAAAGAGTCAAAAGAAAGGGCTATTGAACTTGGGTATGAATTTGTAAACCCCAAACTAAATAATTTTATAATTAAATCTATTGCCATTGCCCCTGAAAAAGAAGTTGTAGTGCATTGTTGGCGGGGAGGGATGAGGAGTAGTGCTTTTGCCGATCATCTTATCGAGAATGGGTTTAAAAAGGTTTACGTTATTGAAAAAGGGTACAAAGCTTTTAGAAATTATGTGTTACAATTTTTTGAACAACCCTTTAATCTTAAAATATTAGGTGGATATACAGGTACCGGCAAAACTGAAATACTTCATTTTTTAGAAAAGAAAGGGCAACAAGTTGTTGACTTGGAAGGATTGGCTAACCATAGAGGTTCTGCATTTGGAGGGATAGATCTTCCGCCTCAGCCAACAACTGAGCAATTTGAAAATAATCTGTTTTCAATATTGCGTAGTTTAAATCCGAAAAAACCAATATGGGTTGAGGATGAAAGTAGAATAATTGGAAATGTATCAATTCCCAATGTATTTTATTTTAAAATGAGGGATACGCCTGTATATTTCTTAGATGTTCCTTTAGAGAAAAGAACAGAACACCTTGTTGATACATACGCTAATCTAAGTCAGGATAAATTGGCAGATGCAATTAGTCGAATAGGTAAAAGGCTTGGATACGATAAAGCTAAATTCGCTTTGGATGCCCTTGAAAACAAAAATTATTATAAAGTTGTAGAGATTATCCTTTTCTATTACGATAAATACTACTTAAAAGGATTACAAAAACGTGAAGAATCTTCAATTCATGAACTTGAAATCACTTCCGTGAATCATCAAGAAATTGCGAATATTTTAATAAACCTAATAGATCAGAACAATGGATGAACCAATAAAAATGACAAGCTTTAGCCACGGTGCCGGTTGTGGCTGCAAAATATCACCAAAGGTATTAACTACAATATTAAAATCTAGTTCAACCAAAATTGAAGACCCTCGTCTTTTAGTAGGTAACGATACCAGAGATGATGCTGCTGTTTATGATATGGGAAATGGAACAGCCATCATAAGTACAACAGATTTTTTCTTGCCCATAGTTGACGACCCTTTCACTTTTGGAAGGATTGCCGCTACTAATGCTATAAGCGATGTATATGCTATGGGAGGAAAACCATTAATGGCGATTGCAATCTTAGGGTGGCCCATTGATAAAATAGCTCCTGAAGTTGCTGCACAGGTAATGGAAGGTGGCAGAAAAGCCTGTTCTGATGCAAATATTATACTTGCTGGCGGGCATAGTATTGATAATCCAGAACCTGTTTTTGGACTTGCAGTCACAGGATCGGTTTTGATTTCTAATTTAAAATGCAATAATACCGCTCAACCAGGAAGTATTCTTTATCTAACCAAACCTTTAGGTATTGGTATTTTAGCTACCGCACAAAAGAAAGGTATTTTAGAAGAAGAACATAAAGACATTGCCGCCAATTCGATGATCGTTTTAAATGATGTTGGATTGGAACTCTCAGAAATCGATGCCGTTACAGCTTTAACAGATGTAACTGGATTTGGGCTAATAGGACATTTATTGGAAGTGTGTGAAGGAAGCAATGTATCTGCGAATATTAATTATAGCAAAGTGCCGCTTTTCAAAGAAATTCATAGCTATCTTGATAAAAAATGTATCCCCGGAGGAACGCTAAGAAACTGGGACAGCTACGGCCATAAGCTTAATATTGAGGACGAAAGGCAACGACATATCTTATGTGATCCACAAACCAGTGGAGGATTACTAATTGCTGTCAAAAAAGAAGCTTCTCAAAATGTGGAATCCATACTAAGAAGTAAGGGCCTTTTTGCTGAACCAATAGGAGAACTAATAGAAAGATCAGAATTGCCAATATATATTAATGAAAAATAATATTGATAAAGACGATCTCAAAAATCAAAAAAACTAAGTCAAAATCTAATGTAAAGCATGTGACTTTAACTTTGTAAACTATGTGCCTTAACGAACATTAGAACAAAATGAAAATACCAACGATTAAAGGAGTAATAGACCGTAGAATTCTTATTAATTATCAAGTTGACAAAGATGTCCTGGAAAATTATTTACCTGAGCCATTTAAACCTAAATTGGTAAATGGAAAAGGAATTGCAGGTATCTGTCTAATAAGATTGAAAGAGATCAGACCAAAAGGACTACCGAAGCAAATTGGCATATCCTCTGAAAATGGAGCGCACAGAATTGCAGTTGAATGGACAGAAAACGGAAAATTGAAGGAAGGGGTTTTTATCCCGAGGAGAGATACTTCCTCTAAACTAAATTCATTGGCAGGAGGAACTATATTTCCAGGAATCCATCATTTAGCTGAATTCACGGTAAAGGAATCTGAAGGAAACTATGAAGTAGCTTTTATAAGTGGCGACAATACGTCATTGAGTATTATAGCTAAGGAAACGGACAAATGGAATAATGAAAGTGTATTCGAAAATTTAGAACATGTTTCTAAGTTTTTTGAAAATGGATCAATCGGATATTCACCATACAATATGGATTTTGACGGACTTGAACTCAAAGCCTATACTTGGAAAGTATCAATTTTGGAAGTAGAAAAGGTTGAATCAAGCTTTTTTGAGGATAAGAGTATTTTTCCAGAGGGCTCTGTTAAATTTGATAATGCTCTTTTAATGAAAGATATTGAACATGAATGGATTGGCTTGAAAAAAATAAAAAGCCACTAACACTTTATATGAAATCATAGCACCCTTGGGGATGCTGTGCTTCATAGGTTTAGCGTTGACAAACATTAAAATGAGAATTCGATAACTATTACTTATTGTTGGACTTTATATGAGTTCTCAGGCTATGAGTCAATCTGAATGTGATTCCACTAAGACTCCCGGATTTAGAATTTTTGGAGGTCATCTTTTTTTTAATCCAGGTATTGACACACTCGTAACAGATGATAACTATCATTACTCAAGCGTGTAAGAATTAGAAAATTTTGATGTAAGTTGTTCGCTTGTAATTGGTAGAAGTGTTGCTGCTTTATTAATGTGCACAAGCTTGATTTGTAATTACTTGCCAGCCGGTTCTTAAGCCGTTATAATTAAAAGAAATTGAATAAATGGGAAGCAACGATTCCAGAAGGTCTTCATTTAAATATTACCGCGATCAAACATTGGGCCGGCTATTCAATACCTCCACGTTTTTCGGAAATGTAGTAATTGCCTTTTTACTAACTTATTTCATTCCGTTTGAAGATTTCAGTCCGGCAATGTACTGTGTGCTTTTTCTGACTTTTCTTGCCGTTGGTCTTTGGATTACAGAAGCCATCCCACCTTTTGCCGTGGGAATTTTCATTATCGGCTATTTGGTTTTTACGCTTGGCTCAGATTATTTTTTAGAAACCCCCATGCCTATAGGCGCTTATGTGGGCACCTGGACCAGCGATGTGATTTGGCTATTGCTGGGTGGATTCTTCCTTGCTGAAGGCATGAAGCGAGTCGAACTCGACAGGACACTATTTCGCTTTACCGTACGCCGGTTTGGAACGAAACCAAAAAGATTACTCTACGGTTTGATGATGATGACCGCTGTGGCAAGCATGTTTATGTCCAATACGGCAACAGCCGCCATGATGATTGGCAGCATAATGCCACTGGTATCCAAGCTAGGCAAAGGAAATGCCCTTACACGTGCCTTGTTAATTGGTATTCCGGCCGCTGCTTCTGTTGGAGGAATTGGAACCATCATCGGCAGCACGCCCAATGCAATCGCAGTGGGTGCTTTGGACACTATTGGAGTTAAAATTACATTCCTTACCTGGATGGTATTTGGAGTTCCGCTCGCCTTATTCCTGGTTTGGTCGTTTTGGAAATACCTCTCTTCCAAAAATATTGCTGACGATGCAGACCTTGATTTATCATTTTTAGATGAAGAACCTGAACATTTGGTGCCAGTGAAAGAGAAGTGGATCGTTATTCTGACCTTGTTCTTTACAGTTCTTCTGTGGAGCACCGAGTCGCTTCACGGAATTCCTCTAGCCGCCACATCGGCTGTACCAATCGTCGTACTAACGCTCACCAGCATCATTTCGGCAGATCAGGTGCGTGGACTTCCATGGGATACATTAATGCTCGTAGCCGGAGGTCTCGCTTTGGGACTCGCTATTGTAGATGTGGGATTGGCTGACAAGTTTCTAGGGATGCTCAACGGTTTTAATTTCCCGCTCTTGCTGCTTGCCATTATATTTGGGTATCTCACTTTGGGAATGAGCAACGTAATGTCAAACACCGCCGCGGCGGCCATTTTGATTCCAATCACATTGGGCCTCACAGGAAATTTTCAAGTTGCGGTGCCTCTAATTATTTCCCTATGTGCAAGTTGTGCCTTGTTTTTGCCGGTATCTACACCTCCAAACGCAATAGCATATAGTACGAATTTAGTAGATCAAAAAGATTTCAGAATAGGTGGAATCTACTTTGCCGGAATTGCTCCTGTTTTGATTATTCCATTGGGTATGCTCGTTGCTTACCTTCTTTCGTTGGGGTTTTCGCTTTGATAAGAGCTAATATAGAGATAGTCTTGGATCGCTCGAGGAGTGTCGATTTATATAAAATAGCTACTTAGCAAACCAATGAAGAAGCGGCTTTGCACTGGCGAACAAGGCGACGGTAAACCGTCTCGCGAGAAGGTTGTTTCATGCTGGTTTTGGTTTGCTTGGTTAGCGGGGTGAGATTAATTAATTATGTTTTGATTTACCTTACATGCGCACTCCCATGCGTACGCACTCCCGTTGGTAGAAAGGTCGTCGGTGAGATCGCTTTGGTAAGTGGCAAATTGGGAGGAGGTGGGTGAATAGATCTTTGCAGAGATTTACTGTAAAAGGTTTAAAACATTGTTTATGAAGACACTGATTGTCTGTAGTTTGGGCTTTTTTTGTTGAAAGGGATACTTACTTTGCGGATAGATAATTATACTAAAACAACTTGAAGAAATAAGTACTCTAAACGATATTCTTATTTTAAAACTTACACTCTTACGTTAAATAAGGCGTTAATAGGCGATAGAAATTTGCAGCGTATTGTTTATAAGGATGTTGTCAATAATATGACCTCGATTAAAAAATAACAGTTAAATTTGAAATAAAAGCAAAGATGATAGTAGAAAGGCAGAATAATGAAATTATAGTGCGGTTTTCCGCAGGCACCAAAGCCTCTAAAATCCAGTCTATTTTGGATTATTTAAGGTACGAGGAACTTACTGCGAAATCAATAGCTACTGAAAAAGAGTTGGACGCCTTGTTGAAAGTGGCAAAGAAAGGCAGATTGAACCGAATCAGGAAAGAAACCGGACTCGATGGATAATATTATTGTTGATTCCAATATCCTTTTCAGCGCAATTTTGAACCTGAACAGTAGAATGGGACAGATTTTGATCAACGGACAAGAATATTATGATTTTACTCCCCGAAATACGTCAGAACAGAGCTTCTAAAACATAGAAATAAAATCAAGAAAATTACCGGATTTACGGAGTAGGAATTTGGTGAAATCTATGAACTAATACTGAAAAATATAACTATTCTTGACCACTCCATTCTTCCCGAGAAGGATTTTAAAAAAGCACTCAAGTTATGTCAAAATGTTGATGATACCGTATTTGTAGGGTTTTCGGAATACCTTAAAGCCAAACTATGGACTGGAGATAAGCAACTGAATAAGGGACTTGAAAAGAAGGGATTTAAGAGAGTTATCACCACCACAGAACTTTATGAAGACTTTACAGATAGGTCTCGAATTGGAGAATAATACGGTATTCAACAACCAAGTTGTCGTCACGCCGACCTGTGCCCTTTTTCTCGGTATATATAAAAGGACGGAACATACAGGCCAGGGTTGAACTTCTCTCTTGAGCCTCCGACGGCTTCTTTGGCGCGTACTCCGATTTATAAAATCACACTTCTATTATATGTATTGGTTGCTGGTAACTCGTGAAAAAAGAAAAGTACTCCCTTTCTGGCGTCTTTTTATTCCTGAAGTGATAATGTCGGTTTTGGTTGTTGTGATTTCGGTAGGGGTAAAAGTCGTGCTTGCCGGTGAACTGAGACCATGGATTGTTTTTTTTGAGGTTCGGTAGGGGGTGTTTTTGCCAAGGCAATGGAATCCATAGATTCTGGGTTTTATAGTTGTTCTGGGAAGGAGAAATCGAAGTGCTTAGCATATTTACAGCGAAGGGGGGTATTTTAACCCTTTTTTACGCTTCACTTATGATATCAATTGTTAATTCCGTAACGTTGGTATCTTAACTCAACTTATTTTCCATAATCTTAATTTAAAGAGAACAATGAAAAAGCTACTGATTATTTTATTTGCTTCGTGCGCACTCAATCAAGTATATGGGCAGACTGATACAAAAGAAAATGAGTTAAGTAATGCAGAACTATTTTAATCTAAGGCTGGGACGCTAATTCAAAAAGAATTTTTAGATGTTGGAGTAATAAAGAAGGCAGAAATTCAAGTGATTCATTATCTCGATTTGATATCCTTAGAAAAACTAAGTTCGGTTAGGTTTAAATATGATGTTGCTAGTACTTACGACACAGATACCAAAATAGCCTCTTTAGATACAGATGAAATCGACGGTTTAATAAAATCACTAAAAATAATGCAAGAAAAAGTCTTTACTTCTACACCCGAAAACTATACTAAAGTAACATATAAAAGTAGAGGAGGATTTGAAGCAGGTTGTTATTGGGGCAAAAACGAGTGGTCAACCTATTTGAAACTTGAAAAGTATGATGGTAAATCATATGTATTTTTGAAGCAGGAAGATTTTCCAAAACTACTATCGCTATTGGAAAAAGCAAAGACAATGCTAAAATGAGATATTGAGTTATTTGTGAATTGTATTATTATACGAATCAATGTCTTAAATATATTTTACAAAAATCTCATATAATTCGTAAGCACATAAACGATAGAATGAATAAAAAAGAAGCAATCGACGCAGTTAACGAGTTGTGGAATATTTCTACCAAAAATGTAAAAAACGATTATGATATTAAACAGGCATATAGATGTTTCGGAATTGGAGAATCCAATGTCTCGTTTGAGGGCTTCAAAACTGTAGCGATTTATCAGGATAAATTAGAGCTTCTTTATTCATTTAATAAAGAAGTTGAAAGAACAATTTCCTTAAAAAAGTTTCAAGCAAGTCTAATCCCATTACTCCGAAAACTACGTGATGAGAGAAAATTATGTGATGATTCTATTTTCAAAAACTTCTTTGAAGCATTTTTGAAAATTGAAAAAGAAGAAAGTGAAATCTTTTTTCAATTGTACGGAGTGAAAATGGAAAGAGATATTTTAGAATTAGGGGACTACACAATCTACAGCTATTCAAATGTTAAACACTTACTTTATAAGAAGAATCCTGATTTACTGGAAGGACTATTTTTTGGTGACCGAGAGTCTGATTTCTATTTAGGTGTAAAAGTTATTTCACGTGACAATATCAAATCCGTAGAGATGGCTGATGAACTTGCTGAAATATTTGAGAATGTAATGAACTATATGGTGGGTGACTTAAGCCATATAGAGAGTGTAGGTGTTTTTAATTTTAGAGGTTGGAAAAATACAAGTAGAATTATTTGCAATAACTCTAGCGCTGGAATGCGTGGTATTAGTAAGAAAGCATTTTCACACATTAAAATTGAAGATCCTTTTTTTACAGATTTAGATAATGGAAATGATAGAATATGGACGCTTATTTCCAAATCAAACAAATCGGAGATAGAAAAGCGACTATTGCGATCGATAGAATGGATCGGAAAAGGTGTCAACGAAAAAGATATATCAAAAGCGTTAGTGCAATTTGTGTTTGCAATTGAAAGTATGTTGAAATATGATGAAAACTCGTTAATAACACCGTCTATTGTTAGTCAATTTGCTGATTGGCTAGCGTTTATTCTTGAAGATGATGTTGAAGAAAGAAAGGGAGTTGCGAAGTATTTCAAACATATTTATGGGAAAAGATCTGCAATTGTTCACGGAGGAACAAAAACCGTTGTCATGGGTGACGTAAATTTAGCACTTGAAATCTCTAAGTCAATGATAGTGGCTTTTTTGGTTACCAAACCTTTTAAAGGGGTCAAAACTATCCAAGAATTAAGCGAGCTTATAACCAATCTGAAATTCAAATAGATACTCCCCTTTAATGCATGTGGTAATGCATAACTGTTACAGATCCATCACAGATAAATGCTTTATCTACTTAACAACCATCAAATTTCCCACAATCCAAACCTACAAATTTCCATTACATCACTTTTCCAATCCAAAAGTGCTATTTTAGACGCGCTATACTGGAGCGATAAAAAAAGATAGAAAATAAATGTTTGAACAGACTTTTAAAAATATAGACGACATACTTCATAAGGACGCAGGGTGTGGTAGTGAATTGGATTATGTGGAACAAACATCTTGGGTGCTGTTCTTGAAGTATTTGGACGACTTGGATCGTGACCGTGCTACTTCTGCCGAACTCACAGGAAAAGCCTACACTCCCATTATTGACCAAGAATACCAATGGAACGTTTGGGCAGCCCCAAAAATAAAACGTGCGGGCACTGAGCGTGTCGAAGTGGACCACAATGCCCTGACGGGAGACGACCTTTTGGATTTTGTAAATGGCAAACTTTTCCCTTACCTCAAAAAATTTAAACTGTCTGCCGAGAATGCCGATACCATTGAATACAAGATTGGGGAGATTTTCAGCGAATTGAAAAACCGCATCCAAAGCGGCTACAATTTGCGTGAAGTGATTAACCGCATTGACGAGTTGCGTTTCCGAACCCATGCAGAGAAGCACGAAATGAGCCACTTGTATGAAGACAAAATAAAAAACATGGGCAATGCAGGGCGAAACGGTGGAGAATACTACACGCCACGTCCACTTATTACCACCATTGTAAAAGTGGTTGCACCAACCATTGGCGACAAAATTTATGACGGGGCAGTAGGTTCTGCGGGTTTTTTGTGCGAAGCATTTGACTACCTCACTTCGACAGGCTCAGTGAACGGTAGTGGACTCTCAACGAAGGATTGGGAGACACTACAAAAACGCACTTTTTATGGCAAGGAGAAAAAATCATTGGCATACATCATCGGTATTATGAATATGATTTTGCACGGTGTGGAAGCTCCCAACATCATACACACCAACACGCTTGCCGAAAACTTGGCGGACATACAGGAAAAAGACCGTTATAATGTGGTGCTTGCCAATCCGCCTTTTGGTGGGAAGGAACGTGCCGAAGTACAAGAAAACTTCCCGATTAGAACAGGTGAAACCGCTTCGCTCTTTTTACAACACTTCATCAAAATTTTGAAAGCAGGCGGTAAAGCAGGCGTGGTCATTAAAAACACCTTTTTAAGTAATACCGACAACGCCTCTGTGGCTTTACGCAAAGAGTTGTTGCAAAATTGCAACCTACACACCGTATTAGATTTACCAGGCGGCACTTTTACAGGTGCAGGTGTAAAAACCGTAGTGCTGTTTTTTGAGAAAGGAAAAGCCACACAAAAGGTTTGGTTTTACTCCTTGAACCTCGACCGCAATTTGGGCAAGACCAATCCGCTCAACGAAAATGATTTGGCGGAGTTTGTTGAGCTTCAGAAAACCTTTGCAGAAAGCGAGAACTCTTGGACTGTAAACATGAAAGATGTTGACCAAAGCACTTTTGATTTGAGTGTTAAAAATCCAAATACGCCAGAAGCTGCACCGCTCAGAAAACCACAAACTATTTTGGAAGAAATAAAAGCCTTGGATGAAGAAAGTGCTGAAATCTTAAACTCAATTTCGGAATTGATATGAAAAATGAAATCATTTTATATCGCCCTGATGAACTTGCCGAGCATATTGAAGTAAGAATTGAGGATGAAACCGTTTGGCTTTCGCAACAACAAATGGCTACCTTATTCCATCAAACCAAGCAGAACATAAGCTTGCATATCAATAATTGTTTTAAGGAAAGGGAATTAAATAGAGAGTCAACCGTCAAGGATTCCTTGACAGTTCAAAAAGAAGGCGACAGAACCGTAAAGCGCAAGATTGAATACTACAACCTGGATGTTGTTATCTCAGTTGGCTACAGAGTAAAATCTAAACAAGGAACGCAGTTTCGTATTTGGGCAAACAATATCCTTAAAGATTATTTGCTAAAAGGATATGCTATTAACAACAGAATGAACCGTATGGAAGACAATATGGAAATTTTGAAAACCAAAGTAAACAAGATTGATTTTCAAATAAATGCACATTTAATCCCCACACAAGGCATTTTCTTTGAAGGGCAAGTGTTTGACGCTTACGAACTAGCCTCTAAAATTATCCGCTCTGCCAAGCAGAGCATTGTATTGATTGATAATTTTATAAACGAAAACACACTTACGCACTTAGCCAAAAAGAACAAAGAAGTAAGCGTGCTCTTGCTCAGCAAAACGGTGAGTAAGCAACTGATTTTAGACGTGGAACATGCCAGCAAACAATATGGAGGCTTTGAGCTGAAAGCCTTTACCAAAAGCCACGACCGCTTTTTGATAATAGACAACCAAGAGGTTTATCATTTGGGTGCCTCCTTAAAAGACTTGGGTAAAAAATGGTTCGCTTTTTCTAAAATGGATAAGGATTCCGTTAAAAATATTATAAACTCAATTTCAGAACTGATATGAATTTCGACAAGCACAATTACCATATCCGACAAGCTCAGTTACCAAAAGGTTGGGAAAGGAAAAGGCTTGAAGATTGCTTTAAACTAAAAAGTGGAGATGGTTTGACAAGCAAAATGATGAGTGAAGATGGAGAGTACCCTGTATACGGTGGAAATGGAATTGCTGGACTTCATAATGAATATAATCTTTCTGGAAGCAATGTGATTATTGGGCGAGTTGGTGCATTATGTGGTAATGTAAGACATATGGATGCAATGATTTGGCTAACAGATAATGCTTTTAAAATCACTGACTTTAAATTTGATTTTGACCACTCCTTTCTGACATACTTATTGAACTTTAAAAACTTGCGTGAATATGCAAGGCAGGCAGCTCAGCCAGTTATTTCTAATTCATCTTTAAAAGATGTTATTTTAGAATTCCCTAAATCCCTCCCCGAACAACAACGCATTGTTTCCATTTTAGATAAAGCCTTTGCCGCCATAGACAAGGCAAAAGCCAATGCCGAACAAAATCTCAAAAACGCCAAGGAACTTTTTGAAAGCTATTTGCAGGGGGTGTTTGACCCTTCGACACGCTCAGGGCAAGGACAGGGCGATGGTTGGGAGGAGAAGACGTTGGGCGATAATAATTTAGTAGAAATTATTGATGGAGATAGAGGTAAAAATTATCCAACTCAAAAGGATTTTTTAGACGATGGGTATTGCCTTTTTATGAATACTAAAAATGTAAGACCCAATGGCTTTTCTTTTGATACAACAATGTTTATAAACCAAGCTAAGGACAAAGCTATGGGGAAAGGTAAATTGAAAAGAAATGATGTTGTTATGACAACTCGTGGAACTATTGGAAATATTGGTGTTTACAATGATGAAGTTGAATTTGACAACATAAGAATTAACTCAGGAATGTTGATTTTTAGACCTAATCAACTTCGGATAGCTTCTAATTATTTATTTGAAATATTTCGTTCAGGACTTTTCAAAGAACAAACCAAAAAACACGTCTCTGGGGCGGCACAACCACAATTACCAATTAAGACCTTAGTCAATTTTACTATTCCTGTTCCAAAATCCTTAAAAACCCAACAAACCATCGTTCAAAAATTAGATGCCCTAAATACCGAAACCAAGAAATTAGAAGCCATTTACCAACAAAAAATAAATGATTTAGAGGAGTTAAAAAAGAGTATTTTGCAAAAGGCGTTTGCGGGGGAATTGAAAGTGTCTGAATTAGGATGGGTTGGATTAAAGGATGATAAGATTAAAATGAAAACGTAATGAAACACGAAGATATTACTCATAAAATTATTGGCTGTGCTATGAAAGTTCATAGCACCTTGGGTAATGGCTTTCAGGAAGTAATTTACCAACGGGCTTTAGCAATTGAGATGGAGAAGCAAGGTTTGGGTTTTCAGCGTGAAATGGAAATGACCATTCTTTATGATGGAATTGATATTGGAACACGAAGGGTCGATTTTTTCGTAGAAGAAAATATTATGGTTGAGATTAAAGCATTAATTAAAATGGAAGAAGTCCATTTGGCGCAAGCAATGAACTACTGCCAGGCATATAATTTACCTATTGGATTACTGATAAATTTTGGAGCAAAAAGTTTAGCGTTTAAAAGGGTGTATAATGTCAATCATTCAGACAATGAAGACTACATCAAGAACAATCCTAAAATCAGTAAATCCTAAAAATCCTAATTCAGACAATATGAACGAAGCAGAAACAAGAGCGGAACTTATTGACCCCAAGCTAAAAGCTTGCGGTTGGGGCGTTGTAGAAGGCTCTAAAGTGCTGCGGGAATATCATATTACTGATGGTAAAATTCAATCGGGTGGCGGTCGTGGTAAAAAGATTATCGCTGATTATATCTTAGTACATAAAGGCATTAAGCTTGCGGTAATAGAAGCCAAAAGTGATGAGTTGGAAGTTGGCGAAGGCGTAATGCAAGCCAAGCAATATGCAGAAAAATTACAATTAGAAACTACTTACAGTACCAACGGAAAAGCCATTTACCAAATCTGTATGAAAACAGGCAAAGAAGGTTTGGTAAATGACTTTCTTAGCCCCGAGCAACTATGGAATAAAGCCTATGCAGAGCAAAATGATTGGAGAGAGAGATTTGCCAATGTTCCCTTTGAAGATAAAAGTGGCACATGGCAGCTACGCTACTATCAGGAAATAGCCGTAAATAATACCTTGGAAGCTTTGGCAAGTGGCAGTGAACGTATTTTGCTCACCCTCGCAACAGGAACAGGAAAGACGGCCATCGCTTTCCAAATCGCTTGGAAATTATTTCAAACCCGTTGGACGGTTCGACAGGCTCACCGACCCAACGAGCCGGCAAGAAGGCCGCGCATTTTATTTTTGGCCGATAGAAACATTTTAGCCAATCAGGCATTCAACTCGTTTTCGGCATTTCCGGAAGATGCCTTGGTACGGATTAAGCCCAGTGAGATTAAGAAAAAAGGAAGAGTACCAACCAACGGCAGCATTTTCTTTACCATTTTCCAAACCTTTATGAGCGGAACGGATGCAGAAGGGAAACCTGCACCCTACTTTGGTGAATATCCAAAAGATTATTTTGATTTTATCATCATTGACGAGTGCCATCGTGGCGGAGCGAATGACGAAAGCAATTGGCGGGGTATTTTGGAATATTTCAGTCCAGCAGTTCAATTGGGTTTGACGGCTACACCAAAAAGGTATGATAATGTGGACACCTACAAATACTTTGGTGATCCTGTTTACATCTATTCGCTAAAAGAAGGAATCAATGACGGTTTCTTAACGCCTTTTAAAGTAAAACGCATCAAAACCACCTTAGACGATTACCGCTACACTTCGGATGACACCATAGTGGAAGGCGAAATTGAAGAAGGCAAACTCTATGAAGAAAAAGACTTTAACCGCAGCATCGAAATTGTAGAGCGTGAAGCGAAGCGAGTAAACATCTTCTTGGATGAATCCAATCAAAACGAGAAGACCATTATTTTCTGTGCGAATCAAGCTCACGCAGCATTGATAAGAGATGTGATAAACCAAAATGCCAAAAGCAAAGACCCGTTTTATTGTGTTCGGGTAACCGCCAATGATGGAGAAGAAGGTGAAAGAATGTTGCGAGAATTTCAGGACAACGAAAAAACACGGCCAACCATCCTAACTACCTCGCAGAAACTTTCAACAGGAGTCGATGCACGCAACATCCGGAATATCGTTTTGCTTCGCACGGTTAATTCAATGATAGAGTTTAAACAAATTGTTGGGCGTGGCACCAGACTGTTTGACGGCAAAGAGTTTTTTACGATTTACGATTTTGTAGATGCTTATAAACACTTCTCTGACCCTGAATGGGATGGTGAACCGATAGCAGAAGAGATATGCACAAGCTGCAATCAAAACCCTTGTGTGTGTGCGTATGAACCGCCACAGCCTTGTTGCGTATGCGGGCAAAGTCCTTGTATATGCATTCAAGACCCACCGCCGCCCTGCTATAAATGTGGTCAGCGACCTTGTGTTTGCAAGAAAAAAGTAAAGATAAAACTGCGCAATGGCAAGGAAAGAACCATTCAGCATACCGTTCAAACTTCATTTTGGAGTGCAGATGGCAAGCCTGTTTCGGCAGAAGAATTTTTGAATAATCTGTTTGGTGAATTACCCAGACTTTTCAAAGATGAAGAAGAATTGCGGAGGCTGTGGAGCAATCCGCTAACAAGAAGAACATTATTAGAAAAATTAGATGCAGCCGGTTTTCCAAAAGATGACTTACTGACTTTGCAGAAGTTGGTGGATATGGAGAAAAGCGATCTTTATGATGTGTTGGAATATGTTTTCAATGGCGATTATATCGCAATGACACGAGAAGCCAGAGCGAAAGCAGCAGAAGCAACAATATTTGCACTACTCAACGACAAACAAAAGGAATTTTTAATTTTTGTATTGAGCAAATATGTTGAAACAGGAGTGGATGAACTCGACCAGGAGAAACTACCAATCTTGCTGACAAACAAATATCAATCATTAGAAGATGCAAAAGCAATTTTGGGAGACGTTGCAAATATCAGCAGACTGTTTGTAGAATTTCAGGAGCATCTTTATGAGCAGAGGGTGGCTTGATGATAGAAACTTTTTAAAAGCTGTAAAACATGCTGCTATTCAATTACGACTACAAAGCAAACGAACACCTTAAAATTAACCAATGAAACAAAAATCCTTACTTTTCGCCCTGCTGATCATTATATTATGGTCATGCGCATCACTCGGGAGTAAAACTTTATACATTGATGAAACTGCTAAACTCCCTGAACAAACTAAAATCATAATTTCACAGCCCACTACAATACATGTTGACCAACCCATCGATGAAGTTCACGAGGTGTTGACCTTTGTAATCACAGAAGAACTGGCAGAATACAATTTTATCATTGAAAAGTATAACGGCGAGCTTCCCAGCTTTAGCGCTATTGATACTTTGAATGACAAATCAATAATTACCAGTCTCAATGCTGACTATGTCCTGTCTGCGAAAATTGAACTACTAAAGTCCATGAATCAAACAAGAGACTGCAAGGTTGAGTATAAGCTTGTTTCTACCAAAACCGGCAAGCTTACATTTCATAGTAAGTACAACACGACCGTTGGAGCTTCTACGCTCGTACTTCCCGGCATAAAGGACTATCCGGACACGGACAGAATTATGCTCGTTGGAATGTCTTCAGGCCTTCATCAGTTTGAGAATAAATTAATGAGGAAATAGCCTAATTTTAAGAAGTGTAAAATCACACCGATGTTCTCACGATTGCAACCAATCATGCATAGGGGATTTTTCGCAGATTGGTATAGTCATGGCTACCAGAGAAAGGATCATTGTATTTGAAGTGGAGTGGGTGGATATCTGGAGACGGCCACAGAACTACCTGGACCAAAGTGCTTAACTACGGCAAAGTAAAATACCGCTTTTACAATCCCATTAAGCAGAACAATAGTCACATTAAAGCCTTAAAAAACCTGCACAGTCAGTTTAAAACCGTTCCGTTTTATTCGGTCATCGTGTTCTATGGCGATTGTGAATTGAAGGAAATCAACTACGTTCCCAAAGGGACTTACATAACTTAAAAAGTTTATATTTAACGTCAAAATCCCATTCAATGGCTAAAATGTGAACGAAATGACAACAACAAATAATTTCATTGCCGTGGGCATCCTCTTCTTAATTTCTATGCAATCAATGGCTCAAATCCCGGTACTTGAATGGGCGGGTCATATGGGAGGAATTAATGCTGAAGAAGGAAAGGCGATTGCTGTAGATACCGATGGCAATGTATATACTGCAGGGCGTTTTCAAGGCATGGCAGATTTAGATCCTGGTCCTGAAATAGTTAACCTCGATGCCGTGGGATGGTGGGATATTTATATTCAAAAGTTAGATGGTGATGGGAATTTATTGTGGGTAAAGCAGATAGGCCAGTCTTTTGATATCAAGGCTAATTCGATAGCCGTGGACGCCGCCGGAGATGTTTTTATAGCAGGCAGCTTTCAAGGGACAATAGATTTCGATCCGGGACCTGAAAACCATAGCCTTACGGCCCCTGGCGAAGATGGAGGTTATGTTTTGAAATTAGATCCCAACGGTAATTTCGAATGGGCCATACACACCGGAGGAGATGCGGGTGCCATTGCTTCATCATTGGCCCTGGATACTTTGGGAAATGTCTATACGATCGGGAGTTTTCTGGGCACAGTAGATTTTGATCCCGGCAATGATGTGTATTCCCTCACCTCATTTGGATGGTGGGATATTTATGTTTTAAAATTAGATACGGATGGCAATTTCATTTGGGCCAAACAAATGGGTGGTACAGATATTGAATTTGGTACTTCAATAGCCGTAGCTGCTTCGGGCCATGTTTATACAACCGGATACTTTACTTCTATAGCAGATTTTGACCCCGGATCAGAGACCTTTAATCTGGAAGCGTTTGGAGATTATAACGATATATTTATTCAGAAATTAGATGCCGACGGAGATTTTATTTGGGCTAAACAAATCGGTGGTAATTCTTATGATCGCAGCAAAGCAATAGCTGTAGATTCTTTTGAAAATGTATATACCACAGGTTGGTTTGAAGATACCGCTGATTTCGATCCGGGATCTGATACTTTTAGCCTCACATCGATTGGCGGAAGAGATATTTTTATTAATAAGCTGGATGCGAATGGTGATTTTCTTTGGGCAAAGCGCATGGGTAGTACGTATGGCGATGAGGGTTTTGCAATAGCTATAGATACTGCCGGAGGTGTCTATACTACCGGTTACTTTCAGGGAACAACGGATTTTGATCCCGGGACAAATACAATGAATCTCAATTCTATTGGAAGTTTTGACGCTTTTATTCAAAAATTAGATACAGACGGAAATTTTGTGTGGGCATTGCAGTATGGTAGTAATTCTTACGATATTAGTAATGCAATAATGGTTGATGCTTCCGCGAATGTTTATACCACAGGGTATTTTACATACACCGTAGATTTTGACCCGGGAGTAAATACACATTCTTTCACTGCGTTAGGAGACAATGATATTGTGGTCCAAAAGTTATCTCACTGTTATGCCACTGCCATCCCGATTCCTTATAATGTTGACTTACCACCACTCAATGCATTGTGCGTGCTACAAGCTTGGGATGTTACTAACCCCCTGGCCATGGGCGACTGTGGGCAGGTAATTACGGGTTACCCTGATCTGAATTTCCCTGTAAGCAATCAATCCATTACAGAGATCCTTTGGACGTATGAAGATGGCTATGGAAACGTTTCTACACAAACGCAGCCAATCTCCTGGGTAGATATGGATGTAACCACTTCTGTTAACGCGATAACCATCACCGCCAATAATGCAAATGGAACTTACCAATGGTTAGATTGTGATAATAACGACATACCCATTATCGGGGCAACGAATCAATCATTTACAGCTTCCGCAAATGGGAACTACGCAGTTGAAATTACAGAAGGAGGTTGTGTGGGCACGTCAGAATGTGTTGCCATTATATCCGTAGGTTTAAACGAACCTGATCAGATCAATACACTAACTGTTTATCCAAACCCTATAACGGAAATTGTATATATCGCATTCGAAAAATCAATTACTAATGCAACCTTGTCCATTTCCGACGTTAACGGAAAACTGATTTATACCACAAAAGTTCACAACACTGCCAATGCAAGCATAGATTTCAAAGCGGCTCCGGGAGTTTACTTTCTGAACATAAAATCAAAAGATGGTCAAAAAACTGTTCAAATTGTAAAAGAATAGTGAGTCAGACGCAGGTAAAATTTACACAGCGATTGTGTATACTAATACTGCTGTTTTATCTCTGATTGCTCGTATGTTAGCAGTTGAAAATCAAAATGCGACTCATCGGGTTTATGCCGAAAGGTTTAGTACATGACAAAAATATAACCCGCTGATAACCAGCAAATTAAATGTTAAAAAATTAGTATAAAGCATTGGTGATCAGTATCTTAGAAGGGTATTCTCAAACATCTCTCAAGAACATGAAAACCAATGCTAACTTCAAAAGTACAGAATTAACCGAAACACTACACACCCATTTTAAGGGCACGACTAATCTGGCTCGGATCAAGCTCATCGCCTTTTTTATAACTGCGCTTTGCAAGGTGCAAACTGTAAATTTCGATAAACTCGCAAATGCATTTGATACAATAACCCATCATTCGTCTTCTCTGCGCCGC
>NZ_JAAGVY010000044.1 GCF_010686655.1 Cryomorpha ignava | reverse complement strand
ATCGGAGGGAAAAGCCGAGTATCAGAAATCCTTAACCGAAAAAAAAGATTGACCGTAGATATGATACGTGAATTGGAGCGAATTCTTCAAATCTCAGCTTCTGTTTTAGTAATTAATTATCAACTCGAGAAATAATAACGAAGGGTAACATTTTATAAACGTAATGCGGGCTTCACGTCTAAAAATGAATATCTTTCAAGCAACAAACATTGCGGTAAATTGAAAGTATGTTCTCCGAAATGCCCCACTACTCTTATACTTGCCGTTGTGCTTAATTTATGACCAACCAAAAACCAATGAGAAAAATTCAATTGAAAAATCTGCTTCTTTAAAGTTTCTGAAAATATTCATAGCTTAATTCAAATACTAATCCTTATGAAATACCCACTATCCATTTGCATTATTATGGTTTCTTTTTGTCTTCAGGCACAAGATCGCCTGGTCGGCAAATCATTCGCAACACGCTCTGAAGTAATCGCCAAAAATGGCATGGTGGCCACAAGTCATCCACTGGCTACTCAGGTGGGCTTAGACATTTTACAAAATGGTGGCAATGCCATCGACGCTGCTATAGCTGCTAATGCAGCCTTAGGACTGA
Source organism: Cryomorpha ignava (assembly GCF_010686655.1). Classification (GTDB taxonomy): domain Bacteria; phylum Bacteroidota; class Bacteroidia; order Flavobacteriales_D; family Cryomorphaceae; genus Cryomorpha; species Cryomorpha ignava. Next base: position 37,767 of record NZ_JAAGVY010000044.1, on the reverse strand, counting down.
TGGAACCAACCGGCAGTGGAATCGGTGGTGATTTATTCGCTATCGTTTGGGATGCCAAAACCCAGAAACTCTATGCACTCAACGCCAGTGGGAGGTCTCCAAAAAGTTTGACTTTGGAGTATTTCCAAAAGGAAAATATGGAGAAAATACCAGCGTACGGGCCACTTCCAGTTAGTGTGCCGGGAGCTGTAGATGGCTGGTTTGAACTTTCGAAAAAGTTTGGAACTATGGAAATGGCTGACTTGCTTCAGCCTGCTATCAACTATGCAGAAGAAGGGTTCCCGCTTACACAGCTTATAGGCTACTATCTTGGGTCGGTCAACCGATTTGAAGCTGAGGGATATGACAACATCAAGGCCACTTACATAGATCAGAATGGAGGAAAACTACCTAAAGAAGGTGAAATCTATAAAAACCCGTTTCTGGCAAATACCTATAGGACAATAGCTAAGCAGGGGCGCGATGCCTTTTACAAAGGAGAAATCGCCAAGACTATCACTAGTTTCATTCAGGAAAAAGGCGGATTTCTGTCTATGGAAGATTTGGCAACTCATCAGTCAGAATGGGTAGAGCCTGTTTCCGTCAATTATAGAGGAAATGATGTTTGGGAACTACCTCCCAACGGGCAAGGGATTGCGGCATTGCAAATGCTCCAGATCTTAGAGGAGTATGATTTTTCAGATATTGAATTTGGTAGCGCAAAGCACTTGCACCTTTTTACGGAAGCAAAAAAACTAGCCTTTGAAGATCGTGCGAAATACTATGCGGACATGGGCTTTGCCAATGTGCCTGTAGCAGAACTCATTTCGGATTCCTACGCCCAGAAGAGGAAAGAAGAAATAAGCGACCGGGCCGGAAAATACAGCGCTGGTGAGATCAGTATCGGCGAAACCATCTACTTGACCACAGCGGATAAATATGGAAATATGGTATCACTCATTCAAAGCAACTACAGAGGAATGGGATCTGGCATGGTACCACCAAAGCTTGGGTTCATGTTACAAGACAGAGGTGAACTGTTTTCCTTAAAGGAAGGACAAGCAAATACTTATGAGCCGGGTAAAAGACCTTTTCATACCATCATCCCAGCCTTCATTACCAAAGATGGTAAGCCCTGGGTGAGCTTTGGCGTGATGGGTGGAGACTTCCAACCACAAGGACACACGCAGATCGTAATGAACCTGATTGACTTTGGTATGAATATGCAAGAGGCAGGTGATGCGCCGCGCTGGGAGCATCGGGGGTCTTCCTCTCCGATGGGAGAAGAAGCCGAGGGATCAGGAGAAGTTTACGTGGAATCCGGCATCTCATACGAGACCATTCGAGGCTTGAGATCCAGAAGTCACAAGGTCATTCATGGAGGATCATACGGTGGCTATCAGGGCATCATGTGGGATAGCAAGAACAAAGTCTATCGAGGTGCCTCCGAAAGCCGAAAAGACGGTCAGGCAGCAGGGTATTGAGTTTTGTTATTCGTTTCTGTTGTTACCTGGGGGATTCTTTGCCAACGAATCAAATACAACTTAGATAGGTGGAAATCAAAATTCACTTAAGCAACTAAGCACTAAACCGTATAAAATTAATTGCTGGTGCAAGCCTACTTGCGAAAATCCTCACAGATATTCTTTTCGGTTTGTATTTGCTAAATTAGGTGCGTAACCACGCTCCTAAGCTTATACAATCTCTTTATGCACCATTATAGCCAACCAATAACCATTGATAAAATTCTAAAGAGAGCCGAACGTTAAGAAAATGTCAGGGAGCCATTTTTAGCGAATGAGCCAGAAAACTTAAATGAAAATTTAGAACATACGCAGTTTAATCTTCATTTTTCTAAGATTAGTCCCCAAGCAACAAAACCAGCTGTTTTAAAACAAGTCTTCCACACTTAAATAGCGCTCGCCTGTATCATACACAAAGGTAAGTATTCTACTTCCTTTTGGAATTTCAGGTAGTTTTTTAGCCACTGCAGCAAATGAGGCACCAGATGAAATTCCAACTAAAAGCCCTTCTTCTTTGGCGGCTCTTCTCGCATATTCAAAGGCTTCGTCTTTCCCGACAGCAATAGTGCCATCCAAGTAAGTGACATCTAAATTTTTCGGAATAAAACCTGCACCTATTCCTTGTAATGGATGGGGACCCGGATCTCCGCCTCCAATAACAGGAGAAGCTTCAGGCTCAACTGCAAACACTTTCAGCTTGGGAAATTTTGCTTTCAAAACTTTCGCCACACCCGTAATATGTCCACCGGTACCTACCCCGGTTATGAGATAATCAAAACCTTCAGGAAAATCTTTTAATATTTCCTGCGCCGTATACTTTTCATGCACATCAATGTTTGCCGGGTTATCAAACTGTTTTGGCACCCAAGAATTATCAGTTTCTGCAGCCAACTCATTTGCTTTGTCGATTGCGCCTTTCATCCCTTTTTCTCTGGGAGTAAGAACAAATTCAGCTCCATAAACTGTCATCAATCTTCTACGTTCCAAACTCATAGATTCGGGCATTACTAAAATCAATTTATAGCCTTTTACTGCAGCCACCAAGGCCAAACCTATCCCCGTGTTTCCCGATGTAGGTTCAATGATTACAGAATCTTTATTTAAGAGTCCTTTTCTCTCCGCATCTTCAATCATTTCCAGTGCAATTCTATCTTTAATAGAACCTCCCGGATTTTGACGTTCCAGTTTGGCATAAACATCATAATCTGACGAAAAAAGCTTGTTAATTCTTACGTGTGGCGTATTACCAATTACTCCCAGTATGTTGTTAAATTTCATTTTTATAGTTTTTATTGTTAATTTAAATTACAAAATCAATTGCTTGAACATATTCTTTTTTATCTCTTACCTTCGTTTCATGTTGCGCAAAAACTAGTGAATAGGAAGGCACACTTTCTGTTAACCAAACATTTCCTCCAATCACTGTATTGTTACCAATTACCGTTTCTCCTCCTAAAATAGTAGCACCGGAATAAATGATTACATTATTTTCTATAGTTGGGTGTCGCTTTGTATTGGCGAAGTGTTTAGCTACTTGCAGGGCACCCAGGGTAACACCTTGATAAATTTTAACAAAATCGCCAATTATTGCTGTTTCGCCAATAACCACGCCTGTTCCATGGTCAATAAAAAAAGATTGGCCAATTTGTGCGGAAGGATTAATATCAATTCCCGTTTTACTGTGTGCGTGTTCCGCTATTATTCTCGGCAAGTATGGTATGTTTAATTGCTTCATCTCAAAAGCAATTCTGTACACGGCAACTGCATAAAAACCAGGATAAGCTTTCACAACTTCCACCAATGAATTTGCGGCGGGGTCAAACTCTAAAATAGCCGAAGCATCCAATGTTAATTTATCAAACACACCTTCTAAAGTACCAAAGAAGAGTGTTGTCGTATTTTTTATTTCGTCTTCTTTTAGGATGCATGACAATAGTTCTGAAAAAGTAGCCTTCAGATTATCCATGTCTTCAAGGCAAGACTTTTTAGCTTTTGAATAACACAGTCGCATTGGAAACATGAAGTCAATCACATCATCTACGAAACGTTCAATTTCCAGAACAGATGGCAATTTTGCCATAAAATCCTGGTTGTAAGCTTCTATTTTATTTATAAACTCTCCCATAATAAACTAAAAAGCCCCTTCAAAGAATAAGCTAAGAAGGGGCTTTCATTTCTTAAATAGATTTATGCTTCTCCCTTATCGTGAAAGGAAGTACAACAATAAATATTGAAAATTGAGTTTGTAAGCATTGAAGTAAATATATAGATAGATTTTGACTTTCAAAAACAATCGCTGATAATTTTCAATTTTAGGGTTATCCATTTAAGTCGCGAAAAATCTAATTCATCTCTCATACTTTGCAGCTGGATGTCACCCTTTAACATTTGCACTTCTTCAGATCGCATGGCTTTGGACTGTCACTTTCAGTAATACACAGGATTTCACGTCGCTTCGAACACTTATTTAGCGAGTGATCAGACAGCTGAGCAAACAAGCTAATCTCTTTAATTACGTAGTTCTCACGAATACGATATAAAATAACAGTTATGAGTATTTCCTCAAAAATAGTGGCTCCGAATCGACTTGTTGGGACAAGCGATTAAACAAGCTCGAAAAGAGCGTCATTTAACACAAGAACAATTAGGCAAACTTGTGGGGGTTCAAAAAGCCCAAATTTCGAAAATAGAAAATAGTATCAAAAATGCACGATTTGAAACTATCTTAAAAGTATTTGACGCTTTGGGTGCCACAGTAAACTTTAACGTTGAAATGAACAATGAAAAATTAGTATATTAAAAAAATAAGGTGACAGCTAATATGATTTTTTGAGCCAATAATTCCTAACCTTTCAGGGAATAGTCTGACCTAAAAAAGCCTACTTTTACCCCATGAAAAAAACCTATTTCACCATTGCAGCGTTTTCAATGGCCATTGCTGTGTTATTTGGGGCTATGGGCGCTCATTCACTTAAAGATGTGCTAACTCCCGAGCAACTCGATTCATTTAAGACCGGTGTGAGATATCAGGTATGGCACAGCCTCGCCATTTTCATATTAATGCTTTTGCCTGTAGATTTAATTTCAGAAAAAACGCAATCGCGTGTCGCCTTGTTTTTTGTAGGTGGCATCATTCTTTTCAGTTTTTCGATTTACCTGCTCGCTACCTTAAGGATTTTTGAAATTGAATCTTTTGCTCCTTTTATTGGCCCCATAACTCCGCTGGGAGGTGTATTGCTAATTGGTGGCTGGCTTATGCTCGGGATGGCCATCGTTAAGTCTAAAGTGTCTTTTACACACTAAGAATTATTTTTTCGTTTTCCCGAATGTAATTATTGATCAATCAGTTAAATGCCCAAAATAATTCGATAAACAAAGCAAAATTTCTGTCGTCGAGCATAAAAAGCCTTAACTTTGCCCTCTAAATTTTAGATGCAAAAAATAAATTACCAATGAATCATTACGGTATCGTTCCAAAAAACAACGACCTGAGTAATTTAGGCCTACAGAATGTGTCAAACATATTCTGGAATTTAACACCTGCCGAACTTGTTGAAGAGACCATTATACAAGGCATGGGATTATTGTCTAACACGGGGGCTCTCGCCGTAGATACGGGAGAATTTACCGGCCGCTCGCCCAAAGACCGCTTTATAGTGGAAGATGACATTACACGAGAAGCTGTGTGGTGGGGCGACATCAACATTAAGTTTGATGCTGACAAATTTGATAAGCTTTACAACCGGATGGCTGCCTACCTATCGAACCGCGACATTTACGTAAAAGATTGCGCCGTATGCGATCACGATGTGTATCGCACGCGATTGCGCGTAATAACAGAATTGCCATGGAGCAGCCTGTTTGCAGACAATATGTTTCTTCGACTTTCTAAAGAAGAAATGATTGAAAACGATCCGGAATGGACCGTTATTTGCGCGCCCGATTTTATGGCAATTCCTGAACTGGACGGAACCCGTCAAAGCAACTTTGCGATTTTGAATTTTAGTCGTAAAATGGCCATTGTCGGTGGTACGAAATACACCGGCGAAATTAAAAAAGGAATTTTTAGTATTCTGAATTTTGTGTTGCCGCATCAAAAGAACGTGCTTTCTATGCACTGCTCTGCAAATGTTGGCCCCGATGGAGATACTGCGGTTTTCTTTGGTCTCTCTGGAACTGGAAAAACAACACTTTCATCAGATCCTGATCGCGGACTGATTGGCGATGATGAGCATGGATGGGCCGACGATGGCGTTTTCAACTTTGAAGGTGGCTGCTACGCCAAATGTATAAATCTGACTGAAGAGCAGGAGCCACAAATTTACAGTGCTATTAAATTTGGTGCCCTTTTGGAGAATATCACTTTTAAGGAAGATTCTTCAGAACCCGATTATTATGACAAGAGTAAAACTGAAAATACGCGTGTAAGTTATCCGATTGAGCATATTGACAATGCTGTAAGACCATCTCGCGGTGGAAATCCCAAAAATGTATTCTTCCTTACGGCAGATGCATCGGGAATACTTCCACCTATTTCAAAATTAACTCCAGGACAGGCTTCTTACCATTTTATATCTGGTTACACCGCAAAAGTTGCCGGAACAGAAGAGGGAGTTACCGAGCCACAATCGGCTTTTTCAGCGTGTTTCGGTGCTCCATTTATGCCGCTTCACCCGGGAGTGTATGCAGAAATGCTGGCTGACCGTATGAAAAAGAACAGTGTAAATGTGTGGTTAATAAACACCGGATGGTCTGGCGGTGCGTATGGAACCGGAAGCCGTATTAAACTGAAATATACCCGAGCGATGATTCACGCTGCAATGCGCGGACAGCTCGAGAAAGTTGATTTTGAGAGGCATGATGTATTTGGATTGGCTATGCCAAAAGAATGCAACGGAGTTCCTTCAGAAATTCTGAATCCGAAAAACACCTGGGCTGATGCCAATGCTTATGACGTAAAGGCAAACGAACTTGCAACGAAATTCATTAATAATTTTAAGAAATTTGAAGCGGGTGTTACTGACGAAATTCGTCAGGCCAGTCCCAAAATCAGCGAAAAAGTATAGTTTTAGTAATTGATAATTTTAAGCCACAATAGCCCTGTGTTATTGTGGCTTTTTTAATTTTACCGCGTGCATTACTTTTTAGATTCAGCTTTTGATCCCAATACCGGAATTCTTCACGAAGAAGAGAGCCGCCATGCCATAAAGTCGCTTCGTCTCTCTGTAGGTGATGAGATTTTAATTGGCGACGGAAAAGGGAAGCGTTACACCACAGCGATTAAGGTAATCGGAAAAAAGGAACTGATAGTAGATTTACTTTCTGCTGAAAATTTTGAGATTCCTCTACCAAAACTTACCATTGCCATCGCTCCCACAAAAAACCCATCGCGTTTTGAATGGTTTCTTGAAAAAGCCACCGAACTGGGAGTTTATCAAATCATTCCTATTGAGACGAAGCGAACCGAACGATCTCGCTATAAGCACGATAGAGCAGAGCGCATTATTCACGCAGCCACTAAGCAAAGCATGCGCGCTTTTACACCGGTTTTGGAACTCCTCACTCCTATCTCCAAAGTTTTGAAAATGGAGCATTCGCTTAAGCTAATAGCCCATTGCGATGAAAATACTAAGCGCATTGAACTTTCGGATTTTTCAAGAAAAAATTCTTCAAATGATATTTTGATTTTAATTGGTCCCGAAGGGGATTTTACTCCCGAAGAAATAGATAAATCCAAAGAAAAAGGTTTTCAGCCTGTAATTTTGGGACGGAATAGACTTCGGACGGAAACTGCCGGGGTATTCGCAGCTGCGGCTTTTTTTTAGAACTTTTATAGAGTTTTATTATCCATAAACAATCTAAAAGAGAAATTTACAACATAAGACAAAGTGATAAAGTCGTTTTTGGCAAATTACAGCGAAAGGATTTCTTGCCACCGCGCACCCTCAATCCCTAAACTAATCTCTCTACACATCGTGTGTAAAATTTAGACTGTGGAAATTTAGCTTCGTCAAATACTTACTATTCAATGCCTTCCCACACCCTATCCCTAAAGGGCACCACCACACACCCCTTGTAAGGGAGTTATTTCATCCAATAAATGCAACGTAACTAAATCTTGACTTCAATGAATTAACGTATTTCGAGGAACGGTAAGATGTGCGATAGGCTCGCCCCTTTCTGCATCCGACGAGGCTTTTCGCCAAGAGGAATGCAATGGGGTGAGCGTGGGCATTGGAAAACAATATGTTACATTATTTTAGGGATAGATGCTTTCGGAAAAATTCTAATTATCTAACTTTATCCATGTATTATATGAGGCGCAAAAAGTAACGACCAAAGAAGATGTGTAAAGAAATTAGATTCCTAAAGAAGTCCTTCGCACCCAATAAGTAACATGATAAAATAAACAAGTATAGATATGATCTTATTTAAAACACTAGTCTTTTCTGTGTTTTCTTGATTTGATGTAGTGTCGACAAATAGTGCTGGATTGAAGCAATCCTTTACGCTTGACTAAAAAGTCAAAGTCAAAGTTTAAATTGAATTCAAAGGATAGACAATCCACAAAATAGTCCATTTTTCTTGTAGCCGAAGCTTACGGCTTGCAGCTCCTTGGCTAATTATCCCCATCAAATACTCCCTCGTGACTAGCGACTAGAGACTCGCGACTCGCGACTCGCGACTCTTTTTATTGCTCTAAATCTCCCTCACCCGTAAAGGCGTATTGAACAATATTTGCACCCATTTGCAGTGCTTTCAGGCGCATATCTGCCGGATCGTTGTGCACACTTTCATCTTCCCAACCGTCGCCCAAATCGCTTTCATACGTATAGAATAGAACCAAGCGTCCATTGTCAAAAATACCAAACCCCTGCGGGGGCAAGCCATCGTGCTCGTGAATTTTGGGCAGCCCATTCGGGAAATTGTATTTCTGGTGATAAATAGGATGATCAAACGGAACTTCTACTAATTCCTTATCGGGAAATAACTGCTTGATCTGCGGACGTATAAAGGCATCCATTCCGTAATTGTCATCAATATGCAAAAAGCCACCTCCTAAAAGGTAAGCTCTAAGGTTTGTTTGGTCATTGGAGTTCCAAACCACATTTCCATGACCCGTCATGTGCACAAAAGGATAGTTGAAAAGATCGGGACTTCCGACATCTACAAACTCCGTTTCGCCGATTTCCATACTCAATTCCTGGCGACAAAATTCTGCGAGGTTTGGCACCGATGTAGGATTGGCGTACCAGTCTCCTCCACCGCGGTATTGTAATACCGCGAGTGAATATGAACTATTCTGCCCCATTGCAAATCCGGAAATCAAAAGAAAGATGAAAAATAAGCCATGTTTCATACGGGCAAATATACGCGAAATCTATCTACAGAGATTCATTGGGCTAATACCGTTGAATTAAAAGATGGTAAATGGGGTTAAGTTGAAGTTTGATGATTGAAGGAACAATTCACAGCTAATAAACCTTAAGGAAAAGAAAACTTTAGTCACAACAAACCCCGAGACGCCAGACAAGGCGCCCCGTAGTGCACCCGTCCGCAGGCATGCGAGATGCGGAGCAACGCCCACGCCTCTGAGAAACGACAGTTAGTCATTTACGATTAACCTATTCTATCACTCTCCAACGATTACAGTAGCTCTGTCTCTACCAGCTGCGCCAAAAAACCCAAGTGCAATGCGTTTGGGATCTGAAAGGTTGCGCACATTGCCCTCTATAGGCACAGGAGGAGTATCAAATGGGCTACCCACAAAAGCTGTTTGGTTCTGTAGCAGAGTTAGAAACTCATATGCCGCTTTTGAAATTCGCTCTTGCACAATTACCACAGTATCGGGAGTAGAATATAGCTTTTCGGTAACATTAAACTGGGGAATTGGCCCGCCATCGACTAACTGATCGCTGGTAGTGAAAATATCAAAAGGCTCACGGGCTTCCACTCCGTTCAAAAATGAACGCCACTGGTAGTGATCGCCAAGGCCTTCTGGTTCATAGGTATTTATAAGCACATCGTAAATATCATCTGGGTTCTCGTCATCATCCAGATTTGGCTCTTTATCTGAAAGTTGCCAGTAGATGGAATCTATTGGAACTGGCTCACGCAAAAGTTCAAAAGCTGATTCGTAAATATCGCCTTCCGGCAAAATGATGTATAGCTGGTAAGAGCGGCCTATAATTCCGGCTTCATCAAATTGATAAACTCCCGGTTGAAATTCTAAAAGTTCATTTTCATTGCCCTCACTGTCGCGCAACAGCACATTGGCACCTGTAACGACAGGTGGAGCAGCGTCTTCAAAATAAGGTGAAGTATAAGTGAGTTTTACCGTTTGCGGAATATCCTCATTGGTAATCCACCCTTCAACAACTAAAAAGGTTTCACCATCGGGTAAATCCAAATCAATTTTATCCTCGCAGCTCGTTAATGCAAAGCCAATTGAAAAGAGGATGATTATCTGATAAAAGCGATTCATAATGAAAAAATTAAAAAGATAGATTATAGGTGATTCCAGGAATTACAGAACCGAAAATGCTTAACCTGTATGCTTCGGTTATCTGCGGATTGTCCTCATTTTGCCTGAAGAATATGCTGTAAGGATTTTTTCTTGCATATGCGTTGTAAATCGAGAAAGTCCATGAGCTTTGCCAGCTATCGGGTCTATTGATAAAGAATAAAACTTTGTCTTTTTTCTTTTGAGGAGTTAGGGTGGCTGAAAGATCGAGTCTGTGGTATGTGGGAGTTCTGGCTCCATTTCTATTTGTATAGTTGGGAACCACAATGCCTTCATAAACATAGCGCGAATCGGGATAAGTAATGGGGCGGCCTGTCATAAACGTAAAGTTTCCACCAAATTTCCACTTCTCACTAAGTCCATATTGTGCTACAACGGATATGTCGTGGGTTTTGTCATAATTTGAAGGGTAATACTCACCGAGATTGATGTTATCAATCTTCAGCTCACTCCTGCTCAACGTATAGCTAATCCATCCCGTAAGGTCGCCTTTTACTTTTTCTATTTGAATTTCTAATCCATACGCCCGGCCAGCACCTTGCAAAAGTTCAGTTTCTATATGGTCACTTAAAAGCAATTCAGCATTGTTTTTATAGTCGAGTAAATCCTGATATTGCTTAAAGTAAACTTCGGCGGAAGCCTGATACGTATTGTTGTTAAAATTGCGGAAATAGCCCAGCGATACCTGATCGACAATGGCGGGTTTGATGTACTTGCCAGCGGGCGTCCAGATATCGAGCGGCGTGGCGGCAGTAGTATTACTTACGAGCTGCAAATATTGCCTCATGCGGTTGTAACCGGCTTTTACAGACGCAAATTCCGAGAAAGTGTAATTCACCGCCAGTCGCGGTTCTAGTCCGCCGTAGTCCTTAATTATTTCTCCTTTCTTATAGGTTTGCGTACCTATTATTGCCTCTTCACTTGTGGGTTTATCATCTGCATAGAGATTCAAAACGCGCGACCCTACATTCATAAAATAGCTGTACCGCAGGCCGTACTGAACTGACAATAAAGGAGTTATTTTCTGCTCATTGGAAATATAGGCAGCAAGTTCGATTGCATTTTCATCTTGCACTATTACCTGATCAAAAATAGTTTCATCGCCCAGCCCTTCAGCAATTCCCGGAGAGAATTTGTAGAAAACACTATTTACGCCAAATGAAACCGTGTTTTTTGGATTTGGGAAAAAAGTAAAATCGGCCTTGGCATTTGTATTTTGAATTCCGGCTTTCCACTCAAAAGCCTGATTACCTTCGGGTACACCCAGAGAGTACTTGTAATCGCTGTAAATGGCAGAGAAATTTGAAAACAAGCGCGGTCCGAATAGGTGATTCCAGCGCGCAGTAGCCGTAGTATTGCCCCAATAGCTCTGAAAATCATTGCCAAACTTAAATCGGTCGGCACCAAAATATCCCGAAAGGAAGAGGCGATCTTTGTCAGATATCTTATAATTGATCTTGGCGTTTACATCGTAGAAAAAAAGTTGATCGCCTTTAAAATCCTTATTGAAAATGGGCAGAAGCAAATCGCCATATGATCTACGCCCCGCTAGCATAAACGATACCTTATCTTCTACAATAGGCCCTTCGAGCATTAGTCTGCTTGATACCAAACCAATTCCGGCAGTTCCGGCAAAAGTTTTACTGTTTCCTTCTTTTTGGCGTACATCGAGTACACTCGAAAGCCTACCGCCGTATCGAGCCGGAATACCGCCTTTGTAAAGCGTGAGATCTTTTACAGCATCGGCATTAAAAATTGAGAAAAACCCGAAGAGGTGCGAAGAATTAAATACCGTAGCTTCATCGAGGAGAATTAGATTTTGATCAATGTTTCCTCCACGTACATTAAATCCTGTAGCGCCTTCGCCCACTGTAGAGACCCCAGGCAAAAGCTGAATACTGCGTATAATATCAACTTCGCCCATAAACTGTGGAATATCTTTAATGAACTTGGCATCCATTTTTTCAACGCCAATATCCATACTCGTTACATTCTGATTTGCTTTTTCGGCCGTAATTTCCACAGCCTCCAGAAGCTTTCTATCCGGTTTCATTTCAATGGTTGAAACCCGATCTTCGTTTAAATCAACATTCTGTTTAAGAGCCTCGTAACCCAGGTAATTGTAAGTAATGGTATAAGCACCAACAGGAAGAGATATGGCGTAGTACCCATAAACATTTGTGGTAGTTCCAGATTTTATTTCATCAACATATACCGTTGCACCGATAAGACCCTCTCCGGTTTCGGCATCTTTGAGATAACCGCTTAGGGTAGCTTTTGATTGGGCGAAGGTCGAAATAGAAATAAGCGTAAATAAGAAGAGTAGCAGGCGCATTCTAATTTGATAGTATAAGTTCATACGAGTTAATATGGTTAGATTTTCGACGGCAAATATCTGATTTATTTGCTGACTCAGGAAGGCAATGTGACAAGCGGTTAAGAAACTATTGTGAAAGGAATGATGCCGGAAGATAATAAAAAACCGGAACCACGACATGATGCAGGGTTGGCGCAGAGTGAATACCCAGCGCAGCTGAGAGTCGAGACAATTAACCGGCCTGATAAAGACATTAATTCTTAAAAAATAAAATGGCGTAGGGTGAATACCCAATGTCATTAAGTTAACGCCTCGCTCCGCCCCGCCCCTGAGGGGAGTTTACATCACGGTACAGTGAGTATTAGAATTTAAATGTATGATTCGTGTCATTGCCCCGCTACGTAGGGTATCCACCCAAAGTCATTAAGTTAAGGTTTTTATAGTTTAAAAGCGCTAAAATGGCCTAGCTCTTAAAGTGGCGTAAACTCAAAGTCTTATAATAAACAGCGATGCCGTTAAGGCCTGAAAGGCTGACATTCAATAGCCCAGGGCTACGCTGCGCTGCACCCTGGGCTATTGAATGTCAGGAATTTAGGTTTTGGCGACATTTTTGCCTTTTCGCAAAAATGATGTCAAAACCGAGTCTAAATGAATATGGTTCGTTTTTACCGCTGCATCTCAGATGACAGCGGAGCGTGACGCGTGCCAGCGAGTTTTATTTAACTTAATGACATTGGGTGAATACCCAGCGCAGCGTTCACTGTGGTTAAAAAGCAATCTCACAACTCACCTCTCAAAATCTCACCTATCTCCTCCCCTTTTTCATAAACCATAAAATGATTGCCACCTTTAATTTTAATGCACTCTTTTATTCGCGAAAGCGGAAAAACCCGGTCTTTATTGCCATGGATACGAATAACCGGTACCTGAGCTTTTGGGGGCTGCCAACCCAGAACGACTCCAAAACCAAATTTCATAAAATCAGCTTCTGAATCGCGCAGCATATCGTAAAATAATTTGCGCCCTTCCTTAGATTTGACCGTAAATTTATCGCCTAAACTTGCTGCAGCGTCCAGCAGTGGCTTGCTAAGTAAGGATTTTGTGAACTTGTTATCCCCAAGTTTGAATACACCCGGTAGTTCGCTGCGAAACTGGAGCGTAGAAATAAGGAGTAGCTTTTCGGGCCTTACTATTTGGGCTATTTCCTGGGCTATCATTCCACCAATAGACACCCCTCCGAAAATACAAGGAGTTTCAAAACGGTAGGCTTCAACCAATAAAGCGGCATAATCTGCAAGGGCTTCAGAATTGCCCGGATGCACATAAGGCAAGGGCACGTATTCGTATCCCGGTACAGGTTTTAATTTCTGAAACAGCCGCTCATCGGCACCCAATCCGCTAAAAAGATAAACCTTCATTTGTGGAAATATTTAATTTGAGTAGCGTACATAATAACCCATATAGCATTCCAAACCAATGTAATAGCAAAGGTTATCTTACCAAAATCATTAAAGCTCCCAAAAATAATCGGAGCAGCAGCTAGCCCAATTTGCGCCACTGTGTATAGCGTAAATCCTATTCGATTAAGGCGATACATCATAAAAATACCGATAAGTTGAATTGCAAAAAACAGAAAATTGGCAGCACCAAAATTTCCCAAATCGAGCATTAGGTTCAGATAGTATTCTTTTACATCATCTTGCAGATCGGCGATTGGCAATTCATATTTCTCCAGTTGCTCAAACAGGTTTACAATAAAAGTATCGTCCACATCTGGAGGCGAAATCGCGGTAGTAATTCCTGAAATAATCCCATAAATCGCATTTACTCCCGAAAGGGTACAAAGAGCTCTTAGGAATTTTGTACGCTTATCAGGCACTAAGCCACTTGGCTGTATTGAGTTTTGAGACAAATTCTTTTGATTTTAAAATAAATGGATACAATTCGCAGTCTTCAATAAGGAAATCTACACGTTTTCGGTAATCAGCATGAATGGCTTTTACGGCAGTGGCCATCCCTTCCATCCCACGCAACTCAATGGCTTGCATAGCATTAAGCAGCTCAATTCCCAGTACAGTTTCTATGTTATTTATTACTTCGGCGGCTTTTACTGCCCCATTGGCGCCCATGCTTACATGGTCTTCCTGGCCATTGCTAGAGTCTATGGTATCTACCGACGAAGGTGTGCAAAGTTGCTTGTTTTTGCTCACTATGCTGGCGGCGGTATATTGCGGAATCATAAAACCGGAATTCAAGCCGGGGTTGGCTACTAAAAATGGAGGCAATCCGCGTTCGCCGCCAATGAGTTTATAGGTTCTCCTTTCGGAAATGCTTCCAATCTCGGCCATGGCTATTGCCAGAAAATCGAGCGAAATGGCAAGTGGCTGTCCGTGAAAATTCCCGGCAGAGATTATATCATCCGAATCGGGAAAAACGGTTGGGTTATCGGTTACTGCATTTATCTCGTTTTCAAAAACGCTCTTTATGTGTGCAATGGCATCGCGTGAAGCCCCGTGTACCTGTGGCACGCAGCGAAAGCTGTACGGGTCTTGAACGTGAACCTTATCGGCAAACCAGGTTTTACTGTCAGCCAATACCTTTCGAATATTTTCAGCCACTTTTATCTGTCCGCTGTGGCGGCGAATGGCGTGCACCTGATGGTTATAGGGCTCGCAACGCCCATCATAGCCTTCAAGAGAAACAGAAGCAATTAAATCTGCCGCATCTAAAAGATGACCAGCCCTGATGAGCGAATGCACTCCGTAGGCACTCATAAACTGTGTGCCGTTTAAGAGGGCGAGCCCTTCTTTAGATCGAAGTGCGATGGGTTTTAAGCCATGCTTTTCTAAAATAGAGCTTGATGATGAAATCTTCCCGTCAACATATACTGCGCCCAGCCCTATAAGCGGAAGAGCCAAATGAGCAAGCGGAGCCAAATCGCCCGAAGCGCCAAGGCTACCCTGCTCGTATATTACAGGAAGCACATCGTTATTAAAATGCCAGATCAGTCGCTCTACAGTAGCTAAAGTTACGCCGCTGTGCCCGTAAGATAGTCCTTGCACTTTTAGCAAAAGCATCAGTTTCACCAGCTCTTGAGGCACTAAGCTGCCTGTTCCGCAAGCATGACTCATCACCAGGTTCTTTTGCAACTGCTCCAAACTATTGCGATCAATAGACTTGCCGCATAGCGACCCGAAACCTGTATTGATACCGTAAATCGGCTTTTCGGAGCGTTCTATTTTATCGTCTAGAAAATCACGGCACGACTGAATTTTTTCACGCGCTTCTGCTGATAGTTCTAAAGTGGTATTTTCAGCGATTATTTCTGCAACACGCTCAATGCTAAGGTGGTTATTTGAAATGGCGTGGATCATAACATTTTTAGTTTGGATATAAGTTCATTCTTTCCAATCAGCTCTTGCTCACCCGATTCCATGTTTTTTAAAGTAACTGAATCGGCTGCCATCTCATCTTCTCCCACCATTGCTACAAACTTAATTTGCTTATCGTTGGCGTACTTCATTTGCTTTTTCATTTTTGAGGCATCGGGGTATAGCTCGGCGCGAATACCGGCTTTACGGATAGAACCAAGCAATTCGTGGCAAAAATCTGCTTCAGTTTCGCCAAAGTTTACAAAGAGTAGTTCTGTTCCGGCAGTTTCATTTTTGGGGAAACCATCGCGGGCTTCGAGCATATCGTAAATGCGGTCGGCACCAAAAGAAATGCCCACTCCTGACATGCCGGGCATACCAAACACTCCGGTTAAATCATCATATCGGCCACCACCCGAGATACTTCCCACCTGCTCATCGGTGCGTGGAACAACTTCAAAAATCGCTCCGGTGTAATAGTTCAATCCACGGGCCAGGCTCATATCAAAACGCAATTTGGACGTTTCGAGACCAAGCGTTTTCACTTTTGAGAAGACGTAGCGTAACTCTTCCAGTCCTTTTTCGCCATCGGCATTGCCTGCAAAGACTTGCTCCATTTTGTCCATCAATGCGGCGCTGTCTG
This sequence comes from Cryomorpha ignava, assembly GCF_010686655.1. Classification (GTDB taxonomy): domain Bacteria; phylum Bacteroidota; class Bacteroidia; order Flavobacteriales_D; family Cryomorphaceae; genus Cryomorpha; species Cryomorpha ignava. The sequence continues at coordinate 21,410 of NZ_JAAGVY010000044.1, read as the reverse complement.
TAAGGTCACGTGCAGCTTCCAGTACTGTTTTTAATTTGGTTTGCGCTTCCGCTGAAAAGCCCTGATTATCAAGATCTGCCAGCACCTTATCGAGTGGCATTTTATCGAGCTTATCAATGGCAATGGTGAGTGGAATAAGTTTATCTGCCTCACCCACATAAGCGGCGAGAGCAGTGAGCAGCTTCCTATTGTTGATTTTTATCTCAACTGGAAGGCCGAGTTTTGTGAACACATTGTCGAGCATTTGCACAATTTCGACTTCGCAGCGCAGCGAGTCTGTACCTATCACATCGGCATCGCATTGAAAAAATTCGCGGTAACGCCCTTTTTGGGGACGATCGGCACGCCAAACAGGTTGAATTTGATACCTGCGGAAAGGAAAAGCCAAATCATTTTGGTGTTGAACTACAAAGCGGGCGAATGGCACTGTGAGGTCGTAACGAAGGGCTTCCTCTGTCAAATTGGTTTGATTGAAATCGGCTAATGCTTTATTCAATTTCTCGCCTCTAGCCAGAATCTTAAAAATCAACCGATCACCTTCCTCACCATATTTCCCGGTAAGGGTTTCGAGATTTTCCATTGCCGGAGTTTCGATGGGCTGATAGCCGTAATGTTCAAAAACCGTTTTTATGGTGTCAAAAATATAATTTCTTCGCTGCACCACTGTGGGCAAAAAATCGCGTGTTCCCTTTGGGGTAGATGGCTTATACTGCTTTGACATGGTAAAGAATCCGGGTATTTTAAAAACGCGAATTTACGGTGTTACGGTCGACTTAAAAAATTAAGTTTTTTCCTTATACATAAAAACCAAAATTTATAGCCCCATTTATTTATTTCTTTGGCAACTTAAAATTAACCGGAAGATTATATTGAACCTTCACCGGTTTTCCATCTTGATATCCAGGAGTCCATTGAGGCATCGCGCTCATTATTCGAATCACCTCTGTGTCAATAGATGGGTGTACCGATTTGAGTATATTTATGTCTTCTATCCATCCCTCTGTTCCAATAAGAAAACTCACAACGACCTCTCCCTCTACGCCTTCCTCTTTTGCATCGGCAGGATAGGTAATAGCATTTGCCAAATACATCATCATCGCTTCTTCACCACCAGGGTAATCAGGCATCGATTCAATTGTGGTAAATGCAACTGGAGAACCATCTGGTAATGTGGTTTTTAGCAATACATTTTTCTTGTAAACACCTATTTCTGTTGGTTCTCCATCTATCCCGTAAAAAAGCCATTTACCGTTATATTTGCCTTTTGAATAATTCCCTTCCCGTTCTTTCAGACCGTTTTCACGATAGTATATCCAATGACCTTTTTCTCTTCCTTTTGAATCGTAAGAACCGATTTTCGAGATTACGCCGTGGTTAAAATAAGTAGTATCCGATGCCTGGGCCTGAGAATAAGTGGGTATAAAAAGAAAACCAACAGCAAGAATCAGAGCCTTAAAAATATCTTTCATTATTTCGTTTCCCACAAATATAAAGGATATTTATTCTTACTCAGTCATGTTATAACTGCTTAATTCCCGAAGTAAAAAATGGCCCTTTTGGCAGGCTGTTCATTATTTGAAGCTCTTCCAGAAAAGTGCTTTCATTCGCCAGAAAGGCCAGAATCATTTCAGGATTCAGCTTTCGAAACATTACAGAAAAAATCTCTTTCCCTTCCATCTTGCCCGAAAGAATGACTTCTATCAAAGTGCGATCATACCACTGATACATTTTGTCGCGAAAGCTTAATGACTGATTTGGGAAATTGCCATTCCTCAAATTTTCAAGGATGATTGATGTGTTTTTCTGAATAAACTGAAAGGTATATCCGCTGCTTGCTTTTGTTTGACCTCCGGCAGTGCCAAGGTTGATGATTCGCTTTTCAGTATTTCTTGAAAAAGAAGCAGTTGACATCGGAATAATCCCAAATTCCTTGTGGGTTATTTCATACGAGTCGATTTTGAGATAGTCCTGAATGTATTTTTCCAGCTCGGTTTTATACACTTCTTTTTCGAGTACTTTCTTGCTAAACAAGGTATATTCCACGAGAGCCTCGGTTGGGCTCGTAGGCAGTACATACATGAAGGTTGTTCCATTCTTTTGGCTCAATCTAAAATCCATTAGGGTGCCTACATCGCTGTCGAATACCGGGTTTTTGACTTTAATTACCCAACCTTCGAAGTGCTGTAGAAGTGAGTTTTCGGTATTCATTTCAGGATGGAATAATCTGGTGGAATTAAAAACGTAGGTTCCTGAATATGTGGACTGATCCGTTTCCACAAATGCCCGGTCACTATCCGACTTTATTGACTGAATGCTTTCACATTTAAAAACCACATTCTCAAAGCCTTTGGCATGATTCAGCACGAAATTATAGTAGTCAATTCCCTGAATCATTTTATAGCTATACTTTTCGAGTTCAAATTTTTTTGTAAAGCTTTCATCTAGAAACTCGAGCGTATTCCATCGGTGAAACACTACTTCTTCAAAAGGGCCCGCTTTCATTTCCCAAAAGCACCAGGTTCTGTCGTTCTTGTTTTTCCGATTCTTGTCGAGTACCAGAATCTTTTTGTCTTTCAAGATCGGATCATTGAGCAAACCATATAAGAGGCTAAGCCCGGCGCAGCCCGACCCTGCTATGATATAATCGTACTTTGAGTTATCTGTTTTCAAGACTTTTTGCCTGTGTAATCTTTGCGTCGCTTCGGGAAATGGAAGATCTGATAAGGAAACTAATTTGTGATGAAAAGGTTTAGCGCGAAACTGGAATAAATTATGTCATATTGTATTAGTCTAGCTTTTTAAACTCTTGTCCTTCTCTTTAAATAACCAGTTTAATCTTAAGCTATACGTGGTAAAGTTGTCAAAATTTGAAAATGTATTTGAATAAGGCTGCTGCGGTAGCGAAGTATAATCAAAACGTATGTTTAATGGCAAATTGGTCAATTTATTTAATGGCAATTGTAGTCCAAAGCCTGTTGTTATAGCGCTAATTTCATCGTAGTTTTCGAGTGGAAGACGGAGGTCGTTTTCCTCTTCTTTGTAATAGCCTATACGCAGCGCCAGAATTTCTAAGAGTAAAACTTCTCCTCCTCCACGGTAAGCTGTATAAAAATCACTATTGAAAACATTTTGATAATCGCCCTGGATTAAAAACTTAAGCGTCTCTAAATTCTCATGTAGCAGGTGTTTGTCCAGCAAAAATTGATAGCTTACACCGAACCTTCCGGTGACTGGCAATTCTGAAGCCGACTCAAATTTATTATTGCCAAAAGTCATTACGCTCATGGTGAAATTTGATACGCTTGCGCCAATATTTACAGAGTGGCCGGTAGATTCCTTTTGAAGAAATTCAAACTTTTTAATAGCTCCTAAATCGAGGTAAAAAGAGATTTCCTCTCCAATTACTCCGGTTTCATAAACCAGCAAATTTGCATTTAACCCAATGAAAAGATTCTTAATAGGCTCTGATGCTATGGTGAGGGTATTGTGTTTGGCAAAAGGGGGAACCCGGGCTGACAGAAATTCTGTCTTTCCCAGATTAAATTGAAACTGAGAAAATGCCAATCGCAAATAGTCATTTACCTTTACCCCTGCGGCAAAAAAAGTATAGTATCCTTCGGTAAGATAATATCCAGGCGGAGTGTATGAACTATTAACCTCAACACCTCTGATAGAAGATATTCCGGCAGGATTAAAATAAATGGTTGCCAAATCACCGTCTATGGAAGTATATGTTTTTCCCATGGCCTCTGCCCTCGCCGATGGTTGCCTTCCAAAAAAGCTTTCGCGGAGTAAAGTTTTGTATTGGGCAGTCGCAAAAAAAGGGATGTTTAAAAGGATAATAAAAAGTAAGGTTCTCATAGCTTAATGAATGCGTGCAGATATATCAACTAAAGTAAGAATTCTATCCAAAACTACGAATAAGTTAATTTCAATTGGCTTACTTTAAAAAACCACCCATAATTATATCTCTCCATATCCCGCATCTTACTTTGCCTTTTCTACCCTTCATACTCATGATATTCAGTAATCGTTAAATCATATCCATCCAGATCGCGTAGCGAAAACTCCATCTTTGTGGAATTCGAGTTTAAATGAATTTCTTCCTCCACCGGCCAACCCATCTTTTGAAGCTTTTCTCTTACAAGGTTAATATTATCGAATTTGCAATAAAGGACTAATCCATTTCCAGAGATTATATTCCGATTTTCCACTGTTGGATGTTCGTGCGATCCCCATTTGTGAAGACAAAGCAGAACTTCATTATTTTCGGAAACAGCCATCTGTGCATTTAGACAAGCTCAATAACCACTCTGTAGCCAATAAAAAGTGCGCTCCCAATCTCTTCGAATCTAACAAATAAAACATACCCCTAAAATCAGTTTCACCATAGCAAGCACAAAAACCATATTAATCAGCAGTGATATCGGGCTGATGCTTGATTTTACAATTGCAGGAATTAGCAATGAAACACATTTTATCAGCCTCTCGGTACACTCCCATCGCTTTCGCACTCAGCGTAGCATCTTTAATTTTCACTTTTGGGTTTAAAGTAACTTCTGTAAATCGCCCGCCTCCATTTTCCGACTCTACCAAAGTTCCACTGGCATTGTCGCTATAAGAGGTCACGATAATTTTATGCGTTGCGCACAAGTGCAAATACCAAAGCATATGGCAGGCCGACAAGGATGACAAAAAAAGATCTTCGGGATTGTATCTGGTTTTATCGCCCAAAAAGATCGGGTCGGCAGATCCGTTAATTCCAGAGTACTTTCCATCTGTAGAGATTTCATGGTCCCGGCTCAATTATTAATAATTCTCAGTGCTTGCAGCGTGGTTTCCGATCCATTCTACTTTGATTTTATAATTGTGTTTTTTCATTCCTTTTTCAGCTCTTTTCACATACATAATTACAAAAATAAATTTGCAATCGTGCGCGGCTGTTTAGGGGTTCGAGTCACACAAAAAACCCGCAGCATCTCTGTGCGAGTCATCCTTTTGACAAGTATAATAAAAATCTCTTGAGATGCTCCTGATTGCGAATCCATTCAAGTCTCAGAAGCAAATCTCTGTCTGAAATAATGGGAATGGTGATAATTATAGAGTTTAAATTTTCAGTAGCCATCTTTACAGCACTTTCTTCACCCTTCCCACCTGTCCATCTTCCAAGCGCACTTTGATGCCATGGGAATGCTTTGGAGATTTTGTAAGAATGTTCATCACAATTCCTTCGGTCAATGTGCCGGTTCGTTGGTCTTTTTTAAGCACTATTTGCACGGCTGCGCCAATTGAAATGTCGTTTCTTTCTGTTCCGTTCATGCCTTAACTTCTATTAGGTGTTGTCCATTAAACTCCACTTTGTCGCCGGCGCGCACTTTCTTGCGCTTTTGCAATTCCACTGCGCCATTTACCAGCACAATTCCTTCTTGAATCGCAGCGTGAGCCTCACCACCAGAACCCACCAAGCGCATAAGCTTTAAAAGGGTATCGAGTGTAATAAACTCATTGTTATTGGTAAGGGTAAAAAGATGGCTCGTCATTGATTCTGTTTTAAACGGCAAATATAGCCGTTATAAAAGTGATGCTATCAAGGAATGGATCTCAATGTCTTGGAATTAGTTGGCAATAGTATTTTACGGCAAATAATTTTTTCAATTTTTACTCCTCGCTTTTCCAGTATTTCTAAATTCTAACACAGCATACACTTCTGCGTATTTGAGCTAGTTGTATATTCTCCAATGTCGGTATTCTGCTGCTTCGGCTACTGAATGCGAACATGACATTTGTAAATTTTCGGCTATGCGCAGGTCCCGAAAAATGAGTCGTCAATAATACATGACCAATTTCATGCGCAGTGTCCCATAGAGTAGCGTCAGCGATTACTGTCACCGCCGGCCTACTTTCGGCATGACCAGCACAACCTCCCAGCCGCCTATTATTAAACCTTCTGATAAAATAAACAATGATTTCATTTGATGGTACTGCACCGTTTCACAACAGTAAATACACAAATATAGTTGCAAATATACTTAAATATAAACAAGCTTGTTACTGGCTGTCAGCAGAATAAGAAAGTTTTTTTTTTAATTTTAAGACGGCTCAAACGCCAAAAAATCAAGTCTTTAAAACTTAGGCAATCTTCCTATATCGCATCAACCTAAAACCACCAATCCCTAATCGAAATATTTTCGAAGCTCATGATCAATCGTAATTAAATTCATTTATGTAAAGCGTTCATCTTTCTATATTTGGCGTGAACCCTGCAAGAATGCTATATATTTTTCGAAACAAACCACTTCTAATATCGTACATATTCCTGCAACAAGTCGTTGTTGTACTCCCATGGAGTTGGTTATGAATTAAATACGTTGTATGATTAGAAATCTACGATTAATTTGCCTAACTCCCCTTTTTCTAGTAATTCAAGTTCAGTCAAGCGATTGCAAAGCTCAAATAAGAGCAGATTGTGATCAATTTCGAACCCAAACGCCCGGCGGATGGGGCTCAACAGCCAATGGAAACAATCCAGGGGCTTATCGCGATGCCCATTTTTCTGATGTTTTCCCGGATGGGGTAACGATCGGGTGTGATTATTCAATTTCCTTTTCCACAACCGCTGCAGTCGAAGCTTTTCTTCCATCAGGAGGTACTCCGTCTGTACTGAGCGAGAGTTTGATTGATCCGGTCAATTACAACAATACTTTGGCCGGACACTTACTCGCTATTACGCTGAGTTTGGCATTTGATCAGGCAGATCAAAATTTTGCCCTATCCAGCACCTATCTGGGAGATCAAATAGTGGCTCAGGGAACGTTTGTTGGCAAATCTGTAACGGAGGTTGTAGCTTTGGCAAACGCTCATTTAGGTGGATGTTCGAATGCTTACACTTCGTCGCAGTTCACATCAGTATTGTCATCTATCAATGAAAATTACGTTGATGGTATTACAGACAACGGTTTTCTGGATTGTCCTCCCGAAGGGAATCCATGTTCGATCTCACTTGGAGAAGTCACTGCGGTTTGTACTCAGGATGGGAATTATACTGTACAAATTTATCTTTCAGGTACGAATGGTTGTTATACCCTTTTGGCGCCAAATGCGCTCAGCGGAAATGGTTTTGAGTTCTGTTTTGGTAATCCTGAAGAAGAAGAAAGTGTCAACGAAGTGATGCTTGAACTCTCATATGCACAAGATGATTCATATTCATTTTCTGTCGACTCACAGAGCGATAGTCAATCTACATGTTCAATTTCAACAGTTACCGGCAATAGTCCGGAGTGCTGTGAGCTGACTATAGATTGTTCCAATCTCCAGAATCAATCCTTCGCTTGTGTGTCGAGCATACCAGATCCGGACGAAAGCCTTATTTCTTATTCGAATAATTGTGGAGACGTCACAATTGAAGTTTCAGAAATTACCATTGGTAACGGATGTGCTAGCAGTCCCTTTAACCTAACGCGTGTCTATTCGGTTTCAGATGGTCAAAATACAGTAACCTGTGAACAAACGTTTCAGGTTATAGACAACGTTGCCCCTATAATCACATGTCCGGACCCGCAATATGCAAATTGCAGTCCTGTTATAGAACCAGATGTTTTTGCCGCGGCAACTGACAACTGCGATACGGATGTAGCTATTTCCTATTATAACGGACCATCATCAAACTGCGGGCAGTTTACACGAACATGGATGGCAGTTGATAATTGTGGAAACAGTTCTTTTTGTTATCAAACCGTCTTTGTTGAAGACAATGCCCCACCTGCATTGGTAGTTCCGAATGACATTAGCATTAATTGCGGTTCTTCTATGAATCCTGTTTTTACGGGAAGTGCCAACGCTACGGATGTGTGTTCATCGGTAACTCTCACATATTCAGATGGTGTTCCTTCTGGGGAGGGATGTACTCAAACCATAACACGCACCTGGGTAGCCACTGACGCGTGTGGGAATAGCACCAGTGCAGATCAAATTATTACTAAAACTGATAATACAGGGCCTGTAATTATTGGAGTGCCGCCAGGTTCAAATCTTCAGTGCGGAGAGGCTCCACCACCAGCCGCCGCCTATGCGATTGATTATTGCAGCGGAGATACCCTCGATGTGACATTTACGGAAAGTATAAGTATAGCAGGTTGCCGAACCAACTACTTCAGGATTTATTCGGCTGTAGACGAATGTGGCAATATCAGCAACCTGTATAGAAATATTACCATTCAGGATACACAGGGACCTCAGCTCATATGTCCGGCAGATGTTATGCTCGCTTGTGGCGATGAAAACTATGGTACGGATGATATTGGACTTGCTGAAGCCATTGACAATTGCAGCGGAACGCATGTAACAATTACCTATGAGGATAGTGAAAGGAATATCAATACATGTCCGCCTACCATACAAAGAACGTGGACTGCCGTAGACACATGTGGTAACGTATCAAATTGTATTCAACGAATCATGTTTGAAGATAATAATCCTCCTTCTATAACATGCACAAACGATACCACAGTTACTTGTGGAGAATCTGGAATTGATCCGGAATTTACAGGAACACCTACAGCAACTGACGAATGTTCATCTGTAAGTCTTACTTATACCGATGGTGCAATGTATGGCAATTGTCCGATGAGCTTTGTAAGAACATGGAAAGCAGCAGATGCTTGTAACAATTTGGCAACATGTATTCAGATTATTACCGTTATTGACGAAGAAGCTCCAACAATATCTTGTCCGGCTGACATAACTGTGTCATGTGCATATTCAGATGCGAAGCCTATACATACCGGAATGGCGATCGCAACAGATCAATGCCTAGATGTGTCACTCACTTATGAAGATGGAGAGGTTTCGGGAACTTGTTCACCCACTTTTATTCGCACCTGGATTGCAACCGATTATTGCGGCAATGTAGCTACTTGTAATCAGCAGATTTCTTTTTTTGACAATATGTTGCCAGTGGTTTTCTGTCCGGCAGATACTTTGATTTCTTGTGGTACTGATACTAGCCCCGAATCTCTGGGGATGGCCACTGCCGTCGATTTTTGTAATGACGTAAGCGTGGATTATTCCGATGTAGATTTTTTTGATGCATGTCCTGCATCCATTTTGCGAACCTGGACAGCTACAGATGCATGTGGCAATGCTCGATCATGTGTTCAAACCATTGAATTTGAAGAAGGTGGCTTACCTCAAATACTTTGTCCGGAGGATATTACTGTGGCATGTGATGCAAGCACGGATCCATCTTCTACAGGTTTTCCTAGTGGTGCAGGAAGTTGTTCGGAGATTTCAATCTCATATTCTGATAGCATTGTAGAAATTTCCGGAGGTACTTCAGGAACCGAAAATTGCTGTGATGACGATTGCGGTACTTTTAGAACTCAGACGCAAGGGGGCTGGGGTACAACAAGTCATGGAAGCAATCCCGGATCATACAGAGATGCCCATTTTGCAGAAGCATTTCCAAATGGTCTGGTAGTAGGTTGCGACTTCAACTTGACCCTCACGAGTAGCGAGGCGGTACAGAATTTTCTGCCAAGCGGTGGATCCACCCGAAGGCTCTCATCTGACTTAACAGACCCTACTGGTTTCAAATCGACTTTAGCGGGGCAATTGGTAGCCGCAACATTGAGTGTTGGATTCGATTATGCAGATCCGAACTATAGCGAATCGGCAGTTAATCTAGGTGAGTTGACGGTAGCATCCGGAGAATTTTCAGGTCAAACTGTGAATCAGATTTTAGAAATAGTCCAAAATTATTTCGGTGGATGTGCGAGTCCATACACGGGGTCGGAACTGATAAGTGTTTTGGCTGGCATCAATGAAAATTTCGTTGATGGAAACCAGGATCACGGTTTTCTCGATTGTCCTGAAGGCGAAGGACCAACGGATCCTTCAGACAACTGTTTTGAGATTATTCGTACCTGGGTAGCAACGGATGCCTGCGGCAATGAAGTTACCTGTCAACAAGTGATCACGGGTGAGGTCTTCGAGAATAATCTAGTTATAGAAGAGACAAAGGATAAAACACTTCTCGCTTACCCATCACCAACAAATGATTGGGTTTATCTTGCGAAAGCTCCCGAAATGAAAGCAGGAGATATGATCAGGGTAATGAATGTTTCTGGTCAGGAAATGTTTCGTTTCACTACGCCCGAAATTGAAGATAAAGTGAGCTTAGACCTGAGCACACTTGAGAGAGGGATGTACATTATTGAATGGAACGGAACTGAACTCACAGAATCAGTTATAGTCTTTAAAAACTAGCACCTAATCTTCGGTGTATAACACAAAAATAAATGGTTCAGGAATATTCCTGAACCATTTATTTTTTATGGTTTTAGGGGTTCGCTATTCAAGTCCTGTGTTCAAAATAGATTGCACAGATTTCTTGCTTGTTCCGAGCTACAAAATTTCGAATGCCGTCTCAAAACTCAATTCAGTAAAACCTAAGCAACCAACAACCCAAAATCCTTCAGCTTCTGCATCGCTTTGGAATACCATAACAACCCAAAATCTTCGATACGGGTTTCGAAACCAGCCTTGATCTGGCCAAAACTGCGCAGCTTATCACCCGCTGGCGATAGACTCGTAAAGCATTTAACAGCCATTTGTCTTTTTCTACACTTATTTGAAAGGAATAGCTCTTATCGTGAAAAGTCAAGGGTAGATTTAACAGCCAGAATAATTCACCATTTTTTACGTGCCTGATTATTCCTCTTCAATAAGACTTATTGCAAATCCGCCGCCTTCTTTCATTGTCAATTCTCTGGTCGAGCTTTTCACAACTTCTACTTTTTCAATTTCTATTGAAGTCGGATTCGTTTTGAAATGGCTTTCATCGTTGTCTCTGTAGATGGTAGCCAAATACGTTTTATTGACTTCCAAAAAATCAAAATTAATGGATACTGTCCGTGCATTTTCATCCGTAACTCCTCCTACAAACCAACTCCCTGTCTCTCTTTCTTCTCTGGCTATGACTACAAAATCGCCTACTTCTCCAGCTAAAACCTGTGTCTGTTCCCAATCTACACCCTCATCTCTTATAAACTGAAAGGCAGGTTGGTTTTCATAGTTTTCAGGTAAATCGCAAGCCATTTGAATGGGGCTATAGATTACAACATATAGCGCAAGTTGCTGTGCCAACGTGGTATTAATCTGATTGTTTTCTTTTGTCGGTATCGAAATTTCAAAAACACCGGGTGTAAAATCTATTGGCCCTGCCAGCATTCTTGTAAAAGCTACAATAGAAATATGCTCCGGCGGATTGCCACCATCCGGCGACCATGCATTAAATTCCTGACCTCTTAGGCCTTCTCTCGATATAGCATTCGGAAATGTACGTCTGAGTCCGGTTGGCTTGATGGGTTCATGTGCGTTTACGGCAATCTCATATTTAGCTGCTTTCTCCAATGCTTTTTGATAATGATTAACCATCCACTGGCCATGATGAAACTCGCCTTTTGGAATTATTTTTCCGACATATCCCGACTTCACGGCATGAATTCCCAAACTTTGCATCAACTGATATGCCGTATCCATTTGTTGCTCATAGGTTACCGGTGCACTTGAAGTTTCGTGATGCATTATAATTTCCACGCCCTTCTCCTTTGCGTATCTTACCACTTCTTCAATATCATAATCGGGATAAGGCGTCACAAAGTCAAATACACCTTCTCTGTCTTCAAAACCGATCCATTTTTCCCAGCCTGTATTCCAACCTTCTACCAAAACACCCTTTATTCCATTTTCCGAAGCAAAATCAATATATCTTTTTGCATTTTCGGTAGTCGCGCTATGGCGGCCATGTGCTTTTCCTGTATCAATCCATTTCCCCGATTCTGGATCCATCGTCATTCCATAATCCCAAGATCCTTTATCAATGTGCATTTCCCACCAAATACCCATGTATTTTTTGGGTTTAAACCAACTAATATCACCCAATTGATTGGGTTCATTTAAATTCACGATGAGCTTTGATTCGATTAATTCTGTTGCTTTATCTGCTATTTGAATGCTTCTCCACGGCGTTTTAAATGGCAGGGCTCGCTTCACTTTATATCCAAGCCTGTCAGATCCAACCAACTGGCTTGTCAAACATAAATTAACGGTATCTACTTTTAATGTCATATCTGCATAATCGAGAAGTGCCGCTTCGTGGATGCTCAAATGTATGCCATCGCTCGTGCGCATCGTAACCGGAGTATTTACGGCATTTTCCCGAATAGTGGTGTGGCCAAGTCCGGGGCCATCAATATGATCAAAAGCGTTAATTTCAGAAATAGAAGTGGTATTAAACAGGTATTCATAAATATCCCAGTCAGCAGGTATCCACCATGCCATATGGTCGCCCATAAGTTGAAACTCCGTATTTTCTTCCATTATGATTAAGCTGTCAAGCCCCTCTTGCTCAAGAAATTCATAGCAAAAACCAATTCCATCATCAAAGGCTTTGAAATACAGGTTAAGCCTGCGATTTGGGACAATGCTCTCTTCGAGTTCAACAATTAATTCATTGTAGTGATTTATTACTTTTCGCTGCTCCCCCCAGGGCATTTCCCAGGTTTCATTAAACGAACTTGCCGTAGTATTCACCACCTTGAAATTCTCTTTGAGAGATTCCTGATTTTTAAAATCAAAACTGATGTAGGACGAATCGATTACAACATTTCCATTATGAGAAACCAGGTAAAAAGGCTGTCCGTTTTCAGAAAGGTGAAATTCAACCGTATTGATCTTAGCCGGCGAACTAACAGTAAGTTCATGCTTATTCTCATTGCATCCTACTGCTATAAACAATAGGAATGCAACTTGGAATATTAAAGCGTATTTCATTGTCAAATTATTATGTTTCAAGAATTTCTGCCATTGGCTTGATAAAATTCAACCGCATCTTCTTTATTCAACCCTTCCTTCGACTATGAATCTGGAAATGGCATTTAAATCCGGATCATTAATCTGCAATCTTTGCGCTAAATATAACCAATTACTGAAATGACACCTTGCCAGCCATAAACTAACCCGAAACATTCATACGTGTTTTACTCTGGCCAGGACATCTTGTTCAGAAGAAATATCAATTATGTGAAGTAAGAAAAACCTCTGAAGCTAAACAACCAGCAACCCAAAATCCTTCAACTTCTGCATCGGTTTGGAATTCCAAAACAGTTCAAAATTTTCAAAACGGGTTTCGAAATCTCCCTTGAGTTGCCCGAAAGTGTGGAGCTTATCCCCTGATGGCGACAAGGTTGGCAAGGCGTTTAATAGCCATTCACCTTTGTCTTTTTCTACAGTGATTTGAAACGATTCTATCTTATCATGAAAAGTCATTTGAAGATTCTGCCAGGTGATGCCTTTCTTGGTTTTGGCTTGCTCCACTACCAATGGCATTCCACCAAGCCAAACCACTTTGGCGCTTGACTGCACGGAAAAATTCGGTACCGCTTCTAAACAGGTTAGTATGTAATCGCTCCCGATTAAGGTTTTTGGAATTTTAAAATCAAACCAATCTTGAAGCGGCAATTCAAACCCAATGCCATGCATAAAATTAAAGAGCGACTTTTTTAAGCCATAGCTAAATTGGGTATGGTCAATGCCAGTTTGATCCGTAAAATCTACATCGTTATTGGCAAAAGTGATGTCTTTGTAAATGGGATTAATACCATAATCAGCCGGCGCCAAACCTATCGGGCTATGGGCAGTCAAGGCAAACTGATGCCAAAAACCTGATTGCAAGACTCCCTCTTCAAAAAGCTGACGCACCATTTCCAGGCTGTCTACCGTTTCCTGAACGGTTTGGGTGGGGTAACCGTACATTAAATACGAATGCACCATAATATTGGCATTGGTAAAATTGCGGGTCACGCGAGCTACTTGCTCCACGGTTACACCCTTATCAATCAATTTCAACAACCTGTCAGAAGCTACTTCCAGTCCGCCGGAAACGGCGATACAGCCAGATGCTTTTAGCAAATAGCAAAGGTCTTGGGTGAAGTTTTTCTCAAATCTAATATTCGCCCACCAGGTAAGGGTGAGCTTTCGTTTTAAAATCTCCAAAGCCAAAGCCTTCATCAAGGCAGGCGGCGCAGCTTCGTCAACAAAATGAAAACCTGTTTCGCCGGTTTGAGCGATTAATGTTTCCATTCGGTCTGCCAATAGTTTGGCAGTTATTGGCTCATAAATCTTGATATAATCAAGCGATACATCACAAAAAGTGCATTTTGCCCAATAACAGCCATGCGCCATGGTGAGTTTATTCCACCGCCCATCGCTCCAAAGACTGTGCATGGGGTTGGCAATTTCAATCACCGAAACATATTGATCAAGTTTTAGATCGGAATAATCGGGCGTACCAATTTCACTTTGACGGTAATCTGGTTTGGTGGAAGTATTTTTATAAAGTACTTCTCCACTTTCCAAAATAAGGGTGCGTTTAAAAGCATCCGTTCCGGCTTCTCCGTTTCCGCAAACGTGTTGAGCCAACAATTCAATGGGCAATTCGCCATCATCTAAAGTGATGTAATCAAAAAATTCAAAGACCCGTACATCTTTTAGCGAGCGCAATTCTGTATTGGGGAACCCCCCTCCCATCGCCACTTTAAGATCGGGATAATTGGCTTTGATATATTGAGCACATCTAAATGCGCTATACAAATTTCCCGGAAAGGGAACCGAAAAACAGACCAATTTAGGCTGTATTGCCTTTAGTTGGGCGTCTAGAATTCGCAAGGTAATCGTATCGATATACGTGGTATCGGTTTGCATATTTGCATACAACTCATCAAAGGAATTGGCACTCATCCCCAAACGCTCCGCATATCGGCTAAAGCCAAAATTGGCATCAATACATTCCACAATAAAATCTGAAAGATCTTCTAAATACAAGGTGGCCAGGTGTTTTGCCTTATCCTGAAGTCCCATTGAGCCAAATGCGTAATCCAAATCATCTAAAGTTTCAAATCGCGAGGCTTCGGGTAGAAAATTTCCCGTGCAAATCTGACGTGCAAAGGTTAAGTTCTTTCCTTGCAGAAACTGAATAACGTCATCTAAAACGACTAAATAATCAGCTCTTAAGGCGTATATTCGCTGGCAATTTTCCGAAGTTATTTTATTGTTTTGGTACGCTTCCGCGAAAATAAATTCAAAGCTTTTTTTTGAAAACAGCTCCAGAATAACCTCAATGCCCAAATCCATTTGATAGGCACCAATATTCCTGGTGTTCAAAAACCCTTTTAAATAAGCCGTTGCGGGATAGGGCGTATTTAATTGTGTAAATGGCGGCGTGATAAGTAAAAGGTCTTTCAACTATTGGGTTTAGATGTGGAGGGCATCAAAGATAGTGGAAATAATAGCGGGGAGTTTATCTGTAGTACAAGATGCCGCAAGCCCAAATCATATACTTGATTAATCCCTAACTTTCAATTGCCTCTTTTATTGATGTTTTATATTGAATATCTAGATGTGAAATGATGGTATCTTTATATTCTGACTTTATTTTAGAACGCCCTGCCTCCACAGCCAATGTAAACGCCGGATTATCTTTTGGGAGTATTTTTCGATGTGTTTTCATTCCCAAATCATAAATATCTTTTTTCCAATGAATAAAATACCATTCCATGGAAGGTTGATCAAAAACCTGCAAATTCTGCTTATCAAAAATGAATTTTTTGATTTGGTGTTTTTCAATAATAGGAATCGTTTCAAAGAAGATTTCCTTAAAGTCTTCTATTGGAACATATTCTTTGGTTAATTCACAAATCATTATTTGATTATCGGGTAGCAAAAAGACTTTACCATAATCCTTAGCTATTACTAGCTCATATTTATATGAAAGCGTTGGCAACCTTTCCGTTGCCGTTGATTTTCTATCCATTTATCATAAAATTAAACACGAAATCCCAATAACAAAACATCATCAATTTGGAGGTTCTCTCCTTGCCAATTGATAAATGTAGACTCTATAATTGTATGTTGATCGTGGACTGGTAAATCAGCAATCTCCTGCAAAAGTGCGAGTAATCTTTTCGTCAAAAACTTTTTATCATCTGCACCTCCAAATTGGTCTACATACCCGTCTGAAAACATAAAAACCATATCGCCTTTCTCTAAAGGGATCTCTATATTTTTCACAAAACTAAACCTTTTAAAAGAATCTCCCAAAGTACATTTAGATCCCCGATAGGTTGTAAGCACGCCATTCCGTATATGAATTAAAGGACGGTTGGCAGCGGAGTAAAATAATATTTTATTTTTCGGATCATATTCTATTATAGAAATCTCTGCACTATCGTTAATTTTATCAACGTTTTGATATAAATATTCTTGTATCTTTTTATCTAATTTGTCCAAAATACTGGCAGGAGTTTGATCGGCAGATGCACTCATAATTTGATTTAACATGCTGACTATAAATATGGAAAGCATTGCGCCGGGTACTCCGTGACCAGTGCAATCTCCAACTCCCAAAAAGGTGCGGTCACAGTTTTCAAATGTCCAAACAAAATCTCCGCTTAATGTATCTTTGGGTTTATCGAATACAAAAGAATTTGGGAAACTATCTTTTAATTTATGTTTTTGAACGGTAAATGCATTTTGTATGCGTTTGGCATAATTAATACTGTCTGTTAAATCCTTATTCGCATCAAAGAGTCTTTTTTCAGAAATGGTTAGATCGTCGAGCACTTCTTTCAAATGAGCAGTTGTCATTCTGAACATACTTTTTAAGGAAGCATACTGTTCCTTGAAGTCCGCCAGCTCTTTTTCTAAGTCAGTGATATATACAGATTCGTGTCTGTCCATTTTCACCAAAGTGCGCCTACCTAATCTTTCCATAACTTATAATGCCTTGATTTATGAAACGTATCTCATGAAAGATAGTTACTTTTCAATTTTGAATAGCTCCAGAATTTGGGTTTTCTTCGTTGATTTACTGTTAGAGTTCAGGTGGACAGGTACTATTCCCACTGTTTGAGATTTTACACTTTCTTGGAAATTAAGCCAGCTGATCGATTTTTTGATCAAAACCCACTATTCCTCTACATCACCTTCTCGGCAAGCAACCTCTGCACCGCATAGACATCAATACTCTTATTGAATTTCTTAGATACCGTCGGCGTGTTTTCACTTGCAATCCAGATTTTTAATTCCGCATCCAGGTCAAAAGTCCCTGCTAATGAGAACCTGGATATGTGTTTATAAGGTAATGACTTATACTCGGCCTTACTACCGGTTAATCCCTGAACATCGATTAAAATCAATCTTTTTAATGGCAAATAGAAACACGTCGCGAAACAATTTAAAGCCAAGCTCAACCTTTTCGCTTTCTAAAAGCAGCTGCCTGTATTTTTCTGTCAGTTTTTCTGACGATACTTCACTGGAGTTACCTAATATGTTGTTGAATAGACCCATGGGATTTTTTGAATGTTTATTATGTGAGAGCTTGGGTTACGGTTTGAAATTACTTATAATTCGTTGCAGATCTTCCCGTAGGGTACTTGCACAAACAAATTGTTGCCAACTTTATATTTGAGTTAAATCAAATGCATATTCGTAGCTTATAACATCTTTAACTTTTAAATTATTTTTCCAGGCATCTTCCGAGTGGCTTGTTTCAATAATGGTATTGGTGCTTGATTCTTTGAATACTTCTGAAACCCTGTTTAAGACAGCCATCTCTGCATCCGTAAATAGTTTTTGATTGAAAGGTCTTTCTTTTCTTGCTTTAAATTGTTCGCCTGTATAGCCTTTAGGGAATTGCGTGTAAAAGACTTCTATGGAATCATTATTTGCTAAGTATTAAGATACTTTGAAAATTGGTAGGAACAGGCCCCATATCAATAGCTCTGTACCTAACACCGCTTATTGAAAAACAACTTTCTTTGAACATTAGAAAATCCGCATAAAATAAAAGTTTATTCATTTTTGTTTTAAATGGCTCCATTTGCTCGGAAAAGAACACAACCATTTCTGTGAATTTCTCAAGATTCGGATTTCTATAACCAGAATATATATCAGCTAAATGATCTCCCAGCAAATAATGTTTTAAGTTGAAGCTGAAATTATTTCGTTTTCTATCGGCAATTATTGCTTCTGCAGTTTTAATATATTTCTCTTTTGTTTTAGCATCTAATGAATCGCATAACTCTACTAATTCAATAAACTTTTTAGGATCATCAATCATTTGAATTAATCTGGCGTTAGAAACACTCGGCATTTCGCCCGATTCATATTGGCGATAGCTATTTGCCCCAAATCCTAAAATTGAAGACATTTTAGCAGCCGATAAGTTGTACTTTTCACGAATGCTAATAATTTCGTCAGGAAAAGGAATATTAAATAAATCGCGGTATTGATTATAAACCTGATTCATATTCACGTTATCTAACTCCCCTGTTGTGAATTTTTCTACACTGTCTTCACATTTATAATAATGAAAAACAACTTCAAAAGTCTCTTTCCTGAAACTTATTGACCTCTTTTCTTTTGTCAAGATCATTTCTTTACCTGTAACCGGACTTTTCATAATCTATTATTTTAAAGGATATTGCATTTTATGCTCAGCCAGGTGGAAGGAGATACAGATTACACTACTTCCAAGAGCACCAATAGTTATTTTGATATAAACCTCTTTCTTCTTAATCTTTTTTCCAAACACCCACATATCAGACCCTCCATACAACTTTTCTTCGATAGGACCTTGACTGTAATCTTTAACCTTTAAGTGCAGCTTTACGGTCTATGGGGCGAAGTTCTAGATCGACAAGTGCTTGTGCATTTTTACCTCTATCATCACGAAAAAGAATATCCCAAAATTTCATTTTTTCTTTGAATACTTTCAAAAATGATGCTACGTCGTTTTCCGTGCTCATAGGCGTTGCATTTCAATATTTATCTTTTTAATGGTAAACATAAACACGTCGCGAAACAATTTGAAGCCAAGCTCACCTTTCTTTCTTTCTACATGGGTTCTTGGATGTCTCTTTATGTGAGGGTTTAAGTATTGTATCATTATATTTTGCCGCATCATTACGGCGAGACATCAATAAAACCCTTCACCTAAACGGCTGACATTATTCGTATTTAGTCATCATATTCAGCCTTTCCTTAAAATCTTCTCCATTTTTTTACCTTTCGCTAATTCGTCCACCAACTTGTCCAAATACCTTATTTGTTGGGTCCATGGAGTTGAGATTTCTTCTACGCGGTACCCACAAATTACACCGGTGATGAGTTGTGTATTCGGGTTCAATTTTGCTCTCTTAAAGAATGTTTCAAAAGTCACTTTCTCATCAATCAATTCCTGTAGTTTTCTGGCATCAAAGCCGGTGAGCCACGCTATCACTTCATGCAATTCTTCTTTTGTCCTGCCTTTGCTCTCCACTTTTGTGATATAGTGCGGATATACCGAAGCAAAAGCGATTTTTGCAATTCGATCATCGTTTTTCGGAGTCGTTTCCATACTTTATTTTTTTGTTGAAAAACTCAAACTACTTCAACCTTTCTAATTGTCCTTTTCTTTTCACCACGTTTTTATAGTCCCATTGAATTTCTTTTGATTTTTTGATCCAACGTATTACATCGTTCGTTTCAATTTCTGAAACAGTGTTGTAGAAAATAGAAGCGTCTTTAAATTTTTTACCTCTGATATTCAAATTTTCTTCTTCAAAGTCAGCCCCACTCCAAAACATTAGCCTGATGCCCGCTTTTTGCTTGCTGTAACCAACAATTGGGTTGCCGTCTAAAAACCAAACAGGGTGGGCATGCCAGATTTTACTTTCTGCTTCGGCCATTTCGTTTGCAAGGATGGTTGAAAGTCGATCGCAAATTTCTTTGTCATTCGAAGCTTGTCTTTCATTGTATGCTTTGATTTCTTGATTCATTACTGTCTGAGTTTGGTTATTGCGTTCTGCCTTCTTTCAATTTTGCCAGTTATAATGTTTGGTATAAAAATAGTACCGATGTTTAAGCATCTAATTTAGCAAGTAAAACCCAAATAGAAAATCAGTGCGGATCTTGTCTGTAGCCTTGCAGCAGTAATTAATTCTTTATAGTATTGTAAATCATTGGTTTCAGTCCACTTTAAAAGCTAATTATCTGGCAATTCAGGTTGGTGCATGCTTATGCAATGAATTCCACCACCACCCAAATTAACGGCAAGTGCATCAATCATTATCACTTTTCGATTGGGAAAAACAGATTGCAAAATTTGAGCAGCCTTTTCATCCTTTAATTTCAACTCATTTGGCATTCCTTCTCTCCAGCACGTTTGACCAACAACCACCTTGTCGCTAATAATGAAGTTGAGATAACTGAGTGCAGCCATAACTCTTACCGGTTCTCCATCAGGAAAAGTACTTCCATCGCTATAATTAAGTGTTTTGATGAATTCATAAACATAGTCACCCGGCTCCATTGTCGAAAAAATAGTTCCCGGAAGGGGCATGCGTATTATCGTAAATGGTTTACCATCCTGGTCAGTCGCCGCAGTCAATATTTGATAATTCTCCTCAATACGCTTGTGGTTTTCAAACGCGATCGGATCATCGAATTCTGTACTATCTATTTCTGCCAAAAGGATTGTGGAATCATTCACAAAACGAACGAATTCATCAACATGCCCATTTGTGGTAACTACGGTATAAGCTTTTGTTCCATCGGCAGTTGCAACAGGCCCAAGAAAGGTGTGATCATCTTCAACCAAACCTTGTTTTAACCAGATGGTTTTTTTAATACCCAATAGCCTCTTATATTCAAGCTCCATCTCGCCTTTGGTCATGGTTGGGTTTCTGCCTCCCTCCACCACCTCTGTGGTCATTAGCGTGCCTCGTCCATTTACCTCTCTATTTCCACCTTCACTAATCATTGTACTCGAAATCACGGGCAAACTATACTGTTCAGCTGCTCTCTCGTCGTACATTTCTTCAGTTTTGGTATCGGTATCTAAAGTATCAGCGTATCCCCAGGAATCAAAATTAAAGTCGGCAATGGCCAGCGTGTTTTTATTCGTTTCCACAAAAGTTGGCCCCATGTCTCTTGCCCAAATCTCAAAAGATGGAATTTCCAAAAGTTTAAGTCTGGGCTCTTCTCCAAAACGATTTTTTAAGATCTCATTTGCATGGTTAAGAAGTTCTTTGTCCTTGCAAGTTACCACAATGTCTATATGACCGATGAGGGCTTCAATAATTGAAAGCGTAACTTTTTCAACCGATTCACCTTTCTTATGATCAGTTGATGGCCAGATCAACCAAATGGCTTCTTGAGTATCAAACTCCGCCGGTTGATTTAAAACCTAAAGTTTCGCACATCTAAAAGTACACTAAAACATGATATTTATTCTTTTAATCTTCCTCAAGAAATTGATTTAACCGTTTGATATTTGGGATATTGTTAATGGTTGTTCCAAAATCGGTTTTGGC
>NZ_JAAGVY010000043.1 GCF_010686655.1 Cryomorpha ignava | reverse complement strand
AGTCCTTAAAGAGCCTAATTTCGGCATTTTAACCCAGTTTAGAAAGAAAATTCATTCCAGATTCAAGTGACTTATCAACTGTTAATTGTTGATTACTAAATAGTTGCAGGTTTTCTTGCAGGCACTATATAAAGAGTGTATGCGACAGTCCACATCTCATGTTAAGTTGAGAGATCTCAAAGGTTTTCAAAACCTTTGAGGTCTGATTTCAATTGCGTCTCACATTGAGATTGACGGTTCTACGGTGCACCAATTTCTTGAGAATGGCATAAAGCTTGTTCAATCAAATATGTGAAGTTACTATGATGAAAAAAGAAATTCTACTCCTACTCACTTTTATTCTCCCACTTATCTCATTTTCACAAAAGATATATTCAGTTGAGTATGGAAACCAAGCCGATGTAAAAGTATATGTGGTTGAATATGAAAATCAATGTGATTTAAAGGTCTTTAAGGTAGATTATTCCAATCAGGCTGATGGAAATAGAGGCTTGTGGTATTTTGTAGAATACGCCAACCAAGCTGATAAAAAGATATTCTTCGTTGACTATGCCAATCAAAGTGATTTGAAAATTTACTTTGTGAAGTATCAAAATCAAGCGGGCTGGGCGGATAAATCCAAACAACATTTACTGTATTGAGAAATTAAAGCTTTTGAGACCAATTCATTTCTAAGACATCTCATTTTATCCTTCCAACGTAACCCTTACCCAAACCGTCTCTTATCTTTGCAATTAATATATTGGCAGAGTCAACAATAATTGATCTCAAACGTCAAATAAATAGCGGATTTATCCGTTTAAATCTTTGGTGAAAATACCAGTGAAAAAAAGAGTACTCATATTCCGTTTTTGGTTTGCGGCCATCCTTTCAGTGATAATGGCTGTGAGTGCAAAAGCGCAGGTGCTTGAGCCTCCCAATTTGCTTTGCGCCAGCGTGGTGAATGGAGAGGTGGTTTTAACCTGGGAAATTCCGGCAAATTCTCAACCATCTCACTTTTACCGCATTCAGCGCGACCTCAATGATGGAACTGGATTTACCACCATTATTGACGGTCTGGCATTTACATCTACTACTTATACAGACAATGCTGCGGTTGTTGATCCCGGAGCAGGAAAAATTACATACCGCATACAAACTTATGGCAGCGGGAGCTCAGCATGGAGTTCAAAGGTCTCAACAATTTTTCTCACCCTGCCCAATATTGGGACTTCCATAGCGCAATTATCATGGAATGCACCTTACGATCCGCCACCAACCACAGGTTCTTACCAAATATATCGAAATATTGAAGGCGACGGTGAAATTCAGGTCGGCACAGTTTCTCCATCTATCACAACCTATGCAGATACTCTTTTTGGTCTCTGCGATCAGGATGATCCCAACAGGTTGTTTGCAGTGGAGTATAGAGTATCTTATCAACGTCCTGAATGTGAGATGTTTTCTAATCTCAATACCGGAAATTATAAAGACGAGTTGCCACCCGAATATACGGAAATAGAAACGGTTTCGGTTGATCCGTTTACGGGCTTCACCAATATTTCGTGGTACCCTATTACCAATGCTCCTGATTTGATAGATTATACCATTAAAGAATATTTTTCGACCACAGAGCAGGAGGTAATCGGAGTGGTATATGTTTATGAAGGCGTCAATTATTGGGTTTTTGATGAAGATGATAATCTGAATGATGCGACATCATTTCAAATTTTAGCTCACGATACTTGCGGGCAGGAGCTTGGCTTGCCACCTTTTTACACTACTATGCGCGCTAATAGCAGCTATCAGGATTGCGATCAGTTTATAGAACTTATCTGGACAAATTATACAGGCTGGGACGAAGGTGTGGAAAAGCAAAATATATATGTCAATAAGGACAATGCCGGTTATCAGATTGTTGAAACTGTAAGTAACGTTCAGAATGCTATTCAACTCGATATTGAGCCAAACTCATCGTATTGTATTTATGTGGAGGCCGTTTCAAACGGATCTCAGCGACCATCTACCACAAATGCCACTTGCGTGGATACAGATTATCCAGAGGTGATTGACTTCAATTATCTCAACCGGGTAACGACGGTCGACGAAAAACGGATTCAGATTGACCTTTTGCAAGATGTAAATGGAAATGGCACGACCTATCAGCTCCTGCGCGCAAAGGGAGATGATCCATTTCTTCCATTTGGAACTTATTCCGAAACGAATAATCCGCTAATTACCGTTTTCGATACTGATGTTAATGCATCAAACACAGTGTATCGCTATAAATGGAAAGCTTTTGATGGATGCGGCGCAGAGCTGGCAGAATCAAATACGGGTAAAAATATTGTTTTAACTGGGATTACAACCTCCCAAAATCTAATTAATTCATTGCAATGGACCAACTATTCTACCTGGGATGGGGGAGTGGACGAGTACCGAGTGTTGCGCAAATTAGGTTCAGAATTGGATTTTTCGCTGCTCACAACTTTTGGCCCGGGGCAGTTTAGTTACGAAGAAGATATAGAAGCTTTCTTGCTCGAAGAAGGTGAGTTTTGCTATAAAATTGTAGCTGTAGAAGGTACAAATCAATTTGGCAGCGAAACTACTTCAGAGAGTAATGAAGTATGTGTTACCCAAGAACCGCTAATGTGGATTCCCAATACCATTGTCCTTGATGGATATAATAAAGTTTTTAAGCCTGTGGCGGGATTTATTGATTTTGAATCTTATGAAATGGAGATTTACAATAAATGGGGTCAAAAGATTTTTGCGTCAAGTGATATTGAAGAAGGATGGGATGGCACCTATAAAGGCAATAACGTGGCTTCAGATTATTACCGATATATTATTGTTTACAGAGATGGATCGGGTAAATCGTATTTAAAACAAGGGGTTTTATACGTTATAGTTTAAGTTTTAATCCGCAATGAATGTTGTTTTGGGTTATTCTGATTTCTACTTAACATTAATTATACAACCCTAAATACTCATTCATTCTTATAATCTCAAACCGCTGAATATCATCTAAAAATGGCGTTTTTAAAGACTTTTTCACATCATTTCTTCGCTTTTCTAAATTCGGTTGGTCGTAGCCGTTGTTGCGATCGATCTTTACTGTATGATGAGTCCGGTTATTTCACTCAAATAATTCTTACTTTTGCCCGAATTTATTGTACCCTAATAGTGTTCCATGTCATTAAATTCAAGTAAAATCTTAGGAGAAGGGCTCACTTACGATGATGTGCTTCTCGTACCCGCATACTCTGAAGTATTACCGCGGGAAGTCAATATAACATCCCGATTTTCTAAAAATATCATTCTTAATACGCCTATTGTGTCTGCTGCAATGGATACGGTAACGGGCGCAGATATGGCTATTGCCATTGCACAGCAGGGAGGTATTGGTGTGGTGCACAAAAACATGAGCATAGAAGCTCAGGCGCGAGAGGTGCGAAAGGTAAAGCGCTCTGAAAGTGGAATGATCCAAGACCCTATTACACTCATTGAAACAGCCCTTGTAGGCGATGCCTTGCAAATAATGGCAGAGCACAGCATAGGTGGAATACCTGTAATTGATGCCGACAAAAAGCTTGTAGGTATTGTTACCAATAGAGACTTGCGATTTCAGAAAGACAAAAAGAAGCCGGTAAGCGAAATAATGACTCGCGAAAACCTGATTACGGCTACCAAAGGAACGACCCTTCAGCAAGCTGAAATAACGCTTCAGGAATACAAAATTGAAAAATTGCCGGTAATTGATAAGGACAATCGACTGATTGGACTTATTACTTACCGCGACATTATAAAAGTGCGCAAACATCCAAACAGTTGTAAAGACACTTACGGCAGATTACGCGTAGCTGCTGCAATTGGCGTTACCGCAGATGTGCTCGATAGGGCAGGAGCACTGGTAAAAGCCGGTGTAGATGCACTGATCATTGATACTGCTCATGGACATACCCGCGGAGTTGTGGCTGTGCTGAAAGATGTGAAGGCTAAATTTCCAAAAATCGATGTGGTGGTTGGAAATATTGCCACCGCCGAAGCTGCACAATTTCTGGCCGATGCCGGTGCCGATGGAATAAAAGTGGGAATTGGTCCAGGCTCAATTTGCACAACACGCGTAGTTGCCGGTGTGGGAATGCCGCAATTTACCGCTGTTTTAGAAGTTGCCGCGGCACTTGCCGATAGAGATATACCGCTTATTGCCGATGGTGGAATAAGCTACACGGGAGATTTGGTGAAGGCACTCGCAGCAGGAGCCAGCTCGGTAATGATAGGATCTCTTTTTGCGGGCGTAGAAGAATCGCCCGGGGAGACAATAATATATGAGGGACGCAAGTTTAAGTCGTACCGCGGTATGGGTTCTATTGAAGCCATGCAAAAAGGAAGCAGCGACCGATATTTTCAGGAAGACGCAGACGATATAAGTAAACTCGTTCCCGAAGGTATTTCCGGAAGGGTGCCCTATAAGGGGACACTTGCCGAAGTAATGTACCAGCTTATTGGCGGGCTACGCGCGGGAATGGGCTATTGCGGAGCAGAGAATATCAAAAAACTAGGTGATGCCAAATTTATAAGAATTACCAATGCGGGAATCAGAGAGAGCCACCCGCACGACATATTAATAACCAGAGAAGCACCTAATTACAGTATTAAATAATTGCTTAAACCACCTATTAAAAATAGTAAAGCTATGATGAGATCAGTATTTTGTATCGTCCTTTTATTTCTTGGAGTTCAATCTTATGCGCAAAACCAGGACGATCCTGTTCTTCTTACCATCGACAATGATCCGGTAACAAAATCTGAATTTGAAGCCATTTTCAGAAAAAACAACCGTGATAGTTTAATTACAAAAGCAGATTTAGACGAGTACGTTGAGCTTTTTATCAATTTTAAACTCAAGGTAAAAGAAGCCGAAGAACTGGGTATGGACACCATTCCGCAATTTACCAGAGAACTTAAAGGATACAGAGATCAGCTTGCGAAGCCATACTTGGCTGATAAGTCTATGACGGACTCGCTGGTTAAGCAGGCATACGATCGCTTGCAGTATGAGATCAGAGCTTCACATATTCTTATAACACTTCCGCCTGATCCTACTCCGGAAGATACCTTAAAAGCATTTTCTAAAATTACCCAGCTTAAAAAGGACCTTTTAAAGGATCCTTCAAAATTTGCTAAAGTGGCGCGTACGAGCAGTGAAGACCCAAGTGCAGTTAAAAATAACGGCGATCTTGGCTATTTCACAGCATTGCAAATGGTTTATCCCTTTGAGAATATTGTTTACGAAACCCCTGTTGGAGAAATCGGCGGACCTATTCGCACCCAGTACGGTTATCACATTGTGCAAATTACCGATAAGCGTGAGGCTCGCGGCCAGGTTCGTGTTGCACACATCATGATTCGCACAGAAGAGGGCGATCCTGAAGATGTGAAAGTTCGCATGAAGCAAAGAGCAGACGATATTTACGAGAGATTGATGGCAGGAGAAGATTATGCTACACTCGCCAAAAAATTCTCTGACGACCGTTCTTCTTCGGCTCGTAGTGGTGAATTGCCTGCCTTTGGCCCCGGAAAAATGGTGACTGAATTTGAAGAAGCTGCTTTTGCGCTTGATTCAGTAGGAGAGATTACTGAACCAGTAAAATCGCCTTACGGATGGCATATTATCAAATTACTTGAAATCATTCCAGTACAATCTTACGCTGATATGTCGAAAGAGCTGGAAGCAAAAATCACTAAAGATGGCAGATCGAATGTTAGCCGTGAGTCGTTTATCAAACAACGGAAAAAAGAGTATAATTTTCAGGAAGACAAACGTCAGCTAAAACCGTTTTACACCGATATTGACACCACATATTTTACCGGAGAGTGGGTGCCATCTACTAATTTGACAAAATCGAATAAGGCCCTTTTTACCCTTGCGGGAAATGATTATACCCAAAATCAATTTATGGAATTTCTTCAGCAGCGCATGCGTCCGCGTCGCCAAACCGAACAGATAAAAACAATGGTAGACGAAAGCTATGACCGCTGGGTAGAAATTAAAGTAATGGACTACGAAGACAGTCAGCTTGAGAATAAATATCCCGATTTTAAAGTATTGATTCATGAGTATCGCGACGGGATTTTGCTCTTTGACTTGACTGATCAGAAGGTGTGGTCTAAGGCTGTAAAAGACAGTACCGGACTCGCTGACTTTTATCAAAACCATAAAAACGATTTTATGTGGAGTGAGCGTGCCGCTTATGATGTGTATACGGTAGAGAACGAGAAGGAAGGTAAAGCGGTAATAAAAATGCTCAAAAAAGGTAAGAATCAGGATGAGATTCGCGAAAAGCTAAACAGCACTTCAGCGCTGGAGGTAAAGGTGGAAAGTGGCTTGAAACAGCGTGATGAAGTCCCGGTATTAGAAAAAGTAAAATGGGAGCAGGGAGTGTCTGACGTAGTGAATGATAATGAGCAGCTTAAGGTGGTTTACATTAAGGAAATACGCGGTGCCGAGCCTAAAGATTTTGATGAAGCACGCGGAATAATTACAGCTGCCTATCAAAATGCCCTTGAACAAGCGTGGGTAAAAGAATTGCGCGAAGAGCACAAGGTAAACCTCAATAAAGAAGTGCTTTACACAATAAAGTAGAATTTGAAAAACAACATGATTTCCAAGTCAACGCTCTTCCTGATTTTTATGGCTGGAATTCTAATGCTTTCCTGCAAGGATACTTCTGAACCTGAAGAAGACGTTGTGGCCAGAGTGTATGATGATGTACTTTTAAGATCGGAGCTCGCGGCAAAGATTCCGTATGGTCAATCGCCATTAGACTCTACCCGAATAGCAGATCAGATAATTAAAAATTGGATTCACGATAAAGCGGTGCTCAATTTTGCCGAACGCAATTTGAGCGAAAGCCAAAAAGATTTTTCAAAGCAACTTCAAGATTACCGCAGCAGCCTGGTAACGTATGCTTACGAGCGCGAATTGATCAATCAAAAGCTGGATACCGTTATTTCTGATGAAGAAATAAGGACTTATTACGATGCCAATATTGACAATTTTAAGCTTAAAAGTTATATCGTAAAGCTTAGGTTTGTAAAGTTGAGTATAGATGCGCCCAAGCAAAACAAACTGGAAAAGTGGTTTCAAAGCGATGATGAAAAAGACTTTGAAAAGCTGTATGAATACTGCCAGAAATATGCCGAGAATTTTTACTTTGAAGAAAATACCTGGCTTTATTTGCAAGATGTGCTAAAGGAAGTACCTATTAATGAAACCGATTGGGACAATTTTTTAAGAAATACCACGTATTAC
Source organism: Cryomorpha ignava (assembly GCF_010686655.1). Taxonomy (GTDB): domain Bacteria; phylum Bacteroidota; class Bacteroidia; order Flavobacteriales_D; family Cryomorphaceae; genus Cryomorpha; species Cryomorpha ignava. The sequence continues at coordinate 31,177 of NZ_JAAGVY010000043.1, read as the reverse complement.
AGGTTCGAGTCCGGATCATTTCAATATCTTGTGCGATTCTTTGATTATAAGTTAAAAGATGATAGGTCGCCTCTCTCTTTAGAGCGGGGAAAAATTACAGATTTGATATTAAATAGAAGAAAAGTAGAGTTAATAAATAAAATGCGTGAAGATGTTGTAAATGAGTCTTACGCCAATAAAAAAATTCAAGTTAACAAATAGTGAGAAGCGTTTTAATTTTTATAAGTATCTTGTTTTTAAGTGTTTCCAATACGTTTGGGCAGGGAAAAACAATAGATGAAATAATCGCCGTAGTGGGCGATGAGATTATTCTTTACAGCGATGTACAAATTCAAAAAAACCAACTGAAACAGCAGGGATATCCCGGTACCATATCAGATTGTATGGTTTTGGAAGAAATTCTTTTTGAAAAGCTTTTGCTTAATCAGGCAAAACTTGACTCTTTGGAAGTTACAGACGATATGGTAAACGTGGAGCTCGAGAAACGACTGGCGGTTTTTATCAAACAAATTGGTTCTGTAGAAAAGCTGGAGGCTTACTATGGAAAATCGATGGCCGAAATTCGCGAAGAATTTTTTGATGTGCTCAAAGATCAGATCTTGGTTCAGCGCATGCAAGGTACTATTGCCGATGGGCTAAACGTAACTCCGCAAGACGTTAAGGTGTTTTACAATAATATCCCGCAAGACAGTCTTCCCTTTATAAATGCATCGGTAGAGCTTGCGCAAATAGTAAAGTACCCTGAGGTAGGCAGAAGCGAAATAGAGCGAGTAAGAAACCGGTTGCGCGATTTTAAAAATCAGGTAGAAAGCGGGCAAGATGATTTTGAAACGTTGGCGGCGCTTTACAGCCAGGATCCTGGATCATCTTCAAAAGGGGGTAATCTTGGAATGCAATCTCGTGGTACCTGGGTGCCCGAGTTTGATGCAGTGGCTTTTAATTTGAAAGACGGCGAAATATCGGCTCCATTTAAAACCAATTACGGCTGGCATATGATGCAAATGATTGAGCGGCGCGGTGAAATGTACGATGCAAATCATATCCTTTTAATTCCGCAAACTACCTCTTCCGAATTATCGGCCGCACAGACCGAACTTGATTCTATCAGGCTGCTGGTGGTGCGTGATTCCATCTCATTCGCATTTGCCGCGAGCAAATACTCTGATGATGAACGCTCAAAGAATCAAAATGGAATGATGGTAAACAATGCCAAGGGGAGCACGATTTTTGAGATGGATGAACTTGATCCTACCATTTTCATGGCAATAGATACCCTTAAACTTGGGCAGGTGAGCGCGCCTTTTTACTTTCAGGGCGATAACCGCGAAAAGGGATACCGCATAGTGAAATTGATGTCGGAAACAGAACCGCACCGTGCAAATCTCAAAGATGACTATCAATCGCTGCAAAACATGGCCTCTCAAAAACTGAGTGCCGAAAATATGGACAAGTGGGTACAGCAGAAAATCGCATCTACTTACGTTAAAATTATTCCCGCTTATACTGACTGCGATTTTGATTACCCTTGGTTGATAAAGGATGAGGAAGCCTCTAAAGCAAAGAAACTATGAATGATGTAGAAGCTGTAAAAGAGCTTACAAATAAGTACGCGGCCATGCGCAGCGAAATAGGTAAAGTAATTATTGGTCAGCAAAAGGTTATTGACGAGTTGCTGATTACGATTTTCAGCCGTGGGCACTGCTTAATAGTTGGGGTGCCTGGTTTGGCCAAAACCTTACTCGTTAATACCATTGCTCAAACACTTGGGTTGTCGTTTAACCGCATTCAGTTTACACCAGATTTAATGCCAAGCGATATTATTGGATCAGAAATTCTGGATGAGAGCCGCCATTTTAAATTTATGAAAGGCCCCCTTTTCAGCAATGTTATTCTTGCCGATGAGATTAATAGAACACCTCCAAAAACCCAGGCAGCGCTTTTGGAAGCCATGCAGGAAAAATCGGTGACCAATGCCGGGCATAATTATCCCCTGCCTGAGCCGTTTTTTGTTCTGGCCACCCAAAACCCTATAGAACAAGAAGGAACGTATCCACTACCTGAAGCACAGCTTGACAGATTCATGTTCAATATTTGGGTTGATTATCCAACACTTCAAGAAGAAATAGATGTGGTAAAAGCTACCACTTCAGATTCGGATGCTAAGGTGAATCAAGTAATATCGCAAGAAGAGATTTTGCGTTTTCAAAAACTTATTCGCAAAATACCGGTAGCAGATAATGTAGTGGAATACGCTGTAAATGTTGTATCAAAAACAAGACCGGGTACTGCTTTGGCATCAACCGAAGCAAATCAATATTTAAGCTGGGGAGCCGGTCCGCGTGCCTCTCAATTTTTGATTGTGGGAGCAAAATGCCACGCCGCACTTCACGGAAAATTCTCGCCCGATATTGAAGATGTAAAAGCAGTAGCTCTGCCTATTTTAAGACACCGGGTAGTTAGAAATTATCAAGCCGAAGCTGATGGTGTTTCAGTAGAAACAATCATCAACTCCTTGCTCTGATTCTGTTTGAAATTATTTTTCATCCACAGCGCAAGTTTCTACTATTCTCGTATCTTTGTGTATTAATGACACTTAGTAAAATATTAAATTTCTAATGAAGAAAATTGCTATAAATGGATTTGGCCGCATAGGCCGACTTACTTTTCGTGAATTGCTTACTAAAAGCAACGTAGAAGTAGTTGCGATTAATGATCTTACAGATGCGCACACCCTTGCGCATTTATTAAAATATGATTCCAATCAGGGAAGGTTTGATGGCGAAGTTGGTTACGAAGGCAAAGACAGCCTGATTGTAAATGGGAAGAAGATTAAGCTTTTCGCAGAGCGGGATCCCGAAAATCTACCTTGGAAGGAACTCGAAATAGATGTTGTAGCCGAGTGCACCGGAATTTTTAGAAGTACGGAATCTGCGGGTAAACACCTCAAAGCGGGGGCAAAACGCGTTATTATCAGCGCACCAGCCGATGACGATGTGAAAACTGTGGTAATAGGTGTAAACGAAGATACGATTACCGATGCCGATAAGATAATTTCGAATGCCAGTTGCACTACAAATTGTCTCGCCCCGATTGCAATGGTTCTGGACGAAGAGTTTGGAATTAAGCAAGGCTTTATCAATACTATTCACGCTTATACTGCCGATCAGAATTTACAGGATGCACCGCATCGCGACTTGCGCAGAGCGAGAGCAGCGGCTCAATCTATGATTCCAACTACCACCGGTGCAGCTTCGGCTGTTGGTTTGGTGTTGCCCAATTTAAAAGGAAAACTTGATGGAATTGCCACAAGAGTTCCCGTAGCTGTTGGTTCAATGACTGATTTGGTTGCTGTTTTAAACAGAGAAGTTACAGCCGCAGAGATCAATGCCGCAATTAAGAAAGCAGCAAATGGAAAACTTAAGGGAATCGTAGAATATACCGAAGACCCTATCGTTTCTGTAGATATTGTGGGTAGCCGATACAGCAGTATTTTTGATTCTGGCATTACACTAGCCGATGGAAATATGATAAAAGTTGTGGCTTGGTATGATAATGAATATGGCTATTCATCGCGCACTGCTGAACTGATTGCTATGGTTTAACCTTTATCTGCGAGGTAATAATCTATCCGAAAAATGACAGTGAATAGGCATGTGTAACTAAATTGTTGAAAATTCGTTAATAATAAATGCGAATGTCAAGAAATTTTGTGTCTTGAAATCTATTCAGAATATTAACTTCGTACAGAACTTTTATTGATAAATCTCTCTTATCCTATGAAGAATCTAAGATTCTCAATTATCACATTAATTTCGTTCCTTTTTGCTGGTACTGCGTTTTCGAGTGTTTGTACTACAGCGAGCAATGTTACGCCGCGCGAGGCCTTATCCCAAAGCCCTGTTTCGGGTAGTTTTGCAGCAGAGTCATTTTCAGGAGATCCTGAATGTGTTGGTCCTGACGGCCAGGCTGATGCTTGGTATCGCTTTACAGCAAATTCTACTAAGATGTTTGTTCGCGTAAGCGGAACTGGTGATCTAGATTTGGCGCTCGAAGTCGTTAATTCATGCGGCGGAGCAGTTTTGGCTTGTGAAAACAATTCAGGATCAGCCGGAATTGAAACGGCCAGTCTAAGCGGACTTACAATCGGAAATACCTATTATTTTAGAACATATCACGTAGGTGCGGCTCCGGCTATAAGTCAGTCTTTTACTGTAGCAGTATCGTTTATTCCATTGGTTGAGCTAAGGCCAGAACTTTGTGGTATTTCTGATTACACTACCAATGATATTTTGAAATCAACTCAACCATCTTACTCAACACCATTAGTATATTATCAGTGGCGTTTTGAAGAACTTGAAGCTCCCTTTAATGTATACGAAAGAATTGCTTTGGTTCCTACCAATCCGAATTACCGCTTAAAATGGCTTGGTGAAATAGCTTATAATAGAAGCTACAGTGTAAGTGTTCGCATTGCAGTAAATCCTGGTTCAACTGTTGGCGAATACGGGCCGGCGTGCATAATTCAATTGCAGGAAGATGTGCTCACTACGCAATTAGAGGACCAGTACGCTAATGGGATTTTCGATTTTTGCGATGTGGTTGGCGCTGACCCTGTAGGTGGTGCCGATAGGTATAGATGGGAATTCTTCGATTTTACTAATACGCTCAACGTCTACGGAGACAACAGCCAGCGTTTGCTCCGCCTTTCTAAAGTTCCCGGATTAAGACGCGGTCAGACTTATATTGTTAAAGTTTTTGCAGAAGTGGAGGGAATGGAAAGTCCAGCTGGCGAAAATAGTTTTTTGACGATTAACAACGCTGTACCAAATACCGGATTGCGAAATGATTTTTATCCTTGTGGTGCAACATATCCTATCAATTCACAAGTACAGGCCGTAGAGATTTGCAGAGCCCAAAACTATACCTGGAGATTTAGAAATACAAGCCAGCCGCAAGCCGATTTAATTTATACCCGAACTGATGGAAGTCGATTTATCCGCCTAGAGTGGGTTACCGGTCTAATACCGGGCGACAACTACAATGTAGATGTAAAAGCTCGCCAAGGTTTTAAAAATGGTGATTATTCTGCGGTTTGCAATATTACTGTAGGTGCTTCAACATCAGGTTTTGTTGGTGAGGTTTATGCTCTTTATGATGACGAAGAATATATCGATCACGATCCAAATAATGATATTTACTACGAAGTAGAACTTGCTTCTGAAATAGAATTGGTTGTAATGAACAATGGCAGCGCTGCATCAGAAGGAATTGTTTTTGATATATCTTCTTCAGATGTGAATAGCGATACTCGCTTAGAGCTATACGACTTAAACGGTCGCTTAATAGCCGATAGAACTGAGTATGTGGTGCGAGAAGGAAATAGAATAACATGGAAAATACCTGGATTTACATCGGGAATTTACCTTTTGCGCGCTGTAAACGGCGAGAATGTGGTTACAAAAAAGGTATCTGTTTTTTAAGATTTTGATGTAGCCAAAGAAAAAATAAGTAATTTAAGGGGCATTTAGCCCCTTTTTTTATGGAGTCAATTTGGCGTCAAGCTCCTTTTTTAAGACTGGTTATTCCTCTTATATTGGGTGTAACTGCAGGGTTTTCTTTGCCATTAGATTCTGTACTTTTTAAGTTTTTTTTAGGAGGAACACTAGGTTGCTTTGTGGTATTAAACGTTTATGCAAAAACATGGAAATACCACAGATACCAAATGGTTTTTGGTGTAATTTGCAGTGCCGGATTGATTTTTGCCGGTGTGGCTCTTTCTCTTCAGCAGAGACTCAATGCACAAACGGCTTTAATATTACCAACTTTGGGCGATTCTTTCGTGGGTGAAGTGGTGGAGTATCCGCAGATAAAAGAACGCTCTGTAAGTCTTTTGCTTAAATTGAAAATTGAATCGATTAATGATGAGCTAATTTCACTTGCTGATATTCAAGTTTTAAGCTATTCTCCCCATGAATTGCATCTTGATACGCTAAAGCCAGGCGACTTAGTTGCATTTAAATCAATACCCCAGAAACATAAGCCACCGGTTAATCCGGGGCAGTTTGACTATGGGAAGTATCTTTTAAAGAATGGTATAGCGGGTATCGTCTATTTTCATGAAAAAATTAAGGTGGAAAGACCGCTCAATCAGCAGTTTTCGTTAATGGGGTTTTTTCACGAGGTTCAAAACTACTGTGTAGAAATTTTTGCAAATCGAGGTCTGGAGCCGAGAGAACTCGGTGTTGCATCGGCGCTTATTCTCGGAAAGAGATCATTGATACTCGCCGATACAAAAGTTGCTTTTGCCACAGCCGGTGCCGTGCATGTGCTTGCAGTAAGCGGTTTGCATGTTGGGATTATTTATCTGGTAGTAATTGGCTTATTAATTAGAATATTTCCCGGTAAAAAATGGCGACTCACAAATTTGCTCATAACACTTTTCATTTTGTGGTTTTACGCCGGTATTACAGGCTTCTCGCCGTCGGTGCTCCGAGCTGCAACAATGTTTTCGTTTATAGCCGTCGGAAAACATAGCGGAAGGCGGAGCAATATTTACAATATGCTTGCTGTGAGTGCCTTACTTCTCATAATTCTTAACCCTTCCATTATTACAGAGGTGGGTTTTCAACTTTCGTATCTCGCTGTAATTGGAATTTCATTTTTCTTCAAACCCATTTACACCATTTTTATTTTCAAAAGCTGGCTTCCCGATAAAGTCTGGTCTTTGTTTGTGGTGTCTTTTGCCGCGCAGTTGGCAACTTTTCCGCTTAGTATTTACTATTTCGGTCAGTTTCCAAATTTGTTTTTTATTACCAATTTGGTCGTTATACCAGCCGCAATGATCGGCCTATATGCGGGATTACTAACTATCGTGTTCAATTTTATTCCGTTTTTAAGTGCCACGTTTGCGTTCATCTTAAAATGGACTCTTTGGGGGTTAGATACTTTTATTGAATGGGTTTCAGCGCTGCCACTCGCCTTAAGCGAAAATCTTCATTTTAGCCTGCTAGTGGTAATTATGGTTTATCTGTTAATCTTTTTACTTGTAAAATTTTATCAGAATCCCAGAAAGTGGAATTTATGGCTTCCGCTAATAATTATTTCAGGATTGTCGGCTTCCTGGATAGTTCGTAAGATTGTAGTATCCCGGACAGTTGAAATTAGTATTCTGGAAGGATCCAAGGAATCTAATTTAATACTTCGGCAAGGACGTAAAGCTGTGGTTTTTACAAGCGATACGAGCGCGGCTCAATTGGGGAGCAACGCGTTTTATCTCAACGGTTATTTTGATAAAGCCGGAATTGATAAGGTAGAGTGGGAACTGTACGATTCTAATAGATTGAGCAAAACCTTTGCCGCAAATTCCCGAACTATTTTCTTTAATGGACACACAGTTGCTCACTGGAATGCTCCACCAAGCAGTGATGATTTAATCAAGAAAACATCTGATTTTGTAATTCTTTCTAAAGGATTTAAAGCCAGCCGAGATTCCGTATTCCATTCGGGAACATTTTACATTATTGATTCAACCATTCCGCATTATCAGCGAAAGCGAATAATGGAAATTTTACTTAGAAACAATATTGCATTTTGGGATATGCATTATCAAGGGCCTTTCTTTGCCGTACCTAAGCATTCCTTAGCAGCCGAAAGGTAAACCAATATTTAATTTCCTTTCAGTTTTTTAGCTTCTGCTGCCGGAATAATCTGGCCGTTGAATTCGCCCACCACAAATGCATCACCAAATCCTTTATCGTTAAGCGTTCGCAACGCATCTATTGCTTCTTTCTGGGTTTCAAACTTGCTGTATACATACTTGGTATTTCCGTTTGACCCTCTCAGTGGGCGTACATTTCCTAAACTCATGTAGTCGCTCAAAACTTCTGCCGGTACACGACCATCAAATGAGCCAAGTTGAATTGTGAAATCAACAAAATCGGCGTTTATAGATCCAGAGGTTTGCTCTTTTGACACAATATCTTCTTCAGAATTTACAGTAGCGCCTGCTTCTTTAAGGGTAATTCGGTATCCGGCACGGTAAGATGTTACAAAGGCACCGTCAAATCCTTTTAGCAATAAGTTGATTTTGTATTTCGCTGCATCCTGTATGGTTGGAAACGATCCTGACATGTAGCGCGTTAATCCATCATTGCCTTCAATTACAAGCAGTTCGGGAACATCTGAGAATACATCTTTAGACAATTTTGAGCGATAAGCTCCGATCTGTACTCTGAATACTATCTGATTTGGATTAAGGTCAGATGGATTTATGGCGGCATTCAGTTCAGCGATTTCTGACTCGTGTATATCTGTAATCTCTCCAAAATTATTGTAAACCAGTCGCGATTCGATTCCCAATTCATCAATTTCTGCTTTTCGCGAAAGTGCTTCTATAGGATTTTCGAAATTGCCGATGTAATAGGAAGTTCCTTGCGAATTTTCTTCTGATTGAATATCTGCAATGGACAGCATTCTCGAAATCTGATCGCTGCTTAAACTTGTGGTATTACTTATTACAACGCGATATCCTTTGTTTCTATTAGCGGTTTTATCACGTCGTTTGATGTCGGCGGTATAAGTTGCCGATTTTTCGAATTGTAAATTTCCGATTGAGTCTGAATAAATCAAATACATTTTTTCAATCTCCTCATCGGTGAGGGTCACACCATCGGTATTTACAAATGCGTTTGGTGCCGAATTTGGTTCTTCGTCCAAATAATCTGGTACTCCATCGCTATCATAATCAAGCGGGCACCCATAACCATTTACCGAAACTGTAGATGGCGTAAATGGGCATAAATCAATGATATCTGCCACGCCGTCGCTGTCTTCGTCTTCATATTCAAGACCTTCCATATCTGAAGAGCCGAGTGCTGACCCGGGATTTTTGTCTTTAGCAAAATAATGAAGATTATATGCCAGGGCAAGATTTGAATACAAGAGAAAATCGTTTCCTTTTTTAGATGTGTTGTAAGTCGTCGTTTCAGAATTGATATTGTCAATATTGTCAGAAAGTGCAAAATGGAATTCAGCTCCCATGCGCATTGTAAAGCTTTCGGTAAGCTTAAGCATGGCTCCGGCTCCTACCGGTATGGAGAAGGCACGTAAATCGTACCTTTCAGATTTGTCGTTTGTTTCGCGCAGGTCTGTTTCATACACATTGTCACGTATAAGTATGTCGCTGGCATTTGCTTTTGCCGGGCTGAGTGCTCCGCGACGTATGGTTCCATCATCCCAGTAGTGGTATTCATTTCCCTGTGCGTCGTAAAGATCGCCTTTTGGATTAAATTCAAACGTAGAAATACCCAGACTTATATAAGGAGTTACGTTTCTCGTTTTGGGAAGCAGAGCATTGAAATTGTATTCAATGGAAAGCCCGCCCATTCTAATTTCTGTACTAAAATTCTCACTTCCGGCATTGAACTGCTCACTGGCACTTACTTTCCCGAAAAGGGCGTATAAATTTAAATTGAAAGAGTTTGAAATGGGGTTTTTAAGTCCAAGGTTATACGCCCAGTTTAGGTCATAGCTTGTGCCGTGACCACCCAGGTTTCCAACATCTCCAAAATAGGAAAATACGCCGGCACCAATTTCTATTTGGGGGCGTGGAAGGTTGTTAACAGTGGGTTTTAAGGAATCTGCTTGCGCATTAACCTTAAGCTGCGCTAAGGCAAATACTGTCAGTAAACCGATTATGATATATAAGTTCTTGAGGGACATGCACAGTAAATATTATGCACCTTATACTGCAATATCCCACTCAAGGTTCTAAAATATACCGTAATTTAAATCTTCGGTGTGTTAAACATCCGAATTTTTGTCAGACGTTTACTGAAACCACTTCTGGCTTGTAATCATAAGAGCTTCCTGAACGGTAATTCTCTCGCCGTCATTGTAGGCTGTTACAAATGGCCCTTTAAATTTATCGTACTTGGCTGTAATACGCACTCTTCCGTCTCGTGCCGCTTTATACACCTGGTGGTAACCGGTGGTGTATTTAAAGAGACCATCCATGTTTTCTAATTTATACCCTTCGCTAAAATTGTAAAGTTTTGCAAAAAGATCTGTTTTCAGATTGTTTTTTCCAGCTGCTATTTGTACCCGGTAATACACGCCCGTTTCAGGCTCTGGGACATTTACAATATTGGCGTCCGTTCTTCCTTTGTTGGTAGAATTATCAGCTGTTGCATTTTGTGAAGCAGGCTGCTTTGTTTCAGGCTTGGGCGTTTCTTCTGCTTTTGGCTTTGGTTCGGGTTTAGGTTCAGGCTTTTTATCAACTGCAGTACTTTTTTCTGTTTTGGGAATATCCTCACTTTTTGGATTTTCATTTATAGCAGGCACTGTTATGTCAGCTATATCTTCTTCGTTATCAATACTTTTTGCGTCAGTAATTATTGCTGAAGATGTATCGGGATTAGCGGCGAGGATTTCTTCATCCTGAGCAATTTCAGGGGTGGTTTCACCAATTGGTATAGTGATGGTCTCTTCGTCTTTGAGATAAGAAAAGTAGCCGTCAATTTTTGGAGTAGTGGCATCCATGGCAATAACAGGAAGCATTTTATACGAGACCGTTACGGTTTCATTTTCGGGAATGTCGTACCAGATATATTTCACTTTCGTATCGTCGAGCGAAAAGACGGCAGAGCTCGATTTTAAATCAATCACAGTATAACCGTTTGGAATATTTTCTTCGATTTTGGCAAAACCCTGTAATCCTGATTTTTGAATTGTCAAGTCTACCTTCCATTGGTTAATTCCTACCGAAGTTATTTGGCGATCGCTTACTATTGTTGCTGATTTGTTGCTTGCCTTGTCTTGAATAGACGATTTTATTTGATTGGCAGCAAGTGCGCTCGCCTCACCAACAGCAATTTTGTGATCGGGGAGGTCATAATTCTTCCGTTCATTTTCGTAAATATAAGAAAAGCGTGAATCGAGACTAAGATTTCCAAGGGCGGTTTTATCGGCAATAATGCGGTATTTAATGGTGAATTTTTTGGCGTCGGGCAGAGCCATCCAAATAAATTTCGCTTTTTGATCATTGAAAGTAAATGAGGCTCCTGCGCTTTCTACCATTTCGGCAGTTAGCCCGTCACCAAGGGTAATCTGGTATTTTGCAAAACCTGAGACTGTTGATTTGTCAATTTCTACCGTTACCACAGCTTCCTGTCCCGGCTTTAGTTTTTCGGGCGGAGTGTGTGTAATTATAACCTCCGATTTTTGGAAAAAACCTATCAATAGAAACCCGAAAACATTTAATCCGAAAAGAAGCGTTTTAATCATGCCGTGCTGTGATTGCTTAAATAACCTATTTAAACAAATCTATCTATTAACTGCACGTCAATAATGATGATCAATCAATTTTGCGAACAGAATTGTGTTGAAAATGCACGGTTCTAATTAATTACCCTTTTTAGAAGTTTGGCTTGAGCATATACTTTCCATAAAAACGGTCGATATGTTCTACTGCTTCCTCGGGTGTGTTCACCAATCTAAACAGCATAAGGTCTTCTTCGCTTATGGTATGATAATCGTTTAAGAGGGTTTTTTTGATCCATTCAAGTAGTCCGCCCCAATAGTCTTCTCCATAGAGAATAATAGGAAAGCGACCAATTTTTCCGGTTTGGATAAGGGTTAGTGCTTCAAAAACTTCGTCTAAAGTTCCAAATCCACCGGGCATTACAATAAAGCCTTGTGAGTACTTAACAAACATGACTTTACGGACAAAGAAGTAATCAAATTCAATGAGTTTATCGCTGTCGATGTAAGGATTTCCTTTTTGCTCAAACGGTAAGTCAATGTTCATTCCCACGCTGGTGCCTCCACCTCGGTGTGCACCTTTATTTCCGGCTTCCATAATTCCCGGCCCACCGCCGGTTATTACACCATATCCTTTTTCGCTAAGCCGGAAAGCAATCTCTTCGGCGGCGAGATAAGAGGGATTGTCATCTGTAAATCGCGCTGATCCAAAAATGCTTACGCAGGGTTTTATACGCGACATTTTTTCGTAGCCATGTACAAATTCAGACATTATTTTAAAAATGGCCCAGCTGTCATTCGTCTTTTGTTCATTCCAGCTTCTATTCTTGAAAGCCTTTTTTATTTTTTTGTCGTCATCTTCTTCCTCTTTTATCATTTTAATTCTTCTTTTAAGTATTTGGCAGTATAACCCTTATTCTGTTTTACGATTTGCTCGGGTGTTCCTTTTGCTACAACATATCCACCGGCATCGCCACCTTCGGGGCCTATATCTATTATGTAGTCTGCCACTTTAATAATATCTAAGTTATGTTCTACTACAAGAACAGTATTTCCATTGTCAACGAGCCTGTTGAGGACATCAATCAGCATGCTTACATCTTCAAAATGTAAACCTGTGGTAGGCTCATCCATTATGTAAAAAGTGCTTCCGGTGTCTTTCTTTGACAATTCAGAGGCTAGCTTAATTCGCTGTGCCTCGCCGCCCGAAAGCGTTGTAGATTGTTGGCCTAGTGTTAAATAGCCCAATCCCACATCTACAAGTGTATCTAATTTCATTGCTATTTTAGGGATTTCACTAAAAAATGCTGCTGCCTGATTAATAGTCATGTTCAGTACGTCGCTTATCGAGTTTCCTTTAAAGCGTACTTCGAGTGTTTCGCGGTTGTAGCGTTTTCCCTGGCACGTTTCGCATTCTACGTAAACATCTGGCATAAAGTTCATTTCGATGGTTCGCAAGCCAGCGCCCTTGCACGTTTCGCAACGGCCGCCTGAGGTATTAAATGAAAATCTGCCAATTTTATACCCGCGGATTTTAGCCTCAGGCATTTCTGCAAAAAGAGTTCTCACATGGGTGAAAAGGCCGGTGTAAGTCGCCGGGTTGCTTCGTGGTGTGCGCCCAATAGGCGATTGATCTATTTCTATAACCTTATCAATATTTTCGAGACCGGTAATAGATTTGTAGGGAAGTGGCTCTTTTACACCATTGTATATCTCGGCATTTAAGAGCGGATAGAGGGTTTGATTAATTAGTGTTGATTTTCCGCTACCCGAAACCCCGGTTACGCAAATAAATTTACCCAAAGGAAAATCTACATTCACATCTTTCAGATTGTGACCTTGTGCACCCTTAAGGGTTATTTTCTTTCCGTTACCTTTTCTGCGCTTTTTTGGAACGGCTATTTCTTTAGCTCCCGTAAGATAATCGGCGGTAAGCGAATGCATTTTTTCAATTTCCGCACCAGTTCCCTGAGCTACAATTTCACCACCGTGCACTCCTGCAAAAGGTCCAATGTCTATTACATGATCGGCAGCGAGTATCATTTCTTTATCGTGCTCTACTACGATTACCGAATTGCCAATATCGCGTAATGCCTTTAGCGAATCTATGAGTTTATTGTTGTCGCGCTGATGCAGACCTATACTCGGCTCATCGAGTATGTAAAGCACGCCTACAAGTTGAGAGCCAATTTGTGTGGCGAGCCTAATACGCTGTGCTTCGCCTCCTGAAAGAGTCTTAGCACTTCGGTTCAGACTTAAATAATCTAATCCTACATCAGTTAAGAAACCTGATCGGCTGGTGATTTCTTTTAAAATATCCCGTGCAATTCTTTCCTGACGTTTTGTAAGTGTAGCACTTAGATTATTTATCCACGCATCAAAGCTGTCAATTCCCATGCTCGACACCTGAGCTATATTCTTTCCATCGAGTTTAAAAAACAAGGCTTCTTTTCTGAGTCGTGCACCATCACACTTTGGGCACACTACCTGATTCATAAAGCTTTTTGCCCACCGCTGAATAGGAGCAGAGCTATTCTCATCTGCCTGGCGGGCGATAAAATTTACGATTCCTTCAAATTGAACGCTGAATTCATTTGCCCCTGATCCTGTATTTACTTTCAGCGTTTCGTCCGTTCCGTGTAGAATTTTGTCAATCAGCTCGTCATCAATTTCCTTGATGGGCGTAGTAAGTTTAAAATCATATTTCTGTAAAAGTGCATCAATCTGCCCGAAAACCCAATTGTTTTTATAGGTTCCAAGTGGAACGAGTGCACCTTTGTGAATGCTTTTTTTGTCATCAGGAATAAGTTTGTCTTTGTCAATTTCGCTTACCACACCTATCCCGTTGCAACGGCTGCAAACCCCATAAGGCGAATTAAACGAAAAGAGATTTGGTTCCGGCTCCGGGTAGGAAATTCCGGTCGTAGGGCACATCAAATTTTTACTGAAGTGGCGCACCTTTTCTGAATCAAATTGGTGAATCATAAGTGCTCCTTTACCCATTTCCATAGCGGTCGCTACGCTTTGGCGCAAGCGCTCCTTATCATCTTCGCGTACCTCAAGGCGGTCTATAACCACTTCAATATCGTGAATTTTATAACGGTCTAATTTCAGGTTGGGTACCAGTTCGGTGATTTCGCCATCTATCCGCGCACGGATATATCCTTGTTTAGCAATTTGCTCAAACAACTCCCGATAATGGCCTTTTCGTCCGCGAACGAGCGGAGCCAGAATAGAAATTTTTTCTCCTTTATACGATTCTATAATCAGATCAACGATTTGATCTTCGCTGTACTGCACCATCTTCTCGCCGGTCTCATACGAATAGGCGTTACCCACACGCGCGTAAAGCAAGCGCAGAAAATCGTAAATTTCGGTTATGGTACCTACGGTAGATCGCGGACTTTTGCTAATGGTTTTTTGCTCAATGCTTATCACAGGGCTTAAACCGTTTATTTGGTCAACATCAGGCCGCTCCATCGTGCCCAAAAACTGGCGTGCATAAGCAGAGAAAGTTTCTATATACCTTCTTTGTCCTTCAGCATACAAAGTGTCAAAAGCCAGGGATGATTTTCCGCTTCCACTCAAACCGGTGATTACCACGAGTTTATTGCGCGGAATTATAACGTCTATATTTTTTAAATTATGAACCCGGGCACCGCGTACTTCTATTTGGGCCTGATCTTCTAAGATATTTATGTCGTGCACTTTTTTTATTTAATTGAGTCACTACTTAAAGTGTCAATCAGGGCTTTTTGTTCAGGTCTCAGCTCATAAGGAACCATTCCGGTTTCAGATGGTTTAGGAAGTTTAATGGCATAAGTTTTCCTATCTGGATTAGTAATGTAGGTATCCCTCAACCAGGGATTCAATATTTTAAGAATTTTGTAGTTGATTCCGTTTTGAAAAGCAAATTCAGTAAAATCGCTTACCGCAGTATCGACTTTTACATCATAAGTTTCGTAAGGCTGGTATAAGTCTTTGGGTCTAAAGTGAAAACCGTATTGTGCAGGTCTACTCAATATCTCTTTTACTGCAATGGTTCTATACAGATATCTACCTGTTTCAGAATTGAGAAGCAAATCGTAATAGTTATCTGCTTTTTGCCTATCTACCTGTTTAGCCAAGCCATACATGCCTACATTATACGATGCTGCCGCCATTGTCCAGTTTCCATATCTCGCGTAAGCGGCTTTTAAATATTTGCAGGCAGCAACAGTAGATTTCTCTACGTTGTAGCGTTCATCTACCTCATTGTTTATTTCCAATCCATATTCTCTTCCGGTTTCGCGCATGAGTTGCCAGTAACCGGTTGCACCAGCTGGAGAAACCACGTTGTCTAACCCACTTTCTATTACTGCGAGGTATTTGAAATCATCTGGTACTCCTTGTTCTGCCAGAATCGGTTCAATAACCGGAAACCAGCGATTGGCTCGTTTGTGAAAAAGAAGTCCCTGCGATTGCCAATAAGTATTAACCAGCAGCTCACGGTCTAAGCTTTCGCGAACATCTTCAATTTCAAGTGGAACTTTTTCGCCTGCAAAGGTTATTCCCGCTGGGGTGTTAAGCGAAAATATTTTGTAATTGTCATTAAAATATCGCTGGTAGGATATATCCACTTCCTGCGTTTCGGCAGTAAAAGACGCGGCAATCCATCCAATTGCGGTCATTAATACGAGCAATAGAACAAAGCCCGATTTCTTGGCAATACTATTTAAGGGGAGAATTTTCATATTTGATTTTTTACAGAAAAGGGTTCAGGATCTTTTACGCCTATATTCCTTCTTTTGTTATACTCGGCGATTCCAAATAACAGCAAAAATATGACCAAAAAATAAACGATGCATATTAGCGACAAATAGGAATTTTGAGCATTGCCAAAAGAGGTAAGTAGCAAGTAGAAAATTACTGAAAAAGCAGCAATTAAACAAAAAATCCCACCTACTTGTTTGTCTGAAAATCCGAGGTAAGAAAGATTGTGAGTGGTATGATCTTTTCCGCCTACAAATGGCGATTGGCCTCGTCGCAGCCTGTTAATCGTTACAGTGGCTGTATCGGCAAGTGGAAGAATGAAAACCAGTAAAAGCGCGGCGATTCCAAACAGGGGACTCGATTGACGATCCAAAGTTTCGGCATTCCAGCAGTATTCAATACCGATGTATCCCAAAAACACACCAAGAAACTGGCTTCCGGTATCGCCCATGTACATTTTGCTGGGGTGCCAGTTAAAAAATAAAAAGCCGATAAGAGCAGCGAGAATACCCAGAAGAATTAGAAAGTCGACATTGCTAAACTGATTATGGATAATAATATAGCCCAATGCTGCTACCAGAATAAAGGAAGTAACCGAGGTGGCAATGCCATCCATATTGTCAAGCATATTAATAGAATTCATAATTCCTATTACCCACAGTATGGTCAATACGCTATTTACAGTTTCATTTTCAAAAATCTCGATTCGGGTGTTAGTGATAACTAAAATAATGCCGCATAATACCTGTACAAAGAACTTTAAAATGGGTCTGGTATTATACGCATCATCAGTCAAACCAAGTATAAAACCAAGTGTGCCCGCCAGGAGCAAGCCCAAAATAGGTTTACTCGCAAAAATATTGTTAGGATCGAAAACGATGGAATACACGCATAAACTTATCAGAAAGATGATGAAAAAAGCCAGACCTCCAATAGCAGGTTTAGTTTCTTCGCTCCATCTCACTACTGCGCCGGGTTGATTCTTGGTTCCTAAGGTTTTTACAAATCGAAGCAATACCCGATTAATTAACAAAGCAAAAGCCGTCATTCCCAAAAAGAAGAATACATAAAGAATTATGAGTTCGGTTGGTTCTAACATACTTAAAATGGTGAATTAAACGTGTTTAAAGAAACACTGTTTTTTTCGTCTTTTTCAGAAAGTATAGGAATTTTTATTCCCCAGTCAATCTTAATATCGGCATCATTCCATTTTATGGAAAATTCACTTTCCTTGTTGTAATAACCAGTGCACTTGTAGCAAAACACGGTTTTGTTTTCTAAAACTGCAAAGCCATGCGCAAATCCGGGTGGAATGTAAAACTGATGTTTATTTTCTCCCGATAAAATCACACTATGGTACTGCCCATAAGTGGGTGATTTTTTGCGAATATCCACGGCTACATCGAGCACTTTTCCTTGTACAACACGCACCAGCTTGCCCTGTTCGTGTGGGGGTGCCTGCATATGAAGCCCGCGCAAAACACCGGCATTTGACATTGATTCATTGTCTTGAACAAAGTTTAAGTCAAGTCCTGCATGAGCAAAAAAATCTTGTTTGTTAAAGCTCTCAAAAAAATAGCCTCGATTGTCTTCAAACACGCGGGGCTTGATTAGAAGTAACCCCTCAATTTCAAATCTTTCTATTTGCATTAACTCTTAAATATTCTATTAAACCAGCTTCCATCAGATTGTTTTTTGCTATCGTCGTAGTATCCATAGCCGTATCCGTAGCCATATCCGTATCCATAACCATATCCATACCCGTAACTGTAGCCATATTTGTTTCTGTCAATATCTACGCAATTAAGTACAACAGACAGTTTGTGCAAATTATTCTCGTTTATAAGCCGGTCAACCATTTGTACATATTGTTTTTTCGAGAAATCGGCACGAAAAATATAAATGGGGTGATCAGCTTCTTTAATCATTTGTATTCCGTCTGTAACCAGACCAACGGGTGGGTTGTCAATGATTATTACGTCGTAGTCCTTTTTAAGTTGTGCAAGTACCTCTTTCATTTTCGGACTTATAATCAACTCTGCCGGATTTGGAGGGATGGGGCCAGCAGTGATAAAAGACAAATTATCTACTTTGCTATGCTGGATACAATCTTCTAAAGGCGATTTTCCAATAAGAACCGTACTCATTCCTCTGATATTATCAACGTCGAAGCCGAGGTGAATCTTTGGCTTCCGCATATCAAGGTCAATAACGATTACACGCTGACCGGAGTAGGCTATAATTCCCGCCAGATTTATGGCTACAAAGGTTTTGCCTTCTCCAGATGTGGTAGAGGTAATAGCCACTGTACGAGCATCTTCGTTTGGGTTCACTTCGCCCATAAACTGTAGGTTGGTTCTAAGACTCCTGAAAGCTTCCGATATCATTGATTTCGGACTCTTGTCAATAAGCAATTGCGAAGTGGGAATATCTTTCTTGTATTTTGGAATCATTCCCAAAATAGAAATTGATGCATTAGAAAGCTTGGTAATTTCGCTGAGCGACGTGATATTGTTGTGCATTAAATATTTGATAATAATAATGCCCATGCTTATTAGAAGACCTATAACGATTGCGCTTGAAGTAATAAGCCCTTTTTGCGGCGATATTGGTTCGTTGCTACTAATAACCTGCTCCAGAACTCTATTTTCGGGCACATAACCGGCTTGAGAAATGCGGTACTGGGTTTTCTTTTCCAGAAGAAGGGTGTAGTATTTTTCGTTAATATCAAAGAGTCGCTTTAATCTGGCATATTCGAGTTCCTTTTTTGGAAGCGTTCCAAAATTAGCCTCATATTCTGCAATTTTTGACTCCAAAAAATCTTTGCGAATTTTTAGCTTATCAAGCGCCGACTTAATACTTTCAACAATTAGGTTTTTTTGAATATTAATGCTGTAATCAAGAGATTGAATGCGGGAGCTGGTTTCTTTGAGGTCATATTGAATTTCTTCGCGTTGTACCAAAAGCTCCCGAAGCTTATCGAGCATCGTTGCAATAGACGATTCGTATTTGGTACCAGTAAGCAACGGAATGATACTGTAAACGTTCATTCCGTCGTCTTTACCCTCATCTATAGCCTTCAGTACCTGATTCAACATATTGGTTTCCAGGTCTACAAGAACCATTTCATCTTCAAATTGTCTGAAATAGTCGAAGTATAAAGTCGCCAGATTATCCAGATTGGATATTTTGTTTTCTTTTTTGTAAACGTTTAGCTGTAGTTCTGAATCGCGTAGATTTTGATAAACTGTATCGAGTTGGCTATCAATAAATTTTAGTATACTTTTTGCGCTTTTCTCGCGATTTTCCAAATCGAACTGAATGTATTCTGAAGAGTGAGCCACCACAAAATCACGGGCAATTCCCGGATTATTATCTTTCAGGCTTATCTCGATGGTCTGGGCGGTACTGTTCAAAATTTTAATCCCCATCTGCCGTATGTATGAGCTGGCAAGGGTCCCGGCGCGGTTTAGCTTAAAATAAAATTCAATTTCACCGCTATCCACACGTTTGTAATGATTTGCATCGATGATTAATAATTTGAAATCGAAGTATTTATTTGAAACCGATTTGCCCACACGTTCCTGCTCTCCCAGGTTTCTTTCGCCTACTTTTAGTTGAAAGGTATTGTCTTTATTGAAATGAACGAATATCGGAGTATCCATAATGGACGAATCTTTTATGGCAATCAATTCCAGAACAAATGAAGAAGTAGGATAGCGCTGATCGGTAAGCACTTTTCCTTTTTCGAAATACGAAATTTCAAGCGGCAATTGCTTAACAACCCGTGTTACCAGAAGCTTTGACTTCATCAATTCTATTTCGGCAAGAATGGTATTGTCTTCGTAAAACTGATTTACATTCAGTATTTGCTTTGCATTGTCTTTATTGCTTAACTGAATAATGGTGCGTGCCTCATACACCGGAGCAGTATAACGCAGGTATATATACGACCCCACCAATGCCACACAAATAATAATGGCCACGAGGTAAAAATTCTTTCTAAGAATATGAAGAAACAGACCAAGCTCAAATTCATTGCTGAAATTGGTTAATCGTTCTCTATAGCTGTCAAAATTGCTATTGAGCTTATTTATATCTTCATTATACATTCCGTCTAAAAGCTTCTGGCAAGTGTAATGATAAGTACAGTAGTCGTAATAAGAGTAATAACCGGTGCAATTTCTTTCACAATTTCGCTGGCAATAAGTGGAAGCGGTTCAACGTAAATAATGTCGTTCGGTTGCACAATTAAGTCGGCTTGCGAAAGCCCATCTATTGTAGAAAGGTCGATAAGATACACATCGCGCCCCCCCGTTTCTTTGTTTTCTCTAATCAGTTTTATTTTGCTTGCAACACCACGATCAGCCACACCACCGGCCAATGCCAGCGCTTCAAATAAAGTCGTGTTTGCATTTGTAAGGGTGATTACCTGAGCTGTACCTCCCGATCCTGGCGATACAATTACCCGATTGTTGCTCACTGTAAGTATTACAAACGGCTCATTGTAGTACAAGGTGTACATTTCTTCCAGCTTAGTTTCAGCCTCTCGTATGCTCAAGCCTTCAAGCTTTACCCTTCCCAAAACCGGCAATTTTGCTGTGCCATCGTTATCTACCAGATAAGACATCTGGTTCCGGGCAAAATTACCATTATTGTTTTGGCTGCCACCTCCTGTTAGCGTTGATGATCCCAAGCCGCTTTCTATCAAAACATGTCCATTTCCGGTAAAGAAATTGAGGGTTAAAATATTATTCGGCGTTATATGAGTCACCGAGCCGAGCGAATCGGGCAGATCTTCATACGCGTAATCAGTAGGCGTTTTAAAGAGTATGTCTTTATTTACTGTGCAGCTTCCCAATAATATGGCCATGGGAAACCAAAAGAGCACGTACCTCATGCGTTGTATAGATTCAGAATTAATAGCCGAAAGTATTAAATTTATGGCAATAGACTGTCGTAAAGTTTTGTAATATCCTTCACAAGTCGTTCGTAATGAAATTTGTTCTTTACAAATTCCCATCCCTTTTCCCCAAACTCGAGTCTTTTCTGGTCGTTGTTGACCATTTCGAGCAGGTTTATTTGAAAATTTTCTTCATCATTAATATCGCTTAGCAAAGCAGTTTCTCCCGGCAAAACCACATTTTCAATTCCACCAACATTTGTGGAAACGATAGCTTTATTGCTCGCCTGGGCTTCTATAAGACTTACAGGCGTTCCTTCATTTTTTGACGTAAGTGCCACAATGTCAACTCCTGCATTTACAAAATCTACATTTTTTACCCAAGAGGTAAAGTAAACATCTACATCATCTTCAGAATCGCTGCTGAACGATAAATCCAGCTTGCTGCACAAGTCTTCTATTTCGCTTCGCGATTCACCATCGCCCACAATAAAAGCTTTTACCCTTTTCGGGGTTCTTGCCAGCGTCCATTTTAAAGCTTTCAAAAATAGTGCGTGATTTTTTATCGGCACCAGCCTTCCCACAATCGCTATGGCAATATCTGAATCCTGAAGTTTAAACTCTTCCCGAAAAACGGCTCTTTTTTCTTCAATATTGTCCTGAAATCGTTGCAAGTCAAACCCCAATGGAATTACTTCTACCTTTTCTGGTGGGCAGATATTGTGTTCTGTGGCAATTTCGTATTTCTGCTTTTCGCTAATGGCGATAATGCGTGTACTCACTGAAGCGAGTTTGCGTTCCAACTTCTTGTAAAAGGCAGTTTTTGCCGAATTAAAATACGAGTGAAATACGTGGCCATGAAAGGTGTGGATAATAACCGGAACATCCATTTTATGCGCCGCCCATCGGCCAAGTGCTCCCGGTTTTGAGGCGTGCGTGTGCACAATATCCGGTTTGAAATCGCGAATTACTTCTTTGATTTTTTTGTAAGCAACATAATCCTGATACGGATTAATTGCCCGCTTCATTTCAGAAAGCACCATGGGTTGAATACCCAGATTTTCAACAATAAATTGAGAGCTGTCTTCTGAACTGTCTTTCATTCCGCCCAGAAGCAAGGTTTCATAATTATCTGGCAGGTATTTGGTCAAATACGCAGCATTGTAGGTAGGACCTCCCAGATTAAATCGGTTTATAATTCTAAGAATTCGGGGCATAAAGCAAATTGCAGCGCGAAGATAAATAAAAGTCGCGAGTCTCGAGTCGCTAGTCTTGAGGAAGCAATAAGCTCGGTTAAGACCTCATAAGGTTTTGGAGATAAGATATGTCCAAGCACAGAAGCGAGCCAACCTTTGAGGTCTTTTAAATTAATTTGTCGAAATATATAAAATTTCAACCGTGGCGCTCCGCGTGGGTATCCACCCCGCGGAAATACAGTTAAAAAACGCGGAGGTGTTGATCTTAACTGAATTTAGTTAAATGAATTAGTGCCGCAGGGTCGATACCCTGCGGAGCACGTATTGATGAAGTCAGCGGAGAATAAAATACACTAACAGAACTATCCACCTTAATTTCAAAAATGCTTATCATACCAATATTGAAATACAAGAAGCGCCCAAACGGAATGTGGAGTATCTCCCGGAAATTTACTTTTGGCTTTCATCTCCAGCTTTTTAACGAATTCAAAATTAAATATTCCTTGCTTTTCAATAAACGTTTTGCTGAGGTATTGGTTAGAAAAAGGCAAAAGAGGTCCTTGCAACCAGTGCGAGAGCGGAGCTTCAAATCCCTTTTTTGATTTATTGAAAAACCCCTTTGGGAACTCGTCTTCAAAGGCTTTTCGCAAAATGATTTTTCCCTTGTTTTTATTGATCTTTTCTGAAGCCGGTAGCTTAAAGAGAAAGTCGACTAGATTGTGATCTAAAAATGGAACCCGGACTTCGAGGCTTTGGTGCATGCTCATTAAATCAACTTTATGGAGCATATCGTTAGGCAAAACCAGATTTAAATCTGCCTCTAAAACAGTATTGAAATCAGCAGAATCGATTTTTAGATCGGGCAAATTAGGTTTGGTCTGATTTATAATGAGTTCATTTACAAGAGCTCTCGGCGTAAAGCTTGACCATTCAAAATAGCGGTCAGAAAAACCCTGGTCCAGACCTGTACTGTAGCGTTTTAATTTTCTAAAGCGGTTAAGCCATTTCGTGTTCCTCGATTCCGGCACCTGTTCCCAAAGTGGCTGGGTAGCTTTCAAAGTAGAATTAATCAGCCCTCCGTTTATGGATCTTAAGAGCGCGCGCTGCTTGTTGTAGCCACCCATTATTTCGTCGGCACCATCGCCGCTTAGCGCCACTTTTACTTCTTTGGCTGCATATTCTGAAAGAATATTCACCAATATAGCTGAAGAGTCTGCAAATGGTTCATCAAAAGCATCCAGGATATCGGACAGCTTTTCATCAATTTCTCTTTCGCGCAGATTGATAATATGCGGTTTTAACCCCAGGTGGCGGGCAATAGCTTTGGCCCGATCGCTTTCGTCGTAGAACGGCTGGTCCGGAAAACCAATCGTAAACACAGGAATATCCGGTTTATCGCGACTCGCGAGCAGTGCTATTACAGAAGAGTCAAAACCACCGCTCAAGAAAGTACCCAGTGGCACATCAGCCTGAAGGCGGTCTTGAACAGATTTTTCAAGCAGAGATTTAAATTGGTCAACGGCGTTTCCTTTTTGGCTTTCGCCGAAAGGCGCAGTATCAGGCACTTCGTAGTAGCGGGTTTCATTCATGCCACTCTTATCCAATTTCAGAAAAGTGCCCGGCATGAGTTTAAATGCATTTTTTAAAATCGTAGCAGGAGCGGGGCTATAGCTCAATTGCAAGTAGGTGGCCAGATTAGCGAGACAGATTTCGGGCTTGTCAATTCCCTGCATCAGGGCAGTGAGGCTACTCGAAAAAATAAATCGATTTTCGCTTTGCTGATAGTAAAGTGGCTTGATACCGAACCGGTCTCGCGCTACAATCAAGCTATTTTTTTCGGTGTCGTAAAACCCAAAGGCAAAAAAGCCATTTAGTTTTTGAATAAACCCAGAACCGTAATGAATCAAGCCATAAAGCAAAACCTCGGTATCGCTATTTGTAATGAACTGAGTATTAAACTTCCTTTCAAGATCGGCCTTCAGCTCTTTGTAATTGTAAATCTCTCCATTGAAAACCAAGGTGTAACGCTCCGAGCTATCGCTCATTGGCTGATTCGATCGCTCATTTACATCGATAATAGAAAGCCTGGTATGCCCGAAAATGCTGGCATTGCTTTTGGAAATAGCCTGGGCATCGGGTCCACGCCGCTCAATACACCTCACCATTTTGGTTATCGTTTCGGCATCTTGCTGTTGAGGCACAGATAAATTCCATATTCCGGCTATTCCACACAAAGCTTTACAAAAATTTGGGTGAAATTATACCAAATGTTTGTTGTTTCGATTTCTTGCGTCAAGACTTTTTAATGGAAGGG
Organism: Cryomorpha ignava; assembly: GCF_010686655.1. Taxonomy (GTDB): domain Bacteria; phylum Bacteroidota; class Bacteroidia; order Flavobacteriales_D; family Cryomorphaceae; genus Cryomorpha; species Cryomorpha ignava. The sequence goes on along the minus strand of NZ_JAAGVY010000043.1, from coordinate 6,753 downwards.
TATTTAAAACTAAATGCATGGGTGATCAGTTTTGTGGGTGCAACGCATTATCTGAGCACAGCATTGAATTTCATTCCATTTTGATCAAAAGAAATAAACTTAATAATATAAATATTTCTTGAAGGATATTTTCTAAATGGGAGAGTTTTGCAAACTGTAAAGCAGCAAAATACTCTGTGAGAAATGCGCCAATTATTATTAGAGCTTACTCTCTTCAAAAAACTCAAGCAGAGAATTTTTATTCTCTTGAGGTACTTTCTTTCGGGCGTTACTAATATGTTTCTTAACCGTTTTTTCTGAAATGAAAAGACAAGCCGCTATATCAGAAAATTTTTGGCCGGTATTTAGAAGTTCCAAAATTTCGGTTTCCCGTTTGGAAAATATAGCTGGCCACTGATTTTCAACGAATACTTTATGATCTTTATCTTCAACACCCTTTTCGTACCATCCGAATTGAACGGGTTTTTCTAGTTGAAAGCAGGGAATTAGGTTCAGAGATGAAAAATTCAAAGAGGGACGCTGTGATACGCTTTTGATCATTTGAGAAATTCTATTCACTTGCATGTATCGTTCTGTGTGCGTTTTAATCCGATAGGAGATGGACAGATGCGCGGAAGGATTTATACCTTTATCACGTAGATATGCCAATGTATATTTTACAATATGGAAGACTTTAGGTTTATCATCAATATGAATAAAATCGTTTATTTCTTCAAACGACGAAATCTGATCTGAATTTTGAAAAAGCAGTTCTAAATTTTTTTTGAACAAGATTTCACCAGTAAGTAAATTACAAATATACACAGGCTGGGTTGCCGAAAATAATTTATAATCAGGTTTAGTAACCTTATCAAAGCTAATTCCTGAGCCGGGTTTAAAGCGAAGGCTTGATGCCAGTGAAAATATTTCTTGAGAATCCATAGCAATCCATTTTTTTCATAACGGGCTTAAAATTACATGAAATCTTAGTAATTCAAAATGATATTTCTAAAAGTTAATTTTCATTTCATCTTTTTTCAATAGTGAACCCTTTTTAAAAAAAATAGCTACCCCCTGAATAAAATCAACAAAACCAAAAAATACTCCTAAAGGAGTATTAAGAGATCAAAAAAGAACCCCGAACTTTAAAATGTTGAAATTCTCTTCATTATTAAACATAATAGATTAGCGTCATGAATAAATTCAAAACAATTTTTATAGTACTCATATTGTTAAGCACAAGCTTTTCATGTTGCAAAGATGATGATGGGTTACAATCAGACGATCAGGATAGTTTTGCGGAGTATTTTACTTGCAAAATAAATGGGGAGAGTTCAATCCCACAGGAACATTCAACTGTAACAATTTGGGCTTCTATTACTACGGTGCAAATACAGGAGGTTTAGACGATAAGTACATGGTGATTTTTGGTAAAGATTGCCCAGCGTCTCAAACTATGGCAATTCGACTCTTTGGTATGGAACATCAGGCCGGCTACCTTGATTTCTTACAACCTTCATTTGCGGATTCTTGCAGCCCTGCTTTTATACATTATATTGAACCTGGTTATGAAATTGAAATGGATAGTTTAATTTCTGGGAGCATGAACATTACAACTTTTACGCCAAGGGATTCAATATCAGAAAAACTCGGAAAGTTGGAAGGAACTTTTGAATTCACAATTGCCAATCAAGACTCCATTATACACGTTACAGATGGTGCCTTTAGATTTAAGGTACCGAATATCTGGTAAACAATTTTAATTATTTCTTAATCATTTAAAAATCGAAGATGTTGATAAATCTTTGATTTCGTCAACACCAATACCATGAAAACCAAAAATTTCATTGCAGGGATAACTATGTCTTATTTTCTGCTACTCGCAACGGCGTTTACAGTAAGTGCCCAACAACCCAATGTGTCGCTCAGCGACCAAATGGATTATCTTATTGCACCATTAGATTTTACAGAAGTTACCTCCGGACTTCTTTTAGATCGCTGTTTGCAAACAATGAATGTTGCCGATTTTGACGGCACATCAATTGCTGATACCTTAATCCAGTACGGTGATTGGTTTAGGCAATATGGTACCATGGTAACATCAAAAGTTACAAGCACAAGCACTCTTGGTGTAACTGCGAATTGGAAACCCCAAGCCGACAGCCTGCTTCGTAGTGATGTGGTACCTATCCTAATTCTCCACGCTAATTATCACAAACTTATCGAAGATTCTGTGTTGTTAACTTCGCTGATAACCGAACAAAATGGTCAAATGCATGATGTGCCAAACCGAAGCACTTCACCGTATGAGGCTCAAGAAATATTCTCGTTTAGCCCAAAGAAAAACAGTGTTGATGACCTACTCTCTCAAAATTTTAGAGTAGACCGTGATTTTTTCAGGAGCAATACCGGGTAAACTATCACGACTATTGAGATTGATTTTGATAATGGTGCCGGATACAAGTCAATGGCTCTTTTGTTAAATATGATGCATTTTAATCGTAGATCAATCATTTTATGGGCTGAAGTGTACCAATTTAGTGAAGATATCGGAAGAAAAGATCAATGCCGGAATAAAATCAACAAAACCAAAAAATACTCCGAAAGGAGTATTGTGAGATCAAAAAAGAACCTCGAACTTTAAAAAGTTGAAATTCTCTTCATTATTAAACATAATAGATTAGCGTCATGATTAAATTCCAAACAATTTTTACAGTACTCATATTGTTAAGCACCAGCTTTTCATGTTGCAAAGATGATGACAACAAACCGGGCGATGAAAACGAAAACTTCTCTGAATATTTTACTTGCAAAATAAATGGGGTAGAGTTCAATCCCACAGGAACATTCAATTGTAATAATTTGAGTTTTTATTATTATCAGGAAGAAACTGGCGGTGTTCCAGCTGGTTCAATGGTTATAAGTGGTAGGAATTGCCCAACTGGAGAAGCTGTTGCTTTAAGATTTGAAGGGGTGGAGCCGAATGTGGGATTTTTAGATTTTAACTTTCCTACATACGCTGATTCATGTTTTCCTATTTATAGAAATGCTCATATTGAGACAGGCTCTACAATAATTCATTATGAAAGTTTGATTGTAGGATCAATGAATATTAGCTCGTTCACACCTCGGGACTCTGTTACTGAAAAACTCGGAAAAATAGAAGGAACTTTTGAATTTACTGTCGCAAATGAAGAAAACGACTCAATAATACACGTTACAGATGGTGCCTTTAGATTTAAGGTACCGAATATCTGGTAAACAATTTTAATTATTTCTTAATCATTTAAAAACCAACACCATGAAAATTAAAAATTTCATTGCAGGGATAGCTATGTCTTATTTTCTGCTACTCGTAACGGCACTTTCAATGAGTGCCCAACAACCCAATGTGTCGCTTAGCGACCAAATGGATTATCTTATTGCACCCTTAGATTTTACAGAAGTTACCTCCGGACTTCTTTTAGATCGCGGTTTGCAAACAATGAATGTAGCCGATTTTGACGGCACAACAATTGCCGATACCTTAATCCAGTACGGTGATTGGTTTCGGCAATATGGTACCATGGTAACATCAAAAGTTACAAGCACAAGCACTCTTGGTGAAACTGCAAATTGGAAACCCCAAGCCGACAGCCTGCTTCGTAGTGATGTGGTACCTATCCTAATTCTCCACGCTAATTATCACAAACTTATCGAAGATTCTGTGTTGTTAACTTCGCTGATAACCGAACAAAATGGTCAAATGCATGATGTGATAAACAGAGGCACTTCACCGTATGAGGTTCAGGAAATATTCTCATTTAGCCCGAAGAAAAACAGTGTTGATGACCTGCTCTCTCAAGATTTCAGAATAGACACTCAATTTTTTAGGAGCAATACCGGAAAAACTATATCGACAATAGAGATTGATTTTAATAATGGTTCAGGATATCAAATAATGACGTTCGGAGTTGATGAAAAGGTAACCTGGTCAACAACCGGCAAAAAGTATCTTACGCTTAAAGTTACTTATACTGACGCTTCGACCTATTACGCAAAGTCTTTATATGAAATAATAGATAAAACCGGTGGCCAACCAAAATACTATGGTAGCCCCAACCAAGTATTGTATATACCCCATCCTTCAATTCCCAATCATGGTGCTACAGTTTCAATAGATTACGGATGTGGGAATAGCAATTTGCAAAAACCCTTTATTTATGTAAGTATTTAACAACTATTAACTCTTACCCCCCCCCCCCATAAGTTAAAATTAAGAATTACATTGCAATCATATTGCTAATTCAACCGAACGTTTTATAATTTTGAGTTGAAAACCGCAGTTAATAAAAGAATAGCCAATTCTAAAAACACCTGATTATGGATAAACAACTAAGAAAACTTAATTTTACATTTTAAAATTTAGTTTCTTCCTTCCTAAATTATACAGTTTAGGTAAAATCTTCTGCTTCATAAAACATCTCGCAAAAAATTGGACTCTCTAATTTTTTCATTGATACGGCTCAACATCAGCTACAAATGATGCGCTTACCCAACTGAACAAATCCATTTTTTATACTTTTACGAGAGTCTTTGAGTTTAGGCAAACTTGCTTATATTTCAAGTGATCTAATTACTAAAATATAGTCTTCTTTATAGAACTCTGAACTTATGTAATCAACATGGACAGCTTAATTTCTGGAAGCAGATATATTACAACTTTTGCCTCTAAAGATTCAATTTCAGAAGAACTTGGAAAAATAGAAGGCACTTTCGAATTTTCAGTTGCAAATGAAGAAAACGACTTAATAATACATATAATAACAGATGGTGCTTTTAGATTTAAGGTGCCAAACATCTGGTAAACAATTTCATTTATTTAATCACTTAATATCTATCATTATGAAAAAGATACGATACTTATTTTTAATTAGCGTCATACTCACTACAAGCTTTTCATGTTGCAAAGATGATGATGGTTTACAATCAGACGATCAGGGTAATTTTGCAGAATATTTTACTTGCAAAATAAATGGGGTGGAGTTTAATCCCACAGGGACATTCAACTGTAATAATTTGAGTTTCTATTATTACAAAGAAGCTACAGCAGGGATTGATGCAGGATATTTTTTGCTTTCAGGTGTTGATTGCCCTACTTACAATGCTATTGCTCTTAGGATTTTTGGAATGAATCCAAATACAGGGTACTTGGATTTTTTGGAACCAGCCTTTGCGGATTCATGTTCACCTATAGTACAATCTGTACCGGGAGAAATTGTTGAAGGAATGTTCTATTATGATCAACTAATCTCTGGATCCATGAATATTACAGCTTTCACACCCCGTGACTCTGTTACTGAAAAGCTTGGCAAAATAGAAGGAACTTTTGAATTTACAGTCGCAAATGAAGAAAACGACTCAATAATACACGTTACAGATGGTGCCTTTAGATTTAAGGTGCCAAACATCTGGTAAATAATTTTAATTATTTCTTAATCACTTAAAAACCAATAACATGAAAACTAAAAACTTCATTGCAGGGATAACTATGTCTTATTTTCTGCTGCTCGTAACAGCACTTTCAGTAAGTGCCCAACCACCCAATGTGTCGCTTAGCGACCAGATGGATTATCTTATTGCACCCTTAGATTTTACAGAAGTTACCTCCGGACTTCTTTTAGATCGTGGCTTGCAAACAATGAATGTTGCCGATTTTGATGGCGCATCTAATGCTGACACCTTAATCCAGTACGGTGATTGGTTTCGGCAATATGGCACCATGGTAACGTCTAAAGTTACAAGCACAAGCACGCTTGGTGTAACTGCAAATTGGAAACCACAGGCTGACAGCCTACTCCATGCTGATGTGGTACCTATCCTAATTCTTCACGCTAAGTATCACAAACTTATCGAAGATTCTGCTTTGGTAACTTCGCTGATAACCGAACAAAATGGTCAAATGCATGATGTGGCAAACCGAAGCACTTCACCGTATGAGGCTCATGAAATATTTTCATTTAGCCCGAAGAAAAACAGTGTTGATGACTTACTCTCTCAAAATTTTAGAATAGACACTGATTTTTTCAGGAGCAATACCGGAAAATCGATCACGACTATTGAGATTGATTTTGATAATGGTTCAGGGTATCAAACAATGACTTTCGGAGTTGATAAAAAGCTAACTTGGTCAACACCCGGCAAAAAATATCTCACTCTTAAAGTTACTTATACTGACGCTTCAACTTATTACGCAAAGTCTTTATATGAAATAATAGATAAAACAGGTGGCCTACCAAAATACTATGGCGGCCCCGACCAAGTATTGTATATACCACATCCCTCAATTCCCAATCATGGTGCTACAGTTTCAATAGAGTACGGCTGCGGGAATAGCAATTTACAAAAACCCTTTATTTATGTAAGTATTTAACAACTATTAACTCTTACCCCCCCCCCATAAGTTAAAATTAAGAATTACATTGCAATCATATTGCTAATTCAACCGAACGTTTTATAATTTTGAGTTGAAAACCGCAGTTAATAAAAGAATCTAAGTACATGACAAAAATTGATATATATCCATATTGTTCTGATTCTTAGGATTTAACAAACAGCTTGCTACATGGTCTAATCCATGCTTGAAGATACTTTTTGCTTTGCGGCCGTGTTTTTTTATTGTTATTGGTTTTACATTTTGATGCAGATAGATACCAACTTTATAACACCAAACCAAAGCCATCATAACCAGCAGTATTAGTTTTTCTATACGTTCTATTTCTTGTAGATGCGTTT
>NZ_JAAGVY010000042.1 GCF_010686655.1 Cryomorpha ignava | reverse complement strand
TTGTTTTTGTTAAGTGTTTATTTTTCAACGATCTAAATATACAAAAACACTGTATTTTACCTTTCTATTTTTAGAACTATTTTTCGTTAGTTATTGACAGTCAAGTTGTTAATAATCGAACTCAGGTTAACAATCAACTCCCGCGCGCGCCCTTGCCCTAAAGGGTACTGCCGCACAGATCTATCAAGGGAGTGATTTTATACAATAAATGCAATGCAAATACATCTTTGGCTTTACTGAATTGACGTGCTTCGCGGAACGATAAGATGCGCGGTGGGCTCGCCTTTCTGCATCCGACGAGGCCTTTCTCCGAGAGGAATGCACATGGGGCGCGAGTGCATTGACAATCAAGAATTTGAATTATTTTGGGGGTACATGCTTTGATGAAAATTCTAACAATCTAACTTTACGAATATATAGAATAAGACGAAAAAAGTAAGGTTGAAAAACGATGTGTATAGAGCTTAGATCCCTAAGGGCACCACCACACACCTCTTTTAAGGGAGTTATTTCATCCAATAAATGCAACGCAACTAAATCTTTGACTTTAATAAATTATCGTGTTCGCGGAACGATAAGATGTGCGATGGGCTCGCCCCTTTAGGGGTTGGGGGCGGGCGTGGGCATTGGTAAACAATATGTTACATTATTTTAGGGATAGATGCTTTCGGAAAAATTCTTACAATCTAACTTTACGAATGTATTAAATGAGGTTGAAAAAGTAACGATCAAAATAGATGCGTTGCATTGAGCGGCGTCGAAATGTGTTAAGAGATTAGTTGATCGACAGAGCAACATAAATGCAGCACACCATGCATTAATCATCACAAATCGAAAATAAGATTCCTTCCACAAACTCATTGCCTATTACTCCCTACGGTCATGAGATCGTTGCACTAAGTTGCCTATTGCAAATTGCCTATCAAGAAGCCTTCGGCTTACCGGCAACAAAATCTTTCAAATAAAAAGGTTCAAAATACGCCGTATCGACAAAATCAGATTCTTTAAATTTTTCATTGGCCAGTTTTGCCATTCCATTCGCGGAAGCGGAAACATCAGGAAAATATTCAAAACCCAATGGCTCCAAAACACCTCTGCATTTCTCTGCTCCATTGCCGAAAAAAAGAACTTTGGTAAAAGCCTTGGCCTCGGGAAACGATTCGGAACTCAAAATTTCTGCGCGGGTTTCAAAAGCCGGTTGCAAATCGCCCGTAAAACCGGCGCAAAAAACTTCCATCCGCCGGGCGTCAATCATTGGAATCAATAGAGAGTCTTGGTTTTTATCGCCGACTCCTGCACTCATTGCCTTAAGGGTATTAACGGCAATAATGGGAATGTCGAGCGCCACTGCAAAACCTTTGGCGGCAGAAACACCAATGCGCAATCCGGTATAAGAACCAGGGCCTTCGCTAACGGCGATTGCACTGAGATCTTTGAATTTCAAATCACTCTCCTCCAAAACCTTTGCGATTAGCACATTCAGCTTCTCGGCATGGGTATATTCGTCTTCATTGTCTTCAGCAAGAGCGAGTACAGCATCACCTTCAGCAACGCAAACAGAACAGACTTTTGTGGAAGTTTCAATGCAGAGAATTCTTGCCATCTAATCCTTCTTGTAGAGATTTTCTTTTGACACAACTTTTACTTCATCGCCAGGCATCAGCTTCTGGGAAACCAGATCAAAGGGGCCGCTCACGATCTTATCGCCAGTGCTTAATCCCGAAGTGATTTCGATATAGCGATCATCCTGAATTCCGGTTTCAACCGCAACCACCTCTACCGTATTTCCCGAAAGAATAAAAACGCAGGTTATTGGTTTCTGATCTTCAGCTTTGGTTTCGCCCAAAATACGCTCTACACTCGATCTCGACTTTGCTTTGCTGGTATCTGTGCGCTGAGTAATGCTCTCAATAGGAACTGATAGCACATTCTCTCTTATCTTTGTTCGTACATCTACCGTGGCGTTCATACCAGGGCGGAAAGGCGACATGGCAGCATCATTTAAATCAGCATATGATTCTTGTAATATTCTAATTTTAACTTCAAAGTTGGTAACCTGATCAGCGCTCATACCCGCATTTTTTGCCGAATTGGCAATTTCGGTAACAATTCCTTTAAATTTTCTGCCCAGATAAGCATCCACCTCAACATTGGCAGTGTCATTAAAACGAACGCGCACAATATCGCTTTCATTTACATCGGCGAGAACTTCCATAACATCCAGGTTGGCAACGCGCATAATTTCTGTTCCCGTCATTTGCATAGCACCTACTACCTGCTCACCTACTTCTACATTGAGCCTTGAAATGGTGCCATCCATAGGGGAATAGATAGTTGTGCGATCATACGAATCGCTGGCCTCTTTTACTCCTGCCATAGCCGACTGAATGGTGTAAGAAGCAGCTTTGGCACTCTCGCGGGCAGCTTTTACTTCGGCTTCTGCTGTTTCAAAACTTGCTTCAATATTTTCAAAATCGGCTTGAGAAATAGCTCCTTTATCGAGCAAAATCTGATTTCGACTGCGAATAGACTCGTTGTTCCTAAACTGTGCCTCGGCTTGCACCAAACGTGCATCTGCTCCGGCCTTATTTGCTTTGGCATTGTTTAAAGCCGCCTGGGTTCTATCTAAGGATGCCTGCGCCAAATCAGGATTTATTTTAACCAATAAATCTCCTTTCTTCACCTTTGCACCTTCTTTAAACGGCAACTCAAGAATTTTTCCGGATACCTCTGACGAGATTATGACTTCGGTTTCGGGTTGGATTTTTCCATTGGCAATAACCGTTTCTACGATGGTGCGCTCAACCACTTCAGAAGTAGTTACTTTAAAACTATCGCCCGACTTGCTCTTCGACCAGGCAATAACGGCAAGCACAACAACGATGATTACGCTAATCCAGATAAACCTTTTTTTCTTTTTAGTCATCTTGCAGTTTTTTAAAGAGTTATGGGATTGCCAAGGTAAAAATCCAGTATTTTGGTTCGGAATACAAAGTCATATTTCGAATTGGTCATACTGCTTTGTGCATTGGTATATTGGGTTTTAATATCGTTAAACTGTACAGTATTAATTACTCCCTGATCGTAACGCACTTGTCCGTAATTAAACGATTCTTCAAGTGCCATAACTGCTTTTTGAGCCGCCAGATAACTATTCATTGCTGCCTTGGCATCGGCGTAAGCCTGCTCCACATCAAAGCGCAGCTGATTGGAAACCTGAGCATAGGTTATCTCGGCATCGAGTCTATTTATTTTTGCCCGGTTTACATTGCTGCGCGCCGCCAAGCCGTTAAAGATTGGGATAACCAGATTGAGCTGTATATTCTGATTAAAATTATCGGATAGCTGATCTGTAAACGATTTGGTTTTAAAGTCTCCATCGTTATAGATTGTTTGCTCTTGAATTGTAACCACTGGTGCTCCCGTTCCTTGAACCTGTCCAATAGGCACAAAGCCGACATTGGAACCCTCACCCACAATGATTCTATTCGCTCCCGAATACCCAGAACCAACAGATCCGCTCAAACTCAAATTGGGATATAAATTCCCGTTGGCAACTTTCAAGTCGTATTCGGCGGCGGTTTTTCTTTGCTCCACAGCTTGTATCTGCGGCATTTCCTGCTTAGCTCTAATGTAAATGTCCATGGCAGAATTGTTGAGTAATTCTGTGCCTTCATCGCTCAAATCGGGTGTTACAATCTCAAATTCTTCGGCTTCCTGAGGGGTGAGTTGCATGATTTGGGTAAGATTTAGCCGCGCCAGAACAATTGCGTTTTCGGCATTTACCAGATTGAGTTCTTCTTGTGCTGCCTGCGCTTGTGCATCGTATAAAGTGCCCTGCGGCAATTGACCGGCATCGACAAGAATTTGGGTGCGATCTACCTGACTTTGAGTAAGCGTAAGCTGCTCTTGTGCAATTGCCGCATTTTCTTTATTGCGCAAAATTTGCAAATACGCCAGGCAAAGCTGAAGTGAGATATCGTTTTGAATGGTCTTAAGATCGTACTCACTCGCAACCATATCTGCCTCATTTCGCTTTATGGTATTCACTTTTGAAAAGCCGTTGAAAATATCGAGGCTTGACGACATAAATAAATTATTGGTTAAAACGCGCTGGGTCGCAAACTGATTGGTGAAAGGGTCAATACGCTGTCCAAAATTATAACCATAAGTAGCCTGTGCGTTTAGATTTGGAAGAAGCGCATATTTACTTTGAGTAAGACCGATTTCTGCTCTTTCAATATTCAGCTTCGACTGTTGCACCGAGAGATTATTCTGAAGTGCGTAGTCAATGCACTTTTGTAAATCCCACTTTTCCTGCGCTGAAAGACCCAGAGAAAACAGGGAGGAAAAAATCAATAAAACTGAGATTCTAAGCATCGTATTATTTTTTTAAAAAAGTAAATTTATAAAGTTGAAATTAATTCGACTCACACGAAATGATAAACGGCGGGTTGGTTGTTTGGAAGGTTTTTCCGCCGGAGGCGGAAAAAGTCGCGAGTCGCGAGTCACGAGGCGGAGCTCATTAGTTGGTGAGTTGTAGCTGACTTTTTGAGGATTCGCCTTTACAAGGTGTAATTTGCTATTCGACAAGAAGTCGCGAGTCGCGAGTCACGAGGCGGAACTCATTATTTGGTGGGTTGTAGTTGACTTTTTGAGGATTCGCCTTTACAAGGTGTAATTTGCTATTCGACAAGAAGTCGCGAGTCGCGGGTCACGAGGCGCAGCTCATTATTTGGTGGGTTGTAGCTGACTTTTTGAGGATTCGCCTTTACAAGGTGTAACATCTATTGATAAAGCTCTTCACTGAAAGCAATGCCAATCAAGAAAAGGTGCTAAACAAGAAAATCCCACAATCTATCAAATGGCACTCTCGCGACTCGCGACTGGAGACTCGCGACTAGAGACTCGCGACTCGCGACTAACTCACAAAGATTTAATCTCCGCCTCAACTCTCCTATTGGCTTCAGACTGGCGATTGTTGATAGGAGTGGGATAAATCATTTTTGAATTGCCAAAGCCCACAACGTCCATTCGTGACTTGCTGACACCGGCTTCTGCGAGTTTGTCGTAAATAGCTCTGGCGCGCGCCTCACTTAGCTTGCGGTATTTTCGCTTATTGCGCTTGCTTTCACCGTTTACATGCCCCTGAATTTCGATTGTAACACCGGGATTAATCTCCATAAAATCACTCAATTGCGTCAGGGCAGGAAGACTCTTATCGAGAATTTCGGTTTTATCACTGTCGAATTTTATATTCTCCAAATTAATCTTATCGCCCAAGCCCATTGGCTTTAAAGCAATGTTGACAGTGTACAGGGAATCGTTTTTTGGAATAAAATTTTGAGTCGCCAACAAATATCCCTTTTTCACCACGCTAATGTCATAGGTGCGATAGCTCACCACATCGAGCTCCACTTGCGAAAGGGCGGGATACCGAGACTGCACAGAATCAGGAAGACCGCTAATGGTAATGTTTGACGCGATCCGCTCATTGGTTTTTTTATCGGTTACAGTAATTTCCAACTTGCGGTATGGCGTTTCGTAAACCGGCTCTTCGTCCTGCTTTTGGGTATCGGTGTCGGGGTTTAACTTCTTAAATTTTAAATAGATGGTATGGCCTTCATTTTCCTTAAACGGATTATCGACCAGAAGGTAAAACATCTCGCCACGATATACTTTTAATGCTTTGCTGTATGGACTTCCCGGGCCTGACGGAACATATTCTTCTACTGCGCTTTCAGACAATCCCGTTTTGCCTTTCGTATCAAGATTCTTTCTCGAAATGTTGGTTCTGACAGGGATTTTATTGCCATCCATAATATCTTGACAGAAGTTAGGGCCATCGTATTGAAAAAGCAAGAAGTCAAAATCGTCTTCTTTTACAATTGGCATCAGATCAAAAGTGAAAATGGCATCATATGGAGCAATAAACCTGTACCAAACTGTATTGTGTTCTCTCTCTATAAAGTATGGATCGCCAAGCTCATAGTTCTTTATCTCCAGTTTTTTACCAAAGCCTTTCGGCGAATAAACGGGGCCTACAACTGTATCGTTTATCATCAAAGCGCCGATACAGTCAGATCCATTTTCGCCAAGCTGCACGGGCTTAGGCTGAGCAAAAGCCACCGCCGCCCAAAACATAAAAACAAAAACACTTAAAACTCTACGCATTTATCGCACCCTGAAATAAAGCCGCTAAAATAACCAATCTCGGTTAGAAATCCAGTCTTGTTAATAAATTGGGAATCTACGATTTGGTGATGAAAAAGCTTCTCACCTATAAAACCTAAACAAGAAAGCTATTATCGCGAAGGATGAAATATTGAAGCTATTTATCCCTATAGTGGGAAGAGGCACTCAAAATATAAACAGTAACAATATCTTCTTTAATAGAATAAACTACACGGTGTTTTTTACCTATTTTCCGTGAATCCAAACCGCTAAGATTATGTTTTAACTCTTCGGGTTGACCAATTCCCGTGGTAGGATGAAGCATTAATTCATTAAAGATTTTCTCAAGCTTTTTTAAACCACCAGCATCTCCTGATTTCCTAAGTCGTTCTATATCTTTTAGGGCCGTTTTAGAAAATTCTAATAAATGAGTCCACTCCGACAACCCAGAATTCAATGATTACGCCCTTCGGTTGTGAGACCGTTACACTAAGTTTTACCTTTTTCGCCCCTAACCCCTAAAGGGGAACTTGTTGAAAATCAGTGAATTCCTAAACACTCCAAATAGTGAATTCTAAGACAACTTACTTATCAGAGTGGACTCAATAAATAGGTCATAAACCCAGCAATTCACTTATTTCACTCGACGTAGTTATCTTCAGGGTTTCGCCTTGCTCAACTTCCAAAATACTTTCTTTTAACACGTTCAGCATATCTTCATTAAAATAAGAATCGTCAACCGGAAGTGCAGTAAGAACATAAGATCTATACTTTCCTCTGCGCACTACTACCCGCTCGCCTCTATCCACTTTATCAAAATACAATTTCTGATTTTACGAAAATTCTTTGCTACTGGTGACTAACATGGCTCTACTTTTTTAATATTATTCTCATAAAGACAATAAAATTCAGAATCAGAACATGTATCATCAAATCCTAAGGAACGAAAAAGACAACTCAATCCCTTTGCGTAAAGATTTACGTCTTTACGGTTAACTTTTTCCTCACTAATAATTTAAATTTGGCGACAACCACTTCTGCATTTCTTCAAACGACATTGATTTTCGCTTAGCCATATCCTCCACCTGATCTTTTGAAATACGGCCTACACCGAAATATTTCGACTCGGGATGTGCAAAATAAAGACCTGAAACGGCAGAGGCCGGGTACATCGCAAAATTTTCGGTAAGCGTAATTCCGGTGAGTTCTTCTGCATGAAGCAATTCAAACAATCCGGGTTTTTCGGTATGATCTGGACAAGCAGGATAACCAGCCGCGGGTCGAATTCCGCGGTATTTTTCTTTTATCAATTCTTCTTTACTGAGGTTTTCTTTACTTCCATATCCCCAAAAATCTTTACGCACCTTTTCGTGCATCAACTCGGCAAAGGCTTCCGCCAATCTATCGGCAAGCGCCTTTAGCATGATGCTATTGTAATCATCATGATCGGCTCTGTAGCGCTCTAAATGCGGCTCGATACCAAAACCGGAGCTCACTGCAAAACCGCCGATATAATCTTTTTTTCCCGATTCTTTTGGTGCAATAAAATCAGCCAGCGAAAGATTGGGCTGACCCTGCGCTTTTTTAATCTGCTGGCGCATACATTCAAACCGGTGAATTACTTCACCGCTACCATCGGAATTATATACTTCTATGGTATCGCCATTTACCGTATTTGCCGGCCAAATGCCTATTACGCCATTTGCGCGAAGCCATTTATTGGTAATAATCTCTTTCAGCATCTCTGTGGCATCGCTGTAAACGCGGCGCGCTTCTGTTCCCACCACTTCATCTTCGAGTATCTGTGGAAATTTCCCGTGCAACTCCCAGGTTTGAAAAAAAGGAGTCCAGTCGATATACGATGCTATTTCTCGAAGCGAATACTTTTTAAAATGCTGAAGACCGAGCATTTTTGGTTTCTGCTTGTCCGAAAATTCATCCCAGTCGATTTCCATTTTATTGGCCACAGAATCTTCATAAGTCAAAAATTCTTTTCGCGCAGATTTATTGGCGTGGTGATCGCGCACTTTGGCGTAATCTGCTTTTATCTCATTGATATACGCCTCCTTATCTTTGCTCAAAAGTCGCTCAACTACAGTTACAGAACGCGAAGCATCGAGTACATGCACAGCCTGGCTGCGCTTGTAGTGCTCTTCTATTTTCACGGCAGTGTGAACCCGCGAAGTCGTGGCACCACCTATCAATAGGGGAATTTTCAAGCCTACGCGCTCCATTTCCTGAGCCACGTTTACCATCTCATCAAGGCTAGGCGTAATCAATCCACTCAAGCCAATAATATCGGCATTTTCTTCAATTGCTCGGGCTATGATTTTATCAGCCGGTACCATTACACCCAGGTCTATAACCTCATAATTGTTACAGGCGAGAACTACTCCCACAATGTTTTTTCCAATATCGTGTACATCGCCTTTTACAGTGGCAAGCACGATTTTTCCGGCAGCAGACTTATCGTCATTCTCGCGTTTGTCATCTTCGATAAAAGGCAGCAAATAAGCCACCGATTTTTTCATAACCCGAGCACTTTTCACTACTTGCGGCAAAAACATTTTCCCCGACCCGAATAAATCACCTACAATATTCATCCCATCCATCAGCGGCCCTTCAATAACGTGTAGCGGGCGATCATGGCTCTTGCGCGACTCTTCGGTATCTTCTATTATGTAAGAGTCAATACCCTTAACCAGTGCGTGCGCCAGGCGTTCGTTTACAGGCAGACTTCGCCATTCTTCGGCTTTCTTATCTATTTCTTTTGTGCTTTGGCCTATGGCTTCCGCAAATTCCAAAAGGCGCTCTGTGGCATCTTCACGTCGATTAAGCAAAACATCTTCTACCCTATCGAGTAGGTCTTTGTCAATATCGCTGTAAACGCCCAGCAGAGCCGGGTTTACAATCCCCATATCCATACCTGCTTTTACCGCATGGTATAAAAAGGCGCTGTGCATAGCTTCGCGCACGGTATCATTTCCCCGAAAGGAAAACGAAACATTGCTTACTCCACCGCTTACTTTTGCCCCTGGCAGGTTTTCTTTAATCCACTTTGTACTTTCAAAAAAGTCAATGGCATTGTTTTGATGCTCTTCCAGACCCGTTGCCACCGGGAAAATATTGGGATCAAAAATGATATCATCGGCTGGAAATCCGACTTTTTGTGTAAGCAGATCATAAGAACGCTGGCAAATTTCAATCCTTCGATCCAGCGTATCGGCCTGACCGAGCTCATCAAATGCCATAACGACTACCGCTGCGCCGTATTTTCTAATTTGGCGCGCCTGATACAAAAACTCGGCCTCGCCACCTTTCAGGCTTATGCTATTTACAATACTCTTGCCCTGCACGCAGCGCAAACCGGCCTCAATAATGCTCCACTTTGAAGAGTCGATCATAAAGGGCACTTTGGCAATATCGGGCTCGGCGGCTATCAGGTTTAAAAAACGCACCATGGCTTTTTCGCCATCGAGCATTCCCTCGTCCATATTTACATCTATAATCTGCGCTCCACCTTCTACCTGCTCAAGGGCAATGCTTACCGCCTCATCGTATTTATCTTCCCGAATAAGTCTCAAAAACTTCCGGCTACCTGTTACATTGGTACGCTCACCGATATTGATAAAGTTTGAATTGGGACGAATTACGAGCCCTTCGAGCCCACTTAATTTCATCATTATAATTGCTGATTTTTAAGCATGATTTAGAACCTGCTGTGCCTCATATTGCCGTGGTGCGTATTTTGCAGCTACTTTGGCTATAGCCGAAATATGTTCGGGAGTAGTGCCGCAGCAACCGCCCAGAATATTCAGGAAATTGTTTTTAAGAAAATCCTCAACTTCTTCCGCCATTTCATCGGCTGTTTGATCGTATTGACCAAAGGCATTTGGCAGTCCTGCATTGGGGTGTGCGCTTACCGCGAATGGTGCTTTACCAGAGAGGATTTTTAAATATGGACGCAATTGTTTCGCACCCAAAGCACAATTTAAACCGATAGAAAGCATCGGGAAATGTTCAAGCGAATAGAGAAATGCCTCGGTGGTTTGCCCGGTAAGCGTTCTTCCGCTGGCATCGGTAATCGTTCCCGAAACCATTACCGGCACTTCTTCGCCTCGCTTTTCAAAAACATCGTCTATCGCAAATAGTGCTGCCTTTGCGTTAAGCGTATCAAACACCGTTTCTACAAGAAGCATATCCACACCACCATCAAGCAAGGCATCAACCTGCTGAAAATAGGCAGCTCTAAGTTCTTCGAAAGTAATGGCTCTAAAACCGGGATCGTTTACATCAGGCGATATACTCGCCGTACGGTTGGTTGGCCCAATAGAACCGGCAACAAAGCGGGGTTTATCGGGATTCTTATGGGTAAATTCGTCAGCCACCTCACGCGCAATTTTTGCACTTTGAAAATTGAGATCGTACACCGCATCTTCCAGATGGTAATCTGCCTGGGCAATGACGGTAGAGCTAAAAGTATTTGTTTCGGCAATATCTGCGCCAGCTGCATAATAAGCGGCATGTATATCTTTTATAATATCAGGTCGCGTAATGCTCAGCAAATCATTATTGCCCTTTAGGGAATGGTCGTGATTTTTAAACCGCTCACCTCTAAAATCTTCTTCCGAAAGGATATGCCGCTGAATCATAGTACCCATGGCTCCATCCAGAATCAAAATACGTTCTTTGAGAAGCGATTTTATTGTTTTACCTGAGTCTTTAAATACTCTCATCATGCAAATAAGAAATTAGCCAAACGGCGCGATTAATGGATATTGCTGAATGCTTTTAAAAAGCTCTTTACCTGCTTCCGAAAGAAAACGACTACAACTAGTGCAAGTAGGATATACGGAATACTCATGATGAATAAAATGCCGGTATTCAAGCCCATTGCCAAACCATAACCCGATTCGTTTATAGACTCTTCGGCTACAGCTTTGCACATGGCACACTGCGAATAAGCAGTGGTTACAGAAATCATTAAGGCCGTGATTGAAAGGGCCAATAATGCGAAATATTTTCCCATTGTTTTAAGCATGGTACAAAGATACAAAATGGAAAATCAAATAGGTGTTATATTGATGAATTGGATTTTGAATAAAGGAAATATTTGATTGAAAACTGTTTTGAATCTGTAATCGGAATTCAAAGTGAGTATAAACATCAGTTGTTAGTTCGCTATGCATGCGCCCTGCGGAAATCCCCTTCGATCTTACAGGGTTATCGTGAATTTACAATTCCTTTATCAGTAAACTGTGGGACTATTACTTCAATTGCATTCATATCGGGCCGCAGGGCGAATGACAAGCGGAGCGAAATGGAGCGGTCTCAAAACAAATTTTGCAAACTAAACCTACCCCACGTAATATGGAGAAATAAGAATATACACCAACACCCCGCTCACGGCCACATAGAGCCAAAGCGGGAAGGTAATTCGCGCAATTTTTTTATGCTTTGCAATCTGGCCGGTAAACCCTCGTACATACGTGATAAGCACAAAAGGCACCACGATTATCGAAAGAATAATGTGGCTGATAAGAATGGCGAAATAAATATAACGCATTGCGCCTTCGCCACCATAGGGAGTGCTGTCGCTGGTACTGTGATAAATAATGTATAGAACCAAAAAGAGTACAGATGAAATCACTGCTGCAGTCATCAACCCACGGTGAAGCAGAATACGTTTGTTCTTGATGGCGATAACAGCAGCAATGAGAATAAGAGCTGTTAACCCATTTAAAGTGGCGTAAATGGGTGGTAAAAAGCCGGTATCGTAGCCTTCAATTTTAATAGTAAAGAGCCAGGCGACTACCGCGGGAATAATCAGCGAAACCGCAATTATCCACGGTTTTGTTTTGCCCTCTACGTCTCTTTGAGCTTTCATTGCACTTTTTCTTCTTCGGTCATTGTCTCTTCCTTCATCAGCATTTTAATATCCGAGACAAGATCATCAACCTCGGTAGTGCTTGTGCCGTCGTAAAAACCGCGAATATGCCGGTCTTTATCGATAAGTACAAAATTGGAAGAATGGAGAAAGCCCCCCGGAGCCCCGCTGTCTTCCTGGGTGCTTAGCAAATATCCCTCAAAGCCCTGATCAAAAATATCCTGCTGATCTCCGGTCACAAATGTCCATCGGCTCAAATCGGCATCATTCGCTTTAGCGTATTCCATCAATACCTCGGGCGTATCATGGGTGGGATTTACGGAATGCGAAAGAAACTTCACATTATTAAACGAAGGATCTTCAAGCATCCATTGCAGCCTCGTCATTTGCTTGGTCATGATGGGGCAAATCGTAGGGCAGGTCGTAAATATAAAATCGGCTACAACAATTTTATCCTTAAAATCAGCAAACGAAACGGCTTCGCCATTTTGATTTGTAAATTCAAAGTCGGGTACGGTATGGTATATTGTGTCGCCATCGGTAGCTACTTCTTTAAACCCGTAGTATGGAAGCGTCTTGAACTTATGCGTTCCTTTTGAAAGCAAAATCAAAAACAATCCCGGCCCGAGAAGAAGTAAGAGAAGAATGGTGTACTTAAAGCCTTTTGGTAAGGTTTTCATTACTCACCATATGTTTGCCAAACTTCATTGATAAAGTTTGACTCGGTAATACCGACAAAAATCAGATAAAGTACGAATATTGCGTAAGGAGCCAAAATCATATATTTCAGTGATTTACGCTCATCGCCCAGGTGCATGAAAACCACAACGATATAAGCCGCTTTTACAAGTGTCATCACAATAAACGACCATTTTACAAAGGGCCATATAGCGGTGCCGTGTTTAAAAAAAACTCCCATTAACACCTCGGCCGTCGTTATTACAGAAAGTAAAATGGTAACAAAATATATTTTCTTTCTTATTACCCTGCCGTGTTCTGCATCGTGCGTAGCATTAAGGGAATAAGAATCGTTTGCTATTAAGTCGTCGCGCTCCATAATTCAAAATAAGTTTATACGAGGTAAAAGAAAGTGAAAACAAAAACCCATACAAGGTCAATAAAGTGCCAGTAAAGTCCTGATTTTTCGACCATTTCATAATGTCCGCGCCTTCTATAAGTTCCTTTCATCAGGCTAATAAATACAATAACATTTAGCAATACTCCTGTAAATACATGGAAACCATGGAAACCGGTAATAAAGAAAAAGAAGTTAGCGTATTGCGGCGGCCCGTATTCATTTTGGGTCATATTTGCACCGGATACATGATTTACGCGGCTATTGTAGATCTCAATTGCCTTTTGACCAGTATATTCTATTTCATTGTCTTCGCCGCGATTAGCTACCAAGCCAAACCCTTCTACATCAATGGCAGTTTTACCATGGGGAATTTCTTCAGTAAGCCAGTATTTTCCCTCATCTACTGTGGTAATGTATCCGGCTGAACCATGGATAAAGTGGCTCCACTCCCAGGCTTGTGACCCAAGGAAGAAAAGACCTCCAACGATAGTAAGTGCAAGCCATTTTTTTACTGATCTTTCATCAAGTCGGTGCCCGGCCTCAACTGCGAGTACCATTGTTACCGAACTTAGAATAAGCAAAAATGTCATTAAAGCCACATAAAGCAGCGGATAGTGTCCTGATAGAAAGGGCATGGAATAAAACACCTGCTCACCTACAGGCCAGGCACCTGTAAATGCGTGACGGGCGAAGCCATACGCCACCAGCAATCCTGAAAAGGTAAGGGCATCTGAGACGAGGAAAAACCACATCATCATTTTTCCGTAACTCACGCTAAAAGGCGATCTACCGCCATCCCAAAGTACGTTCTTGTCTATTGCTTCAGAAGCTTCTCCAGCCATTTTTCTCTAAATTTTATGCAAGTTTAATGAAATAATAGTAAAAAGAGGAATAAAAATATCCAAAGTCCATCTACAAAGTTCCAGTAGATAGCGCCCAAACGCAGGCGTTTGGGACTTATCGTTTTTGAAACAGAGAGGAAACTCATTAATAAGATCACAATAAAAAACAATATACCACCCACCAGGTGAAGGAGATGGACAAAGCTAAGAAGGTAGATATAGCTACCGGCCGAATTACCAAAAATGGCTATTTCGTTGCGCAGCGGCTTTTCTCGTAGCTCGTCATTAGGGAAATAAAAATCATTATTTTCATAAATGAGTTCTTTCCCCTGATAGGTAATGGTAAAATCATCTCCGTACGTGCCCGAAAGGTTATCTACACTTCCGGTAAAGTAGCTCCCGGCAGAAAGAAGCTGATTCCATCCCTGATATTGAAAGGCTCCAAAAACAACACCCAGAATTAAGGTAATTATTAAGAAGAGGGATGTGGTTTTTCGATCCCCTTTTTTAGATGCATTCAGCGAAAGCTTAAGGGTAACGCTGCTTAAAATAATAACGCCGGTGGAAATATAAAACGCCCTAGGAACGACGATATTTACCCACAGCTCGCTGTAAGAAGTAATAATGTATGCGCTTAGCAAACCGGCAAAGAGCATAATTATGCTGAAAATTCCGAAATAGAGAACCATTTTGCCGGTGCGTTCGCTATTTGCGGAAGCTTCTGAAAACGGCATATTTACTGCTGCATCACTCATATTTATATTTTATCAAGCAAATAAACTACCTGAACTACAGGTAGATAAAAAAAGGAGGCAAACATAACCACCTTCGCAGCCTTGTCTGTTCTATTGAAATAAAGTTTAAAGGCTGGAATAGCAAAAAGCAAACCCGCAATGGCTGCCGACCATGCCGCTGTAGTGCCAATTAAATCGAATGCCCAAGGCAAAAGCGCTACCGGAATAAGAAATAAAGTGTAGAGCAAAGTCAAAAATGCACTTTGCATATTCTTTCCACCCTTTGAAGGAAGGAGTCTGTAACCCGCTTTTTTATAGTCAGAATCTGCCACCCAGGCAATAGCCCAGAAATGCGGAAACTGCCACATAAATTGTACGGCAAAAAGAAGTCCGGCGTATAAATCAAACACCCCTGTTGCAGCTACATATCCGAGCATTGGCGGGATGGCTCCCGGAAACGCTCCGGCAAACACGGCCCAAGGCGTATGCTTCTTCATGGGTGTGTATATAAGCACATAACTAAAGAGCGCGAGCGCTCCCAAAACGGCTGCAAGAGAATTAAATGCGAAGAATAAAATGATTAAACCGGCTATTGCCAGAACAGTAGCGACGATGAGTGCCTCAACTACAGACATATTTCCTGTAGGAATCGGACGCTTTTCGGTGCGCTTCATCAGGGAATCAACGTCTTTTTCAATGACCTGATTAAACCCGTTTGATGCACCGGTAAGCATATAGCCACCCATAGAAAGCCACAAAACTTCCATCCATGAGAAATAAGCAGCACCAATGGCATACCCTATTACCGATGAGATAACTACAAGAATCGTTAAACGCGCTTTGGTAAATGCAGCATAATCAGCAACCTTCGATTTTACTGAACTAAGAAGCGTCGTCTCTACAGAATTCACTAACATTTAATCAAGAAAATTTTGGGTACAAAGATATAAATTCTATTAGTTCAGTCATAAAAAATAATGACTTTAGGGTCAGCCAAGAGGAATAGCGAGATTATTCGATAATCTCGCTATTTATTCCTCGCGAGGCGCGGAGCGACGGCGCTCAAGAAAACTTAAAACGCCCGATAAGAATTATAAAGCTGCGAAGAAAGTTGAACACCAAAAATATGCTCATTATTCACTTTCATTCCTTGGGTATCTTCACGACGCCAGATATAATTTACTGCAGCACGAAGGTTTAAATTTCGGTTTAAGATATAGCCCACGCTCAACTTTTGATAATAGAGGTTCGTCTTTATTCCCTGTGCAATTTTGTTGTCGTACTGCATAGCGGGATTCACGTAACTCTTAAAAATATCACCACCCATATTCAGGCTGTCTGAATCGCGACCGTACTCGGCATACATTAAAAACGCTTCGCTGTACCAGTTTCCTTTTTCATAATAGCTGGTAAGCATTCCCTCATAAAAATTGGTGCCCAGCTGGTGCGCAAGAGGCTGATTGTAATGTCCGAAATTTTGAAGCACACTGCCATGCGAATAGGTGAATGGCCGCGCAACATTAAATTCGCCCTGAAAATAAAGCCCCGGCACTTTGGCAAAATCAAATGACTTGAACCCCAGCTGAACTCCCCATTTATTAGCCCACCAACCAGTGCGATCGCGAAAGGCGCTGAGCAAAAACTCATCGAATAAAAGCTGGCTGTAAAAGATTAACTTCTTATTTGCTTTGAAAGACAAGTCCATTCCGATCAAGGCATTATCGGGAGAACCAATTGAGTATTCAACCGGGCGGTAAAAAATGATTGGATTTAAATAATTGGGATCAAAACCACGATCTGACAACGTATCTTGACCCTGCCAAACGATGGTTTCGAAAAGACCGATATTAAATCGGGGCGATACTGCCCAGGACAAATAATGGGTGGTTGTATACTTTGGGTCAAAGCTGGTAGGGTTCGCTCGCGCCGGATTGGTGCCTTTTAACGCCGAAAAGATATTGACGTATTTGAAATGCCATACATCTGTAGTGATTTTTAAATACGGATAGTTAAAAGCCACATCGCTCAAGAAAAGCGATCGCTGACCCTGGCCGATAAAGTTAGTGCCGTAGCCCAATTCAAACTGAAAATAATCTGAAGGCGAAAAGCTAAGACGAGCTGTTGGCTTAAAGAATGACGGATTTCCATCGGTAGCCTTATTTTTTCCCCAGGAAGGCAATACACCAGAGCTGTCTGTAAAAGCGCCAACGTATTGAGCCTGTCTTTCACCTCCCGCGAATACATCGCCATAAAAACTCCATTTTTCACCAAACCGCACATTTGCGGCAAGGCCGGGCGCCGTTGTAAAAACCCCATTGGCCTTATTGCTGTAGCCGAGTTGAAAATCGAGAACGGGCGTTACGTCTACTCTCCACTTTCCCCGTAAGGGCACATCCCAAAACCCTTCGCCAACTTCCGGAAAAATGAATGATGAGTCGTTGCGCACCCTGAGCACATCTCTAATATCTTTGATAGCATAAGGCTTTACCGACATGAAATCAATATCCTTATCGGCGGCGAGTGCACGCTCAATCTCCTGGTTTAAAAACTGTTGCGACCAGTAATGCCCGGCTTGCGCCGAAAGTTGATTGCTAAAAACCAAAGCAGCAAAAAGCCAAAAAAGATTATTCAGCCGAAGAAGCAAAGTTGCGGGGTTTTTGAATTCGGAATAAAAAGACCACATGCACTACCGCCACACTCACGACAAACATTCCAAAAAATGCAATTGTGGGATTCTGATTGGTGAAAAGCAAGGACAAAAGTGGAAGAATAATACTTATTGCGTAAAGCACCAAAGCGGTTTGGGCATGAGAAAACCCTTTGTCGATAAGGCTGTGGTGTATGTGATTTCTATCTGCTGCAAACGGCGATAAACCGCGACTAAGGCGCAGCGCAAAAACCCGGAGCGTATCAATAAGTGGGTAGGCCAGCACAGCCATTGTAAAAATCGGTGCCGATATACCTTTTACCAATGTGGGCAGCACCGATGTATCTGTTTCAATGCATTTTAGCGCCATTGCAAATGTAAAAGCACCAATAAACAGAGATCCAGAGTCGCCCATAAAAATACGCGCGGGGCTAAAATTGAAAATCAAAAAAGCTCCAAGCGACCCGGCAAGCACAAAGGCGAGCAGGCTGAGCTCAAACTGATAAGAAGTGTAAAACCAGACGCCAAAGAAGCAGGACGAAATAAAACCAATGCCTGCGGCGAGTCCGTCGCTTCCATCTATAAGATTAAAAGCATTTACAACCACAACGTAAGTAAAAATAGAAAGCATTACACTTCCGTA
This sequence comes from Cryomorpha ignava, assembly GCF_010686655.1. Taxonomy (GTDB): domain Bacteria; phylum Bacteroidota; class Bacteroidia; order Flavobacteriales_D; family Cryomorphaceae; genus Cryomorpha; species Cryomorpha ignava. Next base: position 21,203 of record NZ_JAAGVY010000042.1, on the reverse strand, counting down.
ATAAGGCAATTCTTCTACACCGAATACGCCGTGTAGACTAGTAATTCGAAAATCGGCCATCATAACTAAAATAAAACCAACCATGATATGCCCCACGAGTTTCTTAACCGGTGCCACCCCAATAATGTCATCTTTAACACCGATAAAGAAAATGAGAATGGCTGCCGCAATCAAGAATTTAAATTCCTTTACCGACTCTGAAAACAATTCTGGGCTGCCATAGTAGCCCATATTATCCCACGGAAACCAAAGGGCATAGGCAAAAATGCTTGCTGCAAAAATAATAATCCCACCAATAGTAGGAACGCTCGACACGTGATGCTTCCGGTCTTCGGTAGGCTCATCTACAAGCCGTTTCATCTTAGCAACCTTGATAAGCGATGGCGTAGCGAGCAACACCACAAAAAATGACGTAATAAAACCGAGTATAATTTCTTTCACTTCTTAAGGTTTGGTCAAATATCAGAAATCTGTATAAACATTTCGCAAATTAGTTCGCAATCCAATATACCAAAATTGGTCGTGAAAACTATAATTTTCTCCCCTTTCAATTCGATTGGTAAAGCGGGCATAAACCTGAAAATTGGTGCGTGGATTAAAAACATAAGCAGCCGTTACATCCTGAAAAGAAACATTCTGCTTCGTATAAGCCAGTTCGGTTAAATCTGAAACAAGGAGATCGCGCAAAGAATCTGCATATTGCGAATAGCTATATTTGGCAGAGATCAAAATGCGCTTGTGGTAATAGGTTACCTCACCTAACACCTCATTAAAACCGGCACCCAAAGGATGTGCAAGCGGCTGATTGTGATTTGTATATCCCTGCAAAGCATTAGACGAGGCGTACGATCCGGGCTCTACCGAGTTGTATTCTGCAAGAAGATCAACTCGGTTGAAAAGCTTGTAATATTTCGCTCCAAACTGATATCCGTATCGCTCGGTATCTAAATCATCGAGCATTAACTGCCCATAAAGCCGCAGCACATTAAAAGGCTGCCATGCCATATTAAATCCAACGAGTGCATTTGCTTTAGCGTCATTTAAACCAAATATCGCTGAATTTAAAAGTGGTATGGGATTTAGCGCATTTACATTAAACGGCTCGGTACCTGTGGTGTCGTCGTAATTTTTCCAAATAATGGATTCAAAAAGACCGATTTCCAGATTTTTGATTGGCTTATAACTCAGATAATTTTGGTTTGAATACTTACGCTTAAAAATAGACTCGGGTGTATCTCCTGCGGGCAAACGCGCCAGGTTTTGCATTAAACCAAGGGTGTATCTATATTGGAATTTTCCTTCACCAAAACTCAAAATGTATCCCGCATACGGATAATTAAACGCATTGTCTGACAAGAGTATGGACCTGTAGCCGTGGCCTACGAACTGCTTTCCATGCCCGAAATTAAACGAGAGCCAATCGGCTGCTTTTACTCCAACATATCCATTGGCCATGCTGTAGTCGTAGGCATCACCTTTAAATTCTTTTACCCTTCCGCTGCCTGGAATAACTTCAAGAGAATCTACAAATCGATTGATGTAATCTGAAAACCGCGCTTGATTTTCGCGAAAATCGGTATGAATAAAAACGCGCTCACCAATCTGCGCCGAAACCGAAAACCCACGGGTATTGGTATAAAGATTGCTTTGTTCTTCTTGAGATGAGATCAACTCCTGTCCGTAGGCAAAGTCAAAAATTAGGTCAGCATCGAGTTTCAATCCGGGTTTGCGCAGCTCTATTAAATGCTGGCTAAAAATCTTTTCGGTTAGCTTGTAGTAATAAGTTGTGGTATCGGGGCCTAAACCATCTATTTTCGAAACATTGGCAAACTGCTGAAATACAGGTTTGTATCCAAAATGCACTCCCTTTTGCGCGGGTATTCCACCACGCTCCATTCTCAAAATCGAAAGATTGTCAACAGGCAAGAAAAAATTTTGAGCAGTGGCAGATCCAGTGCATACCAAAAACATTGAAAGTGAGATAAACGCTTTCAGCAGAACCTTATGAGCCCGTTTTTTCCAGATGCTCACGATAGGATTTATAAACTGATTGAATTCCTTCCCGCAAATTAATTTTGTGCTTCCAGCCGAGGGAATGAATGCGCGAAACATCCATTAATTTTCGAGGAGTGCCATCGGGTTTTGATGAATCAAAAGTAAGTTCACCTTCAAAGCCAACAATATCTTTAATGAGCAGGGCAAGGTCTTTTATGGAAATATCTTCGCCGGTACCCACATTTACAAATTGCTTTCCGTCATAAGTTTCCATCAGAAAAACACAGGCGGTAGCCAAATCGTCCACATGCAAAAACTCACGTAGGGGGCTGCCCGTTCCCCAGATTTCTACTTTATCTGCTCCCGATTTTTTGGCTTCGTGAAATTTCCTGATCAAAGCAGGTAGTACGTGTGAATTTTGAAGATCGTAATTGTCGTTTGGGCCGTACAAATTAGTTGGCATCGCCGAAATAAAATTAGCATCATACTGATCGCGGTATGCCTCGCATAGTTTTATTCCTGCAATTTTTGCAATGGCATAAGGTTCATTTGTCGGCTCCAGTAATCCCGTTAGTAGGGCATCTTCAACAAGTGGTTGTGTCGCCATTTTAGGATAGATACACGATGAACCGAGAAACAGCAATTTCTTCACCTCGTTTTTATAGGCGCTGTGAATTATATTGGCTTCAATAATAAGGTTGTCGTAAAGAAAATCGGCACGATAAACATTATTGGCTTGAATGCCACCCACTTTCGCGGCAGCGAGAAAAACATAATCAGGTTTTTCAGTGGCAAAAAATTCTTCAACAGCCGCCTGATTGCGTAAGTCTAATTCAGATGAGGTGCGGGTAATAATAATGTCAAAACCCTTGCTTTTGAGATTTCTACAAATGGCACTGCCCACCATACCTCGGTGGCCGGCAACGTATATTTTAGCGTTCTTTTCCACGTTTATCTATTCGTTGTAATTCATAATTTTATGACCTCCGTCTAGCAAATACTTGTCTCGTTTAAAAAGATCCATATCTGCTTTTACCATTTCAGAAATCAATTCATCTACAGTACAGGTTGGTTCCCAGCCCAATTTTTCTTTGGCTTTAGCCGGATTTCCCAGCAGCAACTCTACTTCAGTCGGGCGGTAGTATTTTGGATCAATTTCTACGAGTACATTTCCAGTTTTCTTGTCAATTCCTTTCTCATCTTCAGCTTTTCCTTTCCATTCTATTTCAATATCAACTTCCGCGAAAGCGCGCTCAATAAAGTAACGCACCGTTTTTGTTTTTCCGGTAGCAAGCACAAAGTCATCGGGCTCATCTTGCTGAAGTATACGCCACATACCTTCTACATAATCGCGGGCATGACCCCAGTCGCGCTGTGAGTCAATATTACCCATAAAGATATTTTTCTGCAATCCGAGTTTTATGCGGGCTACGCCACGCGTAATTTTTCGGGTTACAAAAGTTTCTCCACGAAGAGGGCTTTCATGGTTAAACAAAATACCGTTGCAGGCAAAAAGATCGTAGGCCTCGCGGTAGTTTTTGGTAATCCAAAAAGCGTATAGTTTAGCTACTCCATAGGGGCTGCGCGGATAGAAAGGCGTGGTTTCTGACTGCGGAGTTTCCTGCACTTTTCCGTACAGTTCGCTGGTAGAAGCCTGATAAATCCTGGTCTTCTTTTCCATTTTCAAAATACGCACAGCCTCCAAAATTCGCAGCGTGCCTATCGCATCAACGTTGGCCGTATATTCCGGCATTTCAAACGATACATGAACATGAGACATAGCCGCCAAATTGTAAATTTCATCTGGCTGTACCTCCTGAATAATCCGAATCATATTGGTAGCATCAGTGAGATCGCCGAAGTGGAGAAAATAATTGACATTACTTTCGTGCTGATCTTTGTAGAGGTGATCTATCCTATCGGTATTAAAAAGCGAGCTTCGTCGCTTAATTCCGTGAACTTCGTATCCTTTCTTAAGGAGCAACTCTGATAAATAAGCTCCATCCTGACCGGTAACACCGGTTATTAAAGCAACTTTCTTTGACATTAAGCCTGATTTAAATTTTGCAAAGGTATAAAGATTTGTACTGCCATGCTTGGGTTTTTAATATCCTGATTTTGAGCCAGAAATATTTTGGATAGGATGCCAAGTTGTTTTGGTCTCCTGCAGGTTCATAATCAAATCGGGATTGCCCACTACAGGTGTTTTACTTTCGTAAAAATGTGTTCGTTTAACGCTATCAGCAGCGAGCGCGCCTACATTTTTGGCATCTGCTTTTTCAGCATCCCAAATTACAACTGCGTTTACATCCATATGCGAAGCAAAATGTGAATAGAGCTCTGCTCGTTTTCCTGTAAGGATATTCACAACTCCCGCCGGAACATCAGACGTAGCAAGCACTTCGGCAAAGCTTATAGCGGTAGCCGGATACTTTTCTGCTGAAAGCACGACCACTGTATTACCACCGCAGATTGGTGGAATTATCGCCTGAATAATTCCGGTTAATGCCGTTTTTTCGCTCGCCATTGTAGCAACGATTCCCGTAGGCTCGGGCACTGAAAAATTGAAGTGCGAACTCGCAACCGGATTTACATTGCTAAACACCTGCATATACTTATCGCACCAGCCGGCATAGTATACCACAAGATCTACAGCGGCTGTGAATTCCTTATCGGAAGCAGATTTGCTGTAGCCCATTTGGATCATTTCATTTACAAAAAGATCTCTTTTTTGATCGAGCATTTCAGCAATTCTATAAACGATCTGCGATTTGTTAAACGCCGCTCTGTCTTGCCAGCTTTGCTGGGCCGAACGTGCAGCCACAACAGAATTTCTGAAATCTTTTCGCGAACTCAGGCAAATATTTGCCATAAAGTTCCCGTCAGCATCATCGAGCTGAAAATATCGACCGCTTTCTGTACGAGGAAAAGCTCCGTTGATAAAAAGCTTGTATGTTTTATTTATTGGAAGATCAGCTGATTGTACTGATTTTTTCTCACTTGATTTTTTCGTTGCCATCAGTCAAATTTTAAATATGCAGATAATCCCTGAATTCCCCCTTCACGGCCAAATCCGGATTCTTTATATCCGCCAAAAGGTGAAGTAGGATCAAATTTATTGAAAGTGTTTGCCCATACCACGCCGGCCTTTAAACGCGATGTGAGGTTGAAAATCTTTGATCCTTTATCCGTCCACACTCCGGCAGAAAGACCATAAGGCGTATTGTTTGCCTTGTCTATTACTTCGTCTATCGTTCTAAACGTTTGCATTACGAGTACGGGACCAAAAATTTCTTCTTTACTGATAATGCTGCTCTGGGCTACATTTTTGAAAAGGGTTGGCTTACACCAAAATCCTTTTTTAGGTGGTTCATTTCCGGCTTGGAACATTTCAAAGCCTTCTTTTTGTCCTAACTCCAGGTATTTATTTACCGTTTCGAGTTGACCTTTGGAATTTATGGCTCCAATGTCTGTGTTTTTATCTAAGGGATCGCCAATTATAAGGCTGTTCATGCGGTGCTCAAGCCGCCGGGTTACAGCATCGACTACACTTTCTTGCACAAATACGCGTGAGCCGGCGCAACATACGTGGCCCTGATTAAAGAAAATACCATTGATAATTCCCTCTACTGCCTGATCGAGGGCAGCATCTTCAAAAATGATGTTTGCCGCTTTTCCACCGAGCTCAAGGGTTAGTTTTTTATTCGTTCCGGCGAGGCTGCGCTGAATCATTTTTCCAACGGCTGTAGAACCGGTAAAGGCTATTTTATCAATATCTGGATGTTCTACCAGTGCTTTTCCGGTTTCGCCGGCACCGGTTATAATGTTCACAACACCATCGGGTATTCCAGAATCTCGGATAAGCTCAGCGAGTTTTAAGGCCGTAAGCGAAGTGGTTTCAGCGGGCTTGAGCACAACGGTATTCCCGGCAGCGAGTGCAGGAGCAATTTTCCAAGAGGCCATGAGAAGCGGAAAGTTCCAAGGGATAATTTGTCCAACAACTCCAATCGATTTCGGCTTTTTAGCCGGAAAAGCATATTCCAGCTTATCTGCCCAGCCGGCGTGATAGAAGAAGTGAGCCGCAGCAGTTGGAACATCAAAATCGCGTGATTCGCGAATGGGTTTACCGCCATCCATTGATTCTATTACCGCAAACTCCCTTGCTCGCTCCTGCAAGAGTCTGGCAATGCGAAAGATATATTTCGCACGTTCCTTGGGTTCCATTTTTGACCATACATTGGTGTACGCCTTTCGCGCAGCCTTTACAGCTCTGTCCACATCTTTTTCGTTGGCATCGGCAATTTCTGCCAATACTTCTTCAGTAGCGGGATTAATGGTTTTAAAATATTTTTTACTCTGCGGAGGGGTAAACTTCCCATCGATAAACAAATCGTACTTTTTGTCTATTCGAATATGAGAAGTACTCTCGGGCGCCGGTGAAAGCGACCACGTATTAGTATCGTTTTTCTTAGCCATATTAGTCTAATGCAAAATAATTTCCAGATTGATAAACTCCGGTGGTTTGTTTAACCAATTGTTTTAGCAAGTCATTTGCCAGCGAGCTTGCGCCAAATCTAAACCACTCATTGGTGAGCCAGGCATCGCCGAGGGTTTCTTTGAGCATAATGAGATAATGCAGTGCCAGCTTGGAATTAGAAATTCCACCAGCAGGTTTCATGCCCACCATTTTTCCGGTTTCAAAATAATAATCGCGTATTACTTCAAGCATCACGAGGGTAACCTCCATTGTTGCTGCCGGTTGAATTTTTCCGGTACTGGTTTTGATAAAGTCTGCGCCGGCATCAATTGCCAATCGGCTTGCGAGAGCTACATTTTCCAGATCGCCCAATTCGCCGGTCTCAAGAATTACTTTGAGCCGCTTATTTCCGCAAGCTTCTTTAATGGAAGATATTTCATCAAACACGAAATTATAATCGCCCTGAAGAAATTTTCCGCGCGAAATTACCATGTCTATTTCATCAGCACCTGCATCTATCGCCTGCTTTGTATCTGCGAGCTTAATATCAAGATTTGTTTGACCGGATGGAAATGCGGTCGCCACCGATGCTATTTTCACACCTGATGAACCCAGATATTTTCGTGCACTCGCCACCATTTCGGGATAGACACATACTGCTGCAACCGTTGGTAAACCCGGAAGTTCATCATGCAGATGCATGGCCTTATAGCACATCTGACGCACTTTCCCAGCAGTGTCTTTCCCTTCCAGAGTGGTTAAATCAATCATACTGAGAGCCATTTTAAGACCTTGCATCTTGGCATCGGTTTTAATGCTGCGTGTCTTAAACCGTGCACATCGTTCCTCAATACCTACCTGATCTATTGGCTTATGCCGTAATTTTAATTCCATTTAAAACATTTATAAAGTCAAATATAGCACAATCAAAATCGTGACATAAAAAAACCCTCTCAAATGAGAAGGTTTTTAAATTTTTAGTGAGGCCTTAGCTTATCGTAAAGTAAATCGGATTGGCAGGTTGTACTGAACCTTTACTGCTTTACCTCTTTGTTTCCCGGGCTTCCATTTAGGCATGCTTTGAACTACGCGAATGGCTTCTTCGTCTGTTCCACCGCCAATTGAGCGGAGTACCTTAACGTCTTTTACTTCACCTTTCTCGTTTACCACAAAAGTTACATAAACAGTCCCCTGTATGTTGGCATCTTTGGCAATAGCGGGATACTTAATATTATTGGCCAGATATTTCATCATTGCCGGCTCACCACCTGGAAATGAAGGCATTTCTTCAACAATGGTAAAAATCTGCTCTTCGGCAACTTCTTCCGTGGCTTCCTCAATAAATTCAATCTCGGTATCTTCATCCACTTCCATATCTTCAATTACCAGCTCTTCTTCAATTTCTTTCTCATCTTCTACAATTTCAATAACTGTAGTGGGCGCTGGTGGTGGTGGAGGTGGTGGCGGTTGTTGTTGTGAAATAGGAATAATCTCTTCTTCAATCAAATCAATGTCAAGCTGACCGAGCGAAGCTATCTCCGTTTCGTAAGTTTTCCATTCAAAAGCTACCAGAACTAATGCTGTAGAAAACAGTATTCCAATGATTATCAGCGGAATCCGCTTTTTCTCCAAATTTGCGTTAATGCTCTTTTTTAATTCCATGGTGTTGGTTTTATAACCAGTATTAGGCGAAAATATAAAAGTTCTTTAAATAATGGTGTAGTTTTTTGTAATTCTCTTCATTTTGATAGTCAAAGTTACCAAATACTATGCCTCGAAATGTTAATTTGATTCTTGTTTTTGGTTTTTAGTTCTTAGTGTTTGGTCTCATTCTGGGCTCCGTAATGTACTCTGTGCCTCTAACTTTTAAATATAGTACTGAAAAACCTAACTATTATCCTTTTAGAGTTTCAGCACGTTAAAGTACAAGTCTAAAAACAAAGCACCAAAAACTAAAAACTCACTACAGCAAAGTATATTTTATCGGCAACCTAAAACGCACCTTCACGGGAAGTCCTCTTTGTTTTCCGGGAGTCCACCTCGGCATTTCGTTTACAACCCGCAGGGCTTCTTCATCAAGACCGGCACCAACGCCTCTTATTACTACTGCGTCCTCTATACTCCCGTCTTTTGCAATTATAAATTCCACCCACACTGTACCTTGAACTCCCACATGCTTGGCTTTATCAGGATAGTTTACATTCGCCATCAAATATTTTACTCGTGCAGTATCGCCTCCTGGAAATGACGGCCATTCATCTACAAAAGGCAATTCGATAACTTCTTCAGTTACGACTTCTGCTTTCGCTGATATGACGGATATTACAGGCTCATCTTCCGGTTCAAAATTTGGTATATCCAAAATCAAATCAATTTTTTTGTCGTCATCAATAAGTACCAATTCATCAATCACGGGCTTTGGTGCCGGCGGAGGCGGAAGCGGTTTTTGCATCGGTACAGCAATAAAAATAGGTTCATCAGGTAAATCGCGGTTGGCGCGATCTGATTTGTCAATGGTGGGTATGTCGGAATAAGTCTTCCACTCAAAAGCGGTTAAGACAAAAGCCGATGAGAATAATAAGCCTAGAAAAAATAAAGGCGCGCGGAATCTTTCGAGACGGTAGTCCCGGTTTTTCTTTTCAATCATGACAATTTGGTTTAGTTGTCAAAAAAGAAGCTGCGCAGCACTTTTTTTAACGTTGTTTTACAAGTAACTTTTTTGCAATAACTATGCCGAGAATTGCACCAAGCGAATCGGCAAGAAAATCGGAAAGGCTTGCAAAGCGTGATGGGAAGAGCAATCCCTGTAAAATCTCAGTGAGAGCACCGTAAGCCGTGGCGGCAAGAATGAGGATAAGAATATGCTTTCGCGAAATGTTTTTCTGTGAATTTTTGCGAATAAAACCATAAACCATTAGAAAACCGAGAATACCAAAAACGCCTAAATGAGCGATCTTGTCTTCAATATCGATTTCCCAAAAATCAATATTCGGCAAGTCCTGGCCGGGTAGGCCACATAGCAGCATAATGAAGGCTGCCCAAAGAGCAGCCCCCCAATATGATTGTAAAAATGATTTCTTTTTATCCAACAAGGTCTTTATACGCTTCTGCGTCTAGCAATTCAGAATCGTCTAAATCTCCTTCAAACTCGATTTTGATCATCCAACCCTTTCCGTAAGGATCTTCATTTACCATCTCGGGGCTTGCTTCCAACTCTGAATTAAACTCTTTTACATTTCCTTTAAAAGGCATAAAGAGATCTGAAACTGTCTTTACAGCTTCAATTGTACCAAATACCTCTCCGGCATCAAGGTCCTCGCCTGTTGTTTCTATTTCAACAAATACAATATCACCTAGCTCGCTCTGGGCAAAATCTGTAATGCCAATTGTCGCAGTATTACCTTGTACTTTAACCCACTCGTGGTCTTTTGTGTATTTGAGATCGCTCGGAATATTCATTTCTTAAAATTTTATTGTGTTAAGGTAAAGCGCAAAGATATACCAGTATTTATATTCGAGGTAGGGAATGAGATAGAAATTTTTGGCTCATTGATCTGATGATCGTAGAACGCTCTAATATTCAGCCTGTCAGATATCACATAATCAATTGCTGTTTTAATCGAAATAATGTTCTGGCCAGAAGTTATCTGATTGGTTCCTTCTGCCATTCTTCTTATTATTACTTCGGTGTCTCTAATGCTTAAATCGGCACGGACATTTAAATCGCTTTTGCGTGACTTTCCTCCAATTTTAATTTCAACATCGGGAAAGCGATACCCCAGACCAATTACATATTCGTCGCTTCGGTTTTCGGTAAGCTGAAAGTTTGTAGTACTAAATGCCAGCGTTCTGTTCTTGTTGATTTCAAAATTGGTAATAAGCGAGTTTTGCCAGGTCATATCTATCCGAATAAGTGGGCTTAGTTGCTCTGAAATTGTAATCGCATTAATCTGATTCATCGCTATAAAGTTTGCCTCTTCAGAATTATCTCGTGTTGGAGTACCGCTTATATCTGATCCGGCGCTGAGATTGGTCGTAAAATTATTTACGCTGTAGGTACTTCTGTAAGAATGACCTAAGGTTACATTTCTAAAAATCTTGGCTATGGCCGGAATTTTAGAAAGTCCGTCATAATTCACCGTCCAGCTCGGATTTTTGATTGCATCCAAAAGGGTGTAATCATCTATAGTCAATGCTACCTTATTGGGATCGGAATTGGTATAAGCTGCTACAAACGCCGGAACTATGACCTGCTGAGAGCTCTCGCCAAATCCATCGGCAAACCCTACGGCAACCGGATCGGAATAACCCGTCTCTCGCGCCAATCGATTTGATACGGCACTTCTATTATCTTTAAAATTCTCAAACGTCTTGTTGCTATTATCATTTCTATCGTTCACCCAAACAGTTGACCAGGCGTTCATTGAAATGCTGAAACTTCCCGACTGGAATTGGCTCTCTTCCAAATATTGTTGCAAGTCGTTGTTGTATCTGTAAAATGATCCATCAAAAAGCGATTTACTCCTGATAGCATTAAACTCTACACGCAGATTTGGAATTGGCTCCAGATTTACCCTAAGATTAAAGTCTTCGGTATATGATTCAAGATATTGCTGATTGATGTATTGATTTTTCACAAGCCAGTCTTTGAGGGCAGCCTGCTTGTTAAAATCACTGATTTGATGCCCAAGCACAAAGTCAATCCCCGGTGCATTAAATCCGGGATCCATCCCAATAATATTTGATTTTCTATTATATCCCGGTAAGAAAATTCCTTCATTTTGGCTATACACAACGCTCACATTTTTCAAACTCATCAAGAGTTTCGCTCCGTAATCAAAAACCGTAATCTTATTTTCATCTTTCTTTTCCTTTTCAGCCTCACTTTCCTCTTCGCCTTTGCCTTTTTGGGGTGTTCGAGAATTTGTAGTTAGCGATCGTCCCGTACCTCTGCTCTGCCGCTGGAATTTTTGATTTACCTTTTTAAAGTATCCAACTTTATTGTAAAGAGTAAGGAAATTTAGTTGTCCATTTAGCGAAAGCGTACGCGAATTCTGAATGGTATTACCCAAAGAGTCTTGGCTAAAAGGAGCACGCTGCCAATTGTAGCTTCCGGTATAGCGCAAGTCTGTAGAAACCCAATCGAGAATAGGAATTTTATTAATCGGCACTTTATAATTTGCCGATACCGATTGATTGAAAGTAACGTTTGTTCCAAAATCTTTAATGCTATTCCACACCGTATCTCGGTAATCGTTGTACGAATCGCGGTCGCTCTTATCAACTTTACCGATGGATTCGTCAATGTAAGCCAGATTGTTGGCACTATAGCCCAGCCGGATAGAGCTAGTAAGATCATGCTGTACATCGTAAGTGCGCAGCCAATTAAAGGTTTTTGTATAGAGTACAGGCTGTTCAAAATCAAAGCCTTCGCTCACATTTCTAAACTGCTGCTCATTATACGTTCTATTAATATCTGAGCGGAAGGAGATGTTTTTTGGAACGAGGGTAAAATTAAAGTCACGTACAAGAGCCAGATAATCAGATGATCGCAGGAATTTGCTTGTAGCAAAAGGTTTGTAATTCTTTGGCTGGGCGTTGAAATTATATCCCAATCCAAACCTAAACTGCCTTTGGTTATCAAATGCCGTATTGAAGTCGTAGGCGTGCCGGTCGCTGTATGCAAATGTGGCATTCAGGTTTTCAACGTCGTAAATTCTCGGTTTTTTATCTGAATTCACTCTGTCTTTCCGGACATTGGTAAAGTTGATACTTCTCCTTCGCACATAGCTTTGCGATCGTTTACGCAGTTCTTTTTGCTCGGAAGGCGAAAGTCCTTCGTCCACTTCGTCGAGCTCAAGATCTGGCGATAAAGGATCGAATCTAGGAATTACCACTTGCTCTGCCTGACCAATATACATTGGTATTTTAACGCCCGATTCTTCAGGCAGGAATTTATCGAGGTTAACATTAGAGCTGGCATCGTAGCCCATAGATGTTTCCTGCGGTCTTTCGGCCACGCGGCTACCGAGCGACCCAAAGTTTGGGGTGCTTATATTTCCGGCCAGCGATACGGTGGCAAAATCGGCGAGCTTGGTATTAATACGCCCTACAGCTGCCCAGCCACCATCGTTATTAAAGTCGGTGAGGCGAAGCTCATTTACCCAAATCTCTGCACTTTCTGACTTGGCATCATCAGACGACCAGATATTTCCGTAAGTGGGGTCGCCATTTGAATTGGGATTGCGCACACCAATCATGATCGTGCGTACTGAGCTAAGAACAGGATTACCTTTTATGCGAATACGGCGATCGCCATCAGACTGAACATAAATTTCATTATCCGGAAAGTTTGATTGATTTCGAGAATTCTTCGCCGCTTGCAGCTTTTCAAACTCAATCTTCATATTGTTTTCTTCCGGCCAGATATTCTGAGGTGTGCTTGACGAATTAAGTCCAGTAGGTTTCACCGGGATTTCATATTCGTAAAAGTTCTGATCAAAGTCAGAACCCAGTCGCACAAATACCGACACATCTCCAAACGCAATCGGGTTGTTTTCATTTATAGTTTCGCCGTGAATAAACATCTCCAGATTTCCGTACATCCGCATATCTATGTCTAGACTTCTGAATGCGGCTCGCGCATCGCCATCGCCCAGATTGCGCACACGCAATACAAGGGATTGCTCATTGAGGCTTCTAAGGTTAGCAGTACCGGCGTCAATTTCACGCGAAATTCCAGGAGGAGTTACATAATTAAGCGGAGTACGTTGACTGTTTTCCTCAATATTAACGGCGAGAATATCAAACTCGGTTTCGCCTGGTTGACCGGGTACAACCTCGCCTTCACGCAGGGTTTGGCCATACCTTCTCCATTCTCCGCGAATAAGCTCCAAGCGCGCAAACCTTAAAACCAACGGAGTTTCAAACCCTTTGGTAACCAATCGCATAAAACGAATAGAGCGCAAATCCTGAATATTATTTATTGATTTTCCTTCGCGTACCGGAATTTTAAACTGATACCATTTTACCAGACGCCCATCGGGTGCTACTCCATCTACCACATCGGTAATATAATTATTACCCACTTGCCAGTCGCCCGGCGAAACTTGCGGGTCGGGCATATCTACTTCGTATTGGTAGTATGATTCGGCTTCCGCCAATGTTAAATCCTGGTTTACATCTTCGGTTGTAGGCAAAGTTGTGGCTTGTTGAGGAAAACCAGGATCGCTGTCTTGGGTAGTTATCGAGTTCCCTTGAGAACCATTAAACAATCTGTAGCGGTCTACAATGTCGGCCTGTTCATCATCATAAGTTCCACTGCGGAAATGTTGATAATTGTCTGAAGATGGGTCGCCGTTAGCTCTACTTGCAACAGTACTGGAAACTCCGGGTAGTGCATTTATTCTATCGATAAACTCTGCAAAATAAGCGCGTTCGCCCGCATCGTCAAATCCATCGAAGCCAACATCTTGAGCTGCATTTGAATTGGTAGTATTATCAAAAGCATTTACAATACTCTGGGTAATTGGTACGCGCGCCCAAGCGGTTGTATCGGTCAGCAGTCCGTTCGGATTGTTCGGATCGAGAGGCAAACCATTTTCAAAGCTCATTTGACCATCTCGCAAAAGGTCTTCAGATACATTTCCGAGATTAATAAGTAACTTTCCGTTGCTGTTTCCTGCGGTACCTAAAAAATCGCGGTTGTCGGTATTGTATGGATCCATGATCCAAAACTGAATAAACTCTACATTGGTCTGCTCAAAATCTGTGGTATTGATCGCGCGCTGCAATCCTCCCCACCTCGATTCTGGATTGAGCAAATCTCCGGTTTGCGGATTTATACCGGCCGACAATGCTGTGGCTTCCGCATCGTAATTATTCGGTCCACGCTCTTGTGGGTAGAATGACAAATCGAAAGTGGCAATATTTGCCGGAGTACCTGCAGGCAAATCTTTATCTGGAAATACCTCACCCTCTGTTACCTCACGCTGATAATGTCGCGTAGGGTTTATATTGTCAGGAGTAATGTTGTCATTTCTGAAAAAGAGCGGATCAATAACATACCAGGCCATATTCGCGCGGTTGTATCCAAGGGTTCTATCATTGCTAAGCGCCGCTTCAGGAAAAATCTGTGGCTGATTTTGAGGAATAGACGCAAGCCCCCAAGAGGCGAAATTTCGCAAATCAATCTGCGAAATCGTTCCTTCAAAATCGTCAATATAGGCAGTTCCAGATTTGCCGACAGCCTTGTTGTGCCCGGGAATGAGTTGTGCAAACTCAATAGACGCATCAACGTTTGATACTTCTTTGGTGTTGATAAGCGGAATAGCATCAACAAAATCAGTTAAAAATCGAGAGTCGTCCTGAAAGTGAGCATCAAGCCCCCACAAGGTATTGTTCATGGGTTCGTCGCCGATATTGACCTTTTGGGTAAGTGGCCTTTCATTGAGGTTCATAATAGTAGAACCCACTGTAAACTTATCATTAAACTTATAGTCAAAGCGGGCTCCCATCAGTCGTCTCGTCTGAATACTAAATAGCGTATTGCTTTCTACACTGATCTTAATCGGTGTCTGCGACTCCAAAAGTCCGCTATTCAAAATTTTAACGCGACCCAAATTATAATCAACTGTAAAGTCTTGATTTTCTACCAATTGAACTCCCCCGGCAGTAACCTGCACAGCTCCTTGCGGGATATTTAGAGCATTGAGCGAAATTTCATCAGAAGATGCTGACTGATAACTACCTTTTAATTCAAATCTATTGAGATATAAGAAGTTTTGCTGAGCAACAATTTTTGTAGAATCGTAGAGTTGGGGGTAGGCAATATTATTAATTTGGTCTTCACTTACCCCCGCTGTTGAGAGTTTATCAATAAGATTTTGACCAAATGGCTCTATAACAGGGAAGTATATTCTGCCGTTTTGGGCATTGATTGTACCTCCAGTAGTGGCAGCCCCATCTATAAAGTCAAATCGCCCATCGGGCCGGGGGTTTGAATTCTGATCTAGTTTATCCAGTTCCATAATCTGCAGAAGCGGAGTATCCTGCACTTCCGGAATTGGAATAACGGGTACATCAACCCCTTCCGTAGGGTCATTATACCATACATTCAATAAAAACTCATTGCTATTAACCTGATAAGCGCCCAGCGAGTAAACGTTTTTCATCATCAAATCCCACAATGGGCTCTTGATATCAACTACGGTAGATTTAAGCAATTTCAGGAAGAGCGCATCGGGGGCTGTAAAACCGTCGTTTGATAAATTTCCTACTTGATACGTACGTCCATTAAGGGTATATTGGTAAGCTACGGCCAATACTTCGGCATTGTTAAGCGACTGATTTAACGAGATAAACCCAAGTCTTTGGTTAAAGGTGTATTCATTCGGGCTCAACTGACGCGCATTTGATAGCCGTTCAAAATCGCGTCCATTTACAAGCCCCAGATTGGCAAGTGCCTCCGAAGATTGAGAAAAATCACGTATTTGTTGATTATTAGAAACAATACTATAAAGTTGGTTTTGTCCGTTATCCGGAAAGTTGTTTAGCGGAAAATCGCCAATTTCAATCGGTAATACCGGGTTTTGAAAAGGCTCACCCTCACCTAAATCTGTAAAACCGATAATATTTCTGGCGTCCTGCACATTGGCCGTTTGGTTTACCGCCCAGACTTCTATTCGGGTAATCTGCACCCCAGAGTTTACCACGGGCAAACTTTTTAAGGCATTATTGTATGCAGCTCTAAAATATCCACTTAAGAAATAGTGGCGATTTGCCTCGTAATTATCAACACCAATGATGAACTCCTGTTTCTGTGCCCCGCCTTGTACGTTTATTTCTTTTTTCTGTCCACGCTCCTGCGAGAAAAGTGTGGTTGCAGTTAACCTTCCAAATTTCAATTCTGTTTTAAAACCAAAAAGGCTCTGACTTCCAGAAATAAGTGAATTGTTGAGTGGCATGCTCACATTTCCGGCTTCAATCTTTTGAATTATTTCGTCTTCGTAGCCAGTGTATTCAATTTTAGTTTGATTCTCAAAATCGAACGTCGCCTCAGTATTATAGTTGGTACTTAATTTTAGCTTATCGCCAATTTGCCCTACTACATTCAACTGAATGCGCTGATCAAAATTAAAAGTAGTAATTCTTCTTTGGTTTACAGGGATTTGCGGGTTTTCATTTTTATTGATGTTCGCACCAAAAGTCAACTCTGCTGTTCCCTGCGGGCGTATATCAACGGTGTTTCCACCAAAAATACGGTCAAATGCCTTATTGTTTATTTCTAGGCTAGGGCGAAAAGGATCAGGACCATCATCATCGTCGCTCGCAATTTGATCTGCCGATCTTATTTCTTTCCAGTATTCATTTACCGAGTTGCCATTTACATAAGCCATGTACTCGTCAAATGTCATTACGGTGGGGTTACGGTAATCTATCCCGCTACCAATACGTTGATAAAAGTAGTATTTGCCCGTTTCGGGATCGTATTCTATTACATTGTCAACATTGCTAGGGTCGGTAAGATTAATCCGCCCTGAACTTCCTCCGAAAGGATTTAAATTATCTCCAATAGGATATTTCAGATCCACTTCGGGAGAATCAACCGCCAAAATCTCTGCTTTTGGAGTTACTTTAAATTCAGGTAAATTTACTACAGACCTATTAATATTTGGGATAGTGGCATAGCCGGTCCATACAAATGTGATTAGAGCAGCAATTGCAAAAAATTGCCAAATATTTTTAGTATGTAGACCCAAAACCTGCTAATTAAGAGCTATAAGCTCTTTAAACTTTGTTTAATTAAATTCTCAATACTTATCGATTCATCGTTCGATTCAAGCACCTTATCGACAACTGTCTGCGCTTTGCGCTGATCGAAGCCAAGATTGCGCAAGGCTCTTAACGCTTCAGATCTTAAGGTATTGCTTTGAGCGCCAAAAATATCAAAATTAGCGTCTCCCCCGCCCATTTTATCTTTTAGATCTACAATTATTCTTTCAGCCGATTTGGCTCCTATTCCTTTTATTTTCTTTAAACTCGCTACATCGCCATGAAGTATGGCTGTTTGCAATTCAGCTGGTTTATAACTACTTAGTGCTGCAACCGCCGAAGCTGGCCCAATACCCGAAACAGAAATTAAACTTCGAAACATGGCGCGCTCAAGCTCATGAGAAAAGCCGAACAATACATGCGCATCTTCGCGTATAGATGTGTGTATGAAAATTTTAACACGTTTTTTCCCGTTTAAACTCTCGAAAGTATTAAGTGTGGTTTGAAAAATATATCCTATTCCACTTGTTTCAATCACTCCAAAAGTAGGAGTGCGCTGCACAAGTTCTCCTTCAATGTATTCTATCATATAAGGGTATAATTCCTTCTGGTTATTTAAATATCAGCATCTTAAATACAGAATTAGAAAGCACTTTTTTCTAATCGGCCATAAATGTAATGAACTCGGTTTGGTTTACATACTAATTTCGTATTTTCACATTATGGAGAACTACGATATGAAGTTTAAGGATGAGTATTTATTTAAATGGATAGATGATGAAGGTTGAAATGAATAAAAAAAAAATCTGTTGAACTATCTTCAAAAGCATGTTGGAATGGCAAAATTCATGACCCTGTCCATACGGACGCCTTCCAGTTGTAAGGGTCAAATGTTTGTAGAATATTGGCTGTGTGGAATGCTAAACGACCCTGTAAGGCGTCGCACTACACCGCTTTAGAAAGTGTACTAAATTTTTGGTACGACGCCTTACAGGGTCGCCTGTTCATGCTGGAAGTTCATTATACTACAAACATGCGACACCTTACAGGGTCGCATGATATTAAAAATAAGCATTCATGAAAAGCACTTAACAAATTGTATATCAATTAATTAAAAAACTCAAAAAGTATAGCTTTTAATTTATTTAACAATACGTACTTAAGCACTCAGCGATAAGTCTACAGAGAGAAATATATTATTTCGTATTTTCACATTATGGCAAAAAAACGCATTGTAGTATTCTCAGGCGCGGGTATGAGTGCAGAGAGCGGTATACAAACTTTTAGAGACAATGATGGGTTGTGGGAGCAACACCGGGTTGAAGATGTAGCCACCCCTGAGGCCTGGCATCGAGATAAGGAATTGGTGCTTAACTTTTATAATATGCGGCATAAGCAGCTATTAACGGCAGAGCCAAATAAGGCTCACCTCGATTTGGTAAAACTTGAAGATAAATACTTTACAACAATTATTACCCAAAATGTAGATGACTTGCACGAGCGCGCAGGCTCATCGCAGGTTATACATTTGCATGGCGAATTGCGTAAATGTCGCAGCGAAAAGAATGAAAGATTTATTAAAGATATGCCTCTTGACGGATTAAAAATTGGCGATACTTGTCCAGAAGGTTACCAGCTGCGCCCGCATATTGTATGGTTTGGCGAGATGGTTCCAGAGATGGACAGAGCTATGGAGACAGTTCAAAGAGCTGATATTTTATTGGTTATCGGAACCTCTTTAAACGTCTATCCCGCAGCAGGGTTAATTTACGCGGCTAAAAAGGGTACAGAAATAATTCTGATCGATCCGGGAGATTTTGGTCATACAGACATTCGACATTTGCATCACATTCAAAAAAGCGCTACGGAAGGAGTGGGTGAGGTGGTAGCGAAGTTGATGCACGATCTTTAATGGTGGATTTACTTTTAAATGAATGAATAGTTAGCAGCAATATCATGTAAAGAAAATTCGTTGAATAACTGCCACATTAACAAGTTATTAGGCTCTCGATTCATCCTTAAAACTCTATTAAATTCTAAACTCTATTAAATTCAATTAGAAAATAAGCTATCCAGCATTCCGGTAGAAAAAAATTTGTGGTTCAAAAAATTTTGTTGACATTGCCAATTAATTACAAATCCTTAACTAAAAAAATATGAGACTATCACTGATTATCTTGTCCCTAACTCTATTATCTAATTTTTCATTTGCACAAATGGATTATTGGACACTCCCCCCTTATCAGTATCATATGAGTTTATTAAATCCAACCCATACAACTTTACCAGGAAATCAGTCCAATTCATTTTCGGTTGCAAATGGCGCATACGAACCGAATGGAAATTTAGTATTTTATGTGAAAGACGATGGTATATATGATGATCAAGGTGTATTCGTTAACAATCTTCCAATTTACATGCCGTATCCCAATGGACCTGTATATGACATTCTTAGTGGTGAAATTGCAATAGTTCCAATTCCAAATGAATGTAAAAAATACTACATAATTTACAGCATGGATAATCCAGGAGGTTTTTCACCATTGTTGTATATTAAAATTGACTGTACAGGAACATCACCAGTACTAACTTATGATTCTACATTTCCGTATATAAAACCTTTTATTATTTCAAATCAAGGCGGATCTGATAATACAGCTTTCGCAGTATCGCAAACCTTTAACCCCGCTTCAAACCCTAGTAGATTTCTGCTTGCTGCAAAAGAGTTAGGAATATATAAGAGTATTATAAATTCATCAGGCATATCTACTGGCGTTGAAATAGCGTCATATAACACTTTAAATTTACAATATTTTGACGATTTTGCCACTTCAACCGAAGCTGAAATTTCTTGGGGAACTAATTATTTTGCATGGTGTTCTATAGGAACCGATAAGGTTTTCATTATAAAGATTGATCCAAGTGATGGCACTTATGTACCCAACTCTATTAAATCGTTTTCAATTTCAGACCCTAAAGGAATAGAATTCGATAGTAATCTTTTGAACCCTAACTTATTCGTATCATGTTCTCAAGGAATCAAAAAAATCTCAACATTGAACAATTCTACTACAACAATCTCTACTGGCCCTTATGATTTATCCAATACGTTTTTGGAATATGGCAGTAAAAATAAAATTTACGGGGTTTCACCAGTAACAAATGGCGGAAAATTGATTGGAATATCTACAACTAATTCTTCGATATCAACAGTTTCTGGAATTTTCGATTCTCAATTTACATTGGCAAACTATGTATGTCAAAATATTTATACCTTACCTGATCAAATCGATGGCGAAAATTATAATACTAGCGTAATCATATCTGATTTCACTATTAATAGTAACATCCCTTCATTGAATTGTGATAGAAGGCTAGAAGAATATTGTCAGGATAATCCCATAGCCTTTAATGCTAATTATTTTAATGGTGGTATACCATATGAATATAAATTTGCAATTTACCCAATTAATAGTTCTTGTCTACCAATTTCCGTTAAAGGTCAAGTCAACTATCATGGATCTTGGCAGACCGGAGAACCCATATTAAATTTTGATCTAAGAAGTTTAACTGATGGTGTTGGAAAAAATCTAGGAAATTCATCTGGGTCATTTGCTATACAATACAGTGTGAAAGACGTTTGTGGAAATATTAATACGCAGATCAGATATATAAGTGTTGTTGATCAA
Organism: Cryomorpha ignava; assembly: GCF_010686655.1. GTDB lineage: Bacteria > Bacteroidota > Bacteroidia > Flavobacteriales_D > Cryomorphaceae > Cryomorpha > Cryomorpha ignava. The sequence goes on along the minus strand of NZ_JAAGVY010000042.1, from coordinate 269 downwards.
ATCCCAGCACAAATTGCTCTCGAAATATATAATATGAACAATTCTCAAGTGTATTTATCACCATCGCAAAATATTAATACACCTGTTTATGTCGGTACATCATCTATTGGTATCCACCCGACCAACTACACCGCCTGATTTTCCAACTCACCAAAGCTTGTTAACTTTTCTGGTATGTCTATATTCCCAGGGAAGAGTTCAAAAAGTTTGTTGACCGGATGATCGGCGATTTTGCCAAGCACGGCAGTAAGCCAGGCCATAGGTTCTAC
>NZ_JAAGVY010000041.1 GCF_010686655.1 Cryomorpha ignava | reverse complement strand
CGCGATGAAAGATCATTTCAAACCATTTCAGATTATATTGTTAACAATCCTGCCAATTGGGATGAGGATTGTTTTAATAAATAGGCCGCAACGGGTATTACGCCGGTGGTAAAATTGTGGGTACCCGTGGTGGTATGGCCGTCACAATGTAGAGACAAGGCATGCCTTGTCTCAATTACGATCACATCATCCGCGATGAAAGATCATTTCAAACCATTTCAGATTATATTGTTAACAATCCTGCCAATTGGGATGAGGATTGTTTTAATAAATAGGCCGCAACGGGTATTACGCCGGTGGTAAAATTGTGGGTATCCGTGGTGGTATGGCCGTTACAATGTAGAGACAAGGCATGCCTTGTCTCTACCACGTGCCAATAATGCATTAATCCAAAACCACCCCAAAATTCGACAAACACCCCATTCCCCCAGCTAAATTGATTTTATTTAGCGATCTAAAAATCTAAACACCATTCCCATGCGTAGCTATACTGCGTTTCATATTGGAACGTCCAATTATAAACCTTATAATCAAATTCTTATGAAAAAAGTTAATCTTTTTGCGAAGGTGATGCTTTTCAGTGCTCTAGCGTGTTTCACGCTGAGTTCCAAAAGTTTTGCCTCCAGTCATAGGGAAGCTCCGTTAATCTCCAATGATCCATTGGCAGACAATACGGACCTTTATGCTTTTCGAAGCCCCGATGATCCGAACACCATTACAATTATTGCCAATTACATTCCGGCAGAATTGCCTTTTGGTGGACCTAATTACTACTCGTTTGGCGAGAATGTACGTTACGAAATCCATATCGATAACGATGCAACTGTGCCAGGCGATGAAATCATCTACCGCTTTGAGTTTTCAAAAGTAAATGAAGATCCCACTACGTTTTTTAACATCCGCTTGGGTGCAGAAAATCTGAAAACGACTTACACCATGTCTAAAAGTACAGATGGTGGCGAGACGTTTGTAGTGGTAAAAGAAAACGGTATTGTGCCGCCGCCAAATATCGGTTCGCGCTCTATCGAATCTACAGTAGGTTTAGGTGCAGCCAGTTACGAGGCTCTTATAACCTCTGCTATTACAACTGCAACCACTGGCGAAACAGTGTTTTGTGGACCTACCGACGATCCATTCTTTGTAGATCTTGGTGGTATTTTTGACCTTGGCGATTCGCCGCGCCAAAACAATGGAAACATTGTGCGCGACGGTTTAGCCCGTTACAATACACATGCTATTGTTTTAAAAATCGATATTGCCGACCTTCAAAAAGATGGTATGGGTGTTGATATGGCCGAGAATATCCTCGATGGCAATTACGTAATTGGTGTATGGGCTTCTGCAAGTCGCCAGCAAACCAAAACGCTTAATGCTGATGGTGCCGGTGCAGTAGAATCCGGCGATTGGATTCAGGTGTCGCGCCTGGGTATGCCACTTACCAATGAGGTTTTGGTTCCTATTGGCGATAAAGATTACTGGAATGCACTTACGCCTCACCAGGATTTAGCCAATATCGATCAGTTCGGGAATTATTTTTACAATCCTGAACTTGCTCTTTACATGGACGACGATAATTTTGGTGGTGCAGTTCCGGCTTTTGCCGCATTGCGCATTCAGGAAAACTCGCTCGGTGCATTTGACTTTACAAATGGTGCCGATGGTCTTTTTGGATTAAAAGGTATGCCGGCTCTTGACGGTACAGCTTTAGGTGCTGACAGCCCCTTCGAAGATTTGCTTCTTCCGGCCGCCGGTTCTCCACGATCTGTTGACCTTTGGCCAATTTTTCATACAGGTGTGCCAAATGCACGTCCGTACCAATTGGCTACCGGAAAAATGGGCGATCCATTAGCTGCAGGTAAACCATTTATAAACAACTTCCTTCCAAATGGAGGCGATATGTTGCGTTTAAATATGGCTGTGCCTCCTACCGATCGTGACTCTGAAGCATTCAGTTCACTTGGTCTTATACAGGCTGCCGTACTTGGTCTTACAGATCCGACTTACGCCAATACCGACATACAGTTTATTCCCAATATGGATGGATTTCCAAATGGAAGAAGACTTGAAGATGATGTAACACGAATTGAATTGCAGGCCGTAGGTGGAGTAGTACTCGCTGCCATAGGATTATGGTATGACGATTACAATGCTGCCGATCCAAATGCATCGCCGGTTACAAACCAATTGTTAAATGTACTTCAATATTCTACAGGAGTTGAGCAAAACGACACCACTTTCAAAAGTGCGTTTCCATATGTGCAGACACCCTGGAGAGGAACTGAAGTCTAAGAACCCAGAAAAAAAGATAATATGAAATCAATAATAAATACAATAACCAAAAGGTTATCGCTGGGGGTCTTATTTACGATCTTCTCGATATCGCTGGTAGTGGCTTCAAGCCACCGCGAGGCACCTTTAATTTCTAACGATCCTTTGGCGGATAATACAGACGTTTACGCGTTTCGTAGCCCCGATGATCCAAATACAATCACCATTATAGCCAATTATATCCCTATGCAATTGCCGCATGGTGGACCTAATTACTACTCTTTTGGTGAAAACGTTCGCTACGAAATACACATCGACAACGATGCTACAACTCCGGGCGATGACGTAACCTACCGATTTACTTTCACGAAAGTGAATGAAGATCCATCTACATTTTTCAATATCCGTCTGGGTGCTCAAAATCAAAAGAACACCTATACGATGGAGAAGAGTACAGATGGTGGCCAGCAATGGACTACTGTAATAGAAAATGGAGTAGTACCGCCTTACAATGTAGGCGATAGAAGTATAGAAGGCGCAGCCGGACTTAATACTACCTACGAAACGCTGTTTAACAGCGCTATTACAACTACCACTTCGGGCGAGTCTGTTTTTTGTGGACATATCGAAGATCCTTTCTTCGTAGATCTTGGAGGTATTTTTGACCTCGGAGATGCTCCACGTCAAATGGGTACTCCAAGAGATGGTTTAGCTTGTTACAACGTTAGCACAATTGCCATTAAAGTGAATATCTCTGACCTTCAAAAAGACGGAATGGGTGTTGACATGGCTGCTAATATCCTTGATGGAGATTATGTAATAGGTGTATGGGCATCTGCAAGTCGTCAGCAAATCAGAACGCTTAGTACCGATGGTACAGAAGCTTATGAAGGCGACTGGATTCAGGTATCTCGTTTGGGAATGCCGCTTACCAATGAAGTAGTTGTGCCTATTGGCGATAAAGACTTCTGGAATTCGTTAACTCCTTACCAGGATTTGGCCAATTTAGACCAGTTTGGAAACTATTTCTACAATCCTGAGCTTGCGCTTTACATGGACACTGCCTTCTTTGCAGCTGCAGTTCCCGCTTTTATGCCTTTGCGCATTCAGCGTAACTCACTCCAAGGTTTCGATTTTGGAAATACACAAGATGGTTTGTTCCCGTTAAAAGGATCACCAGCGCTTGATGGTACCGTGTTTGAGGCAGGTACCGCTTTTGAAGATTTACTTCTTCCAGCTGCCGGTTCTCCAAGATCTGTTGACCTTTGGCCAATATTTAATACAGGTGTGCCAAATGCACGTCCGTACCAATTGGCTACCGGAAAAATGGGCGATCCACTCGCTGCGGGTAAACCATTCATCAACAATTTCCTGCCAAATGGTGGAGACATGTTGAGACTGAATATGGCTACGCCGATAACACAGCGTGATGACGAAAACTTCAGCTCATTAGGGTTAATTGCGGCGGCAGTTGCGGGTCTTACAGATCCGGCTTACGCCAATACCGACCTTGAGTTTATTCCAAATATGGATGGTTTCCCTAATGGACGCCGACTTGAAGATGATGTAACGCGTATTGAGCTACAAGCAGTAGCAGGTATCGTTCTTTCAGCTATCGGCCTTTGGGAAGATGATTACAATGCCGATGAAGACGACAGTCCGGTTACTGATCAGCTTCTTGCCGAGCTTGGTTACACCACAGGTGTAGAAGAAAATGACGTACCTTTCAGAGTCACATTCCCTTACGTTCAACTTCCTTTTTCAGGAACTTCAGAGTGTAGCGGATTGGCAATTGAATATGTGCAGCCAGATGTACTTCCGCCTACCGAGTTTGATAATGGTTGCGACGAGTTCGTATACTATATTTCAGACCACGCTGCCGCGGATGGAATCTCTGATATCTACGCAGTAACCCTCGACGACGACAGTACTGCTACGATGAGTTATTTGATTACCAGCCAGATAGAGGTGCATATTGCATACAATGCAATGGATAACCTGATTTACGCTATAAGCAAATTTGAAAACTCGTACAGAACGATTGATCCCGCTGCGGCTACACCTGTGTTTAGCGCTCCTGTTTCTCTCGGTGGTCAATATGGAGAAATTACAGCGGCAGTATTTAATGCCGATGGAAAACTTCTTATTGGTAGTCAGAATCTAAATCAGATTTTCTGTGTGAATGTTACTTCAGGTATGGTTACCAATTACGATAGCTATGCTCCCGTAACAGGTGGTGACCTTGCGTTTAACTCAAGCGGTATGCTTTTCCTCACTACTCGTAGCGGTATGGGCGGACTTTACGAAGTGTATCCTGCAGATGTAATGCCAGATGTGCTTCTTGCCAGTGTGCCAAATCCGGTTACCGGACTTGCCATCACCGACAATGACCAGCTATTGGTATCTACACAGGGTAGAACTGTTCTTCAATTGCTTAATGGAGATGGCTCTGCCGGCGAAATGGATTTCAACTTGATGCTTGATGGTGAGCCGTACACTTTACGTGATGGTGACCTTGCTTCAGGATGCGGTGCATTTACCGAAGATGATGATACAACTCCACCGGCAGCTCCGGCTGAAGTTCAATCTCAGCTTTCTGCTTTCCCAAATCCTACATCAGGCACATCGCAGGTTGAATTTACAACCGTACAAACAGATCGTGCAGTAGTAGAAGTATTTGACTTAAGTGGACGAAAAGTGGCAACAATTTTTGATGCCGTGGCTCAAAAAGATCAGCCATACCGTGTTGATTTTAATGGAGCACAACTTCCAAATGGCGTTTACGTCTACCGATTAAGAACAGGTAGTGAAACGATTATAGAGAAGTTTATGATTGCTAAATAAGTCAAGTTTATTGACTCTTACAAAAACCAAAAAGGGGGGATGGGAAATCCCATCCCCCTTTTAATATTCAACAAAACCTTAACCTCTGCGCACTTTTCGTAAAACCTCATGCCTTCGGCTTGCTCCGAGATTTGCGCCTTAGCGGTTAAATAGCACCACACAAATACACTGCACACACACTCAAACTCAATAGCTCAAACAATACTTTAACCCTTACCACCAAAAAACAACAAACCAATGAAATATCTAAAAACATTTTCTCTTCTTTTCATAACCTGCCTAATCTTATCCCTTTCTCTAAACTCTTGCAATCAAGATGCAAAGGGCGAAAATACAGTAGAAAAGGCAGATGCTAAAGAAGAGACCTTTAAAAAAGTTCCGGAGCTCATAGAGCGACGCGTTGCCTTAGGAAGCAATGAAGAAATGGATAAGATTTTTAGCACCTACGACAAAAACGTAAAAGCGCTCGAAAAGAATCCCAACGATATGGAAGCCCGCCTTACACTGAGTGAGGTCTTTATAACCGAGGCACGCCTTACCGGAAATCATGCCTACAATTACGATGCTGCCTTGCAAGTGCTTGATGATGTTCTGGCTTCCACCAAAACGAATAAAGACCAGCGGTTTCGCGCCCTTATGAACAAGGCGACAGTAAAGCTGAGCCTTCACAAATTTGACGAGGCCCTCGCCACCGGCAAGGAGGCGCTCGCGCTAAACAATAGAAATGCCGGAATTTATGGCGTTTTAGTCGATGCCAATGTAGAGCTTGGAAACTATAAAGCCGCGGTAGAGATGAGCGACAAAATGGTGGGCATCAGACCCGATCTGCGTTCGTATTCGCGCATATCATACCTTCGCCAAATTCACGGCGATATAGATGGAGCCAAAGAAGCTATGGATATGGCCGTAAAAGCCGGTTATCCCGGAATGGAGCAAACAGAATGGTCTCGTGTAAATCTCGGAAAACTCTATGAGCAATACGGTGATTTGCGCACAGCCGAAATGCATTATACCATCGCTTTACGCGAAAGACCAAACTATCCCTACGCCCTTGCCGCTATGGGGAACCTGGAGCGCAAAAAAGAAAATTACACCGAAGCCGAAGACTACCTTACCCGATCGATGCAGTATATCAACGATGCCGGATTTTATACCCTACTTGGGGATGCTTACCGCGATCAGGGCATGACCCAAAAGGCAGATTCTACCTATAATCTCGCCCTGCGCATTATGGAATTCGGCACAAATAAAACCGATGGAGCAACGCCTATGGATGGAAACGCCAAAGCTTACGCCAATTTAAACGGAAGCCACGGCCACCAACACGGGTTAGAAATTGCAAAACTCTATATGAAGCTTGGCAAAGACACTGATAAAGCGATGGAAAACATTATGCTTGATTACGATATGCGACCTGACAATATTGACGTTAACAAAGAGCTTGCGCTCATTTATTATGAAGAAGGAAATATTGATGAGGCAGCAAAATACCTAAGCAAGGCCATGGCCACCAATTCAAAAGACCCGGAGCTTTACAGCCTGAAAGGTCTTATTGCCATAAAACGCGGCGATGCCACAGCTGGAAAGCGCATTATTCGTGAATCGTTTAAAACAAACCCGTGGCAAGAAGCCATTACTACCGATGAAGCTAAGGAAGCTGTTTCTTAAACTTTAGATTATTCCTATTTTACGAAACTTTCGTGATAAAACCTGCAGCAGTAATGTTGTGGGTTTTTTTGTGATGAGATTAAGTTTTGCCCGTTTTGTGATTGTAGTGATTAGTAAGTGGTTTTGGCTAGTATGCCCGAGGCAAAGCAAACAAGAATAGCAATCTCCACATTCTTATTGATTTTGAACTAAAGGTTGATCTTTTAGAGTTAATTGGGGGTGGAGCAAGAGCTTTCAGAGCTATTGGGAATTAAAGTAGATTTAATAACCATCAAATCAGTTAATCAAAGTCTGAAGCCTTACATTGAAATTGATTTAATAAGAATGGTATGATAAAAGATCCTGTAATTAATTACTAAACTGCATTTTTGATCGTGTTGTTCCTCTTCCGCGCCATAGAATAGAAAACAAGAAGCCCCATTGCACCCATTGCAAGACCCACCGGCCAGGCGTAACTTGCAATCAGTGAAGGGCTTTTTTGAATTTTTCCGTCCTCGCCCGTTATTACCACGCCACCCCAATAATACGGCGCAGAGAGCTCGCCGCCATGATTTTCCAGATAGTCGAGCTTGGCTTGGCGCAATGCATCGGCGTAAGCCATATCATCTTCTATGTATTCGTAAAAGCTTTTTATAATCCAGGTTGATTGTTTATCGTCTATTTGCCAGAGGCTATACACCACATTTGGGCAGCCGGCGTATTGAAATGCGTGCGCAAGCGACATAACACCATCGCCCTCGCGGTAAGCGCCCAGACCGGTTTCGCAGGCCGTAAGAACAGATAAATTGGCGTGGAGCGGCTGGTTGTAAAGTTCGTAGGCGTAGAGATATCCATCATCGTCGCTGCCGGCAGTGGGAGTGAGAGCGAGATAGCTCATCAAGGGGTTAGCATCTTGCAGGCGGGCATGGGTGCCAAAGTGAAGAATGCCGGCGGTGGCAGCGTTTTCTCGAAAAGATTTTTCGGTAGCATCGCTGCCCGTCAGAACTTTCCCCCTGGTTTTTAGCTCTTCGGCAAATTCTACCGACCAAGGGGTTTGCACCCAATTGGTAAAAATAGTGTCGGCAGCAGTATTTTCTGGAAGGGCATCGCGGTATGAGGTTTTAAGCTCATCCGAGAATCCGGGAGCGATGGCTAAAATTCCGGTTCCCGTTGTTTTATCATCTTCGTATTGAAGGCCTTTGATTAATTGGTTATTTTTATCTTTCCTATCCTCTTGAATTTTTCCCGGAAGGGAATTGCGCAAAATAAACGTATGCTTTTTGAGCAGCCATTCCCAGTTTTCAAAATCAACACCGGTTGGAAGACTTGAAATGAGTGTTTCGAAATTAAGATAGTTCAGTATTCCGTCTGGAATGATCTCTACCCGGCTTTTAAGATTTTCTTCTATAGGTTGCCATAAAAGAGAATAGAGATAGTAGCTAAGCGATGCTATTCGCATCGCGTCGGCTCTCTCTTCTATCAACGTGCGGTAAGTGCGCACAGAGTCTTGCCAGCTTGCGGGCAAATGCAGCAAAGTGGACTTGAAATTTCTGCTATCGGCAATCATTACCACTAGCGCAGTGTCGGCATCAAAATAAGCTACAAGACTAGATTTTGATTTAGTCAGGTTTTTTTGCACTTCCTCTATCGATGGAATGGTGGGAGCATACCGTACCTCGTACCACTCGGGGTAGGTTTCGTGAAGCATTTTTTGATAACTGCGCCAGCGGTTTACGGTTTCAAAGCGAAGCTTATTCCAGTATTCATCCTGCTGGTCTCTGGCTTTAGCCTGTGCAAAACGCAATTCTTCGCGTAGCTGCCTATCCTGTTCTACCACCGAATCTGGTACATTGGCATACCGCATGGCATGTCGGTTTTGCAGTGCCGAGCGAATAGACGCAGACCGGCTTTGCTCCAAACTATTGAGATAAAGACCAGTGTTTTCAGCAGCATTGGGCTTTAAACCAGCCAGCAAAACTCCTTCGCGATAAATGTCTTTTATAAGTGGGAGAAGAGAATTGTTTTCATTTTCGAAATTTAGCAATGGCCAGAGCTGCTCCATGAGCCCATCCATCGTTTTCATAACTTCTACACCTTCTTCAAAACTGTTTTCTGTTATTAAATGCTTTTTACTAAGTAATGTACTGAGATGAAAGTCAATGAGTTTTAGTACGAAAGGATCTACATAAGCCACCGGATATTGCGAGAGCTTCTGAATGTTGAGCGGTTTTGTTTTTGGATTGCATATTGCCTCCCAGCTTTTTTGAATATAACGGGAGGTGCTGTCAGGCTCATTTATTTCATAAAAGCGTTCAGCTAAGTGCAGATTGTTTTCTAGCGTCCACTGATGTTGATCTGTAACGGTTGCCGAATAGATATTAAGGCAAGTTCTGTATTTGTCAAGTGCATCGGCGTGGTTTCCCAAGGCCCATTCTATATCTGCGAGACCATAAAGTGAGTTTGCGGTTTTTGGATGATTTATGCCTAGAACCGCATGTCTTTTTTCATACGACTCCTGATAGTAGTTCCTGGCTCGTGCTGTGTCTTTCCTGTCCTGCGCAGTCATAGCGAGATTAAAGGTGCTCTGTGCCAAATCAACTTCCGATTTTTCTTCCATCGCTTCTCGTTGTTGCAACGAAAGGTAAAAAAGCGAATCGGCTTTCATGTAATTGCCTTGGGCGTACCAGCAACCTCCTAAACCATCGTACATATTGGCGCGGTAAAAATGCGGATTGGGCAAAAGACTGTCTGCGAGGTTTAGGCCTTTGGATAAATAAATACGCGCCCGGTCATAATCTTCAAGCATGGAGTAAATGGAACCCATATTGTGGTATTCATTCATGAGCGAGTACGCCGCATGTTGCTTTTCGTGAATGGCTATGGCATTTTCAAGCAGGGCTAAAGCTTCAGAAATTTGCCCCATATCAGATTTAATAATGCTGAGGTTTGACGCTACGCTTAATAGCTGCGGATGATCTGCCGGAAGGTGCATTTGTAAAATGCGGTATGCTTCCTCGTATGCCTTGCCAGCTTCGGCTTTGAGACCCATCTCATCGTACACAGAGGCAAGTGAATTGAGGTTGTAGGCAATCTCTTTAGCCGTAGAGTCAAAAATGGCGTACCGTAGTTGCAACGCCTCTTCCACCAGCCTTCTGGATTGATCTAACTCATCGGTATAGATGCATACCAACCCTTTCCATTCGGTGGCTTTCGCCAAAATGAGCGTATCGGGGGTAAGCCGTGCACCTTCAAAAGCTATACTCTTATTGAGCATTTCTTTGGCTTTCGAAAATTCAGAAAGGTAAAGCAGATTGCTTCCGTAAGTAAAATATAGTCCACCAGTAAATGAAGGTAGAGCTTGATTTCCTTCAAGCTTTGCTATGAGCTTTCCCGATTCTTCTACAGATTCAGTCGGCATTCCCATTACACCCAGCGTATGGGCGTGTCTGTATTGATAAAAAGCAGTACTGTCTATTTGGTTTTGTGCTTTCCAATAGGCTATTAGCGCATTTGCTTTTTGCAGAGCTTCTTCATAGCGACCGCTATCGTATTGTTGATTAAATTCAGTCCGCAATTTATCGCCGGTATTTTGGCCCGAGGATATAAAAGGGATCATCACCAAAAGAATGACAGCCAGGAATCTATACATTCGATAAAGATGGTGAATATTTTATTGAAAATCCAGTAGAATTTACAGAACGTTTCGTTTTACCTAATCGCAAGGCGCCCCTACTAGTTTTTCATCCACACCACAGGTTTCACCAATACGTCGCTCATAAACTGAAAGGTGTAAAGTCCGGCACCAAGTTTATCAACAGGAATGCTCAATCGCTCACTACCATTTACACTATAAGTGGCAATTTCTCTACCTGCAACATCAAATAGTTTTACCGTATTGATTTGAATACCAGAAGCCCACTCCAAATTTATTTCGCTCGTAGCCGGATTTGGATATACCTTTGCTTCGTAGGTGATTTCAGCTATTGCTGAAGCGAAATCCATTACGGTAGAAACAGTATTGGTAACAATAGGTGCATTAAAATCGAAAAAGATATAAGCCGTGTTTTCAATAGATTCTCCATCGGCCATTCCTGGCAAAGGGTTTACTTCGTATCTAATAAAACCATGGCTTTCCGGCTCGTTGGCAGTGCTATCGGGAAGGAAAATTTGATCGAATTCGAAATAATAGACATTTCCGTTTCGGGTTACGTTTACATCGTGAGAGGCCGAGACAACCATAAAAGAATTCAGATCGAGATTTGAATCGAGGGTATCTACAATCAGCACGCGCTCGGCATAATAGGTACCAGTGTTTTGAAACCGTACCATGTATTTCAATGGCTCATCGCCCGAGTTAAAATCGGGGTGGATAGTTGAGTGACTTACCGCTTTATCGTTCGGATCGTATGAGCCAACTACTGTACTTGGGTATGTGGAAACATTGTCGCTGCTGTTTTCATCGTCTGCCACGGGCAATATTTGAGCGGTTGATTCAAGCTCTGTACCAATGCTCACTGTATCATTTAAATAGGCCGTAACCGAAAACATTCCACCTTCAAACGGGCAGATTTGAGGAATACTTAAAACAGCAGTATTTTCTGAAAAGGAAACATCACCGTTTGAAGCGGCTGTAATTAGCAAAAGGTTATCTAAATCGAGGTTTATACTCACATTATCAATGCACTCTGTACCTATGTTTTCATAGTAAACCATGTATTCTGAACTAAAACCGGGTCTGTCTGCAGTAGAAGCAAAAAGGTCTATCTGCAAATCTTCTATCCCGGGTGTAGGAGCCAATGCAAAGTCGAGATTGTCTAAAATATCGCCTGTATTAACTGTAAATGAAACATCGGGGGCCGAATAGTAGAGCGGTGGGTTTAATATTGACAATATACCACTTCCACTTTGTGAACAATCAGAAAAATGTCCGGTGGTAGATGCGAATATGTTTTGTGCGTCGAGAGAGTTGTTTATCAAAGCATTGCCATATCCAGATTCGCTTTCATCTTGGGTAGAATTGGAATTTAAATCATAGTAAGCAGTTCCCTGAATGCTTGATTCGCAAGGAGAGGAATTGATTATTAATGATACGGCAAATAGCATTCCGTCGTCCATTCCCAAGTTATCTGTGACTCTAACTACCCAAACTCCTTCGGGATTAAGGCCTTCGAGTACCGAAAGGGATTCAGAAGGGCTAAAGAATCCTTGGAGTACCGTGCCGGTGCTCCCTATATTAGGTTGACCATCCTCAAAAATAACACTAAACCCCATGTTTCCTCCTAAACCATTCGGCCAGGTAAGTAGCGTTACAGATGCTCCTTGCGGACTTATCAACTCAACAGATAAATCGCCGTTGAAAGTATGACCCAAGTCGATAAATACAGAAATGTCTTCAATTTCTTCAGGAAATTCTGCTGCGGGAACTGCTATATAGCTGTCTTGAATAAAACCTGTGCCATCAGCGAGATAGGTGAACGGCTTAAAGAATAAATCTCCAAAGTCAATACCGGGATCATTCAGAAGGGAAAAAGCGCTTATATAAAATTTGTTTATCCCAGATTCATCTCCATTCGAACAGGTAACCGAAAGTTCAGCAGTGAAATAGTAAGTATCTATAGAATTAAAAGTTGATAATATACTCGAAACATCAAAATTTACAGCGTTTATTCCGGGTATGACACTTCCTGATAGAACCAAAGGTGTAGCAAATCCGAAATCCTGCTGTCCATAATCGCCCGAGATGGTCAAAGTATAAGATTGTGCACCCTCTGGAGGAGTGAAGGTAACGGTTACATCAGTTACGGCTGGTGCCGACCAATTTTCAACAATAGGAGCATCACATTGAGAATAGGTGGTTGCAATTGAAAATAGGCCAAAAAGGGTAGTAGAAAAGCTTTCATAGTTTAGGGAGATTGGTTTATAACCGATTGACGGTGTAAATTGGTTTGAGGTTGCTTAATTCCAAGGATAATGATCAGAGTAAAATTGCGACCATTAAGAAAAAATGCGATTCCGAATGAAATTTATAGAGTACGATAATTAATTGGACTACTACATATATAGCTAATAATCAGTATATTGAAGGGTGTAGGTTGGAAAGGACTAAAAGATCTAAATGCTTAAGAATGAACCTTCTTTTAGGAACTGCGTAAAAGGCGTAGATATTACTTTGAGCGTTTACCGATAACCCCCTTATCATGAATAAAACGATTATAATTTTTTCGTTTCTAACTTTTTTATTTGCCGGAAGGCTAAGCGCCCAGGCTCCGGCTCATATTAATTATCAGGCTGCTTTGCGCAATACCGAAACCGGTGTAGAACTTTCAAACCAGCAAGTTTTTATGGTGGTTAAGTTTTTAGACGGTGGCCCCGGCGGGGAAATCGTTTATCAGGAAGAACACGACAATGTGAATACTTCGCTTTACGGTATCATAAACATTCAGCTTGGAAATGGAAACCCGGTACAAGGAAATTTCAGTGCAATTCCATGGGAATCTGGCGATATCTGGCTCGACTTGGAGGTAGATGCCGGTAAGGGATTGCAATCAATCGGAACCACAAAGTTTTCGAGCGTTCCTTATGCACTCTACGCGGCAGATGCTCCACAAGCAGAACCCGATGGAGATGGAGACTCAACAAATGAAATTCAGGATCTGATTTTTTCAGATAATGTGCTCACTATTTCAAATAATAACAGCGCATCAACTATCGATTTGAGCGGTTATGTAAATACGCCAGACGATGATAGCGATCCGACGAACGAAATTCAGGATATTAGCCTTACCGGAAATACACTGCGCATAACCGGAAACACGCAGGCGACTGATATTGATCTTTCCCCTTATGTTAATGTACCCGATGCTGACAGTGATCCAGCCAATGAGTTAATTACAGCTTTTGAGTACAATCCGGTTACAGCTATTATTTCTATAATTGAAGGTGGAGATACACTTACACAAGATCTATCAACTCTTGCCGGTGGGGGAGGTCCCGATGCCGATGCTGATCCTACAAACGAAATACAGGACTTATCTCTTTCGGGAAATATCTTAAAAATAACGGGAAATCTCACAGCTACGAATATTAACTTAAGTCCATATGTAAATGTTCCCAATCTTGACAATGATCCTGCAAACGAGATTCAGGATTTATCCTTTACGGGAGGCACTTTAAAAATAACCGGCAATTCTTCTGCTACAAATATCGATTTAAGCGGATTTACGAATGTTCCCAATCTTGACAATGATCCCGCAAACGAAATTCAAGACCTTGTACTTACTGGAAATAATCTAAAAATATCGGGAAATTCATCTGCCACGGATATCAATCTTGGTGCGTACAGGCAAGATTTATCCCTTACAGGAAATACGTTGAAAATAACGGGAAACCCATCTGCGACCAATATTAACTTAAGTCCATATGTAAATGTTCCCAATCTTGACAATGATCCCGCAAACGAAATTCAGGATTTGAATCTGACAGGCACCACCCTTAAAATCACAGGAAATTCATCGGCTACAAATATCGATTTAAGCGGATTTACGAATGTTCCCAATCTCGATAACAATCCTACAAATGAGATTCAGGATTTGAACCTAACAGGTACTACCCTTAAAATCACAGGAAATTCTTCTGCTACAAATATCGATTTGAGCACCTATAAAAATGTTCCCAATCTCGATAACAATCCTACAAATGAGATTCAGGATTTGAATTTAACGGGCACCACGCTTAAAATAACGGGCAATTCTTCTGCTACAAATATTGATTTGAGCACCTATAAAAATGTTCCCAATCTCGACAACGATCCTGCAAACGAAATTCAGGATTTATCCTTTACAGGAGGAACATTGAAAATTACCGGAAATTCATCGGCTACAAATATCGATTTGAGTGGGTTTACAAATGTTCCCAATCTTGACAATGATCCCGCAAACGAAATTCAGGATTTGAACCTAACAGGTACTACCCTTAAAATAACCGGAAACTCTTCTGCCACAAATATTGATTTGAGTACCTATAAAAACGTGGCCAATCTTGATAATGATCCCGCAAACGAGATTCAAGACTTGAACCTTACGGGAAATACACTTAAGATAACGGGGAATTTATCGGCAACGAATATCGACCTGAGTCCATATCAAAACCAACCTTTACCGCAAGGACAAATATTTGTGGGTAACACGTCAAATGTGGCTACACCTCGGTCAGTAACCGGCGATTTATCTCTTTCAGATGCCGGCGTTGTGACCGTTTCCGGGTTAAGAGGTATTCCAATCTCAACAACCGCACCTACAGATGGCCAAAAGCTCGCTTACGATTCGGGTACCAATACGTGGGTGCCTGTGAGTGATGCGAGTGTGTCGGCTTCAACAAAATATTACTCTGTTGATCCTATGGATTTTGTGGAACTTAACGATCCTGACGGATATGCTAATTTGAATAAACACAATGGACTCAAATTTTTTAATGAAAGCGCTCCTTTCGCCATGTTGCGCAACGAATCTATCAGAAAAATTGGTGCCCCCGTTCATTTGCCACATGGTGCAGAAATCACCGAGATCAAGTTTTATATAAAAGATTCTGGCCCTGGAATTATGAGGTACTCAATAGAACGAAAGCAACTGACCAATTACAGTACCGGAAACACAATACTGGCTTCGGGCCTAAGTAGTGCGGTAAGCGGAAATTCTACACAAACATTTAATGTAAACTCAAATAATGTGGTGAATAATCAACTTTATAGCTACCGCGTATTTGTAAGTTTTTCGGTAAACTTCGATGAAGACGATGAAGACGATCCGGATGATGTAGAGCAGGTGGTTTATGGTATTGTAATAAGTTATACTGAGTAAAATCACCTTTCGACCGTATCACTAATTTAGTTTCTCAGTACTGATTGGCTGGTATTTCAACATTCAACAGATAGTAGATGGACGAATTTTGGATGGTGTTTTCAAAGTTTATAGCATTGTAAGATTGGTTCAAAATCAAATAGGTTTAGGAAGTGGAAATATGTACATTTCCACCGAAACTTTTTAAACCTAAAACTTATGAAGAAATTATTTACTTTATTGGCCATGACAGCTTTTGTGGCCGGCGCAAATGCGCAGTTGTTTAACGACGATTTTGAAAGCTATGCCGCTGGCGACTACATCGGTGTACAATCTGATGTGTGGACTACCTGGTCTGGTGCAGTTGGCGGAGCTGAAGATGCACAGGTAGTTACAAACCAGGCCAACAGCGGCATGAACTCTATTTACTTTTCTTCGCCAGCTACCGGCAATGGCGGGCCTCAAGATGTGATTTTGCCTTTTGGACAAGTATATACCGAAGGGCTATTCACATTTACTACTTCTATGCGTGTAGCCAATAACAAGCAAGGTTATTTCAATTTCCAAGCTGAAACTACGCCCGGAATTACTTGGACAATTGACGTAACCGCGAGCAATGGAATTGTAATAGTTTCTGAAAGTGCAGTTACGATAGCGGCCGGAGCATATACGCCCGAAGAATGGTTTGAGATTACAATCGAAGCCAATCTTACATTGAATCTTTGGAAGCTGTATATCGATGGAGAATTAACAGGCACCTTTTCTAACGGTGTAAATCAAATCGCCTCCGCTGATATTTTTCCTGTCGCCGGAGCTACCTTTTGGGTTGATGACGTATCTTTTGACTGGGAAGAAGTAACTGTTCCTGCTTTTAATTTAAGTGCCGTTGATCTAAGCGGCATCGGAAGTCTGGGCGGTCCTGAATACAGCCCTACTGCGATAGTACGAAACAATGGAATGGATGAAATTACTTCATTTGACATTGATCTTACGTACGCAGGTGGTACATTTTCTCAAACCATTACTGATATCAATTTAGCGGCAGGCGAATATTTCGAAGTAGCCATGGGAGATGGACTAATTTTAGACGGAGGCTTGCAAACGATTACTGTAGAGGTGAGCAATATAAACGGAATGGTAGCCGATGACTACTCTGATGATGACATTTATGTTTTAACTTCCAACGCAATACCGGCTGCGGTAGGCAAGCGAGCGGTGGTAGAAGAAGGCACAGGAACGTGGTGTCAATACTGTCCGCGTGGTGCTGTAACAATGGAGCGTATGTCCAATCTCTATGGAGATTCATATGTAGGAATAGCGGTCCACAACAATGACCCGATGGCCGTGGCTGTTTATGATACAGGATTAAATCTAAATGCATTTCCTGCCGGGAAAGTAGATCGTGGCCCACAAGTAGGAGATGGTCAATTTGAACAAGGATGGCTACAGCGAATGCAAGTTGCTCCTAAAGCTTATGTAAGCCTTGGTGCGCAATACGATGAAGTTACTCGCCTGCTCGAAGTTGTGGTAGATGCAGAAATGGTTGAAACCGTTACTGGCAATTACCGTTTCGGCCTGGCAATTACCGAAGATGGTGTAACAGGTGTAGGTCCAGGATGGGCGCAAGTGAATTTTTTCAGCGGTGGAAGCACGGAAATGGGTGGATATGAAGATTTACCAAATCCCGTTCCTGCCTCTATGATGGTTTACGATCATGTTGCGCGTGCAATATTGCCTGATTTTAGCGGTGCGCAAGATATTTACACGGTAGAATATACTGCCGGCGAAACGTATGGTTTTAATTTTTCTATTACACTACCAGTAGGTTGGGATATAGATGAACTAAATCTTGTGGGAATGTTTTATGCGCCGAATAACCGAATAGACAATGCATATGGTATTGATCTGGATGGTGCAATAGCAAACGAATGGTACGATTCTGGAAATTTTGTAGGTCTAACAAAATTGCCTGAACCTGAAGCAAATATTAAATTGTATCCAAATCCTTCTACAGGTTTGAGCTTTGTTCAAATTGATTTGGAAACGGCCGAAAACGTTTCAGTAGATATCCGTTCAATTGATGGACGCCTTATTGCCAGCAGAGATTACGGTGTGCTTGCTACTACAAGCAGGCTACCGGTTAACACTGAAAATTATGCCGCCGGAATTTACATGGTGCAAATTAAAGTAGGTAATACACAGAAAGTGTTGAAACTTCTGGTAGACTAATTATAACTGCATATTTAATTGACTTAAAATGCACTCCACGAGGAGTGCATTTTTTTTTTTGATGATAAATGGTACGAAACCATTGTTGACAGAAACGATAAATTATGATTCTCGATAAATCGATATCTGTTTAATTGAAAGCTGGGTTAGAAAGGATACCCAATAGCAATATTCAAAATCAAGTTTTCTTTACGCCAGTCTTTGCTAAAGTCTATTTGATCTACTACCCAGGGCGAATCTACCTTGTAGGGCTTGCGCAGCGGAATACCTAGATCAAAACGGATTAATACAAACTCAACATCTATACGAAGCCCAAACCCTGCAGAGACAGCAAGCTGATTGAAAAATGATATAAATTTAAACTCTCCACCGGGCCGCGGTTCAGATGCATTTTTCAACCAAACATTTCCAGCATCAATAAAAA
This sequence comes from Cryomorpha ignava, assembly GCF_010686655.1. GTDB lineage: Bacteria > Bacteroidota > Bacteroidia > Flavobacteriales_D > Cryomorphaceae > Cryomorpha > Cryomorpha ignava. The sequence goes on along the minus strand of NZ_JAAGVY010000041.1, from coordinate 22,075 downwards.
CAGCGCCTTTTAAGAACCCCCCCATATCAAAGCGATTTTCTGCATTGAGCTCAAGCAAAATATCTCCTGTTTGGTCAAAAAAGCCATCGCCATTCTGATCACTATTGTAATACGTTCCCGGCCCTACCGATCGCGGTTGAAAACCGCGTAGCGACGAGGCACCACCCACAAAAAATTGCTTTGAAAACGGCAATTCCGAACTGTTCCAGTACGGTAGGCCTACACCTATATTTTGCCGCAGCACCAAATCATTATTTTTGCTGAGTTTGTAGTAGGTTCTAAAGTCGGCCTGAATACGCATATATTGGGCAAACGGCGTTTTCAATACGGTGTATTGATCAAACTCATTCTTAGTGCTGTTAGTCAAATTGTAAATTCCGTAAAGAATATTTCCTGCAGATTCGATGGATCCACCCACGTAGAACCGCACAAACTTCCCTTTTTCGGGCGGCGGTGCATAAGTTACGCTGTATGATGGTCCCACAATAAGCTGATCATTAAAGCTCTCGCGAGATAATATGCCCTCATCAAAAAGTTGTTCCAGTCGGTCTGAGGTTTTAAGCAGTTTTACATAATCTACACCCATTACCCGCAAATCGTTGTGCGTTGTGGCATTTCCCGAAAGCCATTCGTAACCAAAACTGGCCCCAAAACTACTCTGGGTGTAGTATTGTGGCTGGCTATAGAACCGGTATTGCAATCTGTATTTGGTGCTCGGCACATTTCCTTCACTATTATCGGCATTAAAAAGTGGGATGCCCACTCTGGGAAAGAGTAGGGTAGCGAGCAAATCTACATCATAAGATGCCTGACCCTTTTGATCGCCGGTAAGCTGTACCTCGTACCTGCCTGTTCCGGTAATTCTCAGTTTTTCGGCACCGCGAAAAATGTTTCTGTTGTAATACTCAAGTTGCACTCCCGGTCCGGTGTAATTGGTAGAAGTGGTAGATAGGTTTATCTCTGCTCTGGCAGATTGTTTGGGTCGGGGATTGGCAAGAAGTTTTGCTCTTAGCGTATATTCACTCCCCGATGTATCTACTTCGTAATTAATGTTTACAAACTCAAATACCTCCAGCCTGTTAAGCTGTTTTAGCGTTGTTTCTTCATCTTTACGGCTGTATAGTTCTCCCGGAGTAATACGTAAAAAAGGTTTGAGTTTTTTTGGTTTTAAAAATAGTTTATTCGGGTCAATAATTACTTTCAGGCTGTCGCCAATTATCTCTGTATTTGATGATCCCGCAGCCAGATTTACAGTAACAGAAGTTACCCGGTATTGCGAGATTGCAGGTTCGGGAAGTGAATCAGTGATATTTAGATGCAGCTTTACCCGCTGTTTATTATCACTGCTATCTGCCTCGTAATAGGTAAGGCCGGGTACAAAATAAAAGTATCCGTCGTTCTTAAAATATGAAGCTATGCTTTCGCGCTCCTCCTGCAGTTTTGATTTCTGAAACAGTTTTCCCGGTTTTACTTTTGGATCGAGTTGATGAGCCTGCTCCATTTTGGCGCATAAGGTATTGGTAGTATCGGTACAAATTCTTAAAGTATCAAAATAGTAAGGTTCCTCGAGTGTAATTATATACACTGCTGTGGCTTTGTGTTTTGTAGAATCAACTCTATTTTCTACATCGGCTCTGAAGAACCCGTTGTTTTCCAATTTCGATTCGATTATAGAAGTGTTGTTATCCAGATTTACTTCGCTCAGATAAACCGGTTTGGTACCCAGCTTAAACTTTATAAAATGCTTAATTCCTTTTTCTTTTTTCACTTCGCCCATTACCTGATAAATCCAGGTTCCCGGCCGACTTATGAGAAATCTTCTCGTGGCATCAGGTTTCAAATCTTCCTGCAGGTAGTATCTCAACTCTTTTGGAAGCGATGATGTCTTACCGGTGTATTCCGTTTCATGACCTTCAAAATATTTTTCGCCTTCCGGCAAATATTTATTCGCAGAGCAAGATGCCAGCAAAATCGCAAAAATGATATAGATTGCCGCATTTCTCATTTACCATCTTCGGGGTTTGGTTCATCATCATCGGCATCATCTCCTGACTTACCTTCATTTCCTAAATCACTTTGTATTTTAAAGATATTCCGTAGCCTATTAAAATCTTTCTGGTACAAAATACCTACACCCGTTCGGGTAATCTTTCCAACCACAATATCTTCCAGATCTGTGGTTCTAAAAGCCTTTAATCGATATGTGCCCTCGGGTGTAATTTTGTATTCGAGTGAAAGATTAGTCATCATTTCCTGCGAGTTTTGGGCATTCTGGTTGTTGTCTTCTAGCGCGATAGTGCTACCAACGCGAATAATTATCCTGTCGTTCATAAATGATTTGGCAAGGTCAATATTCAAATCAGTACTCGCCTGCCCGCCGCCGCCGTCGTAAGACTGGAGGTCGAAGTTTAAATCCACACCATTAATAAGCCTGTCACTTAGCGCATTGAGTTGTTGAGATAAGATTTGACTGGCACTGTTTCTTACCTGGTTCTCTACTAAATTTTGATCGCCACCTGTGCCTCCCGTGCTGATAAATGTGTTCAAAACAAGCAGAGCAAATACTTGCTTGTTCAACTCACTTTCATTTGCCGCTATTTCATTTAGCCTGGCATCTACGGCACCGCCTAGTGCTCCTTTGCTTTCTTTTGCCAGTCTGATAGAAAATTTCAATTCGGGTTTCATAAGTTCACCGGTAATGTTCATTACAACTTCAAAAGGCAGCTTTTGCGAAAAAGTACTATTGCTACTGGCTCCCGGCTGCGTGCTCATCAAGGCAGCCACATTCGCTCTGGTCGTATACAGGGCTGTAATATCCAGAATGGCATTTAATGGATCACCATTCCAGGTAAGCTGGCTGCCGCCCTGAAAATTAAACTTCTTCTTTACGATATTGTAAAAAGTCATTTGGTAAAAACCATCCTGTACTTTGTAAGTTCCATTCAGATTTAGATTGCCCGTGCGGTCGTAGGTTACACCCAGTTTTCCTCCGCCTTGTATCTGCAAGTAATCGCCTGCCAGCGAATCTATCAATACTCTGAAAATGGCATCTTTATCAATGTCAATTTCTCCATTCAGATCTATCGTGTTGGCATAAACATCCCGTTTTTGAATCTTCTTATTCTTCGTTCGGGTTAGAATATCTTCCTCTTTAGCGCCGTCAAAATCGGTCCAGATTATCATATTTTCGTCATAGCTGTCAGAGTATTCACTTTCTGGCACAACGTATGTCAATGCGGTTTCATCGGCAATATCAATATTCGCTTTTATTTTTGGTGCGACTAGCCTACCTGAAATGTCAATGTCTAAATCGGCCAGAAGCTTGCCGTAGTAGCCCTGATTTGCCTCTGCCTTTAAATCGGCAATCTCAAAATGATCGGCAGTGATGCTCAAATCGGCCCGCAAATTATTAAAATTTTGATGTGTGATATTTCCATCAATAACCAATTTTTGACCCGCCGAATCGGCAATAGCGAATGTATTGAATGCGATCTCATCGGTTTTAATATCAATTTTTTGATTGTCGATTGAATATGTCGATCCATTAGCTACAAGCCCTATTTTTCCTTTATTAAATTCAAGGTTTCCCTGAAGTTCGGGCTTTGCGGTCGATCCATCTATATCGATTTTTCCCGAAAGGGTACCACCTCCGGCATAAACAAAAGAAGGGGCAAGTTTAGCCAGAGCCGCCAAATCGAATCTGACGAGATTGAATACTAAATCTACTGCCGATTCATTGTCACTTTCTGGGGTAAGGCTGCCTTTCGCACTCATTTCTAGAGCCTCACCGTTGCTGCTTATGTCTATATTAAAAGATTTATCCACTTTATCGGCTTCCCATTTAAAGAGACCAAAATCAGCCTGTGCCACTGTTAACTTTTCTATCCTTCCATTTCCGGAAAAGGTGCCGTTGCTATTTAAGGTAAAATCACCAAATAGTCTTCCTGTCAGAATTTCGTTTTCTGTATTAATCATCCCCGAAAGGGTGGCCAAACCAAAGTTTGAAGCTGATAAATGCGTCGAATTTTCGGCTTCGTCTTTATTCATTTCCAGCTCGCTCTCGTTTCTGAAAATGCGAAGTTTAGTGATTTTAGTACCTTCTTTGCTGCTGTAAATATCGTTGTTAGGATCTACCTCCCATACTTTTTTGTTTAAAATAAGCGAGTCGGCGATGCTCAGCGAAAAGCCTTTTCTTAGCGAAACTGAATCTGCAATTAAATCTAGCCGAATATAGTAATCGGCTTTTGTAGAATCAGGTTTAGAAGTATCTTCATTTAGGAGCAATTCTATTTTAGCACCTTCCTTTGTGGTAGTGGTCATAAGGTGCACTTCGTCAAGGCAAAGGGTGTCCATTCCAACATGCTGTATGGTAAGATCTGTTGAAATATTCTTGTTGTTTCCACTTGCCGTAAACCTGAGGCTGTCAACAGAGTAAGATCGATATTTTATTTTAGGGAAGTTGATGTCGGCATTGATTGTAGCGCTTGATGCTTCAAAATCGATAGTAGCCGTGGCTGGTTCAAATGATTTTAAATCGGGAATAAAAAGATCGCGCAGAAGCGGGGTGTCTCTCGATTCGAAGGTCGCATGCCAGTACGCCGTGGTATCTTTTAGCGTTTTTTCACCACGGCCGAGTAAATTCACCAGTGCGGCTGTTAAATCTTCAATGCTGCGATTGGTTATGGAGTAGAGATCAAAAAACTGACTTGTGACTTTAGTCATAGATGAGTCTTCGCTTAAATAAATTTCCGCATCAATAGGTTCTATTTCAAACCGCTCACCATCGCGTACAAATATGGCATTACTAATTGTTGCATTTCCAGACTGGACTTTTTCGGTTTGGCTGTATTCTCCTTTTAGCTTGAGCTGGCCGCGCATATCTTCTTTTGTAATTCCCAATCCCTGGAGATCAATTCCTTGCAAATCGGCAGATGTTGTTATGCTTAAACCGGGGTACATCGCGCCGGAGCCACCCATATCCAGAGCGAAAAATGTATCACGCACTGCTAGCTGATACACGTAGAGGTTGCTGTCTAATGTTGCATCCAAGTCAATATTTCGGACATTATAAGCATCGTAAATTAAAGTGTCAATTCGGATAGTTGCATGGGCATATATATTGCTGTCAAGCGCATTTTCGGCATCGGCGGTAAGCTTAAAATCTGTTATAAATGGAACACTCAGACCCAGAAACCCGCCTATATCGAGATTTTGGGAATTTACCTTTGCGTGAATGGGCATCGATTTAGATTTATAGCCGCCACCGTTTCCAGAAATACTGATATTTCCATATGTGCTCCTTAATTCTGCAGTTAATTCTGTATTAAGGGTTTCAAAAGTGCCTTCCAAATCCAAATCCGAAACTTCGGGAATCATAGCTGTATCGATTTCAAATGCAGTTATATAATTCATTATATCGCTGCGTTCCAAATGAAGTTTTAAGTCGTTTACTACATAATCTTTTGTATCCCAATCTACACCGTCAGCTTCGGCATTTAGCGACAGGTTTGTATTGCCAATTTGAACGAGGAATTTATCGAGATTTATTTTATTGAGATTACCGTCTGCAATTGCGTCAATAAAAATGGTGTTGTCTGGCAAAATTAAAACGCTGTCAGCCACTCCGAGTTCATTGCCGATATGTTTTAAATCATAAGGTTTTAGAAAGGTATCAACTATTTTTAAAGAGGCATTCTCAAATTTCCCCGATTCTATTAAATCAGTGAGATTTTCGTAATTCACTTTTATATCTGCGTTTATCTCTGAACTGCCGTATTGTAAAAAAAGTGAATTGAGAGCAATCCGCTTTCGCGTAAAAAGAAATCCGGTTTGGAATTCCTGCAATCTGTCCAGAGCATTGTAAACTCCACGAAGTGATTTTAACTCACCCGAATATTCACTGCTATCAGCCAATAAATCTACTAACTCAATATGAATTTTGTCAAGCTCAAGCGTCGATTCAGGCTCTCCGTAAGTCTCCATTTTAAAACCTACCTGGTCAATATTCAATTCGTTCAATTTTAAGTCGATGGGAGCAAAGGGGTCTATAGGCTTATTAAGCGTGTCGGGAGGGCTTGGAGCCAAAGCCATTTCAATATTAGAGTTATTAAAATCCAGCTTATCAATCCGGTAAATCTGGTCGTTGATATCAAGTTTATCAACCAACAAATTAAGGTGGCCGATATCAAAGAAATACTTGTCAGGCGCAGCACCCATCTGGAAGTTTATGGTATTGTTTTCAAGCAGAACTTCGTGAACATCCAAGACCATTTGGTCACTGCTCTGGTTTGATTCTACTGGTTCTTCGGGAGTATCTTCGCGCACACCTATTCTCACAAAGGCATCACTATTAGAAAGTGAAATCTTTTCGGCGATATAGGCGCTGTTCATTACCGATACCCGATTCATCGCCACGGTAAGATCGCTGAGGTTGGCTGCTATAGAATCTTGAGTGGTAAAATCGTAATAGGTAAAATTAATATCGCTTAAGCGGGCATAGCCCAAAGAAAAATCCCATGCGCTGGCTGTTGTATCAACGGGCTGAGGAGTTGCGGTTGAATCGCTAAATCCTTCTGCTATAAAATCGTAGTTCCATCCACTGCCGTCGCGATTGAGCAATTGGGCGTCCACATCTTCAAGCACGAGTTTGTCAATGCGAATAGTTTTATCAAATAGATAGCGCCAGCCAACACTTATTTCAATATTTCCAATGCTTGCCAGTTTTTCATCGTCAGGTGTTTTCAGAGAAATGCCGTTAAGCTGAACATAGCCTGGAATACGTAAATCAATTTCTGCTATAGATAGATTTCCGCCCGTCTTTTCATTAAAATAAGTGGTGCCCTTTTGGAGTAAAAAGTCATGCACAGCAGGCACTTTTACAATAATCGCAATCAATATTAAGAGAAAAATGACAGAAAGTAGCACCCACTTCACTACTTTCCATAATATTCTAAATACTTTCCTCATAAAATTCGCTGCATTCACTCTTAAAGGTCAAAAATAGGCTTTTGATCATTAAGCATTTACCATGCCTTAATCTAATTTAAATAATTGCAGATGTTTTATACCTTCATCGCCCGTGAATAAACAGAGAATTCTCTCGCTTGTTTTGTTTATGCTGGCTTTATTTATCGCCGGTATTGCGCATTTTGTTAATCATCATTATCTCGCTGGATTGCAGTCAGATTTATTAAGAGAACAAACAACAGTTCTTACTTTTGATGATGCGTCGTATCTGGCTCCCGCCGAAAATTTTATAGCAGGCAAAGGCTGGAAAAGCAATGCTGCGGGCACTGCCTCAATTGCCACAAGAAGTCCGGGATATGGTTTGATCTATGCCGGCTTCAGGCTGATTTTGTCTAAACATCAGTCCTTAATTGCTTTGGTAGTAGTTCATTTTTTGTTGTTTGGAATCGCAGTGGCTTTAATTCCCCATATTGGTGCTTTTTTGAGTCTTAACTATCGCTTGAGCTATGCCTTAGCATTTGGTGTCGCTCTCTTACCTGTATTTTCAGGGTTTCTTTCATATACGCTCACCGAAGCCGTAACTCCATCGCTGGTTCTTATCATTCTCTACGGTCTTTTTAGATGTTATCGGTGTACGGTTTTAAAACTATTGCCAATCGCGCTACTTTTGGGATTTCTCATTTTGGTGAGGCCTCCAATGATTATTTGGGTTTTTACGGTCTTAATATTGGCAGCTGCACACTTTCGTGAAATGAGGTTCAAAAATCTGCTCTTTTTAGCAGGTCTTTCGTTACTTCCTATTATTATCTGGCAGGTTTCAATTTCTACAAAAACAAATGAGTTGCAAGGTTTGCATCCTATTTATCAAAACGATAACAATGATCTTTATCGCCCACTGCACCGCGATATTTGGAATTTTCACAAGAGCTGGGGTCAATCAGGGCAGGCATTTAATGCCACTGTAAACCAACTTTGGGCTGATGCTGTGCATAGTCATGATCCGCATAAATCGATATCCAATATTTTGAAGGCAACTGATATGGACGTAATTAACCTGATCGGCAAAGACCGTTTGAGAAATGCTTACCTGACGTATTTTGGAATATTAAAACGTCAGGTTCCTTATGCAAAAGCGAGTTTACCAATAGATGGTGTTAGAGATGAGGAAATCAATTTGGGTGCAACCTTTTCGCAGTTTCGTAGCAGCTATATACGTGAACATTGGTTTTATTCAAATATTTTTGTTCCGTTAAAAGTATATTTAAGCCTCGGTGCACACAGCAATTTGTCGCTTTATATTTTTCAAAAATCCTGGCGGGGAAATATCTTTATGGAAATGCTCCGCTATTTTTCTTTCTTCATCCACTTCGGTATTTTTGTTTGTTTCCCTTTTGCACTGCTGCTTACGCGAAAATCTGTACTTTGGCTTTCCGTTTCAATTCCAGTTTTAATCTATCTCGGTTATATTTGCATTATACAGCGCGGCGTCGAAGAGCGCTATACCTTGCCTGTGTTAATACCAATGCTGCTGGTTGTGGCGGGTGCAGCTCAAAAGTTATTTATGTATTTGAAAATGAATCGCCGCAATCAGGGTACAACCCAAACTTAATTTAAATATCAATGAAGAGAATATCTGTTTTTTGCGCGTCCAGTATCGGTCATAATCCTATTTACAAAGAAACAGCGTATCAACTTGGAGCCTTCTTGGCAAAGAGAGAAATAGGAGTCGTGTATGGGGGCTCTCATCTGGGACTAATGGGTGCTGTAGCCCAGGGAGCTCTTGATAATAATGGTGAAGTAATAGGAGTTTTGCCCCATTTTATGTCGGGTAAAGAAATAGCTCATCCGGGACTTTCCAAGCTTTTTATGGTAGATTCTATGCACGACCGCAAACTAAAAATGTACGAGCTAAGCGATGGAATAATAGCTCTACCCGGTGGCTTTGGAACCTTTGAAGAGCTTTTTGAAATGCTTACCTGGGCACAGCTTGGACTCCATAAGGAACCAATCGGCATTTTGAATATCAATGGGTATTACGACCATTTGCTCGCTATGATTGAAACAATGAGACGTGAAGGACTTCTAAAAGAATCAAATGCCGCTATGGTGCTCCATTCCAGCAATGCAATTGATTTGTATGACCAAATGATGGCCTACGTTCCAGACAAAAATGTTCTTACAATCCAAAAAGATCAGACTTAAGCAGAGTTTCTACTCGCATTGATATTTCCATACAGCGATCTGATAACCAGTTTTCTATAGCTTTCTGCGAGCTCTGTAGTTCCTTTGCCCGACTTTTCAAGTTCTTTTATTTTGATAAGGGCAAACTGCTGAATGGTGAGAAGCGGCAATACTATGCTTTCCCTCAGCTCAATACTCGCTTTAATAGCCGGATTGGTTTGCAGCAATTCCTTTTGACCTGAAATTTCCAAAAGGTATTTTTTAGCTTGTACCGACTCTGAATATATCAGCGTCCAGAACTTACCAAACTCTTTGTCATTGCGCATATAGCGCGTTAGCGGGAAGTAACTCTTGGAAAGCGACTGCATTGAGTTTTCTATCAATGTTCTGAAAAACAATGAGTTTTGGTATAATTTCTTGATTTCGTCGAGTTTACCTTGGCTGTCAAAGTGCGCTATGGCTTTCCCAACTCCGTAAAATCCGGGTACATTTTGTTTTAATTGGCTCCAGGCACCTACAAAGGGAATGGCACGCAAGTCTTCAAATTTCAGCTTATCGTCTTTCCCACGTTTGGTAGGTCGGCTACTAATATTGGTCATTCCATAATATTTCAGGGTGCTCATTTCTTCCAGATAAGGCACAAATTTAGGATGCTTCTTAAAGTCCTGATAGGCTTTGTAGCTCACTTTAGAAAGTTCTTCCAGTACTTTTCGCTCTTCTTCGGTCAATTTTTTATCTGGATCATTGAGCACTTGGTTTTCAAGACCCGCGGTGAGCAGTTGTTCCATATTAAATCGCGCAGAGTCAACAGTCCCAAACTTTGAGCTTATGGTTTGTCCTTGTATGGTAAGTTGTATTTGACTGCTGTCGATAGTGGGGCCGAGCGACGCGTAAAACTTGTGTGTGTTTCCACCACCACGAGCAGGTGGACCGCCACGTCCATCAAAGAACACTACTTTGATTCCGTATTTCCTTGAGACCGACGTGATGGTTTCTTTGGCTTTGTAAATGCTCCAGTTAGCTGTTAAATAACCTCCATCTTTGGTCCCGTCAGAGAATCCCAGCATGATCACTTGCTTTTTCTTCCTATTTTTTAAATGGTTCATATAGGTCGCGTTTGCGTAAAGCTTTTCCATCACGGCATCGGCTACAGCCAAATCATCTATAGTCTCAAAAAGCGGAATTACATCCAGAAACATCTTTTCGCCAAGACCCATAAAACGCGCCATTCCAAATATACGTGCCACATCATTTTCGTCACGGCAATTGCTGATAATGAAGCGGTAGCAGCCATGTGCTCCATTTCGTTTCTGAATTTCTTTCATTGCCGGAATGCACTGAAACGTATCGTTCAAAACCGGATCTTTTACTTCGGGCAGTTGTTTTGCCGGTGCCAATTTTAAAAGAGCTTCAAAGTCGGTATCCAGGTTTTTATTGGTTTTCCATTCCGGAATGAACTTTTTAAATGCTTCAAATGCACTCTTGATTACACGGCTATCCTGTCGCAAGCCAATACTGCTAAAATGAAAACCAAATATTTTAACTTTTTCGCGAAGTTCGTTGATATCGTCAATGAAGAGGCTTTGGTGATTTTTCTCCACATCATCGTGCAAATTATCCAACGCTTTTTTAAGCCAGCTGAGCTTTATAGCTGCATTTTTGGGATTTACAAAACTCGCTTCGTACAGCTTTTGTTCTATCTCCAATACTTTGTCTTCCGACCCTTTGAAAGTGATATGCCGCTTCAACTTGCGTATATCTCGATAATAAGATTTCATAAGTGTGGTGCGCATCCTTTCGGCGACTTTTAGGGTTGTATCCGTTTTCACAAATGGGTTTCCGTCTCTGTCGCCACCCGGCCAAAATCCCAGCTGAAGCAAGGTATTGTCTTCAAATAGTGCAGTGGTGCTTTGGTGGAGTTGCACACCAATAGAATTGACTATTTTGGGAATGGCGTGGTAAAATATATTCTCCAAAAACCAGATTAGATTTACCGCTTCGTCATATGGCGTAGGTTTTTCTTTTTTGAAAAAAGGGGTCTTGCCCAATTGGGTTAAATACTCTTTTATTGCCAAAAGATTGTTGGCTTTAATCGCTTCTCCCAAATCTGTGATAATTCCCAGTACCGCACCCGGATAAAACTGGGTAGGGTGGGCTGTGAGGACAAGTCTTACTCTAAAATGTTTCAAAGCCTCTAGCATTTCATCTGTGGCTCTGCGCTTCTTTACAGTCTCGTAAAAGCTGTTAAAACTTCCCGATCCATTTAAATTGTTAACCCGATCGAATGCGGCATCTTCAAGCGAATCTACTAAAACGACTTCTCGCTCAATGTATTGAATAAACCGAAAAAGCTGATCATTCCGCTTTTTCTCGGTGTCCAGGTCAGTCCATTCCTCAAAAAAAGAATTAATTATTTCATCGGGGGTCTCACTTTTTTCAAATCCTTTTTGACAATGCGATTGCAATAAAGGAAGCAAAATTCCCGTTCTGTGAACACCATCCAGCTCAAGGGTGAGGAATATAGAATTGAAAACCTGGTACTTGAGTAATACCAATTCGTTAAAAGCTGCGAGATTATCTTCCATCTTGAGGTGGGTTTTTGAATTATTGAAGGTATAAAATCGGATTGATTCCAACACATGTAAATCAATTTTCGATAACCATTCATTTGAGCTAACTTTGTGCCGTTTTTATGGAAAGTAAGGTATCAACTAATTTGGATCAATCATACAAGGAGCTTTATCCCTATCAGGAAGAAGCTATTGAGTTAATTTTTAAGGAGCTTGACGAATCTGAAGGGAAGGTCAATATCCTTTTTCAGCTGCCTACGGGAGGTGGGAAAACGATAATCTTTTCGGAAATAGCCCGTCAGTACATCGCACGGCGCAACGAAAAGGTGCTTATTTTAACTCACCGTGTAGAACTTTGTGCTCAAACTTCTAAGGCGCTTTCCGAAGCGAATGTGAAGAATAAAATCATTGACCGCGATGTAAAGGAGTTGCACGATAGAGAAGATTTTGACTGCTATGTGGCCATGGTCGAGACGCTTAATAATAGGCTGAATGAGAACGAGAATTACCTTCGTAATATTGGGCTGGTAATAATCGATGAGGCGCATTACAATTCCTTCCGCAAGCTTTTTAAGTTTTTTGAGAATGCAAATCTGCTTGGCGTTACAGCTACACCGCTCAGCTCAAATAGAAATCTTCCCCTGAATGAGAATTACCAAAAATTGATCGTTGGCCACGGAATTGCTGATTTGATTGAAGATGGTTATTTGAGCAAGGCTACCACATTTACATTTAATGTTAATCTACGCTCTTTAAAGGTAGGGTCAGATGGCGATTACACCGTAAGCTCGCTTGATAGATTGTATAGCCTGTATACCATGCAAGACAGGCTTATAGCTGCTTATGACGAGCGGGCGAAGGGAATGAAAACCCTGATCTTTAATAGTGGTATTGCAACTTCAATTCGGGTTTTTGAGCTCTTTAAGAATGCCGGTTATCCCGTAAAACATCTCGATAGCACCTTCAGCTCAAAAGATAGATTTGATACCCTTGAGTGGTTTCGTACTACGCCGGGAGCTATTCTCAGTTCGGTTGGTATTCTCACTACCGGTTTTGATGAGCCTTCGGTAGAAGCCATTATTCTAAACCGGGCTACACGTTCGCTCACGCTTTATCACCAAATGATTGGCAGAGGTTCGCGCATTACCCACGAAAAGAGAAAGTTTGTAATTATAGACCTGGGTAATAATGTACAAAGGCTTGGGCTGTGGCAAGATTTCATTAATTGGGAAGAGATTTTTAATTTCCCTGAACGGTATTTTGAACGTATTCAGGAACGCGATGAGAATCTCTTGATTGATTATAATTACGAGCGGTCACTGGCGCTTCAGGAAAAGCTATCTAATTACGACCCTGAAAAAGATGATTTTGAGATGAAGAAAGTTTACACTGATCTTCTCTCGCACGGTGAAAGGCCAAAAAAAGCAATTGATTTAAGCATTCACAATCACGCCAACCAGATATTTAAAAATACCGACGATTACTACGACGCATTGGAATTGATAGATTTGCTGGAAGAAGAAATAGAGTATCGCACACGAATTTATTGCAGCTGCCTGCATAATGCTACTGATAGTTATTGCGACTGGCTGATAGATACTTATGTGCGGAAATTGAAAAATGAAGTACGTCAAAAAATGATGTAAATTGTCTGACGCGATTCAAATAAATTCAGAGTGGAAGGAAGTGCTTGAGGACGAATTCGCCAAGCCTTATTTTAAAAATCTACTCAGTTTTATTCGCGACGAGTATAGTTCGTCAACCATTTTCCCGAAAAGGGAGGATATTTTTAAAGCATTTAATGCCACTCCGTTTACCAAAGTTAAGGTGATAATTCTTGGTCAGGATCCCTATTATGGGTCGGGTCAGGCCAATGGGCTTTGCTTTTCGGTAAACCCGGAAGTGAAATTGCCTCCTTCGCTTTTAAATATTTTTAAAGAGATAGATAGCGATCTAGGCAGCGAGAATTCCAGAGATGGAAATTTGGAAAGATGGGCACAGCAAGGTGTATTTTTGCTCAACGCTACCCTTACAGTGAAAGAAGGTGAAGCAGGTTCGCATCAGAATAAGGGATGGGAAAAATTTACAGACGCTGTTATAAATGCCATTGCACGTAATAGAGAAGGTTTGGTGTATTTGCTTTGGGGAAGCTACGCTCAAAAAAAGGGAGCCCTGATTTCGCCTGATAAAAACTTGATTCTCAAATCAGTTCATCCGTCACCGCTTTCTGCTTATCGAGGTTTTTTGGGGTGCAAACACTTCAGTAAGACCAATGCTTATCTTGTTGCGAAAAGCAAAAGCCCAATAAACTGGTAGCCGTATTTACGACGCCATCCAGATAGCCAGTACAACAAGCGCTAAAATAGTGATTGCTAAAATTACCGGTCCTGCGATTTCAGGTTCTAATTCCTTGTTCTTTTTTTCGAGCATGAATCTGTGTTTTATTGGGGCAAATATAATGATTTAGCGACATGTTTGAATAGAATAAGCTATTCTTCAAAATAAAATTTTTATCTTCATCGGTATCAATTCAATATGGATATGGAGAAAGTTTGCAAAGAATGTGGCGATAAGTTTGCCGGAAGGTCAGATGCGAAGTTTTGTTCAGATCAATGCCGGAGTTCTTTCAACAACAAGGAAAATGGCTATCAGAGCAGCTATGTGCGTAAAATCAACGCTGTACTGCGGCGAAACCGAAAAATTTTAAGCGATTTAAATACTGCAGAAGGTACTGAAGTAACAGCATCTGAGTTGGGCAGGAAGGGATTTGATTTTGAATTCTTTACCACCACTTATACTACTCCCAAAGGTGAAATGTATCAGTATTGCTACGATCAGGGATATATTGAAAAGGAGCCCGATGTATTTGTGCTGGTTTCAATGGAAGATTATGATTGAATTGGTTTTTGAATTCCGGCGCGCCTATCTCTGTACTTAAAATAATAGGCGAGTAGCAGGCCGGCTACAATATGCCAAATTCCCCACCAGGCTGCTATAATGGCCATTCCGCCATTTCCATCAAAAAAAGTAAAAATTATTATTAAGCCCAGACCCGAGTTTTGGATTCCGGTTTCGATAGAGACGGTTCTTCTGTCTGCTTCCGGAAGTCGGGCTGCCTTTCCGGCAAAATAGCCTATTGCAAACGCCACCCCATTGTGCACAAGCACAAGCAGGAAGACGATGTAGAGGTAATCAATAAATGTGCTGAAGTTATTTGCCAGAGCCACTGCTATAAATCCCACCAAAATAATAAGGCTCAGTATGCGAATGGGTTTCTCAATTTTCTGACTTAGTGCCCTGAATTTGTTACGCACCCACAATCCTAGTAGTAAAGGTATAACCAGAAGCAGAACAACCGTTTTTAGAATATCGATAAATTCGAGATGGAAACTTTGTAGGTACAGACTGGTATCTGCTAACGAATGTGCCCAAAACTCGAAGTTTAATGGAGTAAAGAGGGGAGTAATTAATGTGGCCAAACCGGTAAGAGAGACTGACAAGGCAACATTGGCGCCGGAGATTGAGGATATGAAGTTTGAAATATTCCCACCGGGACAAGAAGCGACTAATATCATGCCCAGCGCGAGAGCCGGTGCGGGTTGCATAATCCACACAATAAGAAAAGTAGCTGCGGGAAGAAGTAGAAATTGAGAGATAACACCAACTGCGGTGCTTTTGGGGCGCTTGGCTACAAGTTTAAAATCTTTGGGATCGATACCAAGTGCGATTCCAAACATGATAAATCCCAAACAAATATTGAGAAGAACCAAACTTTGATCAGAAAACTGTATAGCTATTTCGGAAACTGTGTTGTCGGTCAAGGCTTGGATAGGAACTTGAGAATGATGCCGCAAGTTTAAGAAAATAAAAAACCGCAAGCTAGTCCAAATGAAAGCGATTCAGAGAATCGATAACCAATCAATCTAAAACAACCATTAAAGATCGGACATTCGCTTGCGGCTGTTAGTACACCTTGCGGTGGTACTAACGGGGCTAACCAAAACCTCGCTGTATTTCCCTTGCGGGAGAATACACTGCAAATGTACGGCAAGGGAACCTTACATGAAAGCATATTTTTGTTAATGTAATTTTAAGATTGATCGCAGATTGGACTCACAAAAATAGCTATCTCGTTTTATGTTTCGATAAAACTTTAAAAATTACTGGAGTATGGTGCAATCTCTTCGACAGATTTTTTTCTTAAAGTACGCTAAATGGTGCTCCGATTACTTATTGACCGATATTCTGGGCATCAAATTCTGTGAGTTCACCGTTTTCTATGCGCACTTTTATTTCCATGGGATTGCAACATACTTCGCAGTCCTCAATGTATGATTGCTGATGTATAGACGTGTCTATCAACACAGATATGGATTCGGAACAATACGGACAAGAAAAAAAATGTTCTATCAAAGTGAATTTTTTTTTTTGTATTTGCAATTCTAATAGCTCCCAATTCTAGTCAAAAATCTCGAGGAAATCCCAGACCGCCTTACTATTGGAAACCCAAACTCAAAAATAGTAAATATATCCTTAAAGAAAAATAGCAATCTCGCAAAAGGAACCCCGAAGAATGGCTTTTGGAACCACAATTCGGGGTCTAATTTGACTAACAATAATTACTAAATACTTGTAACGCTATTTTTAGAGCGTTTTCTATCTGCTTCTTTCAAATGCATTTTTCTAACGCGAAGCGATTTCGGTGTTACTTCCACATATTCGTCGCCCTGGATATATTCCAATGCTTCCTCAAGCGAGAACTTTATTGCCGGTGCAATTTTTATTTTATCATCAGCACCAGAGCTTCGCATATTCGACATCTTTTTGGTTTTGGTAACGTTGATTACCAAATCACCCTGGCGGGTATTCTCGCCGATAACTTGTCCTTCGTAGATATCTTCGTTGGGATCAACAAAGAATTTACCACGGTCTTGCAAGTTGCTAAGTGAATAAGGAATTGCTTTACCTTGCTCCATACTGATCATAGATCCGTTTTGACGCGATGGAATAGCACCTTTATAGGGTTCGAATCCTAAAAATCTGTGCGACATGATTGCCTCACCAGCTGTTGCTGTTAGCATATAATTACGCAAACCGATAATTCCACGTGAAGGCATTTTAAATTCCAGTAGCATTCTATCTCCTTTCGGGTTCATGCTTACCATCTCGCCTTTTCTCACGTTTACTGTTTCGATGGCTTTTCCTGAAAATTCTTCCGGAAGGTCAATGCGCAATTCCTCTACCGGCTCGCATTTTACACCATCTATTTCTTTAATTATTACTTGTGGCTGTCCTATCTGTAACTCGTATCCTTCGCGACGCATAGTTTCAATCAAAACCGAGAGGTGGAGTACACCACGACCGAATACAGTAAAGGCATCGCTGGTTCCTGTTTTCTCAACACGTAGAGCCAGATTTTTCTCAAGTTCCTTTTCCAAACGTTCCTTCAGGTGGCGAGAAGTAACAAACTTACCTTCCTGACCAAAGAATGGAGAATCGTTGATAGTAAAAACCATACTCATGGTTGGCTCATCTATTGAGATAGGAGGTAAGCCTTCTGGATTTTCAAAGTCGGCAATGGTATCGCCAATTTCAAATCCATCAAGACCTGCTATTGCACAAATATCTCCGGCTTGTATTCTTTGATCCGTTTTTTTCTTGGCAAGGCCTTCAAAAACGTAAAGCTCTTTAATTTTATTCTTAATAATAGTGCCATCTCTTTTTATCAGGCTCACTTTCTGTCCCGCCTCAAGAGATCCACGTTTTACGCGACCAATAGCAATACGACCAATAAATGAAGAATAGTCAAGAGACGTGATAAGCATCTGAAGATTACCTTCTTCCACTTTTGGCTCTGGAATATGCTTAATGATTTCATCCATCAAAGATGAAATATCTTCAGTAGGTTTTCTCCAGTCATCGCTCATCCAGCCTTGCTTGGCCGAACCGTATACTTCAGGAAAGTCAAGCTGATCTTCTGTAGCACCTAAGTTAAACATAAGGTCAAAAACCATTTCATGAACTTCTTCAGGGGTACAGTTTTCCTTGTCAACTTTATTAATAACTACAATTGGTTTCAATCCCAGTTCAATCGCTTTTTCTAATACAAATCGCGTTTGCGGCATGGGCCCTTCAAAGGCATCTACAAGGAGCAATACGCCATCTGCCATATTGAGTACACGCTCTACCTCTCCACCAAAGTCGCTGTGACCGGGGGTGTCAATGATATTGATTTTGTAATCTTTATAGGTAATTGATACGTTTTTGGACGTAATGGTTATCCCGCGTTCGCGTTCCAAATCATTACTATCCATAATCAGCTCTCCGGCATTTTCGTGATCTGAGAATAATTTACCCATGTGAATCATTTTGTCAACCAGGGTAGTTTTTCCGTGGTCAACGTGGGCAATAATGGCAATATTTCTTATTTTCTGCATAATTTTGCTTTTTCAAAAAGGCGCGCAAAGGTACGCTTTATTTTGCTGATTTTATAGAAAAAACTGTGGTAATTTGAGAATGATAATATCCCGTGATGATTGGGAATGAATATTTTGCCTGTCATGAAGCATGATTTCATTGTGCTATTCAATAGTGCAGCACGGCAAGGATCATTTATTCTGTGTTTTTATACTTGTATATAATGTGAGTTCTCAAATTTGCTGCTCGATTTTGTGTGAAAAGATGTTCACGCAGGCGCATGAATTTTCTTGTGTTCAGAAATCTGAGAAACATAATTGATAAGCCGTATCTCGCTGCAAAATTTTAAATTGTGAATCCAATATTATTTATTATTTTCATTCTCGCCTTTCGGTAGATAGAGCGCTGAGCTAAGTTGAGTGGTTATTGAGCCTATTGAAATGCTTGGTCGAAATGTTTGGGGCTGCACCCTGCTGCATCCTATGAGGCCTTTTACCGAGAGGAATGCAAAGGAGAGAGCGAGTGCGTAACTGGAATTCTTCGATGAACGTAATTCTAATCTCTTATATTCTCACAATAGCTGCAATTTTACAAGATAGTTTGCTAAAACAGAAACCCACTCCGAAATGCGAAGTGGGTTTCTGTTTTATTAAAAATCTTTAAGCCTATCGGTTGTCGATTTCTTCAACTCCCGGGTGAGCGCTATTGTTAAAAACAAAAGTTTCATTTCCATAAGTTGCATCGGTTTTAAACGACTTTACATTATAGGTATAGTTGTCACCTTGCTTTCCGAGGATTTCAATTTTCCCCAATTCATCATTAGCGCGATTTACATATACCCTTATGGTATGAAATGTCTTGTCTGCTGGTTTTGTCGGTATCAACTTTATTACGTCGTAAGTTATGCCATTTTCGGTCATTTCCTTTTCGTAATACTGCTTAAATCCGGTTTCCCAAATGGTGTATATTTCAGATGGATTTAGCGCATCGCCACCGCCGTCGGCCACATCGATATACACTTCATTCATATCTTCATTATAGGTCCAGCGGGTTTCGCCATCAGAGTAAATATTATTGTCGCCCAGCTTTATGTAGTATTTCTTGCCTTTCATTTTAAGGGTACCTTCCTGGGTTTGTTTTACATCTGCCGCTTTGTCTTCAAGCGTAAAAGTAAAGTCGCTGGTAATAGTGCTATACTGTCGTGTTTTATTGCTGACTTTATCAAGGATGGCTTTTGCTTTTGCATCTTGAGCATGGAGGCTTCCCGTTATGACGATAAGTGCCGCAATAAGAATGGTTTGAATGTATTTCATGTTTTAGTTTTCTATATTTTCAGTCTCAGCCTTCAATAATTGTTCCAAAGAATATTCATCCGGTACCAAAACCTGTCGGGCCTTGCTTCCTTCAAATGGGCCAACGATGCCTGCAGCCTCCAGTTGATCTACAATTCTACCCGCTCTGTTATAGCCCAATTTTAATTTTCTTTGAATCAAAGAAGTCGATCCTTGTTGGTTCATAACAATCACCCGAGCCGCATCTTCAAATAGCACATCGCGGTCGCTGAGGTCAATCTCTCCCGGGCCGCTTCCTTCTTCATCTGCCACTTCGGGAAGGTCGAATGCATGCGGGTAGGCACGTTGATTTCCGATGAACTCGGTTATCTCATCTACCTCGGGTGTGTCAACAAATCCACATTGCAGGCGTATCAGGTCATTTCCGGTAGAGAGAAGCATATCTCCGCGACCAATAAGCTGATCTGCTCCACCAGAATCGAGAATGGTTCGCGAGTCAATTTTTGAGGAAACTCTAAAGGCAATACGCGCAGGGAAGTTGGCTTTAATTACCCCGGTTATAATATTTACCGATGGTCGCTGCGTGGCAATAATAAGGTGAATACCAATGGCTCGAGCCAGCTGTGCGAGACGAGCAATAGGGGTTTCCACTTCTTTTCCGGCAGTCATTATCAGATCGGCAAACTCATCTACTACTAGTACGATATAAGGCAGGTAGGCGTGTCCTTTTTCAGGATTCAGCCTGCGCTTAATAAACTTGGCGTTGTATTCCTTAATATTCCTAACCCCGGCATTTTTGAGCATTTCGTACCGGTTGTCCATCTCAATACAAAGCGAATTGAGCGTTTTTACAACTTTTTTGGTGTCGGTAATAATCGCCTCTTCCTCATCGGGAAGCTTTGCCAGATAGTGGCGTTCAATTTTATTAAATAGTGTAAGCTCAACCTTTTTAGGATCAACGAGTACAAATTTTATTTGTGAAGGGTGTTTTTTGTAGAGAAGCGATACAAGTATAGCGTTTAGTCCTACAGATTTACCCTGTCCTGTAGCACCGGCCATAAGGAGGTGAGGCATTTTGGCCAAATCAGTTACAAACGATTCATTATTAATGGTTTTACCAAGGGCGATTGGAAGCTCCATATTTGAATTCTGGAACTTTTCTGAAGCTATTAGCGAGCGCATAGACACAATATCGGGGTTGCTGTTTGGCACCTCAATACCTATGGTTCCCCTTCCGGGAATAGGGGCAATGATTCGAATTCCGAGAGCCGCAAGGCTCAGGGCAATATCATCTTCCAGGTTTTTAATTTTGCTGATACGCACACCGGGCTCCGGTATTATTTCGTAAAGCGTAACGGTTGGCCCGATGGTAGCTTTAATCTTTTCGATACCGATTTTATAATGCGAGAGGGTGGTAACGATTTTATTTTTGTTCTCTTCAAGTTCTTCCTTACTTACAGTAACTTTTCCACCGCCGTAATCTTGTAAGAGATCAACTCCGGGCATTCGGTACTGCGCCAGGTCTAAAGTAGGATCATACTCACCAAAATCTTTCACTTTTTGGTTCAACTCTGCTTCGCTAAGCTCTTTTTCCTGTTTTGGCATTTCTACCGAAAACTCACTGTCATCATCGGCCGCAGCAACTTCAGGCTCTGCCTCAGCAACGGTCGTCTCCATTTCCAGTTCGGCGTCAGCCACCGCAGGTTTTTTCTTCGGTTTTTCAACAATTTCTACCGCTTCAAAGTCGTCATCGCTCATTGCCAAATCGGCGGCAGATTGTTTAAAATCGTCCATCTCGCCAATGGTATCTTGAAAATCTTCTTTTTCATCTTCTTCCAGAGCTGCCGCGCGTGCCTCAGTGGCTCGGTTTTTTACTTTGGTAAACATATTTTCAAATCCCAAACCGACGCTTGTTGCCATTTTACTAAGCCAGCTAAACGAAGGATTGAACACAGCGATAATAAATGCGATAGCCGCAAAAAACAGGAGGATACCCGTTCCTATCTGCCCCACAACGCCGTAAAGGGTATGGTTGAGTTCGTATCCAAACGCACCACCTACAAACTGCGCATTTTCAGCCCGAAACACAAAAGCAAGCAGCGGTGAAAAAATCACCATGGCCAGTATAGAAACAAAGAAAGTCTTAACGGGGGGCAGTAGGTTTTTCTTGAAAAGAACCTTAAAGCCGAGATTAAAGAAAATCAGAATGAAGAGAAAACTCATTACTCCAAACCAATTATGAATAAACAAATGGCCCACCATAGCGCCGAGCGGACCCAGCCAGTTTTCAGCGTCGTAGTTTCCTTCGCGCAATACCGCATACCAGCTGTCAGATAGCATAGACTGATCAGCCTTCCAGGTAAAAATGAAACTGGTAAAGGCTATAAGGCAATATATACAGAGAAATAAAATCAGCAATCCACCAATACGATGAGTTCGCTGGTCGCTTAATAATTGCTTAAATCCGCCCGAAGATGTACTTTTCTTTGGCTCGGCTTTTGATTTTGTGGCTTTTATGCGGTTCTTTTTTGCCATTTGGCTATTCTATGGTCTATTATTGGGTCAATTTGTAAATGTACATTCGCAAGGGTTGTATAACGCAAATTTCTTTTTGGTATTTCAACAGTGGAGTGTTGATTGATTTTTAGA
>NZ_JAAGVY010000040.1 GCF_010686655.1 Cryomorpha ignava | reverse complement strand
CCAAAACCGATTTTGGAACAACCATTAACAATATCCCAAATATCAAACGGTTAAATCAATTTCTTGAGGAAGATTAAAAGAATAAATATCATGTTTTAGTGTACTTTTAGATGTGCGAAACTTTAGTTATTATATTCACAAAAATGAACGTAGTAATTATCAAGAGCAGTTTCAGTACTACCCACATTACCGCAACGCTATCACCTCTTATGTAGCTTCTAATGTCGAATTTTCGAACTTAGGATCACATATTACACCGAATAGAAATAAGCCGGTTACCACATTATTTTCTCGCAATTACGATGCAGCTTTAAATGTAAATCTTCAAGGGCGCTTTTACAAACTTGGAATAGCTTTTGAACCGCTTGGGCTCAATCATTTTATAGATAAACCCTTTTCTGAAATAGCGCCGGAGCGAGTAAATCTCTTTACCGGATTTGGAAATGATTATCAGGATTTAGTCAAAAAGCTTTTGAAATCTGAAAACTCCCCAGTTACCGAATTAGATACATTTTTGCTTTCGCAGAAAAAGGAATTTTCCAATCAGAGACTCCAATCCGTTTTGGATATACTTTTCGAAAGAGGTTGTGAACTTTCGGTTCAAACATTGGCCGAAAACGAAGAAGTGAGTAGGAAAACAGTGTTGCGAGATTTTCAGAAAGACCTGGCTTGTTCAGTGAAAACCTACCAGAGCCTTATTCGTTTTAGGCAGGCGCTCAACAATTATCAGCAGGCAGATAAGAAAACGTCATTTACAGAACTTGCTCTGCAGCACAGCTATTACGACCAACCTGCATTTATCAAAAATTTCAAACAAATAACGGGTTTTAACCCGCGACATTTTTTTGAAAAGCTAAAGCAATACGGAAATGCCGATACTTTTTGGAGCACAGACTAATTGTCCCAAAAAACCAATTTTCATAGAAACTCTGTCTGTACCTTTGGTCAATACAAATCCTAAAACCATGAAATATTTTCAGCTACTTTGCTCGCTACTGATTACATTGAACCTGTCAGCTCAAAATTTTGTAGGTGAAACGTTTAAACATCAAGTTGAAAGTAAACCCTATGAAACTACCAGAGAGATAGATGTTTACGTTCCGTTTTCTTATACAGAAATGCCGGCAGACAGCTTTATGGTACTCTATATTTTTGATGGACAGTTTGATCCTTATTTCACAATGACCTCTCATATGGCCGAGTATTTATATGGTATGGGTGAGTTTCCACCTTTTATTGCAGTGGGTATAAGAACAGATGATCGCCCTAAAGAATTCACACCCAAAGCGAGAAGTACTGGAAAAGAAGCTGAATGGGGAGGAGAATCGGATAAGCTGGAAGATTTTCTGGCAAACGAAGTTTTTCCATTGGT
The DNA here is from genome assembly GCF_010686655.1 of Cryomorpha ignava. GTDB lineage: Bacteria > Bacteroidota > Bacteroidia > Flavobacteriales_D > Cryomorphaceae > Cryomorpha > Cryomorpha ignava. The sequence continues at coordinate 40,024 of NZ_JAAGVY010000040.1, read as the reverse complement.
TGAGCGCACCTATCGTACAAAACCGTTACGTTTAGGTATTGGTCATTCTCTGGCCGGGACTTTTGTAAGTGATTGCATTTTTACTCAAAACGAACTTTTCAAAGGTGTAATCTCAATTAGTCCAAATACGGTTTACGACAAGGAACAACTGGCGTTTAACCTCAATAAGTCTCTTACTGATGGGAGTAAGATTCAAGCTTTTCACTTTATGACAGCCGGCACTGAGGGCGATATGGAGAATAATTTTAGAAAATCAAGTAACAAGCTTGACTCCATCTACAAAGCTCACCCGCAACCGGGTTTTATTTGGCAATATGAAACGTATAATGGATTGAGCCATGGTCTTACTCCCCCGCGCTCAGTCAGCGAAGGCCTTGTAGCTTTTGCAAATACAATTCAGCTGAACGAAAACAAAGCTTTAGACTGGTTAGAAACCGATAGCACTACCTACATTGAAAATGTGCAGAACTATTACTCAGGGCTTTCTGAATGGTTGGGCTATCCTTCCAAACCGAGTATAGATGATATTAATAATTATGGATATTTGGCCGCGGGCGCAAATATGTGGCAAACAGCGTTATCTTTTTTCGACTGGGGAAGTACAGCGTTTCCTGATGATGCCAATATTTATGATAGTAAAGGTGAAGCTTTAGAAAATCTGGGTGAATATGCCGAAGCTTATAAAGCGTACACTACCGCTTCTGAAAAACTTGCTCTTCAAAAAGATGAATACGATCAGGAAACCTATGATTATTATATCGAAATTTTTAAAGAAAATGCCAAGAGAGTAAAAGAGAAAATGTAATAAGCTATTCTCTCGGTCTTAGAGATGTTCATTGTGCATCTATTTTCGCGGAAGCGTGAACTGGTTAGTAAAAAGCCTCTAAACTCAAAATAAACCAGAGCAGCGGTTAAATCAACCAGCCCACCTTTTCGCTCAAAGAGTCATTTGTGGTAATTTTTTTGTCATAAATTAAGGCTTTCAAATCCACCAGTTATGAAAGCTCTTATTGTAGATGACGAACTATTTTGCCGCGAAAATCTGAAATTTATTATTGGCGAATACTGTCCGGAAATTACTTCTATAGCTCAAGCTGGCAGCGCCGAAGAAGCCCGGCAATATTTCAGCGAAAGCGATGCTGATATTTTATTTTTGGACATTAAAATGCCAAATGAAAATGGCTTTGAACTTTTAGAAAGTATCAGCAATAAAAATCTCTCGGTTATTTTCACAACTGCTCATAACGAATATGCTTTAAAAGCAATAAAGGCACAAGCAATTGATTATTTGGAGAAGCCAATAAATATTGAAGATCTGCAAGATGCGGTCAAAAAGGCAGGTGTAAAAGCTAAGAAGCCCAATAATTCGCTTGAGGAGATAAAAGCTTTAATTCGCCGTACGGCAAATGAAAAAATAGCCATTCCCATGCGCGAAGGCTATGAAATAATTGCCTATCAGGATATTGTACATCTGGAAGCTTCAGAGAGTTATACAATGATTTATCTGACCAATGGCAAAAAACTACTCAGCAGTAAGAATATAAAGGTGTATGAAGACAAACTCGATTCTGAAGTTTTCTTTCGAACGCATAAGTCACACATCATCAACTTGCAATATCACATTAAAGGCTTTAGCCGGATTGATGGTAATTCGGCTGTGATGAGCAATGGCAAACAGATTCCAATTGCAAGACGTAAACTGCAGGTTTTTTTAGACCGTATTGCGGATATGTAAATTATGGGTCAAAAGTCGTACTACGTATTTCTAATCCTATTTTTTTTCTCTGCTATCACTTTTGCGCAGCAATCAAGCTATGTGCAATACGATACCAAAGATGGATTACCTCAATCTCAGGTGCGCGCTATTGCTCAAGATAGCAATGGTTATTTATGGATAGGAACTGTTGGTGGACTAAGCCGGTTTGATGGGTACGATTTTCAAAACTATTCTACTGAAGATGGCCTTCCGGCAAATCAAATAAACTGTCTTTTACAGGGAAAAGAACATTTTTGGATTGGCTCTACGGGTAGCCTTTGCAGGCAAAATGGTCTTGGCTTCACCACGATTCCGCTTCCAAAAGAGTATGGGCGCAGCAAGATTTTTGACATGGCTGAAGATCGCGAAGGCAATCTTTGGGTTGCTCTTGCTGGTGAGGGATTGCTAAAATATGACGGTGTGAACTTCACTGCTTTCACTGCTAAGAATGGTTTGCCAAATAACTATTTACGTTCAATAGAACTCGCACCGAACGGAGTGCTTTGGGTAGGAACGCGAGAAGGCATAATTCTGATAGAAAATGACGAAGTGAAGCCGCCTCCGCTTTCTGAACTCACTTTCCCTAGCGTAGCAGATATTATCTTTACCAAAGATGGAGTTGCTGTGATTTGCACTTTCGGAAACGGGCTAATCCTGGTTGAGAATGAAACGATAAAACAGTTTACTTCTACCTCAGGATTGCCATCAGACCATATTCGCTGCGCGGCCGAGCTACCAAACGGGGAGTTGTGGCTGGGAGCTAAAGAAGGGCTTATCCGGTATGAATTCGGAAAATTTACAGTACTTAGAGAAGAGCAGGGCTTGCAGTATTCAAATGTAAAATCGCTTGATGTAGATCGCGAAGGTAATTTATGGGTTGGAACTGATGGAAAGGGAATTTTACTTCAAGCAGGTCGCTCGTTTACGAGTTATACAACTCAAGACGGACTTCACTCCGATCTCGCTATGGACATTTGCCAAACTGACACTGGGAGTTTGGTTTTTGGCAGTTATGATAATGGACTAGCCGTTTTTAATGGAATTGATTTTTCACCTTATGCCTACAACGAAAAATTGCCCAATAAAACCGTTTGGGTAATCGAATCTGATAAATATGGAACGCTTTGGGTGGGCACTTCTCAAGGTCTTTTTCGGGAAGAAAGAGGTCAAATAAAAATTATTGATGCCACATCAGGTTTTCCTGGAAATCGGATTACAACCATTTTGCCGGAAGGCAGAAACGTTTGGGTAGGAGCTGAAGATGGTTTCGCCCGCCTAAATTCAGCCGGAGCAATAGCGGCTGTTTTTAATGATAGTACAGGATTTTCTGGGAAGCGAATCAGAAGCATTGTAAAACAAGGTGATGACCTCTGGATTGGAGCCGAGAGCAACGTTTTTAAATACGACGGGCAAGACTTCACCACGATGCAAATCGACTCGGTAAATGATAAACCGGTTTACTGTCTGGAAATAGATAAGCGCGGAAATATCTGGGCCGGAACTTCTAACGGGCTGTTTTATCTCAACAAAGATTCAGCTCAATTTACAAGGGTAGAATTTGGTTCAGGTTTTGCATCGCGCAACATCAATTTTTTGACCAGCCTTGCTGATTCTACCTTATTAATAGGTACCAACAATGGTTTGTACAGGCTAGAATTAGATGTCTTTTTCGATCGGGATATAGTTAAAAGTAAGCACTATACAAATTATGAAGGATTAATAACGGGCGAAACAAATCAGAATTCTGTTTATTATGATGGTAAGGTAGTCTGGTTTGGCACCACTTCGGGAGCGATACGATTTGATCCCAACAGAGATGCCTCGGGCTCAAAAATGGCTCCATCGCTTAATTTATCAAAAGTTCAGCTCTTCCTGCAAGATGCCGATTGGGCTGCCCTTGGCGATAGCGTTTCAACAAAATCGGGTTTGCCGGTAAATCCTGAATTAAATTTCAATCAAAACTACTTAACGTTTTATTATTCAGGCGTACACTTTAATAATCCACAGAAGGTATTGTATCGATATAAGCTTGAAGGGGCTGATGAAAAATGGTTGGGACCTACCAAAAGCCGCAGTGTAACGTATGCCTATTTGCCGCATGGCGATTATACCTTTTTGCTGGAATCCTATTCGGTTGATGATCCTGAACTGGTAAGCGAGGTAAAATTTAATTTCAGCATTACCCCGCCGTTTTATCTATCAACCTGGTTTTTTATTCTCTCGGGGCTACTGGTAGTCGGGCTTTTCTATGCCATATACCGCAACAGGGTTCAAAAAGAATTGCGTAAGCGGGCCACGCTACAATTAGAATTCCAGTCGCGGCTCATGGCATTAGAATCTCAAACGCTAAACTCGAGCATGAACCGGCATTTTATCTTTAATGCATTAAATTCTATACAATATTATATCAATATGCAAGATAGGAAGTCGGCCAACCGCTACTTGACGAGTTTTGCGAAACTTATTCGAAAAAATCTGGACAGCAGCCAGCAAAATGAGACCTCGCTCGCCGATGAACTTGAGCGTATAGAGCTTTATCTCTCACTTGAACAAATGCGGTTTCAAAATAGATTTGAGTATGCTATAAACATCGATAAAGCTATAGATCCCGAAAGGGTGGAAATTCCGGCGATGATGCTCCAGCCATTTCTTGAAAACAGTATCTGGCACGGAATTCTTCCCGCAGAGAAGCACGGCGTAATAGGTATTAATATTAGCGATTTTCAAGACGAAGTGAGAATTGAAATTGTGGACAATGGAATTGGTATCGAAACCAGTCTGCGGAATAAAAATGGATCGGACAACAATCATATTTCAAAAGGGATGGAGATTACCCAGAGCAGGATCCAACTATATCGAAAAATGACCGGTTTGAACTATCGAGTAGAAGGGCCAAAGGAACTAGCAGATAGTTCTGGAGAAATAATGGGAACCACAGTTTTCATAAGACTACCGAAAGATAATCAAAACCCAAAACACACCTAATAATCCTTGAAACATCAATTTGTTACCTAAAAGATACAGGCATATAAACGTTGGTAAATAAAAATTAACACCTATTTCTTGGGATTTTTGGAAAGACTTTTGTACTTTTATAACTCATTGACAAGTTTTGAATAGATATCTCAACATATTATTTGTTTTGTTTTTAGCGATTGGCGTGTCGTCCTGCGCTAAGGAAGAACTTGAAAATCCTTCGCAGACGCCTGATCCACAGGCTATCATGAAGTCGGGTTTTGAGATTGATCAAAATTGTGAATCACCGGGAATTAACAATCTTCAGCCAATTCCTGTCTATATTAATGATGACGGTGATGAAGAGGATGAAGGTTTAAAACCCACTATTCCTACCGTGGTTAAAAATTAAAGCCCGCATTTATAAATAAACTTATCCCGCCGTTGCGGGATTTTTTTTTCATTTTTTCTCCTGAATTGTTGTATCTTTAGCTTTCACTGCATTGTGAGATACGCGGCATAAGCACCCTTCAGAAGGTTTGTTTTAAGCAATCATCTTTGATGAATTGCAAAAGTTTTACAAAAACCTTATGGCCAACAAAGTTTCCAACCACCTGCATCAACTCATCCATTCGCTTACTGGAACAGAAAAGCGGTACTTTAAAAAATTCGCAGTGCGCCATTCGGCGAAAGACAAAACCGCCTATCTCCAACTTTTTGAAGCAATTGAAAAGCAGAGTGTGTATGACGAAGAGAAAATTCTTGAAAAACTCTTTAAGTCCAGTTCAAAATCGGCATTTTCACTTAGCAAAAACAGGTTGTACCATCAAATGCTTAAAAGCCTGGATGCCTTTCACTCCGAAAGTTCAGTAGATTCTGAACTGAATTATTACCTGCATTATGCCGAAATACTTTTTGATAAAGCACTGTACGATCAATGCAGACGGATTCTTTCATCGGCAGAAAAAATAGCTGATAAAAATGAAAAGTGGATTGCGCTCCTTCAAATTATAAAACACCAAAAGCGCCTAGCCGAGCTCAATAATTATGAATCCGCCGAAGAAAATACAATAGAGAAATTAGCCAATCGCGAATTGAAAATTTTAAAAATACTGGATGCAGAAGCAGGGCTTTGGCACCGAAAAAGTATGGTTTTTGCGAAACTGTTTAAGCAAGGTCAGGTTCGTAAGCCCAATGACGTAAATCTATTGCGAACCCAAATTGAAGAAATTAAAGAATTCTCTGATTCTCATCCTATAAGTTTTGAAGCCGATTATTTGTCCCTTCATACCCAAAGCGCTTTTTATTTCAGCACAGGCGATTACATAAATTGCCATAAGATTCTAAAAAGGAATATTGAACTTATGGAATCGCGGTTGGAGCTGGTGAAAGGCGATCCGTCTATCTATATTTCGGCCATTACAAATATCATCTACATAAGCGCAAAGCTGAATTTATTTAGTGATGTGGATACTTATTTACAGAAAAGTAGGAATATGCCAGTGAAACTTCGCAGTAAAATAACTGCCGACCTGCAATTGCGCATTTTTACAAACACCTATAGTCTTGAGCTTGCCATATGTGCCCTTTCGGGGAATGTAGAGCGGGGAATAGCCGCCGTGAAAGAAGTAGAAAAAGGCCTGGCTAAATGGGATACTCAACTAAGCGATGTACGCAAAGCAGGTTTTTATCACACTATTTCGACCATATATATCCTTGCCAATGATTTTAAGAAAGCACTTTCATGGAATAATAAATTGCTCAATACCATTCCGATAGAAAAATCGGAAGACCAGTATTGCTTTGGAAAAATTATGCACATCCTAATTCAATACGAACTTGGTAATTACGATGCTATTCCGCATAGCCTAAAAAGTTTGAAGCGTCAATTAAAGCTGCGAAAACGCAAACATGATTTTGAAAATGAGTTTATTGAGTTGATGTCGTATGTGTCAAAAGCGGATAATGATCAATCTCATAATTCTATTTTTCAAGACTTTGCCAACAAAATGGAAGCCTTGGAGACAGATCCACAAAATAAAATTGCTTTTGAATATTTCGACTTTAAATCGTGGGCAGATGCGAAAATTTTGGGTAAACCATTGGCGCAATTGGTGCGTGAACGTGCTCCGGAAAAAGATGTTTTGTGAAGGTGTTTTTGGTGATTAGTTCTTGGTGATTAGTTTTTGGTTTTTAGACATGTGGTATTTACCCTGCGGCAATCTTTACCACATAAGTGACTAATACCGAAATATTATGTTGATGGCGTTAGTGTAAAAGGGCCAATACCCTTATTTATTCACTAAGACCGTCGGAGCATAAGTTCGAATAGAGAATTGTAATTCAAATAACTATTTTACACTTGGCTGTCAGTTTCCGAATCCCCTTTCTTCTTTTCCAAAAAGGCATCCCAACCTTGAGCTTTTAATTCATGTGCCGTACCGTCTCTCGCAACGAGTGTTGGCGAGCTACCTTCTTCAATATGGCCTATGAAGGTGAAATGTGGGTTGCCTTTCAGTTTTTCGTAATCGCTTTGAGCAATGGTAAAAAGCAATTCATAATCTTCGCCACCGTTTAATGCACATATTGTGGGATCGAGATTGAAATCTGTAGCAGCAGAAACTACGGTTGGATCAATCGGAATTTTTTCTTCGTAAAGATGCGCTCCAACTGCGCTGCTATCACACAAGTGCAAAACTTCAGAAGCCAATCCATCCGAAATATCGATCATAGAAGTGGGTTTAACCCCAAGTTGTGCGAGAATCTCTACCACGTCCTTACGCGCTTCTGGTTTCAGCTGGCGTTCCAAAATATAATCATGACCTTCCAAATCGGGCTGAACTCCTGGCGTAGATTCAAACACTGCTTTCTCGCGCTCTAAAATCTGCAAGCCCATATAAGCACCACCCAAGTCGCCCGAAACTACGAGCAAATCTTTGTCTTTTGCGCCGCTTCTATAAACTACTTTGTCTTTATCGACTTTTCCATAAGCGGCAATATTTACTACCAATCCGCTTTTGCTGCTCACCGTATCTCCACCAACTATATCTACTCCGTAAACTTCGGCAGCGCTAATAATTCCGGCGTAAAGTTCTTCAATTGCTTCAAGCGAAAATCGATTGCTCAAGCCAATGGAAACCACCATATGTGTTGGCTTTCCATTCATTGCATAGATGTCAGAAAAGTTTGAAATGGCACATTTGTACCCCAGATGTTTTAGTGGTGCATACGATAAATCGAAGTGTACACCTTCCATAAGCATATCTGTGGTAATCAGTGTGTAATAATCGCCAGCGTCTATTACAGCTGCATCATCGCCAATGCCCAAAACAGTGGTTGGATTTGAATTTTTTATATGTTTTGACAAGCGCTTTATCAAGCCAAATTCACCGAGATTTTCTAATTCTGTTCTTTCCATTATTTCTGTTTTTTTTAACCGCCATGCCTGTGGCTTGGTAAACTCCGAGCGCAAATCTAAGATCAAGCCAAAGGCATGAGGTTGAAACCAACAACATTTTTTTACAAAAGGCCTGCTTTAATAACCCAAATAGACTTTTGGGTTATTGCAATTTGTCATTTAGAGAGCGCAAAGGTAATAGTTTGAAAGGTCTTAACGAATGAATATTAAACCTACTTGAGATATTACGACATCGTTCATTGGAGAAATTTTTCAATTCGAATTGCTTCCATATTGTCATTGTATCAATCTTATCTATATGGCATTTCCAAATACAAAACAAAGAAGTTTGTTTCAATCGCTAAAAGATGGTATTTTTGCACCGTAATTGCAATTTATAATTAATCTAAATAAAGATAACTTTCTTATAACAAAAGGTCTTTTAGATGGTTAGTTAGATTAAGTAAAGGAGAAGTATGATAAAAGTAAAAGATAGCGCAAGAGATGAAGTGAAGCGCATTATATCAGAAAAGAGTGCCGGTCCGGATGCCTTTATTCGCGTAGGCGTGCAAGGTGGCGGATGCAGCGGACTGATGTATGAGTTAAATTTTGATACGCAAATGAAAGATGGCGATAAATCGTTTGAAGACAATGGCGTTAAAATCGTTGTTGACATGAAAAGCTATCTCTATTTGATAGGTACAGAACTCGATTATTCGGGTGGACTAAATGGAAAGGGATTTTCGTTTATCAACCCAAATGCCAATCGCACTTGCGGTTGTGGCGAGAGTTTCTCAATATAAAACAGAAAATCGATGGCATCTAACGAAGATATATTATTAAAGGAAGTAACTGGGGCCGAATATAAATACGGTTTTACTACAAATATAAAATCAGATAAAGCTCCCCTTGGACTTAGCGAAGATATTATTCGCTTTATTTCAGCAAAGAAAAATGAGCCGGAATGGTTGCTCGAATACCGTCTTGAGTCGTATAAAATATGGCTTAAAATGGATGAGCCGGAGTGGGCACACGTAAAATATCCGAAACCCGATTTTCAGGATATTTATTACTACTCGGCGCCACAGCCAAAGAAAAAGCTGGACAGCCTGGATGAAGTAGATCCGGAATTGCTGGAAATGTATAAAAAGCTTGGTATTTCAATTGATGAGCAGAAGCGCCTTACGGGTGTGGCTGTTGACATTGTGATGGATAGTGTTTCTGTGGCAACTACGTTTAAGAAAAAACTTGGCGAGCTGGGCATTATCTTTTGTTCGTTTAGCGAAGCAGTACAAGAACACCCGGAATTGGTGCGCAAATATCTTGGTACCGTTGTACCAAAAGGCGACAATTTTTACGCTGCGCTCAATAGTGCGGTTTTCACCGATGGTTCATTTGCTTACATCCCGAAAGGGGTGCGTTGCCCAATGGAGTTATCGACTTATTTTAGAATCAACGAAGCCCAAACCGGACAGTTTGAACGCACACTTGTAGTGGCAGATCAGGGTAGCTATGTTAGCTACCTGGAAGGTTGTACGGCTCCAAGCCGAGATGAAAATCAGTTGCACGCCGCTGTAGTTGAACTTATCGCGCTCGACGATGCAGAGATAAAATACTCAACCGTTCAAAACTGGTATCCTGGAAACGCTGAAGGAGTAGGTGGTGTTTTTAACTTTGTTACAAAACGCGGACTTTGCCAAACGAATTCAAAAATTTCGTGGACACAGGTAGAAACCGGATCGGCAGTTACCTGGAAATATCCATCGTGCATTTTAAAAGGTGACAATTCGATTGGTGAATTTTACTCGGTGGCTGTAACCAATAATTATCAGCAGGCCGATACGGGAACCAAGATGATTCACATTGGTAAAAACACCAAAAGCACGATTATCTCAAAAGGTATCTCGGCAGGTCAGAGCCAAAACTCTTACCGCGGACTGGTTAAGATTAATAAATCTGCGAAAAACGCGCGAAACTTCTCGCAATGCGACTCGCTGCTTATGAGCGATCGCTGTGGTGCACACACATTTCCTTACATAGAAGTAGGTAACAGCACAGCCAAAGTTGAGCACGAAGCCACTACTTCTAAAATTGGTGAAGACCAGATTTTTTACTGCCTTCAACGTGGAATTAGTGAAGAAAAAGCCATTAGCCTAATTGTTAATGGATATTGTAAAGATGTTTTAAATAAGCTGCCGATGGAGTTTGCGGTTGAAGCACAAAAGCTTCTCGCCATTTCTTTGGAAGGTAGTGTAGGATAAGAATATTTAGAAAAGATAAGCAACATGCTAAGCGTAAAAAATTTACATGCCAGCGTAGATGGCAAAGAAATATTAAAAGGATTAACACTTGAAGTTAAACCGGGTGAAGTACACGCCATTATGGGTCCGAATGGATCAGGCAAAAGTACTTTGGCGGCAGTCCTTGCAGGAAATGAAGACTTTGAAGTGACTGAAGGATCTGTTACCTTTTTGGGAAAAGATTTACTGGAAATGAATCCCGATGAAAGATCGCACGCAGGTGTGTTTTTGGCGTTTCAATATCCGGTAGAAATTCCGGGAGTGAGCAATATCAACTTCCTGAAAGCGGCTATCAATGAGCGTCGTGAAGCCCATGGTCAAGATCCCATTTCTGCGAAGGAATTTTTGCAGATGGTGAAGGAACGATCGAAGCTGGTAGAGCTTGATAACAAGCTGACTGGTAGAAGTGTTAACGAAGGTTTTTCGGGTGGTGAGAAAAAGCGAAATGAAATTTTTCAGATGGCTATGCTCGAACCAAAACTCGGAATACTTGACGAAACAGATAGCGGACTGGACATTGATGCCTTGCGCATTGTAGCGAATGGTGTAAATAAGCTTCGCGCAGCCGACCGCTCATTCGTCGTGGTTACCCATTACCAGCGCTTACTCGATTATATTATTCCAGATTTTGTTCACGTTCTCTTTGATGGTCGCATTGTAAAGACCGGCGGTAAAGAACTGGCGCTTAAGCTCGAAGAGCAAGGATACGATTGGATTAAGCAAGAAAATGTACCTGCATAGTTATGGAAATATTGCAAGACACAACAAAACTCAACGCCCTAACCGGCACACTTACTGATGGCTACTTTGCCAAAGTTCCTGCAGCGTTCGAATCGCGCAGAAATGAAGCGAAGAAAGCTTTGGAAACTCTTGAGTTTCCTACCACGAAGCAGGAATACTGGAAATATACCCGTACCGGCCAAATAGCGAACAAGAGCTGGCGATTTGCAGATAATTTTGATTTGCCCGAATTGCCAATTTCTATTGAAGAAATCACACCGCGCATGGTGTTTGTAAACGGTGTTTACAGCGAAGCAAATTCTGAAATGGAAGATGTGAAAGGTTTGGAAATATCTACATTCGCGAAAGCGAAACAAGGCTATATTTCAGATTTAGCCCCTTATACGGATTATTCTCTTTCGCCTTTTCTCGCTTTGAATGCTGCGCTTCCGCAAGATGGTTATGCCATTCGCGTAAGCAAAAACATAGCTCTTGAAAAGCCTATCAACATTATAAACGTTTATACTGGTGATACGACTATTTCGCAGCCGCGAAGTGTTATTTATCTCGAAACAGGCGCAGAGCTAAAAATTACCGAATTTCACATTCACGAAAGTGAAAACCCAACGCTAAGCAACACGGCGCTTGAAGTGCAGCTTGAAGCAAATAGCACCTTGGGAATTGACGTGATTCAAAAAGGAAATGATACCAGCTACCACATGCAACAACTCGACGCTGTTGTAGCTGGGGATGCAAACTTCACCCACAACAATTTCACTATGCGCGGCAAATGGACGCGCAATAATGGTAATGTGCGTTTGAAAGGGAGCAATACGACTGCCAATCTGAATGGCTTTTACATTCCGAATGGATCAGAACATATTGATAACCATACCATCATGGATCATGAGCAGCCACATTGCGATTCTAATGAATTGTACCGCGGGGTAATGCTTGGAAAATCTACTGCTGTGTTTAACGGAAAGGTTTATGTACGTCCGCACGCTCAAAAAACCAATGCTTTTCAAAGCAATGGAAATATTTTGGTGAGCGATGATGCGACGGTAAACTCAAAACCGGAGCTGGAAATTTACGCAGATGATGTAAAATGTAGCCATGGAAGTACGACGGGACAGATTGACGATGAAGCGATTTACTACCTACGTACTCGTGGACTTTCTGCAACCAGCGCCAGAAAAATGATGGTTGGTGCATTTGCCGCAGATGTGTTAAACACGATGGTAAATCCGGTGTGGCGGGAGTATATTGAAGATGTAATTTCTCACGAATTATCAAAAGCATAAAATGAACAATCTCGAAGCGAAAACGGTTTTGGAAAATGAAGCAATAAGAGCACAATTTCCTATTTTAAAAAGGGAAGTGAACGGCCATAAACTGGTTTATCTTGATAATGCTGCTTCATCGCAAAAGCCAAAAGCGGTTCTTGATGCCATAGTAAATTATTATAGTTTCGATCATAGCAATGTGCATCGCGGTGTGCATTTTTTGAGCCAGCTGGCTACAGAAAAGTACGAAGCAGCGCGTGAAAAAATGCGTGGTTTTATCAATGCAAAAAGCACCAAAGAAGTTCTTTTTACGAAAGGAACTACAGAAGGAATCAATCTGGTAAGCTATGGATTATCAAGAAGTTTTCTTAAACCGGGCGATGAGATTTTGATTTCGGAAATGGAGCACCATTCTAATATTGTGCCATGGCAAATAGCTGCCGCAGATGCGGGGGCAAAGCTGGTTGTGGTAAATGTGCTCGAAGATGGATCGCTTTGCATGGACGACTTTCGCAAAAAGCTTTCCGATAAAACCAAGCTGGTAAGCATTGTACATGTGAGCAATGCGCTGGGGACAATAAATCCCGTGAAGGAAATCACCCAACTGGCGCACGAACAAGGTGCGCTGGTGCTGATAGATGGCGCACAAGCTGCACCGCATCAAAAGGTAGATGTTCAGGATATTGACTGCGACTTTTACGTGATTTCCGGTCATAAAATGTACGGACCAACCGGTAGCGGTATTTTGTATGGTAAAGAAGCTATACTCAATGAAATGCCGCCCTACCAAGCTGGTGGCGAAATGATAAAGAATGTTTCGTTTGAAGAAACGACCTACAATGAATTGCCTTTTAAATTCGAAGCCGGCACGCCGAATGTTGAAGCCGCAATTGGACTTTCTGCGGCAGTTGATTTCATGGAAGAGATTGGCTTTGAAAAGCTTACTCGGATTGAGCAGGAGCTTGTTGCTTATGCCCACGAGCGCCTTAGCGAAGTTGAAGGCATTCGATTTATTGGAACCGCTCCTGAAAAAGCAAGCGTTGTTTCTTTTATTGTAGAAGGAACGCACCCAACAGATATCGGTACGATAATCGATAAGTTGGGAATAGCTGTTCGTACCGGACACCATTGCACTCAGCCCCTTATGGATAAGTTTGGACTTCCGGGAACCGTGCGCGCTTCATTTGCCGTTTACAATACGCTTGAAGAAATTGATTTGCTTACAGACGCTGTAAAACGCGCTGTAAAAATGTTGAAGTGATGCCAGAGAAAATAGCAGAAATTGAACAAGAGATTATTGACGAGTTTGAATTCCTTCCAGACTGGATGGATAAGTACGAGCATATAATTGACCTAGGAAAAAACCTGCCGCTGATTGATGACGCCCACAAAACAAAGGAAAACCTGATAAAAGGCTGTCAATCGCAGGTTTGGCTGCATGGCGAGCTTGACAAAGAAGGTAAAATTGACTTTACAGCCGACAGCGATGCCATCATTACCAAAGGAATAATTGCTTTGATGATTCGGGTGTTAAACCATCAGAATCCAGGAAATATTCTCGCGGCCGAATTGAATTTTATTGACAAAATAGGTTTGAAAGAGCACCTTTCGCCTACCCGCTCAAACGGCCTTGTGTCAATGGTAAAAAAAATGAAGTTATACGCTTTAGCCTTTCAGGCAAAATCAAACCAAAATGGATAAAAGAGACTTAGAAAATATGGTCATTTCCGTAGTTAAAACGGTTTACGACCCCGAAATACCCGTTGACGTTTATGAGCTTGGTCTTATTTACAATATTGCCATTAGCGACGATAACGAAGTGAAAATTTCTATGACACTTACTTCGCCATCGTGCCCGGTTGCAGAATCGCTACCAGCCGAAGTTGAAGCGAAAGTGGAAAGCCTGGAACAGGTTAAAAAAGCGATAGTAGAAATCACTTTCGACCCGCCTTGGGACAAAGATATGATGAGCGAAGAAGCACAACTTGAACTTGGATTTTTATAATGGACGATAAGCCAATTGTAAATAAAATCGCGAATGCCGGTCTCAATGTTTTGGAGATGAGTCGGTTTACTTCTGACGAAGAGATTCAGACTATCGATATTGCGAGCCAGTTATGGCAGGGAATTGCCTTAAAGGAAAAAGATTTTAGAGCCTATATTTCTGAAACAGATTGGTCTGCTTTTGACAATAAGTATGTTGCGGTTTTTTGCAGTGTCGATGCCATTGTTCCCAATTGGGCTTTTATGCTTATTGCTTCGTCGCTTGCTCCGCATACGCAGCACATCTACTTCGGTAAACCTGCGGAATATGCATCTTATATTGTGCTCCAGCGTATCGAAAAACTGGATTTAGAAGAGTTTCGCGATCAGCGAGTAATGGTGAAAGGCTGTGGTGATAAAGCGATTGACTTTTCTGCTTTTGGGGCATTGGCGGCGCGATTGACTCCGGTTGTAAAGTCGCTTATGTTTGGCGAGCCTTGTAGCACTGTGCCGGTTTATAAGAGGAAGTAGGTTTTTGCATTACGAATTTCGGAATTACGATGTGTAGTTTGAAACCTGCTTGAAAGTGGAATTACGACTTGCCCGGTCGCCAAGTTTATAGCTTGGGAACTTTTACTTACGTAGCCACTCCCTAAAGGTCGTCTAATCTTACACATCGTTTGTAAAATTTAGACGGCGGAAATTTAGATTCGTCATATACGCTTGCTATTCAATGCCTTCCCGCACCCTATCCCTAAAGGGCACCACCACACACTTCTTGTAAGGGAGTTATTTCATCCAATAAATGCAACGCAACTTAAATCTTTGACTTTAATAAATTAGCGTGTTTCGCGGAACGCTAAGACGTGCAATAGGCTCGCCCCTTTCTGCATCCGACGAGGCTTTTCGCCAAGAGGAATGCAATGGGGCGAGCGTGAGCATTGGTAAAGCTTATTTATCGATTATACCCATAAAGGTATAAAAGACATAAATAAATCAAACATATACCCCAAAAGGTATAAATATGAAACAAAATCTTATATTGTACCCGTAAAGGTATACAAGTGAAAAATTGGAATCGAAATAATGCAACGTCTGAATTTGTAAGATCACGCAGAAAAGAGAGCAAGATGACCCAATTTGAATTATCAGATTTGACTGGAGTAGGATTGCGGTTTGTGCGCGATCTGGAACAAGGAAAGCCGAACTTAATGACTGATAAGGTAAACCAGGTTTTACTCTTTTTTGGTCATCAATTAACCCCAACACCACTAAGCGATGAGACAAGGAGAAGTTTGGGTAAATAATCTAAAGGCAGGCTTAATAGCTGAACATGATGAAGGTTACAGCTTTCAGTATGATTCAGTCTATTTGAAATTGGCCAAAACTACACCTGTTTCATTGACATTACCACTTCAGGTGGATGCCTTTAAATCGGATTTCATGTTTCCCTTTTTTGATGGATTAATACCTGAAGGATGGCTACTTGAAATTGTAGAAAAGAATTGGAAAATCAATCCGCGAGATCGCATGGGTTTGCTGTTGGCTGCTTGCCGAGATTGCATTGGAAATGTAAGCGTAATTGGAAATGAATAATTGTCTGGCTTGTCATACGGCTTTAAACCCAGGTGATTCACGATATCATCAAACTTGCCTTGCCAACTTCTGGGGAAGGGATCTAACAGTGGAGTTATTAGAATATAACTTGGCAGATATTGAAAATCTCGCCGAAGAGAATGTAGCTCAACGCATCACAGTTACAGGTGTTCAGCCAAAACTATCGCTTGATTTTAAGAAAGGAAAAACAGAAAATCGGTTAACTATTGTTGGTGCCTTACACGGAAAATTTATCTTAAAACCACCTTTTGCGCCATATCCGCAAATGCCAGAATTGGAAGCTCTGTGTATGCTTTTGACAAATGCTTGTGGTATTGCGACTGTTCCAAACTTGCTAATACCCTTGAAAAGTGGTGAACTTGCCTATCTAACCAAGCGGATTGATCGAAATGCGAATGGAGATAAATTTGCTATGGAAGATGCTTGCCAATTTACAGAACGGTTAACAGAGCATAAGTACCGCGGCTCTTACGAGCAAATTGCAAAGGGGATTTTAACCTATTCAAGAAATCCGTTGAAAGACATAGTTCATTTTTATGAGCAAGTCATTGTTTCGTTTTTAATGGGCAATAACGATATGCACTTAAAGAACTTTTCGCTTATCGCGTTCTCGGACAATTCATATCAACTGTCGCCGGCTTATGATATAATTGCTTCGCAATTGCTACTGCCCGATGATACCGAAGACTTGGCATTGAACTTAAATGGCAAGAAGCAGAAAATAAAAAGGAATGATTTTAACTTGGCAATGCAAAGAGCGGGTATCCCACCAAAAGCTATTGACAATCTTTGGAATCGTATTGAAAAAGGAATGGCAAATTGGCCAGAACTTATTGACAATAGCTTTCTTACACAGGAACGCAAGGTTGAGTTTAAGGAACTGGTGGATAAAAAGAAGGAGCAGATTGGGATTAGTGGATAACGCTCGGCGAGAATGGTGAGAAGTGCTATTAACAGGGAATGGTTTCAAGGGTTAGTCCATCTCTATTTTATTCAAATTAATTACTTTCTGAGCTTCAAGGTTGCGAAATCAACTTTTAATGTATTTTTCTAACAAAGCATCTTCCAGAGTTTCCTTATACGAAGTGAAATCTTCTGGTGTCTTTACTGAACCCTTCAATTCCTGTACAATATCTAACAGCCTTACGTTTTCGTTGCTAACCAAAGTTTCGAGATATTCTTCCACAATACTTGACAAGCTCCTTCCATGATTACGGGCGTATTTCTTTGAATCGGAAATAACCTGCTCATTAATTGATAATGTTAATTTCGATTTCATCAGACCTGGTTTTGATAAGCTAAAGTAGCGATTATCTCCATTATAAATTTTTGACTACTTTTTGAATCTTCGGAGTGCGTTAAATCATTTCCGAATCACATTCAGTCCTTCCAAATAAACATCCATAGAATCCAACCCCAATTCAATTCTACGCTTATCCAGATCTATCTCATTCTCAATTGGCGCAATTTCCATCATCTCTGTCGAATCATTGTACAAGTACTGGGTGCCATAGAGCTGTTTTTCACCATCGGAAATTAGAATTTTATCGCGAATAATTGCAAGGTATCTGCCTTCAATTTCATTGTACTCCACAGCTTTTTCAATTTCGTTTATATACTTTTTTTGGATGTCCACATCGCTATATATCATCACAACTGCCGCGGCTCTGGTTTGTGCCTGGCCCACAAAATTCTGTCTCGGCCAACCATGAAGGTTAATAAGGCTGTCTAATTTTTCGCCGTTCTCTGTAGCTATTCTTCGCGTTTCCTTAATCGTCATCCAATATTCGTCAGATTCATCGCCATACTTTTCTTTGTCCTTTTCAACTTGTTCTCGCTTCCGCAGATAATTATCTCTCATTTTAATCAACTCCAGCGCATAGTGAGCATCCCCGAAAGGGTAATATTTATACCAGTTTCCAATAATCTTTTTGCGAATTGCCGGCCACTCTTCTGCTGTTCTTGCATTCTCTAAATCAGGATCTACATTAGCATTTAAAATAATCAAACCATTGTCAACAGCCATTTGCAAATAAGATATCGATGCTTGTTTTTCGCCAAGTAGTGAATGATAGGCTGCTAGATTGTAAACTCTGGAATTTCCAATACCATTGATGGCTAATGCGCTGTCAAGCTCTGCTATTTTTTGACGGTAAAAGGTTGAGTCTGCATTAGAAATCGTGTTTTGAGCAGCTGTTTCAAAAGCGGAAATGGTCAATAGACAAAGCAGAAATAAGGGATTTTTCAAACATGATTTTGGAGCCATTGGTTTTGGAGTTTTGAAAACAGAGCGTTTAGAAACCCGCGTTTCTAAATCCAAAAAAAGGAAATTCTTGCGAATGAAGAAATCTGAATAACAAAGTTTGTCTTAAATCATTCATTCCGGACAGCACAGACATCCTTTTAACCTTTCCAAAAACTAAACACCAATCACCAATCACAAAAAACCAAGAACAAACCACCTAATAAGCCCTCTCCTTACTCCCTTCGAACCAATTAATAAAAGCACGATTCACCACTTTATTACCTCCCGCTGTTGGATAGTTTCCGGAAAAATACCAATCGCCCAGATTATCAGGACAAGCATGATGAAGGCCTTCAATGGTTTGATAAACAATATCCACTTGGCACTTAGTATCCTCTGGAGTGAGAAGTTCGGAAATTTTGGCTGAAATCTCTTCGTAAGAATAGGGATCATAAATCTCTTTTACGTAATTCTTGATTTCAGATTTATGAAGCTTTTCCTGATTCTTGCACTTTTTGTAAACGGCATCAATACGCTTTTGATTTCCGGTTTCACGATTTAAGGCAATAGCCGCCTGAAAAGCAACAAAATCACCAAGGCGTGCCATATCAATTCCGTAGCAATCGGGGTAGCGTATTTGTGGAGCGCTTGAAACAATGACTATTTTACGTGGCTCAAGTCTGTTTAAAATCCGAATAATACTTTGCCTTAAGGTTGTACCGCGCACGATGCTATCGTCAATAACCACCAAATTGTCAACGCCGCGGCGCACTACGCCGTAGGTAACATCATACACGTGAGCTACCATATCATCACGCGCTTCATCTTGCGTAATAAAAGTGCGGAGCTTGGCGTCCTTTACCGCAATTTTTTCCATACGGGGACGCATAGACAGAATTTCACGTAATTTTTCGGGTGTAGAATCGGAGCCAAGTTTTGAAATGAGCTTAAATTTTTGGTCATTCAACTCATCTTCAAGCCCTTTCATCATGCCGTAAAAAGCTACTTCGGCGGTGTTTGGAATGAAGCTGAAAACGCTGTTATCAATATCATTGTCAATGGTTTTCATAACACTTTGTACCATTGTTCTACCCAGCTCAAGTCGCTCCTTGTAAATATCTTTGTCGCTTCCGCGCGAAAAGTAAATACGCTCGAACGAGCATGCTAATCGTTTGCCGGGAGTGCGTATTTCATGAAGCGAAACTTTGCAGTCATGGGCTACAATCAAAGCATTTCCAGGGGGAATTTCTTTGATTTTATCTGCCGTAAGGTTAAAAGCAGTTTGAATAACAGGACGTTCAGATGCTACTACTACCACTTCATCATCTTCGTAGTAGAAAGCGGGACGAATACCGTTTGGGTCGCGAAGTACAAAGGCATCTCCTTGGCCCAAAAGCCCCGCCATAGCGTAGCCACCATCCCAATCTTCAGCTGCTTGTTTTAATATTTCGGGCAGATTTAAATGCTCAATTATCTTGGCTGTAATATCTTTCTTGCTGTAGCCTAGTGATCGGTATTTGTCAACTATTCGATCGTTTTCTTCATCCAGAAAATGACCGATCTTTTCAAGTACTGTTACTGTATCAGATTTTTCTTTTGGGTGCTGGCCAATACTCACAAGCAGATCAAAAAGCTCATCGACATTGGTCAGGTTAAAGTTTCCGGCAACAACTAAGTTTCTGGTTTTCCAGTTATTCTGACGCAGAAACGGGTGGCAACTTTCAATGCCATTGTGGCCAAATGTACCATAACGCACGTGACCTAAGAACAACTCGCCGGTAAAACCTACATTTTGCTTTAACCACTCAACATCCTTCAATTTCTCAGGATCAGTGTCTTCCAACTGACGGAAGCGTGAGTTTATGTCGTCAAAAACATCTTGAATTGGCCGTTGACTATTTGACCTTACCCTGCTTATAAACCTGTTGCCGGGCTTCATGTCTAATTTAATATTGGCTACACCAGCTCCATCTTGTCCGCGGTTGTGCTGCTTCTCCATAAGGAGATACAATTTATTCAGGCCGTAGAATGACGTCCCGTATTTTTCACGGTAAAATGGCAATGGTTTTTTGAGCCGAAGGAGTGCTATTCCGCACTCATGCTTGATAGAATCGCTCATAGAATATTCACGGTGGTGAATGAAGCTGCAAAGATACTGGTAATTTTTGAAAGGTTTATTGAAGTTTGGAATTACAACATAGAGCAAGTTTATATTCCCCTAAAGGGAGATTTAACAAGCCATTTACCAACCTTTTGGACCCAGTGCTCGTCATAATTGTGTAATTTTATCTAATGCAGGGAGTGCGCCATTTTTTTCTCATGATTATTTGTCTGGGATTTATGTCTATTCACGTAAGTGCAGGCAATCCGCGCTACACAGAAAATAAAGGTCAGTGGCATGAAAATGTATTGTTTAAAACCGAGAGCGGAGGAGCCATTGGCTATATTGATAGAGATGGCTTTACGCTGATGATGGTTGAAAGCGACTTTTACGAAAAATTGCATTCTTGGGTTGGAAATTCCGACGCTGACCCGATTGGAAAAGCGCATACGCTTAAAATGAAATTTCTGGGAGCCGATTTAAGTCAAAAAGCAATAACAGGCAGAGATACCCGCACTACCGAAAATTTCTTTATTGGAAATGATCCCTCAAAGTGGGCAGCAAACGTACGGTCTTACGATCGTGTGAAAATACCGAATATTTATCCCAACATCGACGTGCAGTTTGGCGCTAACCAAAGCAATTTGAAATATGATTTTATTCTTGCCCCAAATGCGAATCCTGAACTTATCAAAGTAGAATTTTCTGGACATAATAAACTCTTTATTAGAAATGGAGCGCTAATCGCAGAGACAAGTGTAGGCGATTTCACAGAAGTGGCTCCTTTTGCTTATCAGCTTGATAAAGAGGGTAATATTGAAGAAGTGCCATGTAAATTTTCATTGAAGGGAAATATTATTACTTATAAGTTTCCAAAGGGTTATGATAAATCACGTGAGCTGATAATTGATCCTGAAATTGCATTCTCATCCTATATTGGCAGTACTAGCAGTTCTTTTGGTTTTACTGCCAGCTACGATGATGATGGGAATCTATATGCGGGTGCAGTGGTATTTGGCTTTGGGTATCCGATTGAGCCGGGTGCTTTACAAGTAAATTTTGGATTTGGAACCGTAGATTGTGGAATTAGTAAGTTCAATTCAGAAGGTACTGATCTTTTGTATAGCACTTACTTGGGTGGCACCGGAAATGAATCTCCACATAGTATTGTGGTTAGCGAAAATGGTGAGCTCTATATTCTGGGTACCACATCATCGCAAAACTTCCCGGTTACTGCAGGAGCTTATCAGTCATCACATAACGGTGGTAGTACTACAACCGCTGCCGGATATACGTACGAAAACGGAAGCGATATTTTTGTTACCAAGCTCAACGCTGATGGAAGCGCTATTGCTGCGAGCACATTTATAGGCGGTACTTCAAATGATGGACTGGGCGCAGGAACTGTTCTGGAAAATAATTATGGCGATAAGTTTCGGGGAGAAATTGTGATTGACAATGCAGGGAACGCCTACGTAGCATCTGTTACCTCTTCGGGAAATTTTCCAATCGTAAATGGATATGCATCTTCCTTAGGAGGTATTATTTCGGGAGTGGTTTTTAAACTTTCGTCCAATTTGCAAAATCTTATTTGGTCAACTTACACAGGTGGAAATTTTTCAGATTCTGCCGTGAGCTTGCAACTTGCCGATGACAATAGTGTTTATTTTACCGGAGGGACTACTAGTACTACTTTGCCCACTACTCCGGGAGCTTACCAAGCGATTAAAGCAGGAGGAGTTGATGGATATATTGGACATGTTTCTGCCGATGGATCACAACTTTTAGCTTGCACTTATAATGGGACAGATGAGTTTGACCAGAATTATTTCGTTCAATTAGATACCGACGGTTTCGTATATGTAATTGGTCAGTCTCTCGGCTCTTATCCTATTAGCGACGGGGTTTACAGTAATCCCAATAGCGGACAGTACGTTCAAAAATTCACTCCCGATCTTACTGCATCTATCTGGAGTACAGAAGTTGGTTCAGGTTCAGGCGGGGTTGATATTTCGCCTTCTGCTTTTTTGGTTACTACCTGTGGCCAGATTTATCTCAGCGGGTGGGGTGGAGCATTAAATAATTCGGGATCAACCAATATTCTACCGACCACCAGCAATGCATTTCAAACAGGTACAGATGGCGATGATTTTTATCTGATGGTTCTGGAATCTGATGCAACAGACTTGGTTTACGGAACATTTTTTGGCGGAAGCGAAAGCGCAGAGCACGTAGATGGCGGAACGAGTAGATTTGATAAGAACGGCACCGTATATCAGGCCGTTTGTGCAGGGTGCTTTGGCAATAGTGATTTTCCAACCCAGCCCGGCGTTTGGTCAGAAACCAATGGAAGCAGCTTGTGTAACCTAGCAGTAATGAAGTTTAAATTATCGTCTGTGAATGCTGTTGCAGAGATAGATGCACCAGATATCGTTTGTCCGGGCGATGTGTTTAATCTCGTAAATCAAAGCGTTGGAGCCGATACTTTTTTATGGAATATGGGCGATGGATTTACGACAACCGACGAAGAGACGACATATAGTTTTGATGACCCCGGAACTTATACCATAAAACTCTATGCCGAAGATAGTCAGGGTTGCCTTACCCCAGATTCTACGACCGTAACTGTAGAAGTAGCCGAACTACCCGAAATAGAAACTGAAAATCCGGAACCAATTTGCCCTGGGGAAACAGTGCAATTAAACGCTACGGGGACGGCTACGCAATATCTTTGGTCGCCCACAACCGGATTGAGTTCTGCCAATATTCCAAATCCGGTATTTTTCGGAAACACAAGTCAGGATTACACTGTTAGCGGCTCAACGATATGCGGAACTGTTACTGAAACAGTTAATGTAATTGTTGGTAGTTTGGATATTTCTGTTTCTGAAGACCAGGAAATATGCCCGGGCGAATCCGTTCAACTACAGGCAACAGGCGGCGATACGTATTTATGGTCTCCAGCTACCGGGCTAAGTGCAGCAGATGTTGCTAACCCCGTTGCCAGTCCGCTGGAAAATATAACTTATGAAGTATTGATTACCAGTCTCGAAGGGTGTGATGTAACCGAAGAAATCTCCATAAATGTATTGCCTCCTGCGCCAGTTTTAGATGGGAAAACCCAATATGTATCATGCAATGGCGCAGCTGTTTATTT
This sequence comes from Cryomorpha ignava, assembly GCF_010686655.1. Classification (GTDB taxonomy): domain Bacteria; phylum Bacteroidota; class Bacteroidia; order Flavobacteriales_D; family Cryomorphaceae; genus Cryomorpha; species Cryomorpha ignava. The sequence continues at coordinate 16,507 of NZ_JAAGVY010000040.1, read as the reverse complement.
AAGTGTGAGCGGAGCATCAGAATATTCGTGGAGTCCGCCGACGGGGCTCAACTACGCCAACATTCATAATCCGATTGCAAGCCCTATTCACAGTGGAACCTATACTGTTACAGGCACAAATTCATGCGGAAGCGATGTTTTGGAGATATCTGTTCTTGTAAATGAAATCGCAGTTTCCATCAATGTAGATTCTCTTGTATGCTACAATGAACGGTTTACCTTAACAGGATTTGGTGCCGATTCATATATCTGGCAACCGGCAGAGCTGTTTATAAATTCAAAAGTAAATCCTGCCCAAGCCATTATCGAGTCAAGCGCAACAATTACCGTTACCGGTTTTGATTCGCTGGGATGCTACGCTACAGAATCAAAGTTTCTGAGGCTATTTCCCAGAGCCATTGTAAGAGCAGGCAACGACCATATCCTGAACTTTGGCGAAGGCGTAGCACTTGAATCTTTTAGCATTTATCCCATTACCTGGGATTATTCACCATACCTGAGCTGCCTGGAGTGCAACTATCCTTACGCCAGCCCGCCCGAAAACACTACATTTTATGCCACCATCGTTAGCCCCGATGGATGCGTGGAAAGAGATTCGGTAAGGGTAAATATTCGTGGAAATATTTATGTTCCTAATTCATTCACCCCTGATGAGGATGGGCTCAACGATGTGTTTAAGGCCGAAGGTGTGGATATTTCAGAATTTAAAATGGAGATTTATGACCGTTGGGGAGGCTTAGTATTTATGTCGGAAAATATTGACGATGGCTGGAATGGTTCGCGTCGCGATGGCGAATTTTATTGCCCTGCAGATTTGTATCAATATCGCATTGTAGCTCGTGAACTGCAAGGCGATTATTTTGAATTGAAAGGACATGTAACTTTGTTGCGGTGAAGGAGTTGTGGAACAAGCACAAAGTCGTTTGGATAAGAATATCTTCACTTGATCTAATATTAATCGAACATCTAAAATACACTTTTTTAAGTTCACCCCGACGACGCTAAGGCGTGTTGGGATGAGTTCGAATACGTAACAATTGGAAATTTTTACTGTCTCACTCGTTTACAATTTTATTTTGTACCAAAATGCTACAAACCCTTCCCACAGACCCAGCCCAGAAGGGTGTCAGCACGTACGCGCGCACAAATTTCTCTTTTATCTAAATGAACAACTTGACTTATACCGAGATGTAAACTCCCTCTAGGGTCGGGGCGAACACGAGATCTTTCGCCCCTGCCCTAAAGGGAGTCGGCACGAAACAAAATTTTTACTGTCTCACTCGTTTAATGGTACAACTAAATTACGATTTTAATTTATACCCCGACGACGTTAAGGAATGACAGCGCGATAAATCGACGCACCAAATTTCCGGTGTGGGACGAACATTATTCAATGCAGCGCGATAAATCGACGCTGCTACTTTGTTATTCGATTACCACCTTCGTATTCCAAACATTTCCATCAACACCACGCACACCCAAAACATAAACCCCACTTTCTAATCCGGAGAGATCAACCTGGTTTGTAGCTAAGCTGGCTTGTTTTACTATCCGGCCTTGTAAATCGAAGAGCGTATAGCTTGTTAAAGCAACCTGGCTTTGAAGGTTTAACATACCCGATGTAGGGTTTGGGTAAACTTTTATCTTATTTAAAACCGACGCTTCATTGATGCCTACGCCTGTATCCTGGGGTTGGTATTTGGCAATGAAAAAGTCGCTGTCGGGACCTGTGTTTTGAATTTGTAAATCTGTACCTCCAAAAAGAGTGCTGCCAAAGTAACCGCCTACTACCAAATCGCCATTGTTGTCTAAAGCCATGGCCATAATGGCATCTCGTGTAGGGGTAATTGCATTGTTGCTAATTACTTCCTGGGCTACACCGGTTTCTGCATCGAAACGGATGATTTGGATGTCGGGAATAAGACCTTGCTGCACTGGCCCTGGAACTTCAAGCCCGTCCCAAGTGTTATTTACCATACCCAAACCAAGATAAACATTGTTACCATCTACAACAATACTTTGACCGAGAAAGGGAGAAAAAAGGTTTGCATTAGTACTCCAAAGTAGATTGCCATCGCTGTTTAATTTTACCAAAAACGGGTCTTGTTTCCCTGAGTTGGTTCCTTCAGGATCAAATACAAAACCAGCAAAATTATCTGGCCCTTGATCTGCACTTAAATAACCCGTTATGTAAATATCGCCTGTATCATCTATCTGAAGGTCACCCAGAACATAGCTTCCAACTTTTTCATTCTCATGATACCACACAACTTCACCTTGGTTATCTACGGCTGCGAGATAAAACGCTTTGTTTGGTGTGTCGACCCCATAGCCATTTATACTCAATGGATCATCAGGATCAACGGAGAGTCGATAGGTATCTGCAATATAATACTGGTTTAAGTTGTGGTCGTAGGCGAATTGGTAGTTGTAAAAGTCAGAACTAAACTGACCATTGGGTTTCATATCTAATGGGATAAAGCCTTCTAAATTTCCATCGCTGTCATATTTTAGAATAACAAACTTCACTTGGCCTTCATTTACGATTAAATTATCATTAAAGTAATTACCCTGCCCTATCCATACTAAGCTATGAGTTTGCCCATTTGGCATAACAATTGTCTTTACAAAAGCTCCACTACGCCCCATAACGGCATTTTCTTCAGGTTGCTGCAACCATTGAAAATTCCCCTCACTATCATATTTAATCAAAAAAGCTGCTTTATTCGAAGGGCTTGGCTCAAAAGAATAAGCATCCATAATTGTATCCATATCAAAATGAACAGGGGTCTGACCCAAATTAAAGACAGTTCCACTAATATAAATATTTCCCATTTGGTCTGTAACTAACGAAGCCGCGAAGTCTTCTGCTCCGCCTCCAATCACTTTACCCCATCGATAAATCCCTTCACTGTCAGTTGAAAAAACAAAAATATCCTTCTTATTAGCATTATCATTATAGGACTCGAACTCCATATCGCCAAACTCAAAAGCATAGCCACCTACTTCGGCAAGGTAGTAGTAATTGTTATCGCCATCCACGGCTACATCTACAACACGCTCATACTTATTGTCAAATTGTCCATACGAAAAACTACCACCACTACCACCACGCTCTGCCCAAAGCCAGCCGGAGTCGAGTGGGTCTTGGGTATAGACAGTTGTGGTTGTCAAAAATAGGACGAATACTATAAAAAGACGTTTCATACGTTCGGGGTGTTTTGAGTTGAAAGAAAAAAGACCTTCCCCCTTGATAGATTTAGACTTAAAGAAGCCCGTAAGGGAGAGAAAGCCTACACAAATCGTTCATCCACTTCCATAACAGTACCGCACTTATCACAAGTACGTAGCTCTTCACTTTCGTAAAACGCTTTAAATCGCGGCTGAAAATCTGTTTCAATGTTGGTTAATGGAAAATAAGTTTCGTAAAGCTTATGATTGCAGTTGTCACAAAACCAAAGCAGGCCATCTTTAAGATCTTGCCCTTGGCGAACACTTTCTAATACAAGACCTATTGAGCCTTCACTTCGCATTGGCGAATGTGGAGTTTTTGCAGGCAATAGAAACATTTCTCCGGCATGTATTGGCACATCAACAGCCTTTCCATCTTCCTGAATGCGCACATTGATATCCCCTTCCAGCTGATAAAAAAGCTCTTCTGTTTCGTTGTAGTGGTAATCTTTTCGGGCGTTAGGACCGGCAACGACCATCACGATAAAATCAGAACCTTCAGGATAGAGATTTTTATTTCCAACCGGTGGCTTTAGCAGATTTCGGTTTTCATCAATCCACTTTTGTAAATTAAAAGGCTTCTTCATAGTGCTGAATTTTGCCTTAAAATTAAACAAATTACTTTTTATTGTTTCCCAATATCACAAATTCAGTTCTACGATTTGCCGCATGCTCGTCCTCATCGCAATTTACACCGTCTTTACATCTGTTCGTAAGTTCGGTTTCGCCCTTTCCATTTGGCACGAGGCGGTCTGCTTTAATACCTGATTTTTGTAAATAATCGGCCACTCCATCAGCTCTTTTCTGTGAAAGCATATTATTGTAATTCGCAGGTCCACGAGAATCAGTATGCGATTGAATTTCAACCCGTAATTCAGGATTGTCTTTTAAAAGGGTCACCAGTTTGTCTAATGAATTCCTGCTGTTGAGTTTTAAGTAATAACTGTTAAAGCCATAGTAAACAGCTGGCAGAGCAAATCGCGCACCTTCTCGTACTTGTACTTTCTCCTTATTTTTATCAATAAGGGTAAGTTCAGGTTTTGTGGAAGCATTCATATTTACATAAAATTTTCCATCCTTGCTTCGCTTTACCCTCAGAGAATCTTTGCTATCCGGAATTTTCAGAACCAATACTGCATTCGGATCGGCATCTGACATGGTAATGATGTATGACGACATTGGAGTAATATCATTTAAACTAAACTGATCCTTATTACTGGCATAGCTCTGAGTCATCAATTTGCCATTTTTATCTGAGATGGTCATCTGAGCATTGTTGGAATTTTTGCTCTCCAGCCTTCCGGCGATATTTAATTTTAGTATGCTCTCGTCCTTAATATCTATTTTGTCCAAATCGGAATTCAATCCATCCAAGATGCTGAATCTGAATACTTTTTTCTTTTCGCTCGATCCATCATAAACGATGGAATTCTTTTCGTCAAAAAGTTCAATATCCTTTTCTTCAGAAAAGGTGGTGTCTGTTAATTCCAGCTCGTAATCCAGATTTTCTATAATGTTATTCATAATAATTACGCCCTTGCTATTGCTGTATACGGTTTCGCTGCGCGTGCCATCCATCGATCTCAATACAAAAGAAGTATTTCCCGGAAGGTCATAATTCTTAATTCGGGCTTTGTAGGTTTGTCCTGTATTGTCTGCCCCGAGCATTGACTTATTTATAGCTGCCAATGCCTCTTGTTCTGCATCAGATTGACCGTAATCTTTATAAATCAGGTATTCAAAAAAGAAGTTATTCGCATCAAAAGGTCTTACCGTTTGCGATGTGTCTCCATTTCCGTCTAAGATTACGAGTCTATCGTCCATTGCTAGGTCTCGTTTCGGCATATTGAGGCGGTACGCCTTTCCGGTACGCATGGTGTCAAGCTTCATAAAACCATCATCATTTATGTCGGGTTTCATAATTTCTTGATCTTTCTCGTCGTAAAGGGTAATTGTTTCGCCTTCAACGGATTCATTGTTTAGAACGATTGCAAAGACATTTGGAACACTTATAGATTTTGTTTCCATCCACAATGCCGGTGCAGCTGCTCGTGTATAGGCAAATCTGTTTTGGCCACTTGGCACCAGCGATTGAGTAATGGCTCCCGAGCTGCCATAAATATCAATTTCGTGATACACATTTAAGCCTTCCGTCTCAATAGTGTATTTTTCACCGGTTGTAGCTCCATCAATCTTAAAAGTACCGTCCTGGGCGGTTTTCGATTTGCCCAAAACAGTTCCGCCAGAATTTTTAAGAGAAACTGGAATACCATTTATTTGTGTTCCCTTTTCAGCGATAATTTTACCCATAATTGCATAAGTAAGCAACTCGGTCTCTGAAAGGGGTTCCTCTTCAAATACTTCATTTACACCCGTTAATTCAAATGGATAAACCTGATCTCCTGATTGCGCAAATAAATTTACTTCTTTCCCTCCTTCTGATAAAAGTCTGATCTTGACATCTTTAGAAATGCTTTTATCAGCCACCTTCATTTTATAATTTTCACCCGTTTGTAAATCGCTTATCGAAAAGGAATTTTGATCAGTAGTTGTGGCACTGGTTATTAGAGAATCATTGCTGTCAAAAACCTGGATAAGTATTCCTTCGGGGATTTGTGCAGATAAAAACTCGAATTTACTTTCTTTAATATCAATTATCTCAGGGCGGTAAGTAAATGCGTAAATATCATCACCACCGAAACCGGTTTTTCTATTTGAAGAAAAATAGCCTTCGAGGGTATTCGAAAAAGTAAGGCTAAAATCGTCGTAGGCGCTGTTTATTGGTGCCCTTAGGTTATAGACCTTATTGTAAGCCTCATTTTCTGAAGTATAATACACATCAAGCGCACCATAACCGATGTCTGTTCGATCTGAAGAAAAGTACAAACGACTTTTATAAAAAGTTGGAAAAACTTCACTGAATGGTGTGTTAATTACCGGCCCCATGTTTTTGGGTTCTGTCCAGGTGTCGTTAATATAATCGCTATACCACAAATCCATTTGGCCATAGCCTCCCGGCCGGTCTGATGCAAAAATCATTCGGCTGCCATTATCTGTAAAAGTGGGATGCCCGGTATTATAATTTTCGTTGTACTTAAATGGTTTAATGTCATCTTCGGCTCCTGATAAGGTTGAGAAATAGATTCCAAGTTTGCCATTTGGCGCATCAATATCACGCAGTGTAAGAGCGTATTTATTGTCTTTCCAATTTGTCATTGGTCCATCGTGGTAGTAATAATCTCTTTTTTTGAATAGCATAGAGGGTCGCGAAACCTCATTTCGGCTTTTGCTTTTTAGTTTTGTTTTGTAATAGAGATGAAGATTTTGATTATTAAACGATGCAGGAAAAACATTTTGAATTCCAGACACATCACTCACAAACCATAATTCTTCATCGCTTGACAAGAACGGTGCGTACTCGTTATAAATTGAATTAATTCCTTTTACAGCATCAGCTCTTGAGTAGTTCGAAATAGAATCCCACTTCATTAGGTCGCCAACTTTATCGAGCCATATAATGGTTCTTTGGTCAGATTGGTCTTCGCTAAGCAATTGGATAAGATTTACGTATGCCGACGAATAATCGTCGTTTACGATATATACGTCTGAAAGAAAACGGCGATCGTCAGCAGCTGAAATTTCTGCAGGATCTATCTGTGAGAGCACATCGGCCGCTTCTTGATAATCTCTAAGTTGGTAATAACATTTAGCGAGTAAAATTCCTGCATTAATATTGCGATCCTTACCTTCAAAATCTTTTCTTAGTGGCTTTATTGCTTCGGAATAAGCACCCTGATCCATCAGTTTTTCGCCTTTTTTTATCTGTGCATTTGCGGTAAAAGATAAACCGATCAGAACCATTATAAAAATGGAAATACGATAAAATGCAGTTGATTTGAGTCTTTTTGGGGAATCCATATCTTTAAAAATTAGAGCCGGGGTTATGGCTCGGAAGGTTGGTATATTCTAATTTCTGTTCGTCTGTTTATGGCGTGTTCCTCTTCAGTACATTCCACTCCATCAGCGCACTTGTTAAGCAATTTTGTTTCTCCATAACCTTTGGCCACGAGTCTGCTTGCGCCAACACCCTGTGATTGTAAAAATTGAACTACGGCATCAATTCGTTTTTGGGATAGCGTAAGGTTATATGCTGCCGGTCCACGTGAATCAGTGAATCCGGAAAGCTCTAATGAAATTGTTGGGTTTTTATCGAGTAATACGACGAGTTTAGAAAGGCTTTTCTCACTTTCTGTTGTCAGCTTGGCATCGTTGTACTCAAAATAGAGCACAGGTAGATTAAATAGCTCATTATCTGCCACCTTTACCTTTTGCTGAGATTCGTTTGTTAGTGTTATTATACGATTGGCATCGGATAAGCGTACATATGCAAACTCGCCTGTACCAGTTGGTTTAATAGAGGATATTACCTCCCCATCTTTTCCTACAATATTTATCACCGCATTGGGATCGGTAACTTTACTGCGGATAACATATTTTTCATCGGGCTTAACAGATTTGAAAATGAAGTTTCCATTTTCGTCTGTTACCGCCATTCCAATCAGCTCGCCATCACTGTCTTCCAGGTAAATTTTAAACCCTTCGTCTGGAAGATCTTCACTATCTATCATGCCGAGAATATCTACAGATAAAACACTCTCATCGTTGTTTTCAACACGTTCCAAAAAGTAGTCCATTGGCGTAAGCAACTCAAATTTAAACTGTCCTGTTGCGCTCATTGGTACTTCTTTGATTACATTTCCCTCATCTCCAAATAAAGCGAGTTTTGATCCCTCGGGCAAATCCCCATCCACAACAGATATCTCATAACTTTCAAGTCCCTTGATATGCGCCAAGGAGAATGAACCATCCTTATCGAGCGATGTGGTTTTAGAAAAAGTACCATCAGCGCTGGTGATCTGGATAATAATGGCAGATAAATCTTGTCCTTGTGCATTAATTCGTCCTACAAGATTCTGGAAGAAAGTTTGTGCTTCAACAAATTTTACGCTGTAAATATCATCACCGCCTTTTCCACCATCTCTGTTTGACATGAAATATTTTATTTTTCCTTCTATTGCAGTGGGTCTAAAGTCATCGTAAGCTGTATTAACCGGAACGCCTAAGTTTATAGAATAAGGAGTTATAAGCGATGATTTGTATAAATCAAGTCCTCCAAACCCAAGGTCTCTTCTATTAGATGCAAAAAAGATAGAATCGCCGCTTATAGCTGGAAAAACTTCATCGTCGGCAGTATTTATTTGTGCACCCAGATTTGTGAATATTCCGTAGCCATCTTTATTAAAATCAACTTTGTACAGATCCATACCACCATATCCGCCTTCCATATCGCTGCTGAAGTAAAGCGTGGAGTTTACTGTGGCCGGGTGCATAATATTAAAGTCTTTTACGGAGAGGTTCATTTTGCGAATCTCCTTTTTGCGCGTCTTGCCGATGCAAATTATTTCAAAAGCATTATTTCCGTTAAATGCACTCTGAGGCAATACTGACAGAAATATCAAAGAGTCTTCAAACGCAAAACCGGCGCTTATATCAGCGTAGTTTTCCCATCCAAAAAAAGACTCACCAAAATAGAGCTCAGCCATGCTTCCTTGTGGAAAATGAAAGCGCCCTTTGAGCGTTTCTATTCGTGGAAAATAGCTAATGGTATCCGTTTTGTCGTAAAGACAAAACATCGAATCGAGAATTTGAAAAGCCACCAGATCATTGTATTGGGTATTGACAGCAATGAGGTTTTGAATGTATGTTCCGGTTTTTTGATCGGCCAGTATTTTGAGTCTGGATATTCTATTTATTTCAAATTGAGCTTCTTCCCTATATTTTGAATCTTTAGCAAGGGTTTCTAAAACAGTAAGAGCTTCCGTAAAACGATTGTTTGCTGCAAGCGTATTGGCGATAGCCAACTGATTTGGGCTCTCGGAGCATTTATCGTTACCCAAAACCATTAGGGCGCTATAAGCTTCTACAAATTTACCAGTCTCGTAAAGGCATTTTATTTTATCGCAAAGAGTGGCTGCGTTTTCACCGGCCTCAGCGCCAGTACAGATGTTTACCTGCGTTTGAGAAAAACCAATGTAGCAGCTAATAAGAAACAGATATGTGAATAGATAGCGCATTAGAAATTACGCGGAGAAACCGACTTTTTCTTATAAATATTAAAATCGTAACCGATAAAGAGTTCGTGGGTTCCGCTTTGTTCGGCCAGCAAACCATTAAGCGGAAGATCGTAAGCATATCCGAAATGGAATTGATCATTTACATAAATATGGGCAGACAAAACCGCACCATAATTATATCTGTAAGTTGCTGTAATCCAATATTTGTTTTTAAACATGGTGCTCATATTTAAATCAAATTGAAATGGTCCGTCTTCGCTTACGCGAACAATAGTGCTCGGCTTTAAAAATACTTCGCGCGAAACACGAAACATTTTTCCTGCTATTAAATTATAAACCGTGCTAAGCCTGGCATCGCTCGCTTCTGATGGGATAGTTTTGGTATCGTTAATGCTCAGCGCACTTAAACCCACATAGGCTTTAGGTGTAACGTACATTACTCCAAAATCGAAATTTGCCACCCATTTATTTCCATCTGTTCCAAATGCTACGGGGTCTAGTCCCTGGCGGTATTCTAATTTTTCCCAGTGGTATTGATAGTTGAGCATTCCACCCTGTAAACCGAAAGATAAATGACTTGACCTGTTGATTTTCACTTTATATGAAAAAGCAGCCATAACGGAGGGAATGCTTCGAGCGCCTATTTGATCGTTTTGAAAAGTTAAGCCTACAGCCATGTTGTTTTTGGGCAAGGGGCTGTGAATTGAAAAATTTTGTGTTTTTGGTGCGCCTTCAAAACCCACCCATTGCGTGCGATAGCTCAGTGCCGTAGAGAGTGCATCGCGCTCGCCGGCATAGGCGGGATTTACAGCGAACAAATTAAATATATACTGACTGTAAATACCATGCTGCTGACCGAATAGGCCGACGCTAAATAATCCGAAAATACTTAATAGGTATATTTTTTTCATTAGCGCGTTAATTCTATGTAGCCTTTATAAACTACTTCGTTTACCGTGGCAATGTAAAAATAGGTAGCAGCGGGAATCGCCTGCCCATTTTGAGATTCACCTTTCCACACTACATCCTTATTGTCATATTTCTCACCTTCCCAAATCATCTGTCCCCACCGATTGTATATTTCAATTCTATTATTATCATAATCGCCGCTCTCAATATTTTCTATTTCCCAGGTGTCATTGGTGCCGTCGTCATTGGGCGAAAAAGCATTAAAAAATTTAAGATCGCACAAAGATTGTGGTTGAGAGAATACTTCAAAAGTTTTGGTTAATACGCATTGCTCCGCAGTAATTGTTACCGAATACAATCCAGGGCCTAAATCTTCTGCTTCATTTGTTTTTGATCCGTTACTCCACAAAATAGAGTAGGGGGGCTTGCAACCAACGAGTTCTGTAATACTGGCAAAACCATCTGTAGATGTTGGACATAAAGCATCTGTTATGGATATCGAAAAGTCTAAAAATCCTTTAAATGCCGGTTGATGAAATCCCTGCGTTAGCGTAAGCGAATCACTAAAAATTGTTTGTACAATTGCTTCACCCGCTGTTGCTGAAATATCTACATCACCATAGATTGTTTCTGACTGGCCTAGGCTACCTATTACCTGTCGGCTAAGTTCAATTTGGCTGTAAGCCAGAGAACTGAAAAAAACGAATGCAATGAGTAGTGTTCTTTTCATCTTTTAATCAGTGTAAACTCTTGTCCATCCCGCCATTCCAAGAGAAATAAAAGTTACTGTTTCTCTTTGAGTGCTGTTCATATTGTAATCTACATTACTAAAATCTAATAAATCTGATCCGAATTCTATCGTTACCGATGCCAAAATGGGCGAAGTCCCGGTTTTTCTGATGGTTATGGAGCGACCTCTGCAGGTGATGGCGTCGGGCATATTTAACGTAATGCTGTTTGAATTAGACTGAGCCATAGTACATACAAGAATATTGTCGGTTGGTGTAACTGTATAGGTCATGGAGCCCAGAAAATTAGTCAGCAAAGTGGTCTTATACCCTACCGACCCATTTATCTGTAGTGTACTTGCTGGGCTCGTTGTTCCTATTCCCACCTTGGTTCCGAAGTTAGAAATAGTCTGACCGTCGTCGGAAATACGCCAGTCCATATCTCGTTTTAGTAAACCAAAATCGATCTCATAAACTTCGTCACCTTCGTGAATTCGGAAAATTGTATCATTTACCAATTCCAATAATGAAATTTTTTCGTTCTCGGGATCAGCATCTGCATCATTTACGAGCTGGCTTAAACTCACTGTGAAATCTGAAACCTCGTTAATAATTAAGTTCGTACCAGAAAGTGTTACACTTGTAATGGCTTCGTTTTCAGGATCAGCGTCTGCATCGTTTATTAGTGCAGATAAATTTTCACTGAGAGAACCGCCTTGTTGAGTTAAAGTAAAAGTATTATTGGCTGAATTAAAATCAATGTCGGTCACAAGCTCGTTTTCAGGATCAGCGTCCGCATCGTTTATTAGAGCTGATAAATCCTGGGTTAGTGTAGATCCCGGCTGCACGAGTGAAAAGATATTGTTTTCGGTGTCGAATTCAATGGACGTTACGAGTTCATTTTCGGGGTCAGCGTCTGCATCGCTAATCAGAGCTGATAAATCTTGTGTTAAGACAGAACCCGGCTGAACAAGGCTAAAAACATTATTCTCCGGATTAAATGCAATAGATGTTACGAGCTCATTTTGCGGATCTGCGTCGGCGTCGTTAATCAGTGCCGATAAATCTTGAGTTAGTGTTGAGCCAGGTTGTATCAAAGAAAAGACACCGCTACCCGTGTTGAACTCAATGGCGCTTACGAGTTCGTTTTCTGGATCTGCATCGGCATCGTCTGCATTGGATACCGTTTCGGCATGAAGTGCGTAAGGTACTGAGACAAATTGCATACTGCTCATTGTTTCAAGACCATTGCCAGCATCAATATCTATCTGAAGCCAGTAATCGCCATTAGACCAGTTGATGTTTGCGAAAGTTCCACTTACCGGAATCCCTCCACCGATGGAGAGAAAGAACAATCCAAACCGGTTGGTCTCTATATTAGTATGATCTTCCTGGTAAGTAATGCTTCCATTTGGGCCACCGTTTAAAATTTTTAATGATACAAATACGCCTTGATCAGACAGTTCAACACCTGTATTGCTGTTTCGAGCAATTGCTTGGTAGTTAATGAGCTGAGGCGCCTGAGCAACCAGTACGGATACGCTGTTTGTTATCATTATCAAAATTATGGCAATACAATTCTTAGTTTTCACAACAGACTCATTGGTTTAACCTACCAAATTAGCTTTATTAATCTTTTATTCTAAATTCTTAATCATTAAATGCTAACAGGTTGTAGTGGGTTCTTTATCTACATAATCAATCTTTACGACATTTCCGAAATACGGGATGAAAAGTAAACTGCGTAATTTGAGTATTCTATGAAGCGTGGCAACCCAATTTTCAATTAAAAATCGGAACGCCTTGAAGTCTGGGTATACTCTATTAGAATGAGTCTGCTGAATTGCATAAACGGTCTTAAACCGTATCGCTAATGGCGATAGAGCTATTAAAAATTTACGAAAAAAACTGGATCGTCCGAACGGTTTTGAACCAATCGCAACTTGGTTTGAATCTAGGCTGCTGCCAAAGTAGGCTGCTGCTGAACGGCTCAGGATTGAATAAAAACGAAGGAGCGTTTTCAAAATAAATAAGTTTAAGTTCGGGAGTTTCCGGCTTAACACATCCGGCTACTCGTATTAAATGGGTATTTTTAACACACCAATTTTACGATACTTAATCTTTAAAGTTTCATAATGATTTCAGGTAGCGTTTATTAAAGCGCAGAATATCAATTTCGTGTGCCAATTCTTTACCGTCTACCAGAAAAGCGCAGAGAGTTTCAGAAAAATAGGGTGCCAGCATTACTCCTTTGGTGCCCAATCCATTAAAGATTACAAGTTTGTTACAAGCCGGATGTGATCCCATTAGTGGCCGCCTGTCCGCCACAGAAGGTCGCAAACCTGCTTGGTGATTAATAATTTGAAATGGCAGGGCAATTAATTTTTCCAATTTTTCGATTAATTCGTTCCGGCCGGTATCAGTGGGTTCCGGATTTATATCTTCCCAAGAGAATGTTGCCCCAACTCGGTAATGATCATTTCCTAGAGGCAGCACAAACACACCTGAATTCAAAGTGTTGTCCAAATTTAAACCCGGGCAGCTTATGGTGAGCACTTCACCTTTTGAAAGGTTAAATGGTAGGTAATTCCACCAGGGTGATGTGGCTGCTTTTGAGCCGCGACAATCTATAATTCTTTCAGGACTCATCCCATCAATACTGTAATTGAGCATTCCCTCTACCGAATCAGGCAAATCAATTTGGCGGGAAATTAAATAACCGTGATTCTTAAAAAAGCTCCGTGCAGAATTGAGAAAAACAGGCAGGTTGATACTCCCGGTTTGCTTAACCAATCCATATCCGTTTTCTCTTTTCGTAATATGCAGATTGCTCTCAAGTAGGTCGGTTGCAAATAAATAATCTTCAAATTCTGGATCGTATCTTTTTTCACTCCATTCATCTCGCTCAAGAGGCGATGAATGAAAGCGAATATTTTCGGAGGGATGAAAAAAGGAAACCCCCAAAACAGACTCCATATGGGGATAAAAAGAACGTACACTTCGTGTCAGCTCATCGGCACGCCAGCTTTTGGTAATTCTTCTAAAAACGATGGGATTCCACAGACCGGCGGCAACGATAGAGCTTGATGATTTATACCCATTATCAAAAATTTGAAATGGAATGTTTTTTTCATGAAATCGAATCGCGAGACAGGTTCCAGCCAGACCCTGACCTAGAATAAAATACAATATAGATTGAGTTAAAAATTCGCCACAAAGATAAATATTGGTTTGGGTTAAGAATATGTTTAACTTCATAAAGTATTTAAATCGCCCTAATGAGAATTATTGGGTTTTTCATTTATATACTATTTTGAGTTTACGGGGCTGCAAACGCTATTAGCCTTATGGGACGTTGAAATTAAAATTCCAAAACGTGACATCGTCACATATTCGAGTTGTGACCTATAGAAGTTTAGTAGATGTAGAGCTATTTCTTTTGGAAATAGAGCCACAGGCTTCAGCAACAGACAGTATTCAAATATACGGGGGTGTGCCAGAGTTTGCTTGCAAAGCCTTTCCCTTCATGCCTTTCCGCCCTTTTTTCTCTCTCTTTTTCCCTTTGCCCCATCCCGCCCCCATTTCGGGGGTCATTGAGCCGTCCGAACAGTGGGTTCTAAAGGCGGCAAATATGATATTACTCAAAATGCGTATATTGCGTCTGCCGAAACTAAAGGCAGATAAACAGCGATAAGAGCAAAAACCAAGTGAGTAAAACAAGTCGACCAGCAACAGAATTTTATCTCATAAATTTCTATGGCGAAAGCTTGAAAATTTCCCCTATTGTAGGATCTACCTGCTTCGAAAAAACAACCCTCCCTTTCCCTGTTCTTACAGTTTCGAAGGTTGAGGCCATAGACCGTATTTCACAAAATAAGTTGGTGACTCGCTACTTCTATCACCATGGGTATTGGGACGGAGTAGAACGCGAATTTCGAGGTTTTGGTCGTGTTGATCAATTTGATACCGAAACTTTTGAAGCTTATAACGAAGATTCGCTCGTTCTAAATGAAAATTATGATAGCGTGAGTCCTGAATCTTACAGTCCACCGGTTTACACCAAAAACTGGTTTAATCTAGGGCCTATTCAACTACCAAATGGAGATTGGGGTGAGTTGGATACCCGCGATGAATTTTGGGCTGAGGATCCTTCCATACTAGAACGCCCTTCAGAGTTTAATGCGCTTTTGAGAACACTAACACGAAGGGGGCGACGCGATGCTTTGCGAACTTTGAGAGGTTCTGCCATTCGTTCTGAACTGTTTGCCAAGGATGGAAGTGAGCGAAGAGAAAGACCGTATAGCGTAAAGGAAACCCAAACATCAGTTAAGTATATTGATGAGCCGGAGAACAATCCTATTATAGAAAAGTTAAAGATTAAACTCAATTCAGGTTGCATATTTTTCCCTTTTCAATATTCATCCCGTGAAACCATGTGGGAACGTGGCCAAGACCCAAAAACAACATTTTCGTTTACAGGCGAACTGGATGAATACGGCCAGGTATTACAAAGCATTTCCATTGCCGTACCTCGCGGCAAAGACCCATTAACCGGTGGGCAACTTGGTAACAATCACTACTACGACCCCGCAGAACCGTATCGTGCCGTCCTAAGCACAAGCGAATATGCTTATAAAAACGAAGTTCAGGGACTTTATTTTGTAGATCGCGTAAAGCAAAGCCTATCAGAAGAAATTACCGGAACTGCATCGCAGGATGTTTTTACCATTCGCGAAAATGCTTTTGACGGAAATGCCACAACAAATTTACTTTCACACCAACTAAACTATTACGATGGCGCGGCCTTTATTGGTAAGGACTTGGGTATATTGGGAAGCTATGGTTTGTTAGTTCGCAGCGAATCGCTAATTGTAACGCCTCAAGAACTCACGGCAGGCTATGGCAGCAATATTCCTCCTGCATTTAGCGGTGGGAGTACGCCCGATTGGAGCAGCTATCCCGCCGAATTTGTAAGTAGTCTACCAGACCCAAGACTTGGCTATTCTTATTACGATGGTACAGGAACCACTCCTCATTTAAACGGTTATTACGCCTCTGGCGATAAGCTAAAATACGATACGCAAACCATCGGCGTTCCCCAACGCGGGATGGTACTGGCAAAGCGAGACGTTTACAACAATGAAACGACCATAGTATACGACGATTATCATTTGCTGCCCACAAGCGTAACAGATCCTGGCGGTATGACTGTAAGCTCCTTGATAGATTACAGACTCCTAGCACCCTGGCAACTTACCGATCCAAATGAAAATGTAACGAGAACTGAATTTAACGCTTTAGGTTTGGTAACCAAAATTGCAGTCTGCGGAAAGATTGATTCTTCGGGTAATACGCAAGGCGATACTTTAGCTGTTCCCGGAACGACTTTTACTTATGACTTTTTTGCATTTATGGAAGATGGCGACCCTATTTCTGTTCGTAAATCTGTCAGAGAACATCATGTTAATTCACCTTATATAAGCCCAGTTGATGAACAAAATGCCA
>NZ_JAAGVY010000039.1 GCF_010686655.1 Cryomorpha ignava | reverse complement strand
TCAACATATAATCGGTTTCTACATATCCGCCTGCCCCATCAGAGGGAGGAAGAATGAATCCACCAAGAATCGCCTGCGTAAAGCTTAGGTGACCTACGTCTTGTGAAATTACGTTATAAAAGCCGAATGGAAGCAAGCTTCCAATCAAATTGGTAACCTGTGTTCCGGGAACGACTAATTCGTCCTCGTCCCACAGTAGAGTTGCTGTAGCTCCATCACATGGGCCTATCAGCGTAAATCCTACTTTCAGTGTAAAGCTCTCTCCGGGCTCTATAGTGATTTCATTTGTTTTCACATCTCCTACCTTAAAGAAGTACTGCGATGGCATCGGATCAGGCACTTGGGCTTGAACTCCAACAACGCCAAGAGCAAGGAGCATACAAGCTGTAAGGAGAGTGTTTGTAATCTGACTAAAGTGTTTCTTCAGTCCATTTGTTAAATTGTTCATAAGCTTTCTATTTATTGGTTTTTAATTAGTAATTGATTTGGGTATTTAATTGTTATATAAGATGTTTAGATCAATTTATAAAGGGGCAGTTGCTCCAGATTGATTAAATGACGCATTCAAAATTGAGATATCAAAGATATTGATGTTGCCATCACAATTCAGGTCGGCCAGCGAGTTGTAGCTAGGATTACCTACAGATGTATTGAAAGCGGCGTTGATCAATGAAACGTCGAAGATGTTAACTGCTCCATCATTATTGATATTACCGTTTCTAATGGCACCTACTGCGAGGCTGTTATTACCTGCTGCAATCACTACATCCTCAATTCCTTTTGCAAGGTATCCTTGTACTTTTACGATTACATCGTACGTACCTATTGCAACATTAGGAATATTGAATGTGCCATCGGCAGCAATCGTGGTATTGTATGTTGCTATCAATGTAGCAGTACCCGGTGTGTAGAAACGAACAGTAGCATCGCGGTTACCGCAGTTGCTGTTCCAGTTTACGGTACCGTTAAGCACAGCGGGATTTGCAACATTGCAAGTAGGAGTGATTGTGAAAGTTCCAGTGCCAGAGGCAAATCCATATACATAAACGTAATAAGTAACTCCACTTTGCGAAGCTGCAATTGTATATTCAGATTGCAATCCACAAGAGTCATCATTTCCACCTACACATATCAGATCATCACATGTACCTGTATAAACTTGAACTTGGGTGTCGTAAGATGAACCACAAAGGCTCAGGTCAATATCAGCACCATTTCCTACAATTGTGTACCACACACCAGGGGCTCCTGAAAATGTACCACAAAAATCAGTAGGAGCACCAGTACTAGTTGCACCAAGTGTAGTTCCATTGACTGTAACGTCACATTCTAAAGGTATTGCATCACAGGGCTCGTCATTTGATATAGCCGGAAATCCAGAACATTCGCAATCAGCATTGTAAGAATCTCCTGTTGTAAGTGGATCTCCATCATCACAGGCTGTTCCGGGTAGAGCCGGGCCTCCGGCTACGCCATTACAATCAAGATCGCAGGCTGCCGTATTTTGAGCTATAGCAAAATTGAATGGGAAAAGTGGAACCACACCCGTACAGGATGAATCAGAAAGTGTGATAGTAGCACTTATCACTGTTCCCAATGGAATAATATCAGCTAGTGTAACAGAATCTCCAGCTGCGACAAATTCTACGCCACTGTTTCCGCCATCTATACTGTAGGTATAAATAAAGAATTCGCTGCTTCCCGGATCTTCCGGAGTATAGAAAGTAACTTGGTATCCAACAGTATCAACAGCGCAATATGCCACCGTGTTGGCCAAGGTGAAGCCTGCATCTGGAAATACTGGTGGTGAACAATTGCAAGCTTCCGCATCAATTTCGTCAATGGTTATGCCAGCAATGCCTGTTGCGCCAAAATAACCATCTACCTGTAGATAATATGTAACACCTTCTTCAATACATAACTCTATGCCAGATCTAAATAAGCCAAATTCACAAGCTGCGAAAAGTGGGGCTGGTCTGTCATCATTTGCACCAATAAGTGTATAAGTATCATAGTCATTACAATCATCAGCAGTATAAATAGCAAACTGGCTATCGAAAGAAGAACCTGGGTTACATCCATCAATTCGTACACGTCCGGAAGCTGGTCCTACAAAGGTGTACCAGATAGAATTGTTAACTACCGCGCCATCACACCATGACATTGTACCATTACAAGCACCATTAGGTGGAGCAACTTCGTTGGTATCGGCAGTCGCACCAATATTTGATCCTGTAATTAGAGTACCATCGGTTGGAATAGCAATAGCATTACAAGGTAAATCGTTTAAGGCAGCGCATACTTCAGGAGAAGCAGCAGAGCCGCTAGCACCACAAAGCGGAGCATCAGCACCGGTTGCTAGAACGTTTGCAGGAGAGCCAGTTGAAACAGGGCCTAAAATTGCTGACCCACCTGCCGGAATAGAAACAGGAGTTCCACCATTCACAGTTACGTCATAATTCGCATTTCCAGTACCATTACTTAGGCTGGCATTTACATAGTAATCTGCACCTGCTGCAAGGCAACCCTCAATTGGGTCTCCGTTAATGTCAACAACTGAAAGAGCTAAATCTGGTGAAGTGCAAGTAAGCTCTTCGCAAGTTACCGTAAGATTGTATTGGCCTTCTTCACCAGCGAAATACCCTGCGAGAAGAATGTAATAGGTTTCGTCGGCAAATGCAGTAAATGTGCCACCTGCCGAGAAAAATTGACCTGTTAAATTACAGAATGGCGTGCTGCCATCTGTATAACCACCAAAACCAAATCCATCAAAACAGGTTAATTCGCCACAAGTACCGGTAAATACGGTCAAATCAGTATCAAAAGTAGTTTGTGGATCACACGTAGCCAATGTTACAATGGTTTGAGCGGTAGGCGTATAAGTAAACCAAACTCCAGGGGCACCATTTCCGAAAGGAGCACATCCTACGGTGTCAACAGTAGCACCTATATTTGTGCCAAGATAAGAGCCATTGCAAGGTAGAGGAAGTGCATCAGCACATTCGTCATTGGTAACAGGACAAATAAGTTGAGCAAAGTTTGTAGTCAGGTTGCAAATTGGATTTTGGCCTTCAATAGAGGCGCTAACCGTTACTCCAAATGGTACATTGTTTAAAATATTAACCGTTTGACCCTCAAGAGCAACAATTAAAGTAACCGGACTAACGGGTACAGCATCAGACCGGGTAAGATAAACAGTAACAAATGTGTTTGAACCGAAATCTGTGAGAAATGCAGATACATCGTAGTTCTCCGCCTCACAATCGTTTGTTACCGTATAGGTGAAATCAGGAGCCGTACATGCACCTGGCACAACGTTTACTCCATAATCTTCAACCTCGCCATCAAAAGCCGTAATACAGGGTCCTGCTGCTGCAATATTGTAACTGAGAATTACACGCATACGTGTCGCGCCAAGCAACGCACCAGGAGGTACAGGGATCATTTGTGTTCGTGTACAAGGATCTGTACATACCGCAAATTGAGTTCGTTCATTAGGTGAAAAGACTTCATCTTGATTCCAATCAACCCAAACTTGAAGGTGTTCATTATCACCTGAAAAAGATTGAGTGTGAGATGCTGTAAAAGAGAAAGGTATTCCCGGGGATACAGTGCCCACCTGATCGGTAAAATCGGAATATCCTGAGCCTTCAGTGTCGTTATCGACGCCGCCGAAGGTTACGTTGGTGAGCCATTCAAAACCAGAATCGGTTGAAGAACTTGCGCAATATTGCGCTGACGCAATATTTGTCGAGATTAAGGTCAGAAAAACTAGCGAGCAGCATGCTCCGACCAAATTGGTAAACGGTTTTCTCATGAGTTAAAAGATTAGGTTAAAAATATTAAAGTTGCCGTAATCTAAGATGGTTTAAGTCTTAATGCTAATACGACCTGCCAATAGTACAAATAAAATTCGATTAATGCAATAATTTATGCGATGAATTGCGAATTATAAGGAACGTTGTCATCTTTTTTTCAAAATTCATATAAAACTACTTTTGTAAAAATGTTGGTACACTCTCAACTTAATGATAAATCTAATCTTCCCAAACCGGTCGTTGGCTAAATTGTTCATTTTGTACTCTCTTTTAGACGAAAATTTGTCGCCTACTATTAAGATCATGATAAGAATGCGATCACTGTATTATTTTGATGTAAATTTTAGGGGAATAGGTGAACACAATATATAAGCCCGTTAAGATTTTTATAATTGAATAAGTATTTTGAGAGGGGAATAGCCTGTAGGTGAAATCGAAAAATCCCGGCTACCTTTGGGTAACCGGGATTATTATGAGTTATAACGCTCAATTATTCATTGAGCATCGCCATTTTTATTTAGCAATCATAAATTTCTCAATGATTGTTTCATTATTTGTAGTCATTCTGTAAATGTAAACACCATTTGGTAGTGCTGCACCGTCAAAATCCAATCTGTATTCTTTGTTATTTTCTGCTTGGGCATTGAAAAGTGTAGCAATATTACGTCCGCTCATGTCATACACTTCTACAAGAGTACGACCTGTTTCGGCAGTTATAAATATAACCTGCGATTGACCGGCAGTTGGGTTTGGGAAAGATGATAGCTCACTTTCCGTTACTGTAACTAATCCTGGAGTTACTGGCTCTTCTTCACAATTGTGAAGTGCTACAACACCATCCACGTCAAAAGCATCGGGAGTAGTAGAAAGCGTGTCGTTGTTTACGACTCTCACAAAGTTCACATAGGCAAATGGTCCAGCATCACTGATGTCAACGAAACCGTTTGCACGACATACTGTTTTCGCGAAGAAGAAATTAATTCCATCCACAGATACATGTACGTCAGCGTACTCGGCGTAAGAGGCGCAGCTTGAATTCCCGTAAGTAGTTTCAACTACTTCGATATCATCGCCAGGACCATTCGGAATAGCACCATCAAAAGCTAATGTAATGCTACCTCCGTAACCAAGAGATACAAACACGAGTTGATCAACACGCTCTGGAGCATCAAGTGCCTTAGAAGCATCTGTTCTGTTCGCAGCAATCGCACCCCCATTGCTTTTCACACCTTGAATGTATTCCACAACTTCAGTAGCATAGCAGTCACCGTTTTCAATAGCGGGTTCTTCACTACAACCATTAATTGCTTCAACACCATCTAGATCGTAGCCATCAAGTGAACCTGTGCTAGCTGAGTTAGTGATACGAATTGCAGATACATAATCAAGACCAGTACCGGCAATATCAACTCCACCATCACGACAAATAGAACCAACAGATACGAAGTTGATACCATCTTGTGAAAGCGCTATATCAGCTTGCTCATCGTCACTACCACCACATGCGTCACCTGAAAAAGAAGTTTCCCAGATAAGAATGTCGTTTCCTGGAAGGTCATAAATAACACCACCGAAACCAATTGTGATAGAGCCACCAACACCAAGTGAAACAAATCCACCGGCAGCGTTGCTAGCATCTGGTTGTCCAAGAGCAGCAGTTGCATCAGAACGATCGGCTGGAACAGCAGAACCATTGGTTTGAAGTCCTTGATTAAAGCCTAGAATTTCTGAACCGTAACACTGTGTATTCAAACCACCGCTAAGGGTACATCCACCAGCAAGGTCACCATTGAATAGTGGCAATGCGATGTCGTAGGTAGCAACGACTTCCATAGACGCAAGATTAACTTCTTTGAGAAGCGATCCGCCATTTCCATCAGCAAGCAATACGTTTCCGTTGTCAAGAACAGCAGCACCGTTTATTTCATTCACCGGTACGGTAAAAGATGCGCCTGTAAGTACATTGGTAAATGTATTGTTGCTACGAGTAATCAACCAGATTTCTCCGTTTACTTCTATCAAGTCGCCACCATTTACATTTCTTGATGGTCCGTAAGGAGTAGCAATACCTGTAGATGGATCGATTGTGTAAACTTGATTTGCTCCGCTTCTACCTGCGTAAACTGTACCGTCACTTCCAACCACAGCAGCAGGGAAACCTGAAAGGTTAGTGCCGCTTGCAGTAGTAATGTTTAGTGTAGCAATAACAGTTGCAGAAGCTACATCAATGATTTTCAAGTCGCTTCCACCTACATTATATATAAGACTTCCATCAGGCGATAGACCAATGTGGCCACCCAGATTTGGTATTACAGTAGTGTAAGAAGCTGTACCATCACCATTAAGTGTTACCTCAAGAAGTGGCTGTGAGCCGCCGCTTGCTGCTTGGTGTATGTAATACAATTTGTAATCCAGACACTCACCTTCAACTGGTTGATCAAATGTATTACAACCCGACGCCATGTCACCATCGCGAAGTGTGTAAGGTTCGCCATCAAGAGTCAATACATAAGTAGTTCCGGGATTTGTACCGTCAAGGTTTCTTACTTCAAGGCTTGAATTTCCTTGATTAGAAACCAATAGCTGGTCAGAATCTGTAATAGCCAATCCTGTAACTTTTGTGGTTACGCTTCCAATTAAATTATCAGTAACTACATCAGCCGGATATACTTCGTATAGTCCATTACCACTGCGTGTTGCAAGGTAAAGCATTCCATCTGAGGCAAAAGCAAGGTCACCACCTGTAACTGGAGCATAAGTATCGTAAGGTGAGACTACATCAGTGATTACATTCACACTATAAATAGCGTTGTTGTTTTGGCTTCCAATAAGTAGTTTTCCATCAGCGTTAAAAACAGCTGCTGTAAGCTCGCCGTAATCTGCACCCAAAGCAATTGTAGGTCCGAATGTTGGCGCCACAACATGTGGGTTTAGCGTACGGTACGAGTTTTCATGCTTGCTTACGGCGTAGATCAAATTATCAACATGATTGTAAGCAATATGTATTTCGATGTCGCTAGTTGCAATGTATTCCATTGTGGCTACACCACCACTAAGTGTTACTGAATAAATATCAGAGATACCATCAGCAGCAGCGTGATCAGAAATGTAGTAAACAAAATCTTCACATGAAGGAGTGATTACCGGATTACCTTCACAACCACAACCTTCAACAATTACATCGTTTTCAGTAGCGTCGTTTCCATCGTTACATGCGTCGCCAAAGTTAGCTTCAAGATCAGGACAGTCGAACTCAACTACAATAGGAGTTCCTTCACATCCACAGCCTTCATCGATTACATCGTTTTCAGTCATTTCATCATTGTCATCACAAGTATCACCGAAGTTTGCTTCAAGCTGTGGACAATCAAATACGATAATTGGAGTACCTGCACAACCACAGTTAGCATCAATTACATCGTTTTCAGTATCCGCATTTTGATCATCACAAGCATCACCGATATTAGCTTCAAGCTGTGGACAGTCGAAGCTTACAGCACATGATACTTCCAATTGCCACCCGCCTTCATAAGTAGCAGATGATTGGCAGCTCACGCTTTGGTCAGATACTACAGTCAAAAGAATAGCATTACCAGTTGAATTAACATTAATAACAGAAAGGTCTTGGGGACCAGCGCCAGTAGCAACACCCAACGTAGAGTATAGTATTGAATCTTCTGATGAATCACCGTCATAAATAACGATGTCATCCCATCCACCCTCAATATTTCCTGAAAGGAAATTTAAGTTGAGGATTGTTCCCTCAGAAACTGAATATGTTCTTGTAAGCGACTCATTGTTCCCGTAGCAGAAAGATTGAGCCAATGGCTGGTCGCAGCTTATTTCAAAAACAGTAGGTGTGCCAGCACATTCACAATTTTCCATAATAATATCATCAACTGTCGTAGGATCATTGTCATCACAAGCATCGCCGAAGTTACCAATTGGACAATCTGTTTCGCATACAGCTTCTCCGAGTGCAAAATCAGAAGATGAAAAATCTTCTTCTGGTGCCGTAATGGTAAAGGGTCCGGCTACAACAACGGGCGCAAATAAAGTATCACTAGTCTCAATGATTAGCTCATTTCCGTTCCAGCCATCGCCCCAGCTGTCTTCCATATTGAGTGTGTAACAGGCATCAGAAAGGCATACTTCAAGTTGTTGTATAGCTCCACTGCCACTTGCAACAATTGCCCCTTCTGAGTCAAGAATTTCCCAAGAAGTTTCGCTGACATAGCTGCCTCCGCCTACACTGAGATTGTAGCATGTTTGTGCCCAGCTAGTGCCGGACATCATTACGAGCATCATAAGGAAGCAACTTGCCCCGATGTGCTTTTTAATTTCGCTGAAGAAATTTAGCGTTTGGTTTGTTGTAATCATCTTACTCATATTTACTGGTTTTAAATGTTTCAAAACAAAAATATTTTGCAAGGCAAAGCCCGGCAAGGTTATGAAACGGTGAATAAGAATTACAAAAGTTGGATTTCAATAGTTCAATCTCACTCGAACAGTTACAAATTTACGCCAATTTTCGACGAAGTCAATAGTTTCGTCGATAAATATTGAAAAAATCTTTATTAAATTATTTAAAGAACTCACAAATGTTTATCTAAATAAATGAATTACAGGGTTTTAGACTCTAATGGAGGAAATGTAAATTTATTTCAAAAAATACTGGTAGCAGATTTAAAACTGATTTTTATCCAGTTTAAGCCATTCTAAAGCGGCGCCATGAAGTAAATTACTTTTAATGTCAGTGTTGTATTTGCTTCCGCGAATGAGTTTCCCGGGCTCTAACTCGCCTAATGGGAACGGATAGTCAGATCCAAGAGCTACTTTACTAGATCCAAAAAGATCTATAACGTAGTCGAGCACTTTTTCGTCATGAACGAGTGAATCTATCCAGAATTTCCCTAGATATTCTTTTGGGTTTACATTATTATCAATTGCGCAAAGATCAGGTCGCACATTAAACCCATGCTCAATTCGGCTAAGCGTTGCCGGGAATGAACCGCCCCCATGGGCAAAGGCCACACGCAGTTTTGGAAGTCTTTCAAAAACACCACCAAAAATCATAGAGCAGATTGCCAGACTTGTTTCGGCCGGCATCCCTACCAGCCAGGGCAGCCAGTACCGTTCCATTTTTTCTTTTGACATCATATCCCATGGGTGTACAAATACGGCCATATCTAGATCCTGGCAAGCCTCAAAAATGGGGAAAAGATTAGGGTCGTTTAGATTCCAGTCGTTTACGTGCGATCCAATTTCAATCCCTGCAAGCCCAATATTCTTACATCGCTCGAGCTCTGCGATAGCAAGATCGGGCTCCTGCATAGGCACAGTACCTAGGCCTATAAAGCGTTTTGGATATCTTTGTACAATCTCTGCAATGTGATCGTTTAGAAATTTAGAAACTTCCAAACAATCAAGTGGTTTGGCCCAGTAGCTAAACATAACAGGAACGGTGCTCAGTACCTGTACATCTACATGAAAATGACCGCATTCGCGCATGCGCGCTTCTGCATCCCAGCAGTTATCTTCTATTTCACGAAAAAACTTATTGTCCATCATCATCCGTGCGCAACATGGTTTGTGATGATCTAAGTGAATAAAGCCACCGTATCCAAATCGCTCTCTGAAGTTTGGAATATTTTCAGGTAAAATATGCGTGTGGATATCGATTGTAAGCATTTGATTCAGGTTAAAAGTTTTGCGTAATCTTTTGCAAAGTAAGTAAGAATTATGTCAGCACCTGCTCTGGTTATACTTAGCAGCATTTCCTGCATGGCCGCCTCTTCATTAAGCCAGCCGTTTGCCGCAGCGGCTTTGAGCATAGCGTACTCGCCACTCACGTTGTAGGCAGCGATGGGTAATTTACTGTGATTTTTAAGTTGGCTAATAATATCGAGATAGCATAGAGCCGGCTTTACCATTAATATGTCGGCGCCCTCCTCTTCGTCGAGCATCATTTCGCGTAAAGCTTCCCTACTATTTGCCGGATCCATTTGATAACTCTTCTTGTCGCCGCCTTTGGGTGCAGATTCCAGAGCGTCTCTAAACGGGCCGTAAAATGCGCTTGCGTATTTGGCTGTATAGGCCATAATTCCTGTGTTGGGAAATCCTGCATGGTCAAGTTCTCTGCGGATATGCCCCACACGACCATCCATCATATCTGATGGGCCTATTATATCAAACCCCGCCTGGGCTTGAGCTACAGCCATTTTAGAAAGAATAGGTAGCGATTTATCATTGTCAATTTGCCCATTTTCCACAAGGCCGTCATGACCATCAGAGCTGTATGGATCCATTGCCACATCGCTCATTAAAACCGCTTCGGGAAACTTTTCCTTAATCTCTCGTGCCGCGTGCAAATAAAAATTGTCATCGGCATAACTGTATGAAGCGTAAGTGTCTTTTTTTTCTTCGGCAACAGCCGGAAACAGCACAAAACTTCTGAGGCCAAGCTCTAAAGATGTTTCAACTTCGCTAAGCAGTTCTTTTCTACCGAGTTGAAATTGCTCGGGAAGGGATTTTATGGCGTTTTTAGCGGAAGCATCCTGTGTAATAAATAAAGGGGCTATTAGTTGCTCAACGTTAAGTCTGGTTTCGCGAACCAAACCACGAATTCCTTCAGAATATCTATTTCTACGTGGTCTAATTCTCATCTTTGGTATACATATCCATTGTGGTAATCAGCTCTTTTATTTTCAATCCCACTTCATCAAGTCGTGTTTTGTAAGCTTTTTGCAGATCGAGTATTTCCTGATCGCTCATCCCTTTCATCGTTCTTTCCTTCTCAGGGTCGTGCTTATGCGGAGAGTCACTATTGTGTATGTGTTTAGATCCGGGAAAGTCTGCCACGCCCTCCATCCAGCTAGCAAGAAGGTTATAGCTGCGGTTAATACTCCGCATCATGCTTTCGTAAGCCACACGGTCAGGATCATTTGCCGAGAGTTTACCCAGTTTTTTTTCTACCCTTTGTTCCTGTTCCTGCAGCACGCTATAAATAGAGTCGTGTTTGTCAAGAATCTGTTCATGAATAGCAGATGCTTCTACCATTTTTCTGTTTTCGTTGCGTCCGCCGCACGCTGCCAATAAGAGAACAAGACCTAATAAGGATAAAATTTTAAAGTGTTTTTGTTTCATGTGATTTGTTTTTTTTTGGAACCGGATCCCATCCCTGATCTCCCCAGGGATGGCATTTTGAAATTCTTTTTATTCCGAGCCAGGTGCCTTTAAAAGGCCCCCATTCTTTAATTGCATCAATCGCGTAAGACGAGCAGGTGGGAGTAAACCGACAATTTGAACCAAAAAGCGGTGAAATAACGGCCTGATATACCTTTACAAAAAAGATGAATATGTAACTTAGAATTTTCAAGGGTGCAAATTTACACAAAGGTTTATAATCCTGACCCAAAACAGAGAGCTTGTTAAATGGCTTGCTGTTTCTGTGACTATATGTGACTATATACGTGATTTGAAGCCGCACCTCTGGAGGGTTTTGTTAGCAAAAACGCTAATTTGATCATTCTAAAAGCACAATAAATTGCGATATTCGCAGGTATGGATAAGTTAGCAATCGTTTCGAAAATTGAGATAGAGGTTAAATGCCTGTTTGAAGGTGAAGGTACGGGCCACGATTGGTATCATATTGATAGGGTACGCCACAATGCCTTAAAAATTGGCGAATTAGAGAATGCTGATTTATTTCTTGTAGAGCTTGGTGCTCTTTTGCATGATATTGCCGATCATAAATTTCATGGAAATGACTTAAGCGTTGGGCCTGCCCGTTCAAAAGAATTGATTTTAAAAAACGGAGGTGATGAAAATCTGGCTAATCGAGTTTCTAAAATAGTAAGTGAGATAAGTTATAAAGGGGCAGGAGTGGAGACTACTATATCCAGTTTGGAAGCTGCGGTGGTGCAAGATGCCGATAGATTAGATGCTATAGGTGCGATTGGTATAGCGCGGGCGTTTGCTTATGGCGGAAGTAAAAATCGTGAGATTTATAATCCTACAAAAAATCCGCATTTGCACGATACTTTTTTGGCTTACGCCGAAGATGATGGAGCAACGATCAACCATTTCTATGAAAAGTTATTGCTTCTAAAAGATAGAATGCAAACTGCGACCGGGAAAAAGATGTCTATAAAGAGACATTCTTTTATGGAAAAGTTTCTTGAGACCTTTTATGATGAATGGAATTTGGGAGAGTCAAGGTAGTTCGCTAATTTTTACGGTGAGAAGGTTTTTTTCTATTGACTCATTTGGAAAAATAGCCGATCCGAATACTCTTAAAAGCAATTTACCATGAATGCATTTTCTTGATAAATTTCAGAGCCACAGAATATAAAGCCACTAAGTCTTTGGAAGTAAATTTCTTGAGAATTTTGGGGCGTAAAAGTTCTTAACAGTTCCCCTTATTACGGTTTAGAATGGGTAGTTTTGTTGGTCAGCGACAGTGAAGATTACAAACGTAATATGCCTGTGCTTTCGAGTATTTTATATTCCTTTTTTTCATTACAAGCCCCATAGAAAGCATATATGTTCCTGATATTTGATACTGAAACTACCGGACTTCCAAAAGATTGGAATGCACCTTTAACAGATAGCGATAATTGGCCCAGACTGGTGCAGCTTGCCTGGCAGTTGCACGATGAACATGGAAGCTTGCTTTCTGCAAAAAATTACACCGTTAAGCCCGATGGTTTTACAATTCCATTTAATGCTGCAAAAATACATGGAATTACTACTGAACGCGCTCTTGAGGAGGGTACAGAGTTGGCAGAAGTACTTGCGCAATTTGAAGCAGATCGAGCAAAGGCGAAATATGCCGTTGGCCACAATATTGGTTTCGATATTAATATTGTAGGCGCAGAGAATCACCGCCTTGGTCAGGAATTTCTTGTAGCCAAAATGAAGGATTTGGATACCAAGGATTTATCCACCGAATTTTGCGCTCTTCCAGGCGGACGAGGTGGTAAGTTTAAGTGGCCTACTCTAACGGAGCTTCACCAAAAACTTTTCAGTAAACCATTTGCTGATGCACACGACGCGGCATACGATGTAGACGCCACAGCGCGTTGCTTTTTTGGTTTGCTCACACAGAGAGTATTTAAAGTAGAAGAGGCTAAAGATCTTGCAAAGCTTAAATACGAAGCACCACAACTTGCTGATGCCAATTTTGCAAAAGCAGACGATATAGCGCCTGAAACAACTACTGATCTTAAAAAGGTTTCTAAGAAGGATATTGGCGATTTAAAAGATTTGCCTTTTGCGCATTTGCATAATCATACCCAGTATTCCATTTTGCAATCTGCTTCTTCTGTGGCAGGATTGGTTAATAAAGCCAAAGAGCTGGGTATGCCCGCGGTTGCAATGAGCGATCACGGAAATATGATGGGAACATACCATTTTGTGCGCGACGCGCTCAAGGCGGATATTACACCGATCGTTGGATGTGAATTTAACGTCTGCGAAAATCATCTTGATAAATCAAAACAGGATAACGGTTTTCAAACCGTATTGCTCGCGAAAAACAAAAATGGCTATCACAACATTGCCAAGCTTTCTTCAACGGCATTTACAGATGGGTTTTACTACGTTCCACGGATTGATAAGAACCTTCTGACGCAATATAAGGAAGATGTAATTGCAACGACCGGTGGACTTTGGGGTGAAGTTCCATTTTTGATTTTGAACGTTGGCGAAACCCAGGCCGAGGAAGCATTTTTATGGTGGAAGCAAACCTACGGAGATGATTTTTATGTTGAGCTAAACCGTCATGGGATCCCCGAGGAAGATGTTGTAAACGAAACACTTCTGAAATTTGCTGAAAAGCATAATGTAAAATATTTTGCTGCCAACAATACCTATTATATTGATAAGGCCGACGCTAAAACGCACGATTTGTTGCTTTGTGTGCGCGATGCCGAATCAGTACACAAGCCAAAAAAATACATAGGCAAGCGCGGAAGAGAATATCGTTACGGTTTTCCGAATGATGAGTTTTATTTTAAGTCATCTGACGAGATGAAAAAGCTATTCGTTGATTTGCCTGAATCGATAGAAACGGTAGGTGAGATTATCGGAAAGATTGAGCGCTATGAGCTTGCACGTGAAGTGCTTCTTCCAAAATACGATATACCGGAAGAGTTTTTGGACGTGCAAGATGGCGAAGATGGCGGTAAACGTGGAGAAAATGCTTATTTGAGACATTTGACTTATGAAGGAGCCAAACTGCGATACCCAGAACTTACAGATGAGATCAGAGAAAGGCTTGATTTTGAGCTTCAGACCATAGCAAATTCCGGATATCCGGGTTACTTCCTCATCGTTCAGGATTTTTGTAATGTGGCACGTGAGCGAGGCGTTTCAGTAGGCCCCGGTCGTGGTTCTGCAGCTGGGTCGGCGGTGGCGTATTGCATTCGCATTACCAATGTTGACCCTATAAAGTATGATCTGCTTTTTGAGCGTTTCCTTAATCCGGATAGGGTATCGCTTCCCGATATTGATATTGATTTTGATGATGAAGGTCGACAAATTGTAATAGATTATGTAATAGATAAATACGGCTCTAATCAGGTTGCGCAGATCGTTACTTATGGCACTATGGCAGCCAAATCGTCTGTGCGTGATGCAGGAAGGGTTATGGATTTGCCATTGAGCGATACCGACCGCCTGGCGCGACTGGTACCCGCTACAAAGCTCAAAAAGCTTTTTGCCATGGACGATAAGACCATGAAGAGTAGTTTTCGCGATTCGGAGTATGCAGGAGCAGTAGAACTGAGAAAAATTGCGGAAGGAACCGGGCTCGAAGCCGAAGTAGTTAATCAGGCGCGAGCCATGGAAGGCTCTGTGCGCAATACCGGAATACACGCTTGTGGTGTCATTATTACTCCCGACGATATTACCAAATATGTGCCGGTTGCTACTGCTAAAGACAGCAACATGGTATGTACCCAGTTTGACAACTCGGTGGTAGAAGACGCAGGGCTGCTCAAAATGGACTTTCTGGGTTTGAAAACCCTTACTCTGATTAAAGATGCAGTGGCAATCGTTAAGGAGCGCTATGGAGTTGAAATAATTCCGGACGACATTGATCTCACCGACGAAAAGACTTATGCCCTTTTTCAGAGAGGTGAAACAACCGGTGTGTTTCAGTACGAATCTGCAGGAATGCAGGCTCACATGAAGGACTTGAAACCCACTACTTTTGATGACCTTATTGCCATGAATGCGCTCTACCGCCCAGGGCCAATGGAGTACATTCCCAGCTTTATCAAGCGAAAGCACGGGCATGAAGAGATAAGCTATGATCTGGATGCTTCTGAAGAATTTCTGAAAGAAACTTATGGAATAACCGTATATCAGGAGCAGGTAATGCTCTTGTCGCAAAAACTTGCCGGATTTACAAAAGGTGAAGCCGACGTTTTGCGTAAGGCAATGGGTAAAAAGATTTTGTCGTTGCTTGAAACACTGAAACCCAAGTTTCTGGATGGTTGCGAAGCCAACGGGCATGACCGTAAAATAGCCGAGAAAATCTGGAAAGACTGGGAAGCATTTGCATCCTACGCTTTCAATAAATCGCACAGTACCTGTTATGCGCTCGTGGCTTTCCATACCGCTTATTTAAAAGCCAATTACCCTGCTGCGTATATGGCCTCGGTATTGAGCAACAATATGAGCGATATTAAGCAGGTTACTTTCTTTATGGAAGAATGTCGCCGACTTGGTACACCGGTTTTGGGGCCTGATGTAAACGAGTCGAATTTGAAATTTACGGTCAATGATAAAGATGAAATACGGTTTGGACTTGGAGCGATAAAAGGAGTAGGAGAGAATGCAGTTAAATCTATTGTTGAAGAGCGAGAAGAAAATGGTTTTTATACCGATTTGTTTGATTTCGTAATCCGTACAGATAAGCGTCATGTGAATAAGCGCTGTCTTGAGGGGCTTGCTCTTGCCGGAGCTTTAGACAATTTTGAAGAAGTGCACAGGGCACAGTATTTTGCTACTATGCCAAACGGAAGTACATACGCTGAAACATTGGTGAAATTTGGAGGTGCTTTGCAAACGGCCAAAGATGCACCACCAGATCTTTTTGGGAATAGCGTGGCCGTAGAGGTTCAAAAACCCGAGCCACCCATTGTGCCAAAGTGGAGCAATATGGTGCAGCTCAATAAAGAAAAAGAAGTGGTTGGGATTTACATATCTGCACATCCACTCGACGATTTTAAAACTGAAATCGATCATTTTGCGAGAGGCGATATGCGCCACATGAAAAATCTGGAAGGAATTGCAAATGCCGATCTTTCACTGGCAGGTATGGTAACCAATGTGGAACACAGAATGACCAAGACCAATAAACCCTTTGGATCATTTGAATTTGAAGATTACTACGATGTGCACAAGTTCTTTATGTTTTCTGAAGATTACTTGAGAATGAAGCACTTTCTGGTTCAAGGGTCTTTCTTGTTCATTAAGGGAAAAGTTCAGGCGCGGCAGTGGAGCAAGACCGGCGAGCTTGAATTTAAGATTAATTCTATGGAATTGTTGTCTGATTTGCGCGAAAAACTAACTAAAAAAGTCATTCTCGAGCTTCGATTAGATGATTTAACGGAAGGTTTGCTTTCCAACTTAGAATCAGTAATCAGCAAAAAGCAAACTGGTGCAACCTATCCCATCGAGTTTAGAATTGTGGATCCCATTCGTAAATTATCCATCAAAATGCCGTCTCGATCTATGAAAATAGATTTGTCCAATGAAACCATAAAGGATTTAAATGCAATAAGAGATGTGAAATACAAGCTCAATGCGTAACTTTGCATTTCAATTTTGAATCGAATAACTTTCCCAGGTTAGAAATTCGGTAAAAAAGAAATGATAATTTAGCAAAACATTACAAAGCAAATAAAGATGGCATTAGAATTCACAGAAGCAAATTTCGACGAGTTGGCATTACAATCAGATAAGCCTGTATTAGTAGATTTTTGGGCAGAATGGTGTGGCCCATGTCGTATGGTAGGACCGATTGTAGAAGAGATTTCAAAAGATTATGAAGGCAAAGCAATAATCGGAAAAGTAAATGTTGATGAGAATCCCAGTATTTCTTCGAAATATGGAATTCGTAACATTCCCACAATTTTGTTCCTGAAAAATGGAGAAGTGGTGGATAAATCGGTAGGTGCGGTTCCCAAAAACATTCTTACAGATAAGCTTGACGCCCATATGTAATCTTAAAAAGATTTTATTAAAGTAAAAAAGGTGCCTTTTCGGGCACCTTTTTTTATGACTGGTTCATACCTACCACTACTCTTTCTCTTTTTTGTCGAGCATCAGAAATTGGTCTACTCTCACATCTGTCGAGTATCTCTTTACTCCGTCCTTATCCTCGTAACTGTTGTTAATCAGAGAGCCTTCTACCGCTACGTATCTTCCTTTTTTAAAGAGCGTTTCGGCGAGTTCGGCGGTTTTGTTCCAGACTACCAGATTGTGCCAATGTGTTTCTTCAACCTTTTTTCCGTCTTTGTCTTTGTAAGAGGCATCTGTAGCGATGCTTACTTTTACAAGTTTTCCGTTTTCGAAGTTTTTCACTTCAGGATCCATCCCCAGATGACCTATTAACTGTACTCTGTTTACTAAACTTTGCATGTCTTCTACTTTTAAATGCGATTGCTAATTTGATTATTCGCGTTCGCGGGTTTTTAATTTGATTTTTGGAGGCGTTTTATCAAAAACTGCCTGATTTTAATTCTTAATCTTCTTTCTTTCCAAGTAGGAGGAATTGATCGAGTTTTATTTCTGTCACGGTACGTTTTACGCCATCCTTATCTTCGTATGAGCGATTTACCAGTGTGCCTTCTACAGCCACCTGTTTGCCTTTCCTGAGCAGTTTTTCTCCGAGTTCGGCGGTTTTGTTCCAGGCTATCAGTGTGTGCCAATGCGTGTCTTCCACCTTTTTACCTTGCTTGTCTTTGTAAGATGCGTCGGTTGCGATTCTTGTGCGGAGCATTTTGCCGGTTTTGAAGTCTTTCACTTCAGGATCCATCCCCAGATGACCTATTAATTGAACTTTGTTTGCTAGTGTTTGCATGACTTCTACTTTTTTAGTGCGATTATGTGATTATTCGAATCACCTCGCGGTTTGAGATTTGGTTGATTTAAATTTGATTGGTTTGCGATTAATCGTCTTTTTTTCCGAGTAATAAAAAGTGTTCGAGTTTCACCTCAGTTGCGTATCGCTTTACACCTTCTTTGTCTTGATATGAGCGATTTACGAGCATTCCTTCTATGGCAACTTGCTTTCCTTTTTTGAAATATTGCTCACCGAGTTCTGCGATTTTATTCCAGCCTACGAGTGTATGCCAGTTTGTATCCTGCACTTTGTTTCCGTCTTTATCTTTGTAAGATGCGTCGGTAGCAATGCTTATGCGAAGCATTTTTCCATTTTCGAAGTTTTTTACTTCAGGATCCATTCCAAGGTATCCGATTAACTGTACTTTGTTTACGAGCGTTTGCATGTCTTCAACTTTTAAATGCGAGCGGCTTTTGTTTTGCTTTTCGCGGTTAGTGATTTATTGATTTTACTTTTTTGTTCCCGTCAGAACTTATTTGTTTCGATCGACAGGTCAAAGGTGCGGCACGAGTCTAATTTTATTCGGATGCCAAACGGTTACTTCCGTTTATATCCGGTTAGTTTCGTTTAGTTGCTTGAGTGACGGGAAATTTGTGAAAAATAAAATAGTGAAGTTTTTTTACTTTTCTTGAATGACCCAATATGTCGATCAACTTGAACTTAGATGTGCTGCTTTATTAGGCTGCGAATAGGACTGAGATAAACCAGTTAATTGAAACTCAGATGCCGTCAGGAAGCTTTCGCATAATTGCATAATACTTTTCATATTAAAAGTTTTTATTGGTTCAAAGAAGAGGTTTAACCTTGTTTGTAAACGAAGGTTAGGCGCGTTAAAGGTTGAGCTTATCGGGGATTTGAATCAATTGATCGGAATAAAGCTTTGTTTATCTGAATAAAACGTGTACTTTGTGAAATATTAACTATCAAAAACCCCTCAGCCATGAAAAATTTTTACAAACTTATTATTTCAATAATTTTTCTATTTGTATTTCCATCACTTTACGCACAAGATATCTACGAAGACTGGGTGAAATATGGTGGGACTCAAAATTATTTCCTAAGAAGCGCCACTAAAACAGATGCATCAGCTAACATCTATCAAGCGGGGGCAACGATCTCTGACAATGGGGACTATGACGTATTAATCACAAAATATGATCGTGGAGGAAATGAAATTTGGTCTGAAACTTATGATGCCAATGGCTATAATGATGTCGCAATTGATGTTTATATAGATCCAAGCAGCAACGTTTATATTGCGGGCACAACTTACAACCCCAATACAAGTGGTTATAGCTTGCTAATTTTAAAATATAATTCTACTGGAATTTTAATTTGGGATGAAGTATACAATTATTCAGGCTCCTTATATAATGTTGCTACATAGTGCTTTTTGTGAAGAAGAAACTTTATCTATTGAAGATATTGATAGTTCGGGTGAATCAAATTTATTTGATGGTTATCCAAACCCTTTCAACTCAACAGTTACCATAAGGGGTACTTTTGAAGGAATATTAACCTATTACATTTATGACATTTCCGGACGGCTTATTTTAACCAAAAATTTTAATTCAGATAAATCTTTTGATATTGATTTAAAATCAATTGAATCAGGAACATATATTCTTTTGATTGAAACCGATTTTGAAATCTCATCTTCTAAAATTATTAAACTATGATTTTGAGAATATTTTTATTAGTGAGCATATTTAATCTTTTCCCAATCATGGGCTTCAGCCAAGACCCGCATTGGGAACAAGTGGATTTTCCTTATCATTTGGAAAATTGGCGGCTAGGAGCATATAATGATAGCCTTACAGGTGATTATTACCTTTATGGAAAATACGAAAATCTGTCAGGAAGTAATTATTGCCGTTATAAGCTCACCAAATTCGATGGTGAAGTCTTTGATGAAATAGGGAACTTTAATGAAGTTATCAATGAAGTAGTTCGTTTTAATGAAAATATCTATGTGGGAGGAAGTTTTTCTTGCGTTGATAGTATGTGGAATATTCAGTATTTAGCCAAATATGAAAATGAAATCTGGCAACCGGTGGCCGAATTGAACGGAAGTGTTACGGCACTTATTACCGATGACACTTATTTGTATGTCGCTGGTTCTTTTACGGAAATTAATGGTTTACCTATTGCTAATATGGCACGATATGATGGCGAGAATTGGGAGCCGGTTGGCGGAAATGCACTAGGCGATAATACGTGGATATGGTCATTGTGTTTTTTTCAAGGAGAGCTATACGCAGCCGGAGACTTAGATTTAGACAATGCACCTGATACTGAAGGGTTGAGAGTGTTGCGAAATAATGAATGGGTATTAGTTGATGAGTTAAACTTAATAGGTCATGCGCGAGTGGTCGAAATGGTTGTTTGGCAAGAGAAATTATATTTAGCAGGAAGATTTTTCTTCTATAACAACCCGCTACATACGTCTTTAATTGTCTGGGATGGAATAGAGTTTTCCGCACCCTATCCAAAATTTTATGATATATATCACAATATAGGTTACGGGTCACAAGTTCGAAGACTCATAGCCACAAATGATTATTTATATGTTGCGGGAAGCTTGGAATACATAGGTGATCAGGAAGTAAATCAACTTGCCGCATATAATGGTGAAACATGGTGTGCAATGTTTACGGAGGGTTTAGAATATGCCATTCAGGCAATTTTTGAGATTGACAATGAACTTTATGCCTATCTTTATTTGAATCCATACTCCAATACAATTTACCCATCTGCAATGTTTAAATGGATAGGAGGAAATGATTACGAAAATTGTCAAACATATACCGGCGTAAATGAAGTAAGTACGAAAAATCTGAATATTTATCCAATTCCGGCTGTGAGCATAGTTACTGTAAGTGGTGACTTTATAGGAAAAATAGTCTATTCTCTCTTTAACTCCCAGGGGAAAATGGTAGATCAAAAGGAAATGCCTGTAGATGGCAGTTTCAAAATTGATTGTTCCAAGTTTTCTTCCGGAACCTATTTCTTACAAGTTCTCAACAGAGAACGATTTTACAAAACGAAGATCATTATCCTATGAGAAAGATCATACTATTAAGTCTGTTATTTTTTCCTGTTCTGGTTTTTTCTCAAACCAATCAGTGGTGGGAGCATACCAATATTCAGACATTTATTAATCTGTCGAATAATGTTTCTCTTTATAGTTTACCATCAGCTACTGATACTGTAAATGATGTACAATACGTTGTGGGAGTTAGTACTCCTAACTGGGGAGATGTGTTTTATGAGTTTAACGGAGAATTCTGGCTCGCTCGCGGGTTCTATTTTGGCGATATTTTTGATATGTGTTATTATAAGGGATATGTTTATGCGGCTAGCAGTGGCTTTAATTATTCAGACTCCGTTTATACATTCTCTTCCGGCACATTATCGCGATTTGATGGCGAGATTTGGGAAAATATTCCAAATGTAGACGGAGCAGTACGTGGATTAGAGGTAATAGATGACACCTTATATGTTGGCGGAGAATTTACAACTAACGGATTTTTTGACTCTCCGAACGTTGCTAAATTTGATGGAGAAAATTGGCATCCTGTAGCTAACAATCCTTTTGTTGATAGGCCAAACTACGCTTATATCAGCTGTTTTGCAAAGTACAATGGAGAAATTTATATGGGTGGGTTATCGCCGGATGTGAACGATCCTGAACTATTTGTCTATCGTGACAACGAGTGGCAGGAAGTAGGTGAAGGAATACCCGGATTACATACTAAAATTAACTTTCTTGAAGTCTATCAAGGAGAGCTTTATGCAGCTGGAGTAATATGGCAATCGGAAGGAAATGCCGCAAATGCCATTCAAAAATGGGATGGTGAATCGTGGTCATCCGTCGGCGTCGGGTTGAACACCACATTCTTGTACATAATGAGAAAATTTCAGGATGGACTATACGTAGGTGGTCCTTTTAATAGTGCGGGAAGCACTCAACTTGATGGCGTGGCGCGCTGGGATGGTTCGAAATGGTGCGGTTTGCGTACTTACCGCCCTGGACAAATAGTGTCGGGAATGTTTGAGTTCAATAACAGCCTCTACATGCCTCTTTTCTACTCAGAAATAGATCCTTTTTTCTCATCAGATTACGAAATTTATAAATGGATTGGTGGCGATGATTATAATCCCTGTTCAGCCCCTACTGCGGTGGAAGAAAGCAATATAAAATCTTTCTCCATTTTCCCAAATCCAACAACCGGATTCGTAAAGGTTGAATCCATTCATAAAATTGAATCTATTGAAGTTTACAATATCAGAGGACAACGGATTTTAAAGAAGAACTCTAACAATCAAGATATATCATTTGATCTTTCGGAATTTCCGTCAGGCATATATCTTTTTAAAATTAACTACGGAGAATCTTACGAATATCGCAAAATAGTTAAGCATTAAAACTATGCTTAATAAACCATACTACTGTTATTTTTTGTGGCTAAAAAAATTGCGACATAATTCCGTAATTTGAAGTCGTAAAGCCATCGGTAATGAGAAATAAAGTATTTGCCTTATTCGCTATTTTAGTTTCAATTATTCTTTATAGCTGCGCTGGCGGTGGTGAGAATAACAAGAATTCTAATGTTAAACTGTCGCCTGATTTTGATTTAGATCAATACACCAAAGCAGGTAAGCAATACGCAGATTCTGCACAGAAAATGCTTGGTATGAATTTAAAAATGGCTCTTGCCGAAGGTGGCGCAATCGGTGCGCTGAACTTTTGCAGCATACGTGCTATTTCCATTACGGATAGTGCTGCGAAGATGATGAACGTTGATTTGCAACGAGTAAGTGATAAGCCACGAAACCCCATGAATACTGCGGATATTGAAGAACTTAAAATGATTGGAGCAATGAAGAATATGCACGATAGTGGAAAATCTATAGACCCAATAATGGTACGTAAGGGTAACGGCGCTATTGGCTATTATCCAATAATTATTCAGCCTTTTTGTTTGCAATGCCACGGCATTCCCGGAAGGGAAATAAACCCTGAAACGGCCGCTGTGATAGCACAGCTATACCCGGTAGATAAAGCGATCGGCTACGAAGATGGCGACTTACGCGGAATGTGGAAAGTGACGATGAGTGAAAACTAAAACTTTGCTTAGGTTGTAGAGTAGTCTTTTAGCAGCAAGCGGTATTCATTGAGTATATCGGTTTTGCTCACAAAGCCCAAGAAGTGATCATTTACATCTACAACCGGTAGCTGCCAAACATCAGATTCATCGAGCATTTTCATTACAATAAG
Source organism: Cryomorpha ignava (assembly GCF_010686655.1). Lineage (GTDB taxonomy): Bacteria > Bacteroidota > Bacteroidia > Flavobacteriales_D > Cryomorphaceae > Cryomorpha > Cryomorpha ignava. The sequence continues at coordinate 25,665 of NZ_JAAGVY010000039.1, read as the reverse complement.
AATATTTTCTGATGGTTTAACCTTGTAGGAAGGATTTGAAGTTACATCGGCAATGCGTAATTCTTCTACCTCTTTTTCATTACTTAAAAAAGGCAATAAATTTTCTCGTGAAATGGTTCCCCAGTATGTTCCATCTTCTTTTAATACTGCAATAAAATTTTCTGTACTGTTTCTAAATTTGGCGAGCAGTGTTCTTCCCTCAGCATGTATAGTAATACTAAAGTTCTTGTTGCGCACGCAATCGTCTATATTTATGCGCATCAGTAGGTTGCGATCATGCTTTGAGGTAAATATTTTACCCTCATCGGCTAGTCTTTTCAAGTCGGGATTAATTGATGAAAACGATTTATTGATCAGAAATGACATAACCGAGACAATCATTAGCGGGATGAATAAATCGTATCCCGAGCTTGATTCTGCAATGAGGAATATAGCAGTTAGCGGAGCGTAAAGTGCCCCTGCCATTACTCCGGCCATTCCTACCAGCATTAAATTGGTGATGGGTACATTTTCAAAGCCGAGAAAAGAAAGGGTATATCCAAACCAAAAGCCCAAAAGGCCTCCGGCAATAAGCGACGGAGCAAAGTTTCCACCGTTTCCCCCCGAGTGCAGAGTTACACTTGTGGCTATGGCCTTAAACATTACTGCGAGCGCTAGAAAAACTACAACCGCAATTTCGGGAGAAGTAAAATACCGGAATAAACTTTCGTGAACCAGGTGATCTACCTGTCCAAATTCCAAAAGACGAATGCTGCTGTAACCCTCTCCGAAAAGCGGCGGGAAAACGATGCAGAGCACCGAAAGTATTGAGCCGCCAATTAGGGCTTTCACCATAAAATTCTGCTTCATGGTGTGAAAAAATCCGTGAATCCATTGGCTTACAAGCAAAAAATAGCGCGCGTAGAGTCCGGTAAGAATTCCCAGCCCGATGTAGAATAGAATGTTGTAATAATCAAACGAATCGCGTGCCTGAAATCCAAAGAGCACATCTTCATTGAGAATGATTTTGGAGAGTAAGCTTCCGCAAATAGCGGCGATAACGAGTGGTATAAAATCAGTGAAAACAAGCCCTACGAGTAGCAATTCAAAGGCAAACATTACGCCTGCAATCGGCGCATTAAAAGCGGCGGCTATACCAGCAGAAGCGCCGGCAGCGAGCAGTAGCGTACGTTCTTTATAATCAAGACGGTATCGTTTAGAATAATTAGAACCAATAGCAGATCCGGTAACTGCAATAGGGCTCTCTAAACCTGCCGAACCACCAAAACCAATGGTAATTGCGCTCTGAATCATTTCAGAATACATTCGCCTCGCGCCCACATGACTATTGTTTTTTGCAATGTCGTTTAGAATAATGGGTATGCCTTTTTCTTCGTTAACTTGACCTTTAAAAAAGAACTTTGCAACAAATGCTGTTAGGGTTATCCCGATAATCGGGAGCAAGGCATAAACCCACAAGCGCTCTTCGAAGTGGAGATCTTGCTCAATGAACGTATGGATTTTGTGAACGACCGTTTTTAGAAGTACGCCTGCCAACCCTGCAGTTAATCCCACCAGAATACCAGATAACACAAGGAACTGCGAGCGCGAAAAATGACTTTTCAGCCAAAAAACAAGTATCTCTGCGAGGTTAAACTTGTTAAAGTTATATTCCTGAAAAGCTTTCTTGTACTTTAGAAAGTTTACATAGAGCCTCTTGAGTCTGAATTTCATTAAAAGATTATAGCTTTTATAGAATGCGTGTGCAAATGTAATTTAGAAAACGGCCTTCTCAAATATTTAAAGGAATGAGTTTTATTAACTCCGTTTAGTCCAATTCTCAAAAGTTATTTTCGGGTTTCTGATTATCTCATATCCCTTTAGTTAGCCTAAAATTTTCGCGAAAGCGCGATTTAACGCTTCATTATGTGATTAATACTTCTTTTGGTACTATTTTTGACTTTTCGCGTAAATCAAATTACCATCCATATTATGAATAAAGTCATTCTCATTTTTCTCGGTTTATTTGCTGTTTCTCAAATCTCTTGTGCGCAAGCTCAATCGTCTGAAACCAAGCCGCAAGAAGCTCGATCACAGAATGCTAAACCCAATATAGTCTATATTCTTGCAGATGATTTGGGCTATGGTGATTTGAGCAGCTACGGTCAAAAAAAGTTTAACACACCCAATATTGATGCGCTGGCTGAAAAGGGAATTAAATTTACGCAGCATTATTCGGGAAGCACTGTTTGCGCACCTTCGCGCTCGGCGCTTATCACGGGTTTGCATACAGGTCATACCACAGTGCGTGGAAATGAGGAAATACAACCTGAGGGTCAGTATCCCATCAACGACTCTGACTTTACGATTGCCGAATTGCTCAAAGAAGCCGGCTATACTACAGGTGCTTTTGGAAAGTGGGGATTGGGGCCGGTGGGCTCGAGTGGCGATCCGATAAATCAGGGATTTGATGTTTTTTACGGATACAACTGCCAGCGTATGAGCCACAGCTATTACCCGTTTCATTTGTGGGATAATGATCAAAAAGTAGTGTTGGATGAAAACAGCGGCAGTGGCGAGGGAGTTTACGCCCCGAATCTTATTCACCAGAAAGCACTTGCATTTATTGATGCGAATAAGGACAAGCCGTTTTTCCTTTTCTATCCTTCTACAATACCACATGCCGAGCTTGCAGCGCCTGAAGAATACATTGCGAAATACCGTGAAAAGTTTGCGCCCGATAAAGCCTATTTTGGAGTTGACGAAGGTCCGCGATACAAAATGGGTGGTTATTCTTCTCAACCCGAAACCCATGCCACTTTTGCTGCAATGGTTACGCTGCTTGATGATGAGGTAGGAGAGATTGTTGCAAAACTCGAAGAATTGGGAATTGCCAACAACACATTAATTATTTTCACTTCAGATAACGGCCCGCACAAGGAGGGTGGCGCTGACCCTGATTTTTTTAATAGCAACGGCCCTTTAAAAGGCTATAAAAGAGATTTATACGAAGGCGGATTACGTGTGCCCATGGTTGCCCGATGGGACGGTGTGATTAAGCCCAGTACTGAAACTGATCATATTTCGGCCTTTTGGGATTTAATGCCCACTTTTGCAGATATTGCAAATGTAGATGCCCCCGAAACTACCGACGGAATTTCATTTTTGAATGCCTTAAAGGGACAACCCCAAGATGAACATGCATTTTTATATTGGGAGTTTCCAGAGCGAGGTGGAAGTCAGGCAGTGCGCATGGGCAAATGGAAAGGGGTCCGATCGGGTGTAAACAGAGGTTTTGATTCGCCAATTGAATTGTATGATTTGAGTACAGATTTAGGAGAGAAGAAGAATATTGCAAATCAAAATCAGGCAATTGTTGATTCAATAGTCACAATTATGCAAAATGCGCATATGGAATCTGCTGTTTTTCCATTTAAGTTTGAACAAAAGGAGTAGTTTAATACAGTGAAAAATCAGTCAGGGGTCGATAAAAGAATAGGGTATTCCGGTAGGCCTATTCTCAGTTTAGAAAAGTAACTTTGTACCATGTCAGATTATTCACCGAGCCATGAGCGCGCCAATATAGCAACCCATATCATTGGTTTTGTACTTGGAATCGTAGCAATTCCTTTTTTGATTTACCACGCCGTCGATTCTGATTTTTCAAATCAAGTTACAGTGATTGGGCTTCTTATTTATGGTGTGAGTTTTTTAATGGTCTTTGGGTTTTCATCCTTATATCATTATCACCGAGAGCCTAAGCGCCGCCATTTGATGAAAATCTGGGATCATATAAGTATCTACTATTTAATTGCGGGAACTTATACGCCGTTTATTTTGGCTTACGCCAATAAAGCAGATGTTCAACTAATGCTTCTTGTTTTGTGGACACTTGCGCTGGCGGGAACGATCTTTAAATTCTTTTTCGCGGGAAAATTCCGAGTGGTTTCTACAGCCATCTATTTAGCAATGGGCTGGATGATAGTGGGAGCACCTGATTCTTTTAAAGATACCATGACCGATAATAGCGTTTTTTGGATTGGCGTAGGCGGAGTATTCTATACGCTTGGAGTAGTATTTTATTTGGTTAAAAAAATTCCTTATCACCACGCTATCTGGCATGTATTTGTGCTGGGTGGAGCGGTGAGCCATCTTATTGGAGTTTGGGGGATTTATCAATAACTTTTTCGGACAGTTCTTTTTGCTGCCGGTCATAAATTAACTTTTAGACCCAAAACAGCTCTTGCTTGAAGGATTGATGAAATGGATTTATGTCCTTCGTTTTTGATCCTTAAGCTCACTTTTATTTCTTCATAGTTCAGGTAAATTCCAGATGAAATACGTTTGGAAAGCTTTTTATCTTTCACGAGCCAAATCGCTTCTATTTCTGAATGCTCTGTTTCTTCACGAACCAAAATAAAACCATCAAAATCGCTCCACGAATAAGATTTTGTGAGATACATAAAAACTGGATTTCCGAAACTTATTCCTTCTTCATAAAGGGATATGATTTTACAATGGCTAAAAAAGAGGAAAAGCAAAATGGTTTGGATAGAGACCAAACTAATGGCGGCTATTAGAATTGTTACCAAATCTGGTTTGAAGTTACTTCCTATCCAAAGTAAAAGTAATAATGCAAGTGATGCGATAGCAATATTTAAAAAAATAAGAATACCATAAGGTCCTGATTTTTTAAATTTTGATTTTAGAAGGATCATTTTTAAATGGAATGAATATGTATTCATTCTTCAATCGACTTTTAAGAAGGAATGTCAACACCTGAAAGAGGAAAATCGAAAACTTCCTCAAAGGATTACCAATCTAGATTACGAATCGAAATCGCGACTAACCAGACCAAAATTCGCTTTGGATAAGACTTTAAGCCCTTGTTGGTGTAATCAATAGCTCATTCACATTCACACTCTCGGGCTGACTTAGGGCATAGAGAATTCCATCAGCTATTTCTTCCGGTTTGAGTTTTGCTTCATTATCGTCCCAATCCTGGTTTTTCTCAAATTCCTTATCAGAAATATCGCCTCTCAAATCTGTATCAACCGTGCCAGGCTCGATACAGGTTACACGAATGTTGTATTCTGATGATACTTCAAGACGCATAGCTCTTGACAATGCGATTATTGCTGCTTTAGAAGCACTATATACCGCGCCTCCCTTATAAAACTCTTTTCCGTCTATAGATGCAATATTCACTATGTGACCATCTTTTCGGTCGATCATTCCGGGTAAAACTGCTTGCATGCAACGTAAAACGCCTTTTACATTTACATCAATTGTTTTTAGCCATTCTTCCAAATGTTCATTTTTAAGGTAGGTAAGAGGCATTACGCCTGCATTGTTAACAAGGATGTCAACTTTTCCAAATTCGTTGTTTATTTTCTCAAATGCCTTAGAAACACTTTCTGAATCAGTCACATCCAGTTCAACTACCATGGTTTCCCCCTTAAGCCCGGCTTTTATTACTTTCAGTTTATCTAGACTTCTGCTTGCCAGCACAACACGGCATCCTTTTTCTGAAAGCTTTTTAACAATTGCTTTTCCTATTCCGCTGCTTGCGCCTGTTACTACTGCTACTTTATTTTCTAATTGCATAGTTTCGGTTTTGAATTGAACAAATGAAATTCAAGGATTTGAGTTGGAAATCCACTCAAACAAATTGATTTCTCTAAATCCAACCGACCAAAGCTATATTTTGTTTAGTTTGTTGATAATCAGACCAAACTTAAATGCCTATGAAGCCAGTGTTAAACAGGTATGAATTACATGTTTTTATTGAACCACCCGAATCGTAGAGTACCCCAAACTGCTTTTTTCCAATTGAATCTGGGTAGTAATTCGCTCTTTAAGCGCACCCACATGCGAGATTATTCCCACAGATTTATTGCCTTCATTTTGCATTTTTTCGAGAATGGTAATGGCCTGATCGAGGGTTTCGGGATCGAGCGTTCCAAAACCTTCGTCGATAAACAAAGATTCAATTTTTACATTTCGCGAGGCGATATCAGAGAGCGCAAAAGCCATGGCCAAACTCACCAAAAATGTTTCACCGCCCGATAGGGTGCGCACCGAGCGGCGTGCATTTCCCATGTACTTGTCAAACACTTTTAGGGTGTCGCTTTTGTCAGCTTCATCAGCAGTTGGGATGTCTAATAAATACCTGTCGCTGAATTCCTCCAAGCGTTTATTTGCAAATCCTATTAACTGCTCAAGCGTTAAGTCCTGTACAAAGTTTGAGAACTTATTTCCGTTGGAGTCACCGATTAAATCGTTCATCGTTTTCCACAAAGCAAGGTCTTTTTTTAATCGGTTCAATTCATCCAAAACGGTTTGTTGACGCTGTCGGGTTTTTTGATCATCATCCAGACTTTGGGTTATTTTTCCAATGTTCAGCGAGAGATTATTCCATGCCGTTTCAGCGTCTTTAAATAATTCATTCAAAGCTTCATCACTTAGTATATCATCATCTTTTTGCAGAAGATCATCAAGTGTTTTTTTAAGATTTTTCTCTTGTTCAGACAGGCGAGCCTTCCCATCTTCTAATTGCGCATTTCTCTTGCGGTATTTGTCTGCCTCTTCTTCCGGTAGAATGCCTTTTTGCAACTGCTCTATGGTTTCTAAATTCTCTTTTACCAGAATTTCATCTATTTTTTTGAGGCTCTCCGATTTTTGAGTTTGTGACGATTTTAGCTTTTCGCCGAGTTCGTGTAGTTGTTTTTTAGTGGATAAAATACTGGTCGCCGTGCGGGTAAGGTCTGTCGTTAATCGATTGGTAACTTGACTGATATCCGTTCCCGAATACAGCTTTTCCCGTTTCTCTTTCACTTCACGATATTTCTGTAGCGTAAAATCCCAGTTTTTTAAGCTTTCTGTCATGTCACCAATAAGAGATTTGGTTTGAAAAGCCTGCTTCGTATTTTCCAGACTTTTCTGCGAGTTTATTAACTGTGATCGCCTATTCTGCAAATCATCTAAAGATTCTTTAAAATCCCATTTCAACCCTTTCGCAAGGTTTTCCATAATTTCCAGATTTGCTTTCTCTTCTTTTGCCACCCCTTGCATTTCCGATTCAATCCGCGCGATTTCCTCCACAAGAAACTTATTTTTTTCGGTTATCCGAATGCGCAAATCACTCTTGGTTTTTAGCAAATCTCGCTTGTCTTTTAGGAGCTCTTCTTTTGTATCAAACTTTGGATTTTCTAAAGCATACGGATGTTCCAGAGATCCGCACAACGGGCAGGGTTCATCGGGTTTTAATTCGGCGCGGTGATCTTCCAGACTTTGATGTTTCCGTTGGTGCTCAACAGTTTTCGCTAAATGCGCTATTTCTTTTTCAACAACTAAAATCTCCTTTTCCAGTTCCGGCACTTTCTTCAAATCAGTGTCTAAAGTTTCCTGGCCTGATTTTAAGCGTGCACTGTGCGTTTGTATCGCTTTCTGTAAGCGTATTTCCTCTTGTTTTTTGGTAAGTAGATCTCGAGATTTTTCGGTTGCGACTTTGAGCTCTTCCGATTTTTGATTTAAGTCTTCAAGCGATGTCAATCCCGAAGTTTCTATGCGCGCATTAACTTGATGCACTAAGTCTTCAACTTCCGTTGCTAATAGGGCAGGGGTTTCGGCTTCCGCCAATGGGTATCCGGAATCATTGATTTTTCGGATTTGTGTCTTAACCTGATTTTGGTACAAAACGGCTTCTCCTTGCTTGGCTTTTTCCTGCGATTGTAAGCCGGAAATCGTATCTCTAAATCCTTCTAGTTTTTCATGAGCCGAATCAATATCTATTCTTGTAGCGAGGAGTTTTGATGCTTTTTCAATCAAGGAAATTTGCTTCGTTTCCTCTTCTGATTTTGTCTTATTGATGCTTTCTAGCTCTTCCTTCGTTCTATTTAAATCTTTTAAAATCGAATTGTGATCACGCAGATCGTCACTGTATTTTACAAGCTTTTCATGTCTATCAAGTTTTTCTTTTTGAGGTTTGAAATTTGCATAAAGTTCTTTAAGCTTTATCTGATTTATCTCTAATTGTTTTTGTTCTTCTTTCTTGTTAGTGAGTTCTTTCCGTGTGGCGATTTTCGCTAAATACTCCTGATGTGATTTTTGAACTTCTGGTTTTAAATCGGTTAGTGTTTTTAATTCAGATTTTTTCTGGTCAACTATTTCAGGAGTGAGTAATTCAATGCTTTCAAGGCCGGCTTCTTTTAATTCCACCTTCTTTTTGAGGCCGGCATATCGCATAAATACCGCTCTTCCAATTTCACGATAAGATCTTGCTCCTGTTATGTCTTCCAAAAGTTTATTGCGCTCGTTTCGCGGCGCCTGAAGCAGCTTGCTAAACTCTCCCTGCGAAAGCACCATAGCCTTCACAAATTGGTCATAGCTCAAGCCAATTATTTCCTCGTTTTTGTCAGGAGTTTTTGTGCCGGTGTCTATAATGGTTCCGGTGGCCACTTCTACAATCTCTTGTTTGCGCGCATTTAAATTGTTGTTCCGGTTGCGCTCTATCGACCAATGACTGCGGTAGTCTTTTCCTTTTACCCGGTATTCCACCTCGGCAAAACAGCTCTTCATATTGCGCGTCATTATGCCACCATCATCTTCCAAAACAGTGTTGGAAATGCTTTTATCTACGCGCGCTATTCGGTTGTAAATCGCCAATGTAATCACGTCAAGCAGCGTCGATTTTCCAGAGCCTGTTGGGCCAATTATGGCAAATAAACCGGCTTCACCCAATATGCCATCTCCAAAATCAATTTCGTGGGCACCTTTGAGAGAGTGAATGTTTTCAAAACGTATTTTTCTAATCTGCATGGGTTTAAAGATTCAGTTCTTGCAATATTTCCCGAAAGGCAAGCTTTAACTCATCGGTATTTTCCAAACCGCTTTGCAGTTCGAGCTTCTTCTCAAACATCTGCATGGGGGTTACGTCAGCCACATCAGTTCCTACCGCAAAGGCATCTGAGGCACCGCGGATTTTACTCTTAAAATTGAGACGCGACTTCACAATTTCAAGATGCGCATTGGGCTGCGAATTAATCAGTTCTTCAAAAGTCTGACGTCTTTCGATGCTTTCAACTTCTTCGTTTACCATAATTTCAGCCAAAGACTTTAAGGTGGTTTCCTCGGAGTATTCTTCCAATTTACCAACTACCTCTTGCAAGTTTCCTTCAAAAGTGATGAGATTTCGGTGTTTTGGAATAGGGACAATTTCAACATCTGTAATCGCTTGATCTTTAATCGTAATAACATTGATTTGCTTATGATCTTTCCTTTCTGAAAAACTAAGCGGAATAGGAGATCCGCAATAGTGAATTTTCTGCGTTTGCGAAATAAGCTGCGGTTTGTGAATATGGCCTAGGGCAACATAATCCGGAATTTCTTCAAACATATACGCCTCAACTCCAGCCTGATTTCCAATTTGAATATCACGTTCGCTATCAGACATGGTACTTCCCTGAACATATAAATGACCCATTACGATAAACGGTTCGCCTGAAAAATGCTCTTGGTAATAACGATTGATGTTTGAAAAATAGGTTTCCAGTCCAGATTTAATCTGTTCGATTTTGGTTGCGTAGGTTTCGCCCGCCACCGATTTGCGGATATCGCGATCTTTCAAAAATGGGACAGCGGCTACGACCAGCTTCTCCCCATTTTTATCAATCTCCACAAACATTTCACTCACATTATCGGTAGCTCCGCCTATCACCGTAATGTCAAATGACCTGAGCAATTCTTTCGGCGCATTTAGCACTGCCGCAGAATCGTGATTTCCACCGGTAAGAATTATTTTGCAATCCAGGTTGATTAGATTTTTCAATAAATCATAATACTGTTTGTAAGCTGCTTGAGATGGATTGGCCTGATCAAAAATATCGCCGGAAATAAGGAGTACATCAATGTTTGCCGATTTGATGTAATTGATCATCCATTCAAAAAACAAGTCTAAATCTGGACTTAGATCATATTTGTGTAGCTGCTTTCCGATATGCCAATCGGAGGTGTGGAGTATTTTCATTGGTGAGAATTAGTTAGAGCTGTAAATTTATAATAATACGGTGGTCGGTCTTTAGCATTTGTCCCACTGTGCTGTATTTATTTGCCAAAATGACGCGATCAAAAGGATCAATAGATTCATTAAACTGACCCTGATGTCAAAATTATATTGCATCACTACATCTTTGTAGCTATCAGTATCTGCCTCATAGTACATAGTGCGCTTTGTGAAAAGTCATTCCATCGTTTTCACTTATTTCTATAGAATCTGACTTCTTCATTTTAATTGTACCAATAGAGAAAAATCGGCTGTTGAAATGAAAAGCCGAGCAATTTTTACAATATTTCTAAGAGCGTAAGCTGTTGAAATTTGATCACACTAAATAGGTTGTAATTTGTTCTACCCCGCGCTTTGAATTTTGGTATTCATAAGCTCAACGTTAAAGTTCACTTTTGCTTTCAATGCTCCAAAGACTTTCAATATAGTTTCCATTGTCACGTTTGTGGTATTGTTTTCCAACTTCGAAATTTGCGCACGTTGCACACCAATTAATTTCCCCAAATCTGTTTGGGTCATTTTTCTCTCAAGTCGAACTTTACGAATCATTTCGCCCACAACCACAAGCTGTAATTCTTGTTCATATTGTATTCTTTTTTCGGTTCCAATTTCGCCAATAAATTCATCCTTAATTTGGTCAAAAGTGAACATTTCTAATTCATTATTTTGTGGTGCCATTTTTATTTTTGTTTTTAAGTTCAAAGTATCTCAATCTGATTCGCTCTGCTTTATCAATCTCTTTTTGGGGAGTTTTGTCCGATTTTTTAATAATCCCGTGCGTTGCCAGAACTAACGTTTGCACCTTGTCTTCTTTGTCCCAAAAAGCAAAAATTCTGTAATGAGTCTTGTTATACAACGTTCTGAACTCCCAGATTGCACCTATAAGTTTTTTAAACAGCTCTTTGTCATTCTTAATTTTTGCCTTGTCAATATTGAAGATTACTTTGTGACGACTTTTTTCATCTAATTTCAAAAGAAATTCTTTAGCTTCAGTCAAAAATATTACTTCAAATTTATTCATTCGTAATCATTGAATGTTTCCATGCGAAGATACACGGATTATATTAGAAATGGGAAAATTTAGGAGTTTTCTTTGTTGCAGATAATTTTTGTTCTATTTCTGTCAACAGTCGGTTAAACGAAGCGGATTTTATCAAAAAAAAATTGTTATTGAAGCTGTTTTAATAGACTTTCCCGAAGATTGGCAGCCTACGTTTATGACGGATTGGAGCGGTGGTTTTTGGAAACGGATTGAAAAAAAGTATAGCCACTTAGAATGGATAATGTAAAGAAACTGCCGACACCTTAAAACCACACATGCTTTCAAACCGCACAGGCCGACCCAAAAGTCGAAAATTGCAAAAGAATATGACTTTGCCAATGCTATTAGCACCTCGGAAAAATCTATCCTTGATTTTAGAAGCTAATCACCAACTACTAATGAGCTCCGAAGAAATCATTTTAATGGATACCACATCTGAAATAATTCCAAAATTAATTCGAATTAAACCTGATCCCTTTAAAATTTAATAATCATGTTTCCTTTCGGATCATTATTCAGCCGAAGAGATGGCTTGATGCGGTTGTGATAAATTTCCAAGTACTTTAACCGATCCATTTGCTCAACGATTGAGGGAATGGTTTCTATTTCATTTCCATTTAAGTATAAAGCTTCTAATGTTTTAAGCTTAGAAATATCAATCGGAATTTCTTTCAATGCATCATTTTCTAAATGGAGTGCTCTTAAATTGGGGAGTTTGCTAAGGGTATTTAATGTCTTAGGTAGATTCATGTTTTTTTCATCATTCAAATAAAGCTCTTCCAAATTTTTAAGTTTGAAAAAGTTTTCGGGTAATTCAGTAAAGTCATTGCCACTCAAATCTAAGATTCTAAGACTTTCTAATTCTAAAATCTCTTTAGGGAGCTCATCAAAATGGTCATTCTTTAAACTTAAATATTGCAGATTGACGAATTTTTTGAAAAGAACAGGTGAAAAATCTAACTCTTGATTGCTTAGATCTAAACGAAGAACCTTTTCGGGAAATTTTAAGGCTTCTTGTAAGTTGTCGTATTGAAATTTGTACTGGGTGCTGTCCTGGGCCCAATTGAAATTCGTAAATCCAAATATGAGGCTAATCAAGACTATTATTTTACTTTTCATATTAGTACTATTTATATCTACAATGTTATTTACAGTTGAATTATAGAAAGTGCATAACTCCTAACAATCCTGCAATTCCAAGCACAATGGTATATGGAAAGGCCATTTTGACCATCTTTCCATAGGATAAGCCAATAAGAGGAGCAATAGAGGAAGTAAGTAAGAACAAAAATGCAGCCTGCCCGTTTGGGGTAGCAATGCTTGGTAAATTTGTTCCGGTATTGATAGCGATGGCTAATTTTTCAAAATGCATTCTGTCAATTGCACCACCTTGAAAAGCCTTATTAATTTCGCTGATGTAAATGGTCGCTACAAAAACGTTGTCACTGATTGCTGATAATATTCCGTTGGCAGCATAAAACAAAACTGGTTGATTATCGAGTTCTTGCTGTAACGCCCATTGTATAATTGGAGAGAACAGATGCTGATCGTGAATCATTGCAACAATTACAAAGAAAACAACTAACAGTCCTGTAAAGGGCAAAGCCTCTTTAAAAGCATGTCCTAAAGCATGTTCATCGGTAATGCCAATGAATGCAGTTTGAAATATGATCAATCCTAAGCCAATAAATCCAACAGGAGCAATGTGTAATGCCAGACTAGTGATAAGTAAAACGGCCGCCACTCCTTGCACCCATAAAGCATAATTCTCTTTTTGATTTCTTTCACTATCTTCTTTTGCAATATATTCTTGAATAATTTGCCGTGCTACGGTTGGTAGTTTTGCTCCGAAACCAAACCATCCTGTTAGTTCCAAAATTACAGTCGTTATTAAGCCACAAAAAAATACGGGAATAGTAATGGGTGCCATGCGAAAGAAAAACTCCGCAAAATCCCAACCCATCCGCTCTCCGATCAGTAAATTCTGAGGTTCTCCAACAAGTGTGCAAACTCCCCCAAGAGCTGTTCCAACCGCCCCATGCATGATTAAGCTCCTTAAAAAGCTTCTGAATTGTGCTAACGTTTTTCCGCTTAGTTCATCTTTGTCGGGAATTTCATTTTTATTGTAATCTTCTAATCCGGAATGAATTTTATGATAGACTCCGTAAAAGCCAACTGATACACTTATTAAAACAGCCATTACTGTAAGTGCATCCAAAAAAGCGGATAAAATAGCTGATAAGGAAATGAAGAGAACTGAAAGAAGAAGTTTGGATTTTATTTTAGTGAAAATCTTACTAAACATAAACATGAGTAAGGGCTTCATAAAGTAAATTCCTGCTACCATAAAAACCAGAAGTAAAATTACTTCTAAGTTCTGATTTACTTCATAGTAGGCCGTATCAGCCGTTGTAAGACCTAAGAGCAAGGCTTGAATGGCTAATAAACCGCCTGACTGAAGCGGATAACATTTTAGAGCCATTGCAAGCGTAAAAATGAATTCTCCTATAAAAAGCCATGCGGTTATTACCGGTCCTAAAACATAGTAGGAAACCACATTTATAATCAGAAAACAGACCATTGTAACCTTAAACCATATTGGGCTATTCCCTAGAAAATTTCTTAACATATCTTCGTGATAAATACTCTATTCAATTGATGCAACTCTAATCTACCTGTATCATTTATTTCATGGAGGATAGGATCAAGGTTCTAATAAAATAGGCTGCTGGCCATTGCCAATGATCAATTTTGCATTGGGCGATTTTGAAAGCTCCCTGTATGCTTCAATGGTTTGGTATTGAATAATCTGAGGCGTTAATCCTTCAGAAATAATTTGGTTTGCATCTCTTATTCCTTCCGCTTCTATAGTTCTCCTCAATGCTTCCTGCTTTTCTTTGAGTAGAATAAACTCCATGCGCTGAGCATCTTGTTCCGCCTCTAATTTTTCTTCGATAGCTTTATATAATCCTTGAGGTAGTTGAATGCTTTTCATCAATACAGCTTCAATTTCAAATCCGCGGCTACCGATAATTTTCATCATTTGTTCCTTAATCGCTGTTTCAATTTCAAATCGATTGCCAGTATGCATATCTTTTGCCATGTACTTGGCGGTCACATCAGCAGCAGAGGCTCGAAACACCGGAAGTATTATGGTTGATTCATAATCCATTCCTATTTCGCCTACAATTTCTGTTGCCTTGCTTTTTTCAATATGGTAGAGAATGGAGATGTCCGCTTTTACATTTAAACCTTCTTTTGAGGGAAGTTCTAAGGTTACTTCTATGTTTTCAGTACGAACAGGAACGGTAATTATCTTGGTAGCGAATATATTGTATAAACGAGCTCCCGGTTCCATGAAATCCGGATCAATCTTTCCTAGCGTTCGTTTTACGCCCACATTTCCTTGTCGAATTGTAACACAACTTAGGGTAGATGCCGCCAATAAAATAATACATGCATTTCTTAATATCGTTTTCATCGCTTTAGTTTTTTTGCAAAAATACATAAGCATGAGTATATCAATACTAATAAATACATAAAACATATTAATGATTTGTATTAAATATTTTTGGCTTGAGTTGACTTTACCCACTTGATTGAGCATAATCTCTCACGAAAGTCTTGATAATCTGTATCTGATAGTTTGGGATCTAAATTGAAGGTCGAGGAGGCTTTGAGAGGGAGTAGGCTTATTCGTTAATTTTTTCATTAAAAGAGGGGCATTGGTCTGATCTCTCAGCAACTCTATGGATTTAGCTGCGCTAATGCGATCAGAATTTGGGATACGCAGGTCTTGCTATTAACTTGTTAAATCTACCTCCCGTGAAGATGCGGACTAGTTTTTTGGTGGTCGTATGTTTCTGTCGTCGCTTCGCGTCTTCGTTTTTGATTTCGAAGAAATCGGGACGAGGGACTTTTTCTTTGGGCTTCTCGCCCGGGTTTATTCATTGTTTTTGCCTTTGAATTCGGCGTTTTGAACATGTAAAATGTAAGGCAGGATTAGCTCCTTCGTCGCTGATCCTAGTCTCGGGATTTGGAGACAACCTTTAAAACCTATGTCGTGCGAAAATGCACGACTAGTTTTTTGTTTCAAATATCAACTTGAAAGCAAGCTTTCGTGGATATTTGAAACAAAAAACCCAACGTTGAAAACGTTGGGTTTTAATGGTTGTCGGGGTGGCAGGATTACTCCCTAGCGGTCGTGAAAACGCTTTGCTAAGTTCGAACCTACGACCTTCCCCCTTCGGCGGGACGCATTTAAAATACAATATAGATTGAGATATGATATTTCTCTATTCTCTCGGAATTCGCTCATATTATCTAATAACCACCTTTGTATTCCCCGTTTCTTAATTTTTATTTCTGGTATAACAGCTTCCGATCGAGATTTACAATGTATAATTCTAACTACATGCCAAGGAATCCCTTTTTTGGTTGATTTTGATCTACCGGCGTTATGTCGAATTAGCCTATTATCAAAATCAGCACTGGATCCGGCGTAGAATTGCTGGATGGAATTGCTGTAAAGGATATATACCACCATGGCATGAAATTACGAAAAACACGACAAAAAAAAGAGCTGCCTCAATGAGACAGCTCTTATAAAGTCGGGGTGGCAGGATTCGAACCTACGACCTCCTGCTCCCAAAGCAGGCGCGATACCGGGCTACGCTACACCCCGAAGGTGTTTCTTTTTCGGTAGTCAATTTGCATTGATATCCCGAATTGGGAGCGCAAATATAGAATTTATTCATCTATCAACAAACTATCAGTAAAAATATATTTCTGATTGTTTTGAAAGCTTTGTTTAGCAAGTATTTGCAACAAATCAATCAGTTATTTCATTCTTAATCTTAAGCTGCAAGATCAGGTATTGGATGTTCATGGATGGATTGACAATCAAAACCCTGAAACCGAAGAAACAAGTTGAAAGACTTTGGGAATTGAACTTTCCTGATATTTAAGACTTTTTTTGATCGGTCGAATTAATTATCATTGTATTTTATATCTTTCAACCATGAAACCACTCTACAAATTGCTTACATTGGCTGTAGCCATAACTTTTTTATGTACAAATGCCTTTTCGCAATGCGAGCCTTTTTTCGGTAAGCTCGTAATTAACGAATTTATGCCTGCAAATACTTCAACAGCTGCAGATCCAAATGGTGAATTTGACGACTGGGTAGAAATTTACAATAGCAGCGATCAAGCCATCAATATGGAAGGTTATTTCCTTTCTGATAATCATGGTGATAGAACAAAGTATGTATTTCCCGATGTGGTAATTGATGCAGATGGTTTTCTCATTGTTTGGTGCGACGGAGAGATAGAGCAGGAAGGTTTGCATACCTCCTTTAGGCTAGGCGCTTCGGGCGAGGAGCTCGGCCTTTATAATCCCGACTCTACTTCGCTTGATTATGTGCGTTTCGGACCTACACCCGATGATATTACGGTTGGTCGGTATCCCAGTGGGCATGGGCCTTTTGTACGATTGATTCCAAGCTTTAACGACCACAATACCAATTCGGTAAATTTAGGACTGGTTATAAATGAATATCAGGCAATTAACGAGTCAACAGCTCAAGACCAATGGGGCGGTTACGAAGATTGGGTAGAGATTTACAATAATAGCGATGAGCCGATCGACATGACGGGTTATTTTTTAAGTGATAAAATTGGCGATCCTACGCTGTTCGTTTTTCCGGATACCATTATCGAACCAGATTCTTACCTGATTGTGTGGTGCGACATGGGTCTGCAAGAGCCGGGTCTCCATACTTTTTTCAAGCTTGGGTCTGACGGAGATGATCTTTTGCTTTCAAATTCCGATACACTTACAGTTGATTACGTGCGATTTGGTACTCAAATTCCGGACGATTCGGAAGGCCGTTTTGACAATGGCACAGGCCCCATCGTCTGCATGATTCCTACTTTTTCTGAATACAATGGAGACGCTACTTTTGTAAGTGAAATAAATGCTGTGGCCGACTTTAAGTTGTACCCAAATCCGGCACGTAATTTTGTCCGTATTGAATTAGTGGAAAAAGATGTTCAGGATATCCAAATTTACGGCATAGATGGGAGATTGGTTAATACGCTAAAGGTCAATGGGGGGTCTGCTGATCTTAATCTGTCAGGATTTGATCCGGGCATTTACATTCTTCGTTCAGAAACTTATAGCACGAAGCTAATTGTGTATTGATTTCCATACAACTTTTTGCTAGATTTCGACGTCAATAACCCGAAACCTGCAATTTTATTTTTTACCGAAGCCTGCTTATGAAAACCAAAATTTTGATTCTCGCCTTTTTTCTGGGCTTTATATCTTTCGAATCGTATGCTCAAGTAGTTATCAATGAGGTGAGTGCCGCAAATTTTGCCGGTGGCGGTACAGTAGATAATTACGGTGATTACGAAGATTGGATTGAGTTGTATAATACCTCTGCCACCGCATTTAGCCTTGATGGTTATTTTCTTAGCGACAATGAGCTTGAACCCATGAAGTGGTCGATTCCTGCAGGTGTTTCTGTGCCGGCTAATGGATATTTGTTGATTTATGCATCAGGCCGTGGCGAGTTTGTTGGCGGGAATGTTCACGCAGACTTTAAAATTACGCAGGCAAAACAAGAAGGGGCGGTGCTCTCTGATGCGGGTGGTACTATTGTAGATTCCTACCTTCTTCTTACGCCAAATCAAACAAATCATTCGCGTGGCAGAACTACAGATGGAGCAAATACATGGAGTGTTTTCACAACGCCGACTCCAGGAGCTGCGAATGCGGATGCCCGAAATGAATATCCCGAAGTATCAATAGATACAGATCCAGGCTATTATACTGGTTCGGTGTCAGTTACGATTACAGGCGCTTCTGCTCTGGTTGATATTCACTACACAACTAATGGGAGTGTGCCGATTGCTGCTTCGCCTCTTTATACAGGCCCTATTGATATTAGTGCTACTACTGTATTAAGAGCAAGAGCAATAAGCAATGACCCCAATACACCTCCGGGATTTGTTGAAACAAATACCTATTTCGTGAATAATACGCACCAAATTCCCATTGTTTCCATAAGTGGCAATCAAGTGGAGGTATTGGTGAATGGAACCCAGATAGAGCCGGTAGGGCACTTTGAATTGTTTGATAAAAACGGAGTTTTATTGGCGGAAGCCGGAGGAGAATACAATGAGCACGGAAATGACTCATGGGCTTACGATCAAAGAGGAGTTGATTACATTACTCAAGACGAATTCGGATATGGAAACGAGTTAGACTACCCTATTTTTCCTTCAAAAGATCGAAATGGATATCAACGTCTGATTTTAAAAGCTGCAGCGAGTGACAATTACCCATTCGAAGATGGGGGTGCACATATTCGCGATGCATACGTTCAATCACTCTCGCAAGTGGCAGACTTACGCATGGATGAGCGTACGTATGAACCCTGCGTAATGTATGTAAATGGGCAGTACTGGGGGGTGTATGAAATTAGAGAAAAGGTTGATGATCTGGATTTTACAGATCATTATTACGATCAGGGAACTGGCGATGTTGATTTCCTTAAAACCTGGGGAGGTACTTGGGAAGAGTATGGATCTGCCGATGATTGGAACGATTTACGCGATTATATTTTGGCCAACGATATGTCTGATCAGACTAATTATCAATACGTAAAAGGTTTGTATAATACAGGTAGCCTAATAGATTATTTTATTTTAAATTCATATACTGTTTGTTCTGACTGGCTTAACTGGAATACCGGTTGGTGGCGTGGAAGAAATCCGGATGGCGATAAGAAAAAATGGCGCTACATTCTTTGGGATATGGATGCCACTTTTGGGCATTATGTAAATTTTACCGGAATTCCAGATCAGTCGGCAAATGCCGATCCGTGCAATCCCGAATCTTTGGGAAATCCCGGAGGTCAGGGACATGTACCTATTTGGAATGCACTTTTGACTAATGAAGAATTTTTTGCCGATTATATCAATCGCTACTCTGATTTGTCGGGCAATTTTTTTACTTGCGAATTTATGCACAGCCATCTCGATAGTTTGGTGGCATTAATTGAACCCGAAATGCCAGCTCATATAGCTCGCTGGGGAGGCAATATGGCCGAATGGCAGCAGAATGTTCAGGATATTCACGATTTTATTGAGGAAAGGTGCGCGGTGATAAACGATGGCTTTCTGGATTGTTATCCCGAGCTGGATGGCCCTTATGAAATTACGCTAATGGCCGATCCGCCCGAAGGAGGAATTATTCAAACCTCGTCAATGGATATTTCAGACTTTCCTTTTACGGCAACGTATTTTGGTGGTATTAACGCGCCATTTGATGCGGACGAAAATGACGGGTTTACTTTTTCGCACTGGACATCGAACGGAACGGCTTTTACACCCGATGAGCTCAACGAGGAAATTGTAGTAACCTTTACAGCAAACGATACCCTGGTGGCTCACTTTGTGCCAGATGTTGAATATACGCTTTCGCTGAATGTTGCCCCTCCTAATTCAGGAACGATCACGCTTAACGGTACCCTATACGACACCTTTCCGGCAACGGTAACTATTGCAGGAGGTGCGCTTAATGAGGCATCGGGCCAAGCTATTGATGGCTGGGGATTTGAAAACTGGACAGCAGATTTTGTCCTTAATGGAACTTCAAATTCTAATCCGGTAGAATTTAGTCTCGATGAAAATGGCACGCTTACAGCTCACTTCTTCGAAATTATATACGACGTAACTTTTGACGTGAGCCCACCCGATGTGGCACAAATAAAGGTAGGTGATGAAACCCTCGAAGAACTCGAACAAACACTCGTTTTGCAAGGAAATACTCCTATAAAAATTTCAACAGCGCCTATTAAAGAATTCTACGAGTTTAGCCATTGGTATACGCTCTCTGCTGTTCCTGATCCCGATGAGAATACAGCCAATGTGGAAATGACTTTCTCGGGTCCTGATTTAGTAATTGCCAACTATGTGGAGCTGCCAAACTATCCCTTGATAATTGATACCGAACCGCGTAATGTGGGTTGGGTAAAGTTGCCAGATACAATTGTTACCGCCTTTCCATATCAACGACAGCAACTTGGCCATAAAAAATTTATTATAGAAGCAATAGATCGTGGCAAGTACGCTTTCGATCGTTGGGAGGTAGTTTATGGTTTCCCAATAACTGACGAAGATGTGCCTTATCAGAATTATACAATGGCATCATCTACCAAGCTTGTCGCCCATTTTAAAGAGCGGTTGCACGCGGTGTGGGTTCCTACAAGCTTTACGCCAAATGGCGATGGGGTAAACGATCTTTTTAAGGCATATGCACGCGAAATCGATGTAGACGATTTTCGGTTGTCGATAATGAGCCGCTGGGGTCAGGAAATGTTTTATACCGAAGACATTACCAAAGGATGGAATGGAAGTAAAGATGGCGGAGGCTACTACGCACCTCCCGGTATTTACGCGTATTTTATAAGATATGTAGATACTGTAACAAAAGAAATTACAGAAAAAGCCGGTACAATTGTCCTTGTCCGCTAATTTTAACGAATTATTAATTTCGTGTTAAGTATTCTTTACCTATTCCTTTAACTTTACGATATTTGCCCAAACTGCAATTAATCTTTAATTTGAAAAATATTTATTTCACACTAGTGATTTGTCTGACTCTTATGGGTTGCTCTAAGGAACCCGGAGAAGGCGGTCAAGCATCTATTACAGGCAAGGTTTACGTTTTAGAATACAATGGCAACTGCTCTGAATTGCGCGACGAATATTACGGCATAGATGAGGAAGTTTATATCATAGCCGGCGATGATCCTTCCTATTTCGAGCGGGTGCGAACGGGGCCAGATGGAACTTTCTGGTTTCCATATTTACGCAAAGGTAAGTATCAGGTATATGCACTTTCTGAAAATTGCGATGTGCCGGGACAAAACGAAGCAATTATTAAAAATTTGGAAATCACAGAAAAGAAACAAAATGTGATAACCGAAACTATCGAAGTTATCAGATGAAAAAAGGATCAATTTTATGCATTCTTTTTTTGAGTTTTGGGATTGTGTCTTTCGCACAGTCAAAGAAAAAATTGCGCACCTACGGCATTACCAAAAAAATTGAAACACTTATAAAATATGAAGGCGGTGTAGCCAGCGAATCGTACATTTCTGAAACAGAATCGTATAACAGTGATGGTGAATGGATAGAGCGTCTTGATTTTCAAAAAAGTGGCGATATTAAAAAACGTGAGATACGCCGATATGAAAATGGAATACTTGTAGAGGAATTGAAAGACGAACCGCAAGAAAAGGAGTGGATTGAAAAAACGCCGGCCTATAAACACCACGTATATGTTTTTGAAAAAGATATTTTGATGGAAGATAGCGAGTTAAACCGCAAAGGCGAAGTGAAAGAAAAGAAGGTTTACGAATACAATAAGTACGGAGACGAAATGGCTGAAACAACGACCGATAAAAACGGAGAATTGGTTCAAACCGAAACTTATTCGTACGACAATAAGGGATTTAAAAAAGAAAAGCGCACTGTAAATGCCGCAGGTGAATTGATTGAAATCAAAACATATTCCTATGAATGATTCGGCACTGATTTCATCTGAATTAATGGCAGCGCTCCAAGGTTTTGAACGAGTGCCTCTTGAAGACCTTTTAGAGGGCGCACAAATGGATCGTGTTGATAGAAAATTTCCATTTCATATTTCCCAAGTGCCCCAAGTATTAAAAGCTTTAGAGGGTGATTATAAAATTGTTAAGGCTGCCGGATCAGTTATATCGCCTTATGATTCGCTTTATTTTGATACTGCAGACTACTTATTTTTCAGAAAGCACCACAGCGGATTTTTAAACCGTGATAAGATCAGATACCGATCGTATCCGCGCACCCACACCACATTTTTAGAAGTAAAGCGCAAAAGCAATAAAGGGCGTACTGCCAAGTCGCGTATTCTATGTGCTGATTTGAATTTTCCACTAAAAATGGAGAGAATGGAATTTCTTTCGGAGAATATTACGAATATAGATCCCAAAAGTCTGGTTCCATCAGTATTCATTAAATACCACCGAATTGCTTTTATTGCCGAAGACGGAGATGAGCGGTTTTCTCTTGACTTTAATATAAGAGCAAAATTAGATGATAAAGAAACCGACTTCGGGAGCGCAGTGATTCTAGAAGTAAAACAAGATCATAAATTCACATCTCCCATTATAGCCAGACTGAGAGAATTGCGTATGGGCGAAGCTTCCATGAGCAAATATTGCCTGGCCCTTACCATGTTGAAACCAAGCTTAAAATCAAATCGCTTTAAGATGGCTTTAAGACGATTAGAAAAAATTATACATGAAGAAAATCATTGAAATGGTTGCCATTAAAAAAGTGACGACTGTGATCGTATTATTACTCACCGCGATTGGTGCAATTGGGCAACTCCCACCAGTAGATGTACTACAGGAAGCCACAATTAATTCGACGTCTACCGACTTCTTTGCATTTCGACTCGATGTTTTTACGCTCGACTTTTTTGTGCGTATGGTTATTGACTTGCTAAGTATGATTTTGCTTATCAGGTTTATATATTATAGAATCTATGCCCAACGCGATTATTTCTTCACCTTTTTCATGTTCAATTTATTGATCTTTATAATCGCCACTCTTCTTACTTCCAATTCCGGTTTTAGCATTGGTGCCGCTTTTGGGTTGTTTGCCATCTTTGCCATGCTTAGGTATCGTACCGAAGACATATCGGCCAGAGATATGACTTATCTTTTTATCTCGATAACTTTCGGTCTTATCACTTCCATTAATATGGGAACCTGGATTGAAATAGCCCTTATCAATTCTATAATTTTACTTCTTGCATTCTTAATTGAAGGGAATCTCCTTTTCAAACCTGAGTTTGTCAAAGTGGTTGAATATGAGAAGATTGAATTGATAAAGCCCGGAAGTAATATCGAGTTGATAAATGATTTAAAACAACGTACCGGTCTCGATATCCACAAAGTTTATGTAAAGCGAATCGACTTTTTGCGCGATACTGCCGTCTTAAAAATATATTACCGCGGCATAGATGGAAAAGACAAATAAACTCAAGCTTGTAATATCAGTAGTGGTATTTTTCTTCGCATCGCTTGCCTATGGACAACTTACCAATGATTTTGGGGTTTGGATTGCAGGAACATTCAATAAAGATGTATCAAAAGATATTGATTTTTCGATAGAACAGGAGTTTAGACTTGAAGAAAATGCCACGCAGGTAGGTAAATCTTATACCACATTTTCACTCGACTATGAATTAAGACAATGGCTTCGTTTTGGTTTGAATTATCGCTTTATATTGAACAAGACAGGGGATGGAGTTTTTGGTCATCGCCACAGGGTTATGGGCGATTTGGTTTTGCGCGGATATCAACAACGATTTACATTTACCAACAGATCCAGAATACAAAGTGAGGTAAGAACCATCAACTATTCTGCAGAATATGGATTTTCTCCCGCTTGGGATCTTCGAAACACATCTAAAGTGAATTATAAGATTAATAGAAAATTCGAGCCATATGTATCCTTAGATATTCGTTTTTTGATTCGCGATGCACGCGAGCCTGCTTACCAGGGTTTTGACCGACATAGAATTAAGTTGGGAGTAGATGTATTGCTTGCGCGAAACAGAGTGCTGGATTTATACCTGATGACTAGCAGGCACTGGAATGTTTTGGAGCTTACCCAACTCTTTGTGGTAGGAATGGACTTTAATTTTGGAAGTCAAGGCTTACTGCTCGGTTTTTAATTCCGCTGTTCTGCACGACGTAGCCTGTCGTTTATAGCTACACCCAAACCGGTTTCGGGCATAGACTCGGCGAGAATGAGTTCGTAATTTTCAGTATCCAGCCTTCGCAATGAGGAAAATAAATTTTGCGCTGCTTCTCTCAAATCACCTGCTTTGCTCAGGGCCTCTCCGGGTTGTCCATGTGTTTCAGAAAAACCCAAAACTGCAAAATTTCTATTTTTATTTTCGGCCATAAGCGATTTAATATCACCGAATAGGAGCGGTGTTCGGGGAGCGTAATGCGAGACCAACATGCCCGGTGCAGCGGGGTTTGAGCTGCCTGTGGTTTGCACAGCTACCTCGCCAATTACCGACTCAATATCTTCAATGGGTATGCCTCCTTTTCTCAATATTACGGCTTCACCTTCCGGGAATGAAACAATCGTAGATTCCAATCCTACCGAGCACTCTCCTCCATCTAAAATGTAATCGATTTTACCGCTCAATTGATCCATCACATGCCCGGCACTGGTTGGGCTTATATACCCGAAAGGATTAGCACTGGGTGCCGCCAAGGGGAAGTCGATAGACTTTAATAGATCCAAGGTCATTTCGTGTCGCGGCATTCGTATTCCAACAGTTGACAATCCGGAAGAAACGAGATCGGGAACTAAGTCTGATTTGGGAAGAATAAGCGTTAAGGGTCCAGGCCAGAAAACTTCTGCCAGTTTTTTAGCCTTTTCAGGAAAACTAAGGGTAAGAGAATCCAGTTGGGCGATATCACCAATATGCAGAATAAGCGGATCGAAATGCGGACGACCTTTCGCTTCAAAAATACCCGTAACGGCTTTAGAGTCGTAACCATTGGCTGCAAGTCCGTAGACCGTTTCAGTGGGAATAGCTACCAACTTTCCGCTTTTGAGAAGTTTGGCGCTTAGGTTGAGGTCGGTCCCTATTTCTGTTTGCATTTGTTTTTTTAGTGAATGCAAAGATAGATTTGATTGGGCAATTTGCAATTATGCGTTGAGCTTATAAAGTCTATCACTACTCTCCTAAAGTGCTGCTCCGTCGAACATCGGGAATGCATACGTAAGCGGTATCTACAATGCGGATAGATATTTCACTTGGCCTCTCAATATATTGTCTTTTTTATATTTTCAGATTGCAGATTTACTTTTTTTAAATTCAAAAAATGTAATTCTTGGAATTAACCTAAAAACATTCTCATTGTCGAGGTTAGTGGCTTGCAGCTTTCGGCTTGGAGCAAAAAAGGATTATTCTCCCTCTGGTCGAATGATCCTTCATTATCCGATAAGGGAATCAAGCTTTAAATCTGCTTCGCAGCTTTGGGCTTTTTTCATTTTAAAACTTATTTCGTGCAGTGAATTTTGTATTTGGAAATAGGAATGTTGCAGCTAGCGGCTAGCGGCTAGCGGCTAGCGGCTAAAAAGGATTATTCTCCCTTCGGTCGAATGATCCTTCCTTATCCGATAAGGGAATCAAGCTATAAATCTGCTTCGCAGCTTTAGGCTTTTTTCATTTTAAAACTTATTTCGTGCAGTGAATTTTGTATTTGGAAATAGGAATGTTGCAGCTAGCGGCTAAAAAGGATTATTCTCCCTTCGGTCGAATGATCCTTCCTTATCCGATAAGGGAATCAAGCTATAAATCTGCTTCGCAGCTTTAGGCTTTTTTATTTCAATCAACCTTTTAGGATTATTCTCCCTTCGGTCGAATGATCCTTCCTTATCCGATAAGGGAATCAAGCTATAAATCTGCTTCGCAGCTTTAGGCTTTTTT
>NZ_JAAGVY010000038.1 GCF_010686655.1 Cryomorpha ignava | reverse complement strand
ATAAAAAAATAGCCCAAGCAGAAGCTCAGGCTACACAGGATAAACTCAAGAAGAGTCTTCCTTTGGAAGTGTAAATATACGACATAAAAAAATGTCGAAATAAATTTGGATTTTTACACAGTACCTGGAAGGTAGGGTGTCCAATCTGATGTTCCCGAGATCATGCTACTTTTTTCAGACAATTAATTCGCAGTTGCATAAGATTTGGTGTTAGATTTTCCTTTTTCCAAACATTAATTTGTCTTATACGCGTATCTTGTAATGCTGCTTTAAAGTCGAACTTATTTTGAGCGTTCTTACTAAGCTCGGTGTAAAGTGGCATAAAGAGAATAAATGATGTTACGCCATGTAGTTTATTGGGCGATTTGCGAGCTTTATATTTCCCAAAGAGGGATTCGATAATGTCTGAAGAGTTATTATTTGCCGTATCGGCTTCTATAAGTTTGGCTTCATCATTTAGGAATTTAAATATAGTTTCACCTAACTGGATCATTCTATAGTCACCGTGAAATAGATGCTTTTTGATCTCTTGATGGCATTTGGCTACTGTTTCTTTTGACAGCCCCTTATTCTTGCAGAGATCTTCAATGCTTCTTATGCATTCCGTAACTTCTGATAACTCGTCTATTAGCGATGCATTTGCGGGGACAAATGAGAAGACTGCTCGCTCATCTGCTTGATGTGTGTGATAAACATCAAGCATTTTAGAAGACCATTTAACCCATTCCGAAATATTGAGGAAACGCGCAATAGTTCGTTGTTTAGGAGGGAGCAAATAGGCTATTTTTTTCATATTGTACTTAAACTTGGGCTCAGTCATTAATTTGGTATAATTTTTAAAGTCAGGCGCATTCTTATATGTCCTTTCCAAAAACATTCCTAAAGAATGGCTAATGTCGCGTTGATGTATTAAATCTGCACATCTTATTCCCTTCTTCATAATAGAGGCATTGTCGCTAATAACGTAGAGTGGATCATGTCCAACTTTTTCAGATGCGGTTTTTAGCTGTGTTCCCACAGATTCTCCGTTCCAACTATTTGCTACGGCTATATCAAGAATACTTACGTCATTAGAATTGAGCGGCCGTCCCTTGTGTTCTGCCGGGACGCCGAGTGTGAGTAGCAATTTCTCACTTCCTATCATCATACTTTCATCAACGATCTGTGCATATTTAGTGTCTTGCAATGAATCTCCAGATGTTTCATAAACCTTCAATCCGCATTTTTTAACCCAATTCTCAATTGTATTGTGACAAGGGATTTTACCCAGGATTCCATCAAAAACATCGTTTATAACATCTAGTATTTTAACAACCTGACGGAATCCGCAATTAATACGGGTATATAGAGTAGTGCTTAATCGGACAACAAATTCAGAATATTCATATCTTGCGATAGGTTCGAAAGTGATTGTTCTTACTTTTTGCTTAAGGGTATTTTTAGAACGTCGTTTTTTTTTAATTCCTTTTTTAATCGGTCGGTTTGGCATTTTGACTTCTCCAGTTTTTGAGATAGTTTTTTATTTTCCTTTTTCAACTTCGAAAGCTCACTTTTTAAGCCAGCAGTTTTACTATCAATATTGGTCTTTTTCATAATTCTATTTTTATGTGAGAATGACTTTAAATATACTGATAATCAATATAATAAACAAGATTTTTAGTGCAAAAAACACATAAAATATTTAGTTATTAAAAACGCTTAAAACATTCAAATTAAGCTCAAAAATATACTTGTTTTTGGAACGAGAGATTGGACACTCTACCTGAAAGGGCGACATAAATAATACGGAGCGGAAGATGAATTATATGTTTCGTGATTTAAATGGGTAACCCTATATCATTATGAAAAAAGCACTCGCTACATATCAGCCGTAATACTTTTGGGCTTTGGCCTTTTAACCCTGTTTTTGAGTACATCAGTAATTTTTGATTTATTCGGCATTAGAGCCAAAGAAGGCAACTATGTTTTATTTGTGGTTTGGTCAAACTTTATCGCCAGCATATTTTATTTATTTTCATCTTATGGGTTTTTGAAAACCAAAAGGTGGACGAGTATTTTGTTGGCAATAGCATCTGTTTTATTAATCGTTTCATACAATGCGTTGAAGGTACACGTTAGCAATGGTGGCATTTACGAAGAAAAAACACTGAATGCTATGATTTTTAGAATTGCCGTGACGCTTGTGTTTACACTTGTTGCATATTTCACAATACGAAATCCGAAGTCCACTATCTTAAGCAAATCTTAAGCTTCCATTTACCATTGCTTAAATAACTATTACGGATATTTGACCAATGAGAATTCTAATAGTAGAAGATGAAGATGGTATTGCCGCTTTTCTAAAACAGGGGCTGGAAGAAGAGTCGTATGCTGTAGATGTAGCCGATGAAGGCAAGAAAGGTCTGCAATTGGCACTATCGGGCGAGTATGATTTACTGCTTCTCGACTGGATGCTCCCCGGCATGAGCGGGATAGAGATATGCCGGCAATTTAGAAAAGAATTTCAAGACACACCTGTTATCTTTTTAACAGCCAAAGATACCACCGATGAAACCGTATTTGGCCTGCAAGCGGGAGCAAATGACTATATCAAAAAGCCCTTTCATTTCGAAGAACTTTTAGAGCGTGTGCGTGTACAGCTCCGACCAAAGTCTGGTGATCACGCCATCTTTGAATTGGGTAACATTACTTTAAATACAGAAACGCACCAGGTTCATAAGGGCGATAAGGAAATACACCTTACCCAAAAGGAATTTGCACTTTTAGAATACCTGATTCGCAATAAGGGCAAAGTGTGCAGAAGATCACGAATTATAGAAACTGTTTGGGATATCCACTTTGACTACAATACAAGTGTGATTGATGTCTATATCAATGCCTTGCGTAAAAAGCTCGAACTGTCTGATGAAGAAAATTACATCCAGACGATTCGCGGAGTCGGTTATATAGCAAAAGAAATATGAGCCTTAGTTTTAGAAATAGAATAGCCTTCCATTATATGATTGCAACAGCAATTATTATGGCTATCGCTTTTGGCGCGATCTATTTTATTGTACATAAAACGGTTTACAGTAATCTTGACAACGACTTATCCTACGAAGCCCACAAACATACGGGCGAAATAAAAATCATGGGTGATACCATTGTGTTTAGAAATAAAGCGGAATGGGAAGAAAAGGAGCACCGCGAAAGTCAGGTAAACCCTGTCTTTATTCAATTAATTGATGACAAGGGCCGGGTAATGGATAAATCGCCAAACCTTAAAGAAGACGATCTTGCGTTTAACAATTTGATTTTTGGCGGACATTTTAATGCGTCTTTAAATAGTAGAGCCATTAGGCAAGTGCAGCTTCCTTTAGAGCAGGATGGACAAACAAAGGGTTACATATTGGCAGCCATGTCTTCAGAATCGGCGAAGTCGATTATTCTTAAACTGCGGAATGTATTATTCATCTCCTTTTTGGTAATCTTGTCAGGGCTGTATTTTATTTCCAGATATCTGGCTGGAAGAAGTATCAGACCCATAAAAAACGTTACCCATACCATCAAGAAAATTACCGAGCTGAACCTGAAAGAGCGCGTTGCATTACCACCAAATAAAGATGAAATTTATAGGCTCTCTTCCGGATTTAATGCATTGCTTGACCGAATAGAAAATGCACTTGAACGTGAAAAGCAGTTTACGTCAGATGCATCTCACGAACTACGCACACCGCTTGCTTCGCTTAGGGGAACACTTGAAGTTTTGATAAGAAAACCGCGAACACAAGCAGAATACGAAGATAAAATTCAATTTAGTCTGGGCGAAATTGAAAGAATGACGCTAACTCTGGAGCAGTTGCTTCTGCTTGCCAGGCTTGACATACAAGACAATTCTAAAAAGGATAAGCTCATTTCATTGCCCACAATTATTGATGAATCCTTATCTCATTTTAAAAGTCAAATAGCTGCGAAAAATCTCGCGGTGTTATTCGATTTTGAACAGGATCAGAAGCTGCTTGTGCCGCACTTCTACACCCATTTAATGATCGAAAACATTTTGAGCAATGCCGTTAAATATTCTACAAACAATGGCAAACTCGCCATTCATTGCGGCAAATCGGCAGATAAGGTAGTATGCAGCATTCGCGATGAAGGCATAGGGATTAATGAGAAAGATTTGGAACACATCTACGAGAACTTTTTTAGATCTGACGCACTCAATCACAAGCAAATATCGGGCAATGGACTGGGCTTGAGCATTGTTAAAAAATGTGCGGAAGCTATTCGCGCAAAGTTGAACATTATCAGTACTTTAGGCCAAGGAACAGAAGTGAAAATTACATTTTAATTGGGATTGATTATGGAAAATGAATTGGACGATTATTTAGATAATCACTACATACACCGAAGCAACTGGCTAAGAGCGGCTGTACTGGGTGCCAATGACGGCATCTTGTCAACGGCGAGTTTGGCCATTGGTGTGGCAGCGGCGAGCGACATGAGAGAACCCATCGTATTAGCAACTCTGGCCGGATTGGTTGCTGGTGCATTATCCATGGCTGCCGGCGAATATGTTTCGGTGAGCTCTCAAACAGATATTGAAAAAGCAGATATAGAAAGAGAAAAAGAAGAGCTTGAAGAAATGCCAGAGCTTGAATTGCAAAGACTTGCAGAAATCTATGTGGAAAGAGGGCTCAAAAAAGAAACCGCAATGCTCGTAGCAAAAGAGTTTACCGAACATGACGTACTTGCAGCGCATGTAAGAGATGAACTGGGCATCAATGAAATTAGCCAGGCAAAACCATTTCAGGCAGCCTTTGCATCGGGAGCTTCCTTTACTGTGGGTGGCGCTCTACCATTTCTGGTAGCCTATTTTATGCCACTTCAGTACATGGAGTATTCATTGTACGGCTCGGCTATTTTCTTCTTAATCCTTCTGGGAACAGTATCTGCCAAAACGGGTGGTGCAAGTGTTTACAAAGCCATTCTGCGCGTTACTTTTTGGGGCACAGTGGCAATGGGATTAACGGCATTTGTTGGGTACCTGTTTGGAGTTAATCTGGCTTGATACGGATGCGGCAACAAATTACTAAATTGGTTTATTATATAAAAAAATTAGTTTACCCTTTCAATCCGAGTAAGCTTAATTTAATTGAGACCTGCCAGGTTTACTTGCTCCGCTGCGTGAGATCGCTTCGCTAAGTTTGCAAAACCTGGCAGGTCTTACATCACATTACTAAATTGGCCTAAACCAAAATCTTAAGCCAATCTTAAGAAAGCCTTGATAAAACCCTAAGGCTACCCCTTCTACATTTGATGTGTTATTAAAAGAGCCACATCAATGTTAGAAAAAATCATCCAATACAGCATTCATCATAAACTAATAGTTCTTCTATTTACATTGGGTATTGTTGGTTTTGGGCTTTATTCCCTTTCAGAAATTCCCATTGGTGCTGTGCCAGATGTTACAAACAATCAGGTGCAAATCATTACAACATCCAGAAATTTAGCCACAGAAGATGTAGAGAAATTTTTGACCTATCCAGTAGAGCTGGAAATGGCCAATCTGCCTGATGTAAAGGAAATTCGCTCTATTTCCAAATTCGGACTTTCGGTAGTAACCGTTGTTTTTAATGACAATATTGGCACCTACCTTCCCAGGCAACTGATCGCTGAAAAAATAAAGTCGGCTGAAGAAAAGATTCCAGCAGGATTTGGCTCACCTTTTATGGGGCCTATCACGACAGGGCTTGGTGAGATTTATCAATACACCATTGAAGTAGATTCTGCCCATCGAGATCAATATTCTTTATCCGATATACGAACCATTCAAGACTGGGTGGTGAAACGTCAGCTTTCGGGAATTCCGGGTGTGGTAGAAGTGAATACCTGGGGTGGCCATTTGAAACAGTATGAAGTGGCTGTGAATCCTGAAAAACTTAGAAGTCTTCGTATTTCTATTTCAGAAGTTTTTTCGGCATTAGAGAAAAACAACAGCGTGGCCGGTGGCGGATACATTGAAAAAACAAATCAATCCTTTTTTATCAGGGGTGAAGGGTTAGTAGAATCTTTGGAAGATATCGAAAACATTGTAATTGAAACCAGAAATGGTCTGCCTGTTTTCGTAAAAGATGTGGCTGCTGTTGGCTTCGGTCATGCTACCCGTTTTGGTGCCATTACTGGAAACGGGGAAGGCGAGAAAGTGCTGGGACAAGTCATGATGCTGAAAGACGCTAACTCAAATGCCGTAATACAAGCGGTAAAAGATCGTGTGGCAGAGATCTCACCTTCTCTGCCGCCAGGCGTTTACATCAACCCCTTTTTAGAAAGAAGTGAGCTTATCGCCAAAACCACTTTTACCATTGCCGAAAATCTCATATTGGGATCCTTAATCGTGATTTTTGTTGTGGTTCTGCTGCTGGGTAACATGCGTTCGGGCTTGGTGGTCGCTTCGGTTATTCCTTTGTCTTTGCTCTTTGCCTTGTCGCTGATGTACATTTTTGGGGTTGATGCCAACCTGATGAGTTTGGGCGCTATTGACTTTGGAATTATTATAGATGGTGCGGTAATAATTGTTGAATTTATCGCATTCAAAATCACATCCGAGCGCACAAAATACTTGGCCTTACCAAAAGGGGAAAGGCAGGGTTTTATAGACAATATCACCCATCTGGGAGCGAGTAAAATGATGCACTCTGCCGTATTTGGGCAGCTCATCATCATTATTGTATTTATCCCCATTTTATCCTTAGTGGGCATTGAAGGCAAAATGTTCAGACCCATGGCGCTTGTTTTTACGTTCGCACTTTTGGGTACCATGCTTCTTGGTTTTACTTACGTGCCGGTTATGGCATCTCTGTTTATCAGACCTTCTGATCCCGATAAAAAAACAATCTCTACACGTCTTATTGCTTTTCTGGAAAGCAAGTACCAACCTACCATCACCTGGGCATTGCGCAGCAAAAAAATTGTGCTAAGTGCTGCAGTTGCACTTTTAGTAGTTGCAGTTTTTCTCTTTACACGCATGGGCGGCGAGTTTATACCAACCTTAGATGAAGGTGATTTTGTAATTCAACCCGTTCTTAAAACGGGAACATCGTTGAGTAACACGGTTCTCGCCACGACACGTATTGAAAAGATTCTCAAGAAATTTCCGGAAGTAGATCAGGTGGTAAGTCGCATTGGTGCAGCCGAAGTGCCCACAGATCCCATGTCAATGGAAGAAAGTGATGTCATTATCAAACTTATACCCAAGGGTGATTGGACATCAGCAGGAAGCAAAGATGAGCTGGCCGACAAATTTAAAGAAGCATTGACCAATGAAATTCCGGGCGTTGATTTCGAATTTACCCAACCCATTGAAATGCGATTTAATGAGTTGATTACAGGCGTACGAGCCGATTTGGCTATAAAAATTTTCGGAGAAGATTTAGATGTGCTTTATACTAAGGCATTGGAAGTTGAGAAAGCTATCCAAAACATTGATGGCGCTGCTGATATTATAGTGGAAAAAGTGGCAGGGCTTCCGCAGATGTCGGTAAAATACGACCGCCAAAAAATCGCCAAGTACGGCTTGAATGTAGAAGACCTGAACAATATCATTTCAATGGGTTTCGCGGGTATGACTGCAGGAACTGTTTTTGAAGGTGAAAAGCAATTTGATTTGGTGATTCGCTTCGATAAGGAACACCATCAAGGCATTGACGACATTGAAACGGCTACAATCCAATTGCCCAACGGAAATCAATTGCCACTAAGTGAATTTGCCACAATCACAACTACAAAAGGACCCGCTAAAATTTCGCGCGATAATACCAAACGCAGAATTGTAGTAGGCGTAAACGTGCGTGGGCGCGACCTTGAATCGGTGGTTGCTGATGTGCAGGCTGCTATCAATTCAGAAGTAGAGTTGCCAATAGGATACACGGTTGATTATGGCGGTCAATTTGAAAATCTGCGAACTGCAAAAGAGCGTTTGATGATAGCCGTTCCTATTGCGTTGATATTGATATTCATAATGCTCTATTTCGCCTTTGATTCTGTAAAAGAAGCATTGATTATTTATAGTGCCATTCCATTGTCTGCGGTGGGCGGTGTCATTCTTTTGTATGTGCGTGATATGCCGTTTAGCATCTCCGCAGGTGTGGGATTTATTGCACTATTTGGTATTGCGGTTCTAAATGGAATTGTGCTCATTGAAGAGTTTAAAGAGCTCAAGGCGAATGGTATAACCGATATGAAAGAACGTATTATCACCGGTACTCGAAACCGTCTAAGACCTGTTTTGCTAACGGCATCCGCGGCAGCGTTAGGCTTTTTACCTATGGCCATTTCTACATCTGCCGGCGCCGAAGTACAGCGACCACTCGCCACGGTCGTAGTTGGCGGATTAATCTCTGCTACAATTCTAACCTTGGTGGTTCTACCGGTTTTGTATGCCCTATTTGACAGAAAAGGCCATTTCCCGAAAGTGAAAATTCCGACAGCAGCATTCCTTTTACTCTTCTTAATTCCTGCATTTGGCTATAGCCAGAATGAAAAAATCACGGTATATCAAGCCGTTGAAATTGCCATTGAAAACAACCTTGGCTTAAAAGCTTCTGCACAACGCATTGATCAAAGCGAAAAACTTATTGGGAGTGGAATAGACATCAATAAAACAGAAATCTTTTTCAGTAGAGACCAAAATAATTTGGCTCCGAATAATCTGCCGCTCGATGTGTGGGGCATTAGCCAATCTATCCAATTTCCAACAGTGTATGGCGCCCAGAGAAAGGTGATGCAAGGTAAATCGCAATTGGCAAAAGACCAATATGTTATGGATAAGCGCACCATTACCAAAGAAGTGTCCATGGTGTATTATGAGATAGTGTACTGGGAGCAAATGCGTGAAAACTACAGGTATCTGGATAGTTTGTATGCTGAATTCGCTTACGCGGCAAACAGAAAATATGAGCAGGGAGAATCTAATTATTTAGAAAAGTTAACCGCCGAAACGAAGGGGAAAGAAGTCTCGCTCAAGCTGAATCAAATTGTTGAGAGCATTCAGAAATCTTATATCGGTCTCAATCAATGGCTGCAATCTGATACGACTTACCGAATTGATGCTTTGGCTCTGGAGCGTATCGAACTCGTTTCCTTAGATACTATCAACCACCCGACTTTAAACTTTTATGCCGATGCCATGAAGCTTTCAGACCAGCAGCTTAAATTGGAAAAACAACGCTTGCTTCCCGACCTGAATGCGTCTGTTTTTAACGGAACCAATGACGGTGTGGGTGCACAATCTTATTCC
Organism: Cryomorpha ignava; assembly: GCF_010686655.1. Classification (GTDB taxonomy): domain Bacteria; phylum Bacteroidota; class Bacteroidia; order Flavobacteriales_D; family Cryomorphaceae; genus Cryomorpha; species Cryomorpha ignava. The sequence goes on along the minus strand of NZ_JAAGVY010000038.1, from coordinate 41,822 downwards.
GGATTTCAAGTAGGGGTGGGCATTCCATTGTGGTTTGGTAATCAGAAATCTAAAATAGCCGCTGCAAAAATCGGTTCTTCCATATTGGAATCTGAATCGGCGAATTATAAAATTCAATTGGCTTCAAGGTATCAAACTTTGCAATCTGATTTGCGCCAATTTGCCGAAGGGCTAAAATATTATGAATCAACTGGAAAAAAACTTTCGGAAGAAACTTTATTCCATGCCACACAAGCTTTTAAGGGCGGCGAAATAAACTTCCTGCAATACACCCAGCTTTTAGATAATGCCAAAAGCATAGAATCTACCTATCTGAATAATCTCTTCCAATACAACATGACTGTACTGGAAGCCAACTACTTAATGAATTAATGATGAGAAAATATAAAAATACAAAGATGAAATTCTTTACGATTAGCCACTTATTCTTTGCTGCCGCTCTGACTTTAGTTTCTTGCTCATCTAATAATTCAGAGCCTATTGAAATTGCAGCAGAATCGCCCGCTGAAAGTGGCTATACATTGAGTGAAAACCAGTTTCAAACTTCGGGTATGGAATTGGGTAAAATGGAAATGAAGGAATTTCACGAAGTCGTTAAAGCCAATGGGATGTTTGATGTGCCACCAAAAAACAAGGCTTCTGTAAGTTCGTATTTTGGTGGAACGGTTAAAGACATTGAGCTTTTACCCGGAGAACACGTGAAGAAAGGGCAAACACTCTTCATTCTCGAAAACCCTGATTTTGTGCAAATGCAACAAGATTATCTGGAAGCCAAGGGCCAACTCACGTATCTAAAATCAGATTATGAAAGGCAAACAAATCTGGCAGAAGATAATGTAACGTCTCAAAAAACCTTCCTAAAAGCAGAATCTGACTATGCGGTTACCAAGGTAAAAGTAGAATCACTTGGCAAAAAGTTGTCGCTGATGAATATTAATCCGAATACATTGACTTTGGAGAATATGCGCAGCGTTATTGCAATCACTTCACCCATAGATGCTTACATAACAAAAGTCAACATTATAAGGGGAGCTTTTTTGAGCCCGGCTCAAGCGGCCATTGAGCTTGTTAATACAGACCATCTGCACTTAGAGTTAAGCGTTTTTGAAAAAGACCTTCCTAAGGTACGTGTTGGTCAGGACATTCTCTTCAGAATTCAAGAAGATAAGGGTCAGGAATATAAGGCTACTGTTCATTTGATAAACAAAACCATTGACCCCGAAAATCGAACCATTGGCATTCATGGACACTTAGTTGATGAAAAAAGCGCTGATCAATTTACGCCCGGCATGTATGTAGAAGCCACTATTTACGCTACATCAAAATCAATGGCTGCATTGCCCCAAAATGCTGTTGTGGAAATAGACGATAAGTCCTACGTTTTGGAACTTGAAAGTTCATCAAACAATGAATACGTCTTTTCACAAAAAGAAGTAAAAACGGGCGCCACAACAAGTGGCTTTATCGAAATTTTAAATGCACCAGATTTCGATAGCAACGCAGAGTTTCTTACAAATGGTGCATTTAACTTAATAACAGAATAATCATGAACGAAGCACATTTACACCTTGTCGTAAATCACATGCCGATTGTTGGTGTGTTGATTGGAATTCTTATCCTAATTACCGGACTACTTCTAAAAAGAACGGAAGTAAAACTCACTGCTCTTAGCGTACTAATTTTCAGCGCTATTGGTTCAATTTTCGCTTTTTATACAGGCGAAGGTGCCGAAGAAATAGTAGAAAACATTGCCGGAATTAGCGAATCACTTATCCATGAGCATGAAGAACTTGCAGAATCATTTTTCACGCTTACTCTTATTATGGGAGCAATTGCTTTGATTGCATTCATTGCTGAAATTAAAAAATACAAATTCTCAAAATACCTGATCATTTTTGTTCTTTTACTTGCAATTTCTGATGGGGTTTTAGCCAAATATGTGGGCACGAGTGGTGGCGAAATCCGACATACTGAAATTAGAACTGATGCCATTCAGATACCCTTAGAAAACAACGATGATGATTGAATTCCTTAAACACAGTCACGCATGATAAACTTACGATCATTTGGGAGTGCCCGCAGAGTTTACCACGCTGTGGCTTGGCTGAAAAAGCTTGATAAACTCCTGTAGTGAAGCGATATCATGATCAGAGTGAATAATATATTGTCAATTCACCAAAACTCATCTTTAGGATGTCTAATTTTTATCATTTTAAACCAGTTTCTACCCGTCCACTAAATTTTTTAAATTTGAAGAATAGAAAACCGTTATGGATAATCAAATAAGAACAGAAATAAGCCAACTAATTCAAAAGCTTCCTGAAAATCAACTGGAGTCAATTCTCGAATATTTGCGCCAGGTTGAAAAAACTTCGGCAGAACAAGTAGAAACGGCAAACTTCGTGAAGAAAATCTTCGAAGAAGATGCTGAATTACTCAAACGGTTGGCGAGGTGATAACCGATCTTCAGTGCTACCAATCAGATCAAAACTCTCAATACGTATTATCCAATGGTTTTCGATACTAAGAACACCAGCCAATGGTGCAATTTTGAGCCGAAATGGAAATGAAATAATCAATATGCAAGACTTTGTAATCATAGCAACATTTACACTTCCGACTCAAGTAGTGGTTGCAAGAAGCAAATTGGAATCTCTGGGAATTGAATGCATCACCAAGGACGAACTTACAGTACAATCCTATAATTTTATTTCGAATGCGGTTGGAGGTGTAAAACTCCTTGTTCACAAATCAAAAATTGTAGAAGCAAGGCAAATCTTGATTGAAGGTGGATTTTTAACCGAGCAAGAAAATAAACCCACAAAAGCGGACGTGTTTCTGGGCAATCCAAAAAATATTAACCGATTAAAAAAAACAGTAATCATATTCGTCTCCCTTTTGATCGGAATAGCACTTTTTCTTATGTCTTATTCAATCATTACCAGACCGAGTAAAGTTGAAATGTTAACCGGAATGGACTGGTATTTAGATCACATAGTTTACAAGGATCAATTTTATTATCCAAACACTATTGAAAGTAAAATGAGCACTGATAGTGGATTCAAAGTTGAAATAATAGGTAGAAAGGATGATTTAATAGAATTTAACCACGATGGTTCACTTGTAATTCCGGGTTTTGAATCTCGAACGATCAGGTCGAATTGGGAGATTGAAAATGACCAGCTTACTATTTTTAAGGCGGATACAATGGATGCTATTTTCAACGGAAATTATGATTTAAACTTCAGCAACAGAAAACTGGTAATAACATCTCCCAATACGTCATTTTATTGTTTTAGCTATTGAATTTCAATGAACATACCGAATCCTATTGTTTGTCCAGTATGTACTTCTAGGAATGTATCTAAGCCCAAATACAGCCAGCGCGCATTTGCAATTTCCTTTCTGCTGGTTGGATTTCCGATACCATTTTTAAGTAAAACATGCCACTGTTTTGAATGTGGCACTGATTTTAGGGTGCCACGACCGGTGAAAGATTAATTATTTTCATAGTGAGTAAATTTATATTTCTGCTATAAGTTCGTTTCGTATTGGATCAATCCGGAATTCGCCAGATGCCTTTTGCAATAAATTTTATGCCTGTTTTCAACTACCTAAAACTCCAATTAGTTTTTTAAATTTGAAGAATAGAATACGGTTATGGATAATCAAATAAGAACAGAAATAGATCAACTAATCCAATAATTTATAATCATTTCTACAGTAATTCTTTCGGTCTTAAATGAATATGAGCATTTAGAGAAATATGTGCGATTCGCCATAATTCCTATTCTTATTGCTTATAGCTTTTGACAATATGTAGAGCAGAAGTTTAGGACTTCGGATAGTAAAAACAAGGATTTGGAATGATATTATAAGAAGTATGTTCTATTGTTTGTTTCAATTTACGGATATTAAAGAGAGCGTTTGGTGAGCATGGAATTGCCGCAATTCGAAATAAAAGTGATAATTCTGATCATATTGCAGCGCATAAAGGTTCGGCGCTATCAATGATTTAAATGAGCTTTACAAAGTACAGCTTTTGAGGGTTTTGAATCACAGGAAGCTGGAAGTTCTGAAATTTGCAGTCATGAAAAATTGATTTCAGTGGGTATCAAATTCGGATAGGATTCAATAATTTGGCAGCAGACAAAACTGCCCTAAAATATGAAAGCCTTTCTAACGATTCTACTCCTTATTTTAAGCAATAGCTTTATGATCATCGCCTGGTACGGTCATCTTAAATTTGCAGAATGGAAGTGGTTTAGCAAGCTGGGGCGCATCTCAATAGTGCTTATCAGCTGAGGAATTGCCTTGTTTGAATACATGTTTCAAGTTCCGGCCAATAGAATTGGTTTTCAAGGAAACGGCGGCCCATTTACGCTTATTCAACTCAAAGTAATTCAGGAGGTAATCACATTGGTGGTTTTTGCCGTTTTCACCTTGATTGTTTTTAAAACAGAAACGTTCCGCATGAATCATATAATTTCATTTATCTTTTTAATACTAGCAGTCTTTTTTATGTTCAAAAAGTAACGAGCGACTTTTATTATCCATTCTGTAAAACATTGTTTTGTAAGGCTCGCCTTTATTTTGTGAAAAGTGGGTAAAAGTACGTTGATCTCAACATTAGCGAATCGAGACTCGCGCCTCGCGACTATTTTTACTCTACCTTTGCGCATTATCGAGAAAACGCATTCCAGTAATGAAAATATTTAAAAAATTCACTTTCGATTCGGCACACTTTTTACCCAATGTTCCCGACGGACACAAGTGCAAGAATGTCCACGGACATACGTATCATTTAACTGTTTTTTTTGAAGGAGATTTAGACGATCACTTCAAATGGGTAATTGATTTTGGCGAGGTCAAAAAAGTGATTAAACCAATTATCGACAGCATAGACCACAAATTGCTAAACGAGATAGAGGGCCTTGAAAATCCTACTTGTGAGATTCTGGCAATATGGTTATGGGATAGAATAAAGACACAAATACCCGCACTTGCTACAATTAAATTATATGAAAACCCCTCGTCGGGTGTGATATACGAGGGGTCATAAAGTTTAACTGTTTCGTATTGGCACTAAATTAGTAGCTTCAACGAAGTGGCAATTTCATGGTTACTTTTTACGATATCCCTGCGCTTTTTGTAAATTTCGCAAAATAATTAATTAGTGAAACCATGTCTAAATCAAGTAAACCAGACCATTTACCCGAAGAGGCTGAACAACTAATTTCTACCCTTAAATCGCGGTTTGAGAAAAATATGAACCGCCATATAGGACTTGACTGGGTTAAAATAGAATCGAAACTCAAATCAAATGACGAAAAGCTGGGCGCGCTTTACGAAATGGAACATAGCGGGGGAGAACCTGATGTGGTAGGAGTCGAGTCAAAAACGGGCGAATATTTGTTTTACGATTGCTCTACTGAAAGTCCAAAAGAGCGCCGCAGCATTTGCTACGACAAGAAAGGGTGGGAGAGTAGGAAGGAAAATCGGCCTAAAGGCAATGCTGTTGATATGGCTGCCGAAATGGGAATAGAAATCCTGACAGAAGAGGAATACAGAAACTTGCAAAAATTGGGTGATTTTGACACCAAAACTTCGAGCTGGCTCAAAACCCCCGAAGCTATTCGTAAATTCGGCGGTTCTATTTTTGGAGATAGGCGGTACCACCATGTATTTATTTACCACAATGGTGCTCAATCGTATTACGCTGGCCGCGGCTTTCGAGGGGTGGTAAGAGTTTAAATATTATTGAGAATAGCCCAAAAATCAGCGTTCGAACGTAAATTCAGGCAATTGAAATATTTCTTATTTTAAAAATCCGCTAATTAGTGTCTGTCCATAAAGTCCACTATCGGCGTTGCACTTGAATTGAAAACAGTTATTGACAAATGTCAACTCCTTGATTTTCAATTCTGCATGCGCCTTGCTATTGAACTTTATGATCCAGCCACTTGACTCTATTGACAAACTCTAATTAGTGTCTTTCGCACTTACTGGTACTTCGCTATTTCTAACCCTGTTTTTTATAAAATGCTGAACCAAAATCTCGGCTGTAGTATTGCACGCCTGCAACCCATATGAATAAGGTCTAACACCTTGAATATGTGTAAATGTGGGATCGTATATACGCGGGTTTGCCCGCCCGTCGCTTCCTATCACTCTGTATGCACTGTCCACATCAATTCCCGGAAGGGTTTTAAACCACTTTCCATTTTCCTTAAAAACGGTTTCGTCAGTGCGATCATCCTCTGCAACCACATTGGCGAAAGCCGCGCTTGAAGCTCTAACCAAACCATCTTTCACTAGCGATTGAAAGGGATAACTTTCCAAATTGATTTTTTTGTCACCTCCACATTCTATAAAAATTCTGTAATTGTAATTCGTGGTATTTTCTTCTCGCACCACAGAAATCCGGGTAGATTTTTGGTCAGTTTCTATATTTTCAATTTTTCCTTTTATCAAATCAAGCACTCCGGCATCGTGCAAAGCGAGCAGTATTTTAGCCGATTGCAAAGGCAGAGCCGCAATAACATTCAAAAGAAAAGGCATTACGCTTTCGCGGAAAAAAATCTGGTCTTCTGCCGGCAGCATTTCCATATGAAAATTCAGGGTGTACATCAAGTCGTCCATAGCCTCCTTCCAGTAAATGGGAATATCTTCATTTACGGAAGTGCTCGCCACCCGCATCTCTTCCACCATTCCTTCAAACGGATTCTCATATTCATGTCGCTCGCTCATTTTTTCAATAAAATCTGAAAACTTAAAGGTATGATCGTTAAGCCGTTCGGCCGCTTCTTCATATCCATTTGCCGAAAGGGAATCGCGCAAAACGGGTCGGCAAAGCGCATCAAAATAGTCGTCAATACGAAGCCTTCCTTCATTGTCACAAAGCTTAAGAAGACCATCTCTGGAAATGTATCTATAGATTTCGCGCATAGGGTTTTTCTGCTCGTACTGCAAGTGGGGGAGCCACCCTTCTGCTGAATGCATTTTTATTTTAAATTGAGGTGCAGATGGATGTTTTTTAAATATTATGCGATCACCTCTTTTCATAAATCTACCATGCCTATGAACCAAACTGGTTACCACATCAAAGGCGCTAAGAGATGCACCCAGCAGTCCTATTTCAAAATTGTAGAATGTCCCGGTTTGGGGCAATATTTTCTCAATTGGCCAGGGCGATTTAAAATAGCCGCTGGCTGGCTTATCTGGTTGATCAAAGTTATGGCCTGTAGAAATGAAGACATGATCAAAAACCATATTGCTTCCATCAGATGCATAAATGCGTGCCATACTTTTATTTGGCTCATCGGCAATATCTATTACTTCTATACCCGGATATTGAAAAACAAGCGTTCCCACAGACGCCATATCATCAAGTATTTTCGTGTATTGATCGTGTAAATATCTGCCCAGGGCAATTCTGCTATACACTTCATTGTCGCTTATTTGGTCTCTCTCAATTGCGAGGTCATTCAACACTTCTGCACTCTGCGCGCGCAACCACTCCGAAAATGAAGTAGTTAAAAGTGGAATTTCTTCGGAAGTGATATTTGCCAAATGATATTTATCGGTATAAATTGGATTGTAAGGCATACCCATTCCCATTAGCGATTCCTTTTCGAATATATGAATCTCACTTACGCCGTGATCTCTATACTCGGAAAGGTGTTTTAAAATATAAATCGCGGTTGCTCCGCTTCCAATTATTGCCAGCTTCATGTGCACAATTCTTTCAAAATTTAAAGACTTTTATTGAAATTTGAACCAAACCCTGAGTTCATCGGAATGAACTCAATCAATAAGTGCGCCAATAGATCGGGGTTTTCCTCCAAATAATTGTTTCTAACATGGTAATTGTTATCCCGCCGTTAATTACCGAAAGCTACTAACTTTAAGATTGATAGAGAAAAGCTGTTTTGCAAATTCGGAAATAAGTTTTATCAGAGCCTTCTTACAAGTAATGATGGAGATGGATGGTAAAACATACGCATTTAATTTTCGATATCTATTTATATAATAGCTAATTATGCATGAGATGAAGGATTGCCCTGAACAAACGAAAGACATAAAATCTGACTTGGCAGACTAGGAAAAAAAGATTTCAAATGAGGGTAATTTGAAACTTAATTGTTCTTGCTAGGAACTTTAACCCATCTCTACGACTATGAAATCAGTACTTTATTCAACCCTGGCTTATGCTTTTTTTCTATTGACGACAATAGACTCCTACAGCCAAAACACAAATGCATCAACTCCTCGCATAGCGGTTTCAGAGGTTACCATAATGGGCGGTGTTATGAGCCTGCCATCTTATGGCAACACAATTACCATGTTTAAAACACTTGCTCCAAATTCAGATATTCTCGCTGGAGATTTGAGTAAATACTCCAATTCATTTGAACCTACAAACCACGCCTTAGGCGTTTTTAATACCTATGTGTCTCTACAATTTAATGGGAAAGACGGTGCTGAAAAACGAAACCCTCTCTTGCGTCTTGGTATTACTTATCAGGGTGGACAGCGCTTAACTAAAAATCTAAAATTTGAAACGAGAACGCCTTATGACACATTGGTTTCCAGCCAAACAGGAACTAACACCTACATCGATTCTATCTACACCAGCACAATTGAAATGCGTTATCGTACTTCGCAGGTATTAGCCGATGTGGCTGTGATATGGCGTACCAACCCAGAATTTCTATGGAGTTTGTATGGTGGTTTGGGCTTTGCCGGCGGAATTTCTTTAGATAATAGAACAACCGTTACTCGCACAGAGAGTAATAACACTTCAAACGGTCGCGGAAATTACTATCCCAACGAAGGCAATAATGAGATAATAAAAAATGACAATGGGTACAGCGCATTGGCTTATTTGCCTTTGGGAGTGGGCGTGGGAATGGGCAGAACCGGATTTTGGAAAACCCTCCTTTTTGTGATTGAAATGCGACCTGGAATTAGCATAATGTCCATTCCGGAATTGGAGACAAATGTTACTGCTGTATTTCCTGTAAGCTTTGGCTGGAAGGTATCTTGGTAGAACGTATTGTTTATCGAAACGTGGGACTAATTATTTTTCGCTCAACTTTTGTGCAAGCGCCGGTTTACATTTCTAATTTTTCCACATCTTTTCGCTTGTGCTTCCACCGCTTATGGCTCCAAAGCCAAAAGGCTGGTTCTGCCTGAATGCGTTTTTCAAGCGCGCGAACGTGCATCTCGGTAATGGCATAATCAGGAAACTCGCGCGGGTTTTTGGCAAGCACCTCAAAGATTATTTCGTAATGCCCCCGCTTTACTTTTCGAATATCAAAGAACACCACGGCCATATTGAGCTTTCTGGCAATTTGCTCTGCACCGAGAAACACGGGAGTTTCTTGATTTAAAAAAGTAGTCCAGTATTTTATCTTTCCACGGTGTGGGCTCTGATCTGCCAAAAAATAGGTCATAGTAGTCTCTCCGGCATTGGCTTCTAAAAGCAATTTCCGAAAGCTCTCTGCAGTGGTCATCATATTTACACCAAACTTTGAGCGAAGCCTGTTAATCAGGTCATTAAAATACTTGTTGTTTTGAGGGAGGTGAATAGCCCAGACCTTGTGATCTACGTATTGGGGTAGGAGAGAGAGGTATTCCCAGTTTCCGTAATGCCCCAAAATGCCTACTACACCTTTTCCTTCAGCATACAATTCATTTAGCACTTCGGGGTTTTTAAAATGATAATATTTCGCCATGTGCTTGGCATCGCGGTGCAGCGGATACATCCATTCAATAAAGCTATCGCAAAGGTGTAGATAAAACTTTCGCTCAATACGGCGCAATTCACTTCTATCCTTTTCAGGAAAACTGTTTCGCAAATTTTCACGCACTACATCTTTTCTGTAACCAACGAAGTAGTAAATCAAAACAAAAAGGAAATCAGAAAAAATAAAAAGCATCCGCAGTGGAAGCCAGGTTATAAGCCATAAAAATGAATAGGCCAGATAGTAAACAACGCGATCCATAGAGTCTGCTAAATTAGGTAAAAGTTAGGATTGAAAAGAAATGATTAAATCGGGGTTATGGTGATGCAGTTGCAAATACTTTTTGCGAAAGCAGAAAAATTACCGCTTAATAAACCGCTTATATAGAATTCTTATCACCATTTATAACAGGCAACCGGACTCTTGGGTAAATATTTCAGCCTTTTGGGTAAGTATTTATATGTCTTCGTCCTCAGTAATGTAGATTTACTGAATAAAGACTTAGATTTACCTAATTCAACGGACGGATCTATGATTGAGCTGCTTGTTTAGAACTGCAAACTTGAAAATCAAACTTGGGAAAACGCTTTTTTACGGCAATTTTGATGAAGTATTCAAGTCCCGTTTTTGGGTTTATTAAAGTGATATAAATATTCAATGATTGGATATTCCGAGTTAGATCAGAAACCGGGTAGTATGAAAAGAATATTACTGACAGTATTGATTAGTTTATTTGTTAGCGGTTTTGTTATTGCGCAACCGGTAGTAGATGCTGTGCGAGATATTGGGTTTTTGAAAAATCAATTGATACGCGCAAAGCACGACACTACACGAATCATTTTGATGAATGATCTCTCAACGGCTTATGTAAGCAATGCTCAATCTGACAGTGCTGAAAAATATGCTTTATCGGCCATTGAGCTGACCAATAAGTGCTTGAGTAAGAATGTAAAACCTGCTATTGCTGAAATATATGAGATACAAAAGGCAAAAGCCACCGAAAATCTTGGTGTTTCCTTGTATTTTAAAAATACGAATCATGCACTTGATACCCTTCAGGTCGCTTTAGAATTGTGGAAGAAAACCGGAAATAAATCTGGTGTCGCATCAGTTTATTCGTCTATTGCTGAAGTATATAGTGCGCAATATCTCCACAGTGAAGCTCTTGATAACTACAAAAAAAGTCTTGACCTCTTTAGGCAAATCGGAGATCGCAAACAGGTAGCAAGGGCTTGGCTTCATATCGGATTCGAAAATCGCTACACCGGAAACTATGGTGATGCGCTTGAGAGTAATGCAAAGGCCTTGCGGATAGCCAGAGAAATTAAAGACACATTAACAATTACGGACGCTCTGCTCGCCAATGGGTTTAATTATTTGCTTGTAGAAAAATATGCCGACGCCCTCCAAAATCAGCAAAATGCGTTAGTGGTTTTTCGGTCCATGCGTGATTCTGCCGGGATAGCCACGACCTACAATGATATTGGGGTAACATACATGTTCTCGGGAAAGCTTGATGAAGCTCTGAAAAATCATCAAGCGGCACTATCTATACGGCTAAATTTAAATGAGATGTCTTCAATTGGGAATTCATATGGCTACATATCTAATATTCTAGTTAAACAAAAAAAACTGGATGAAGCACTTGTCAATAGTTCGGAAGCGCTGAAGTACGCAAAACTTGAAAACGACGTCAGGTATGTACTAGATGCCTATTTACTAAATGGTAATATAAATGCAGAGTTGAAAAACTTTGATACAGCTTTATCAAACTATGCAACAGCACTTAAAATTAGCGAAGAGAATAACAACCGCGCATACCAGGCTATGGCGCAAACCCAAATTGCAGGAGTACTAAGATTGCAGGGAAAGAACAAGGAATCTCTGGCCGCAATAAGAAGTGCAGAAGGCCTGCCAGCAGAAACAGATTATAAGATAAGGAGAAGTGTTTACAGCGAAATGTCAAAGAGCTATGTAGCAAATGGCGATTATCAAAATGCTTTTGAAGCTGAGGTCAACTATCAGCAAATGAATGACTCTGTGGTGAGTGCAGAGAAAATAGAAAAGGTTACCAAGCTCACACAACAGTTGGTTTTTGAAAATAAACGGGCTCTTCAGAAGGCAAGTCAAGATAAACAACTTTCGCTTCAGGAAGCCCAGATAAAGCGCGAAAAATTAATTCGAAATATAAGTTTCTCGGGGCTAGCGATTGTTTTGGCATTTGCACTTGTCTTTTTCTGGCGTTTTAGAGACAAGCGTAAATTGAATATTGCATTAGAAGAATCACTGATTGACTTAAAGGCCACACAAAATCAGCTTATTCAATCAGAAAAAATGGCATCGCTTGGCGAACTCACCGCAGGTATTGCACATGAAATTAAAAATCCTTTAAATTTTGTGGTTAATTTCAGCGAATTAAACAATGAATTGTTTCTAGAGATGAATCAAGAAATAGATAATGGTGATTTGGTGGAAGTAAGGGTCTTTGCAAACGATATAAAGGAAAATTTAGAGAAAATAGCATACCACGGAAAGCGTGCTGATGCCATTGTAAGAGGAATGCTCCAACACAGCCGATCTAGTATCGAGATAAAGGAGCCAACAGACATCAATGCACTCTGCGATGAGTATTTACGGCTCACTTACCACGGATTGCGCGCAAAGGATAAATCATTTAATGCCAAGCTGATATCCAACTTTGATGAATCTATCGGTATGATAAATATTATACCACAAGATATCGGTCGTGTCATTTTAAATTTATTGACAAATGCCTTCTACTCGTGCAATAAGAAAAAAGAATCTCAGCTTGTAGAAGGCGCTTACGAACCCGAAGTGGCCATTTCTACAGTGAACATCGGACAATTTATAGAGATTTCTGTAAAAGATAATGGAGGTGGAATTCCGGCAGCTGTTGTTGATAAAATATTCCAGCCATTTTATACTACCAAACCTACCGGAGAGGGCACCGGGCTAGGATTGAGCATGAGCTACGAAACCATAACAAAAGGCCACAATGGCGAGCTAAAAGTAGAAACTGAAGAAAATAAAGGAACAAATTTTATTATTAGAATCCCTAAATAACCAAAATCATGAACATATTAGTTGTAGATGACGAACGCGATGTAAAGGCACTTTTTGAACAGCGATTCAGAAAAGAAATACGCAGCGGCGAGCACAATTTTGTCTTTGCCTTTTCAGGAAAAGAGGCATTGGAAATCTTAAGTGAAATGGATCAGAAAGCTGTTTTAATTCTTTCGGATATCAATATGCCCGGAATGAGTGGTTTGGAATTACTGGCCACAATTAAGAAAAGTTACCGAAAGCCACCACCTGTTGTTATGATGATTACCGCTTATGGCGATGAAGAGAACTACAATACAGCAACAAGGCTCGGGGCAGATGATTTTTTGACAAAACCACTCGACTTCAAACTCTTAAAATCGAAATTAGCAACCATATCATGACTTTTGAAATACGACTTGTAAATGCCGAATCAGATATGGAAGATCGCACAAAGCAAAAATATTTGAAGAATCTCTCACAACCTTGCTTAAATAATATAACGCGAAATGCAGTGAATCAGAATTTTTTTATATCTTCAAAAGATATAAATACCGATACCCTAATTTTAAAGATCACCCCTTTAAGCTACCAACCATGCGTGCGCTATTCAAATCATTAATCATTCTTGCTTGTGGTCTTTTTTTTAACCACCTTAGCGCTCAACCTCAAGCTGTTAAGGACAAGTACCAACAGCTACTTAAAGAAGCGAAATCTGAAAATGAACGTATTGATGTAGTAAACTTCATGGTTGATTATTTAAAGGCTATAAATGTCGACTCGTCTTTAGCTCTTGCACTGGTTAATATTGAAGATGCCAAAAAAGCAGGGTACTTGAAGGGCGAGTATTGGGCTACGAAGTATGCATCTACAAGCCTTATTAACAAAGGTGCGTATGTATCTGCAAAAAAATATCTCAATGAGGCTTCTGAAATTGCTAATCAATTTGGTGATTCAGCTTTAATATCAAATTATTTTTCGGGCATGGGTATGTACTACGGTGTGCAGAGCATGTACGATTCGTCGGCAGTTTACTACAAAAAGTCCATTGCTATTGATGAAGCTCGCAAAGGAGACAAAATATCGCCTGCATATGAAATGCTCGCCATATCTTATCAAATGCAATCTGATTTTGCGCAGGCTATTTTTTATCAGCAAAAAGCGCTGAATAATGCAGAGAATCTCAAAAATGACCGCGATAAGGCCAACATTCTTGTAAATATGGGTAATACCTATCGGAATATTGGAGATACAGTAAGATCTGAACAGGCTTTTCTAGAGGCCATAGAACTTGCAAAAGAGCTAAATGAGAAAAGGATTGAAATGTATGGTTATTCTAATATAGCCAACCTTTATTTTGAAAACAAAAAGTATGATAAAGCTTACGCAAATTCAATGTTAGCTGTAGAAATGGCTGAACAAGCCGGCGAAGTGAGTATAGGAGCTGCCAGCTTGTCAAAGGCAGCGCAGGCCAGAATGATGCAATTAAAATATCGTGAGGCTGAAGACCTGGCAATTCTCTCAATTTCTTTGGCAGACAGCTCTCACCAGCCTTTAACGATTTATCAAACGCTTTCGACCCTCGGGAATATCTATGTTGCTCAGGAAAAATATAAAAAAGCCATTCCAATATTGAAAAGAAGCCTTGAAAGTAAAAAAGAAGCAGGATTCTACGATACAGGTTTGGCGCAACTTTACAAAGATCTTTCGCTTAGTTATGAGAAAACCGGCCGCTATGATGAAGCACTTTTAAATTATAAGATAGGTGTTCAAATAGTCGATTCTGTAAGAAGAAATGAAAATATTAGAAAAGCCACAGAGCTTACAATGACTTATGATTTTGATAAGGAAAAGGCTGCGAATCAGGTCATTCAGGCAAAAAAAGATGCGGCGGAAAAAACCCGGCAGCTTTTACTTGGCAGCGGTTTATTGATTGCCCTTATCATCGCCACAGGCGGTTGGATTTCGTACCGAAATAAGCAAAAAGCAAATTCCTTGCTCGAACAGCGGAAAAATGAGCTGGAAAGTACGCTTACTAAACTCAAAAAAACCCAGACCCAGCTTATACAAAGTGAAAAAATGGCAAGCCTTGGTGAGCTAACAGCAGGTATTGCGCATGAAATTCAGAATCCGCTCAACTTTGTCAACAATTTTTCGGAATTAAGCAACGAACTGATAGATGAATTAGAAGAAGAACGAGCAAAAGACGTAAAGGAAAAAGATGATTCCCTTATCTCTGAACTACTCGGTGAGATAAAACAAAACTTGACGAAAATTCATCATCACGGTCAGCGTGCCGATGGAATCGTAAAAGGAATGCTTCAGCATAGCCGCAAAAATACCGGAGAAAAATTTCCCACCGATGTCAATAAACTTACTGACGAATTCCTTAGATTGGCTTATCACGGATTTCGGGCTAAGGATAAACAATTTAATGCACAGCTTCAAACTGATTTTGACCCCGGATTGAACATTCTAAAGTTGGTGCCAGAAGATATAGGTCGTGTATTACTCAATTTAATGACAAATGCATTTTACGCAATAAACCAGAAAAAGCAAATGAATTCAACCGACTATGAGCCTACAATATGGGTTTCGACAAAGCTATCGGGAGAAAAAATTTGTATTTCTGTTCGCGATAATGGAAATGGTATTTCCGAAAATGCTTTAGGTAAAATATTCCAGCCTTTTTTTACAACCAAACCTACGGGAGAAGGCACCGGACTTGGCTTGAGCATGAGTTACGACATTGTTAAATCTCACGGTGGTGAGTTGAAAGTTGAAACAGAAGAAGGTGAAGGAACTACCTTTACGATAGAACTATCAGATTTTGATTAGCATGTATAGTATAGGGCAAAAAGATGATTCAAATATTAGAATTGAAGTTAGAAACTATTAAATAACCAAAATCATGAAAATATTAGTTGTAGATGACGAGCAAGATGTAAAAGCTCTTTTTGAACAGCGATTCAGAAAAGAAATACGTAGTGGTGAGCACAATTTTGTCTTTGCCTTTTCGGGAAAAGCAGCCTTAGAAACCCTAAGCGAGATGGAGCATGAAGCAGTGCTTATTCTTTCGGATATTAATATGCCCGGAATGAGTGGTCTGGAATTGCTGGACACCATCAAGAAAAATTACCAAAAGCCTCCGCCGGTTGTTATGATGATTACCGCTTATGGGGATGAAGAAAATTATAATACCGCAACACGGCTTGGCGCGGATGATTTTTTGACAAAACCACTTGACTTCAAACTTTTAAAAACAAAATTAATGACCCTATAATGACTTCCAAAATACTCGTAGTAGATGATGAAACCGATTTGGAAGTACTCATCAAGCAAAAATTCCGCAAGGAAATTCGCCAACGTGATTATGAATTTTTATTTGCCGTAAATGGTAAGGAAGCCCTCAGGGTATTATCGGCTTCACCAGATATTGATATTGTATTGAGCGATATCAATATGCCCGAAATGGATGGGTTGACTTTGCTGACCAAGATTCAGGAATTTAGCCCGTTAATAAAATCTGTAATCGTGTCGGCTTATGGCGATATGGACAATATTAGAACGGCCATGAATAGAGGAGCATTTGATTTCATAACCAAGCCTATCAACTTTGTAGATCTATCGCTTACAATGGAAAAAACTTTAAAGCATGCGCGGTACCTCAGGGAAACCCTTCAAGCCATAAAAGAAAATAATATTCTCAAAATGTATGTAGATGAAAATGTTCTCAATTTTATGGGTAGTCAAGAGTACGAAAATACTATCATGGCCAATGAAACGATAGAAGGAACAGTGATATTTATTGATATTTGCGGATTTACAGCTATTAGTGAAGCAGCTTCTCCAAATACGGTAGTATCAATGATAAATACCTATTTCGATGAAATGGTAAAAGAGATCACAGCACAGAATGGCTATGTAGATAAGTTTATTGGCGATGCAATAATGGCTGTTTTTCGCGGCGAGTATCATCTTGATCGGGCAATTGATGCTGCGCTTGCCGTGAGAAATAAAATTAATCAACTTCCCGCTTTAGACAATGATTTTCAATACAAACCCAAAGTGTCTATAGGCATTAAAAGCGGTGAGATGATATGTGGAAATATTGGATCTTCTACTTTAAAGCGGCTAGATTACACCGTAATAGGCGATACAGTAAATACCGCTGCACGATTGCAAGACGGGGCAAAGCCAAATCAAATAGTAGTTTGTGAAGAATGCTACCAAAAAGTTAAGGAATCGTTTAAATTTAATAACCTGGGTAAAATAGAATTGAAGAATAAGGCAAATCCTGTTGAGATTTATGAGGTTTTAGAGTAGGAAAAATCTCACAATTCAAATATGCTTAACTCTCAAAAGAGCTGTTACACAAAATTACCTCTTTGCCTTTTTATAGAATGTCTGCGGAAAATTGCTTCTAATAAGAACGATTAACGCGACTATAAACAGACTCAGTGCAACCCATGGCCCGCCAGTATAGATGAGAAGAGCCATCAGTCCGGCGGCAGTAAAAGCACCGGCAGCCGTCATAAACCATCCACCAACTACGTTTAGAACCCCTGCTACGCGATGAGGGGCACTGCCAGAACCCCAGGCTCTATCTGCAAGCGAAGAACCCATAGCAACCATAAAAGAAACATAAGTGGTTGATAATGGTAGCTTTAATGATGAAGCAAATGCAATTAGCACACTAGCCACCATTAAGTTCACGCTTGCACGAACAAGGTCAAATGCCGGTTTATCTGTTTCAGTAATTGGCGAAAGCCTAAACCTGCGATTGATATATACATTAGTCCTTCTTGAGATTACTTTTTGGACTGCAGTGCCTATTTTGCTAGAGGCTTTTACAATGGCGTGCGACAAAAAATTGGGTTTAAATCGTTCAGCAACATCATGTTGAGAGCTAAGTTTGAGTTCGGTATCCGTTACCTTTTTGGCTTTTGAAGAAAACCATAACGTAAGAACCATGATAAGTCCTGCAATATAAAGCATAGGACCCGGCGTCTTAACCGAGTCAGCGAGTGCCGACATATTAAACTCAGCCGCACTGAGTCCCGAGGCTTGCCATAGGTCGTAAGAAAGAAAACCGGTAATCGGTACGCCAATAAAGTTTACAAGGTCGTTACCGGCAAAAGCCATTGCCAAAGAAAATGTACCTAGTAAAACTACAATTTTCAGCGGATTGACATTTAGAAATTTTTGAAGCAAATAAGTAAGTAGGGTAGCGAAAGTGAAGGTAAATACCATAATTAAAAGCCCGTTATCAGAGACCTCTTTAGCAAACGAATCGGGAATAAAAGCCGCTCCTTTTAAGCCCTTTACCAATAAAAAAAAGATAATGATTGAGATTGCCATACCGGCAAAAGGTGGTCCGTATCTCTTAATTCTGTCCTTAATATGAAAAGTAAAAAGCATACGGCTAAGCCATTGTACGCTTCCACCAATGCTAAAAGCCACACCAATGGACACGAATATACCAATGATGATTTCGGTTGCCTTCTGGTAATTTATTACATCAAATATGCTTAAGCCAGCCTTTGTCTCATTATTAGCTATCACCAGCAATCCAGTTACAACAGAGGCGCCGAGCAATTCGAAGACTATCGACACGGTGGTGCTTGTAGGAAGTCCCAGAGAGTTAAATAAGTCTAGAATGAGAATGTCAGTTATCATTACGGCCATAAAAATGACCATGATATCTTCAAAAGAAAAGTGCTCTGGATTGAAAATTCCTTTCCGGGCTATCTCCATCATTCCACTTGAGAAGGCTGCACCAATGAAAACTCCGAGAGCAGCAATAGTAAAAATAGTTTTGCGCGATGCCACTTTTGAACCAATGGCAGAGTTGAGAAAGTTTACAGCATCGTTGCTAACACCTACAACCAAATCGGCAACGGCAAGAATTAATAAGGCAATAACCAAAAAAAAGTAAGGATCCATCAGATGACCAGAAAAATTTTCAATATTAAAATAGGATTATTCGCTTTTTCAATAGTAAAATAAAGACTTTTAAAAATGGCTGATCAATCTGAAATACAAATTCTTTAAAGTTGCAATGGTACGTAAAAAAACTGTATTACTATCTTAGGATAAGGTTAAGGATATATTAAGATCAACATTGATTTTAACCTTTAAGAAATATCTTGATTCTGAACCTATTGGATTTTTAAATGGCACAAAACATTATTCCCAACTAATTTTCGTCGTAGCCTAATTGACTTTTATCGAAAATAAATGTAGATTTGTAGAAACAAAGGCTATGACTATAACAGATTTTAATTTACTCAGCTTTGATGGAAAAGCATCTCTGCTAAATAAGTACGGTAAGTATTTAGACAATCGAAATTCAAAGCATGGCACAAAATTAATGATCTACGACTTGTTTGGATTTTACGTAGAGGTGAGTTATCGTTTTGATCAAAGAGTACAATACATTCGCGCAGTGAATAATATTTTTGAGAGTAACACGCTCCTTGATAGTATTAAAGTGCTTCACTTAAATTGAGTGCAAATCCACTAATCACATCATCAGCGAAACCTGGTATTCAGAAAATAACAGTAAAAAACGAGCTTCGATTCTTATCTTTCGTTTAGATTGGGGGTCTTTACGGTATCGTCAATAACAACCACAGTACGCGTGTCGAAGTACCATTTTTCCACTTTCTGGGTTTTGTTTAAATCGGCATTATATACGGATCCTCCGTTCTGAATACTATCTGGCGCTCCAAGCGCTAATGTCAAATCGCTTATAGGCATACCTTCATAAACCATAGGCCGCTTCTTTCTTTTCTCGGGTTCAGAAAAATTACAAGCCTGAAGACTTACAAAAAGGATTAGCAATAGTCCGGAGCTTAAACGTTTAAGCATCTCTAAGCATCGATAATCGTTCTTTAAGAATATCAATTTCATCTTTTACTTTATCGATTTTCAGCTCTACTTCATGTTTTAGCTTCTCGGCACCTTTTGAATTAGCAAAGAAACCAATGTTATTTTCAAGCTGAATGGCTTCTGTATTGAGTTTAGAAATCTTGTTTCGGATATTATCTTGTTCTTTGCGAATCAAATAATCATTCTTGTCATTGTCTTTAATGTCCTCGAGTTTTTGCTCAAACCGAATTTTTTCTTTCTCCTTCCTATCTATTTTCAAAAGACCATATTTCTCATCTAATATCCGCTTATATTCCTTGTTCACCTTGTCTTTAGCCTTATAAGGAACGTGACCTATACCGCGCCATTTTTCAGAAAATTCCTTTAAGGTGTCTATATTCTTGTTTCGGTCAGCACCGGGTTCAAAGGCAGCCAACTCTTCTAATAAAGCATTTTTGGCTTTGTGGTTTTCTTCAAATTCTGATGATTCCTCTGATTTATGCGCTTTCCTTTTTTGAAAAAAATGGTCGCAGTATTCTCTGAATTTACGCCACATTTTATTCTCATCGCGCTGATGAGCAGGACCTATTTCCTTCCAATCTTTTTGAAGCTTTATCAATTCTGATGAGGCTTCACTCCAATCTTCACTGTCTTTGAGCTCCTCAGCTCGGGAAAGCAACTGCATTTTTCGCTTTTTATTTGCATCCTGTTCGTCCCTTATTTCTTTATAGTAGGCGCGTTTATTTTCAAAAAACTGATCAGACGTTTTTCTGAATTCCTTCCAGATAGATGTTTTATCTTTGGGAACGTAGCCTATCATTTTCCATTCTTTTTGAATTTCAATAATCTCGGCTGTTTTTTCCTGCCATTTTTTATTCGATTTTAAGTCGAGACTCACTAAGTGCTTTACTCTGCTTAGTAATTCTTCCTTTATCTCATAATTCTTAATTTGCTGTTCCCTTCTCTGGTTGTAGAAATCCTGTACTTTTTTGTAAACGTCTCGGGTTAAATCCCAGAATTCATCTTTAATCTTGTCCCATTGTTCTTTATAAGTAGGCCCTATTTCATTCCATCTATCCTGATTAAGACGAACTTCCACTTCCATACGTCTAATGTCATTGATATCTACCAATTTCCTTTGGTCTTCAAGGACCAATAGTTTTTGTTCCAGATTGTGTTTAAGATCAAGCTCTTTTAGCTCTTTGTATATATTGATATTGTAAAAGAATTTCTCAGCGTGCTTATTATATTCAGCATTCAGCTCGCGGTATGCATCATTGCTTACTTTTGGCAGACTTTTCCACTTTTCCTGAATAGCATTGAAACCATTAAATGCCTTCGAAATATTCTCTTCGTTTTCTACAAGTAAGCCAAGCTCTTGCAATAAGTGTTTGGCTGTTTTTACGGTATCTTCTTCTTCACGTTTTTTAAGTCCCTTCTGCTTTTCTGTTTTTTCTTTAAACTGTGCTGTTAGTTCTTTAAAGCGCTGCATAGCTTCATCTATCCCCACATTATCAGTTGTTTGGGCCACCGATTCAACCTTACTGTCATCCTCACTATCGTCTTCATCCATAGCAGTAGGTTCTTCAGCCCCCTCTTTAGTCACAACAACTTCTGGCTTACTTTTTTCGCTTTCGGCCTGCTGCGCTTTTTCAGTTATTCCTTCATTTTCATTTTGAGCAACTTCAAGATCAGTTTTTTCAGCGGCAGATTCATCTTTCATATTTGCCGCCGTTTTTAAAGTTTCGGTATGGTCTGATTTCACATCATCGCTTTCAGCTTGTTGTGCTTTTTCGTCTATGCCTTCCTTATGATCAATAGCTTCAATAGTAGGAGTTGCTGCTGTGTCAGAAACTTCAACAGCCCGCGTCTTCTGTTCATTGGTTTCGGCCTGTTGTGCTTTTTCGTCTATACTTTCAGTATCTTCTTTTTTATCACTGCTTTCCGTATCAGTTTTCACTTCAACCCGTTCCACGTGAGCATTCACTTCATCATCATGCTCATCGTCTTCATGATCTTCTTCAGATTCATCAATATCTGAAATACCATGCGCAGCCAGGCTTCTGAACTGGGCACTCAATTGTTTGAATTCTTTTTGTACACTCAAAACATTTTCAGTTTGGAGCAGGATTTCAAGCTTATTTAAAATTTCTGATTTCATAAATTTCAGTTTCTGGCTTTGTTCTTACTTTTAAAAACAAAGGTTACGGTTCAAAAGTAGTGTTTTTAACATGAGTCGTTGGATATTTTGCTATTCATAAGAATTTACGCAGTGCTGCAATTGAGAGCTACGTATTCTTTTAAATCCAAAATAATTCAGAACTCATTTTTAAAAAAGGGAAATTACAAATTTGTATTTAAATTATAGCTGTTTTGCATTATTTTCGTTAAAATTTAATTCCAATCATCGATACGTCGTCAATTTGTTCATACTGCCCGCGCCATTCTTCAAATGCTTGATTAAAGATATGAGATTGCGCCTGCATGCTGTATTTGTGACTTGTAACGAGTAATTCCTGCAATCGTCTCGAAAGGAATTTTTTATTGTTCTCTCCTCCAAATTGATCCTGAAAACCATCACTAGTCAGATAAATAGAATCACCCTGGCCATAGCTAAAGGTGTGATTGGTAAATTTCCGGTTGCTGTCGTGGTGAAGCCCTCCAATAGGCTGTCTATCACCTTTGTAAGTGTTTAACTTCCGGTTTATCCAATACACTTGCTGGTAGGCACCGGCAAAAGTAATTGTTCGGCTTTGCAGATTTATTCTAAGAACACTAACATCCATACCATCGCTAGATTTTTCCAAAGTTTTTTGTCGGAGCGATTTTATGATTTCCTTATTGAGAATCTCCAGTATTTGAGCGGGATCAGTACATTCTTCACCTTCCACAATTTCGTTTAGAAGACTGTGGCCTACAATAGACATCATTGCACCCGGTACGCCATGTCCGGTGCAATCGGCCAATGCCAGAAGATACTCTTTTTGAGGCACTGTTTCGTATATCCAAAAAAAGTCGCCACTTACAATATCCTTTGGTTTGCTCAAGGCAAATGAATTCTTAAAAAATTGTCTAATATGATCTTCGTCTGGCAAAATCGCCTCTTGTATTTTTCTGGCGTAATTTATACTGTCTGTAATACTTAGGTTATCCTGTTCGAGCTGCAAGGCTTTTTTGCGATTTTCCTTTTCGGTAATTTGAACTTCCGTAATATCCTCCCCATAAATATTTACGTAGTCTTTTTCCTTCACCGGAAAAAAGCGCAAGTTGTAAATGCGGTTATTACACTCCAGGTTAATGAATTTCTCGGCATTTTCTAAAGTCGTTTGCCGTATAATCTCTAGAATAGATTTCTTGGTAATAACCTCATTTACATGGCTTTTCCATAGGTGAAGAATAGATTCGCTCGCTTCGTTGGCATAAAGCACAAGGCCATTATTTTTAATCCGAATCAATGGGCGGGTTTGTTCTTCAGTAAAGTTTGCCAGATTTGCAATTTCTTTTTCGGCAAGTTTTAAACGCGTAATGTCGGCATCAATAAATAGAAGTTTCTGAACCTCACCTTCATTATCAATAATAGGTGTAACTGTGGTGCTGGCCCAAAATTCACTACCATCTTGGTTGTAGCTTTTGGCTTCATAAACCACCTTTGATTTAGTCATTACTGCCTCGTCTATTACCGATTGAATTTTTGGATAATGGCTCACCTCCGCGAGTTCTTTGCCCACAAACGACTCGAGCTCTGCACCGCTGTAATTGTTCTTTTCATGATAACTCTCATTCAGCCATTCAATTCGGCCATTTTTATCGGCAAGCAAAATCAGATTTTCGCTTTTCTTCAATACAAATGATAACTGTTCAAGCTCCTCATTTCGCTTTTCGGCTAAGCTTATATATTCCTTAAGTTCTTTCCTGGCAGACACTTCGTGTTTAAATATACGCTTTAATGCGCTATGACCCAATAAGCCAATTATCAGAAGTGCGATAATTGATATAATAGCCCGATGATAAAATACAGATTTGGCTTCTGCAATATTGTTACCAATATATTCAATTGTAAATATGTATGCCGAAATATCATTGTCCGTTCTAAAATCAACCGGGTGAGCATAGAAAATACTGTTGGTATAATTGTCTGCGCCAATCCCTATTTGCACATCTTCAGTGGGATTTAAATCGATTAAATTTTGAACGAGATTACTCGCGGTAAGAGCGCTTTTTGTGCCATTCTGATCCAGAATGGTTGCATCTCCGGCTTGATGATCAACGATTAATATGGAGATGCCGCTGCTTAAATCGTTTGACGAATTAATAAGGTAGAGCACATTTGTCATCTGTCCCTTCACACTTTCGTTAAGCTGCATTCCGCCCTGATCAAAAAGAGAAGTACCTTTAATCAAATCGTACTCAAGGTACAACGATACAGATTGAATAATTCCATCAAGACGCCTGAATTCTGAATTTTCTGTGTTTTCTACCGCTTCCAGGTAAGATACAATCAGGAAGTAAGAACCCAATAAAATCATTGTAGCAATGATCAGAGAGAAAACTTTAAATGTTATTTGCGAAATTAAATGCGACACTGTAAGGGAATTCTTTGTGTAGCAATACGGTATTATTGAGGAAAGGTTAGTTCGAAGCGTTCTGAAGATGGAAAATTTTAAATTGATGAATAAAGAAGCAAGGTGAAGGATTTGATTCGCAGGCTGACGAGATAAAGCATATTGAAATGATCCCGAAAGATTACCTATCCATTCTTCCTTCAATCAATTGCAACAGAATAAGACGCAATCATTCATACCATTGCTCCCGATAGTTGAAAAATTCCCGTCATTGTTGAAAAGATAGCTCGAAAAATTCGCTGAAATGCCGTATTTTAGGCGTTTATTAGCGGAGTGAGATTATTCGCTTCACAATTTTCTAATAGACTGAATGGCAGAAGAAGTAAGTTACAATGAAGATCATATCCGGTCGCTCGATTGGAAAGAACATATTAGATTAAGACCCGGAATGTATATCGGTAAGCTGGGAAATGGAACGGCTTACGATGATGGTATTTATATTCTTATAAAAGAAGTACTCGACAATTGTATTGACGAGTATGTAATGGGTTACGGTAAGAAAATTGACATTAAAGTGAAGGACGGCTACGTTACCGTGCGCGATTACGGACGTGGAATTCCACTTGGTAAACTTGTAGATGTTGTAAGCAAGATCAATACCGGCGCCAAGTACGACAGCAAAGCATTTAAAAAGTCGGTAGGCCTTAATGGAGTTGGTACCAAAGCGGTAAATGCGCTTTCAGATTATTTTGAAATCGAGGCTTACCGCGAGGGAGTGGGGCGCAGGGCCATTTTTGAACGTGGTGTTTTAAAGGATGAAGTACCTATTGAATCTACCGAAGAGCGAAATGGTACCATGGTGCGTTTTAGACCGGATGACGCCATTTTTAAAAACTTTAAATACAAGAGTGAGTTTATAGAGCGGATGCTCTGGAATTACTGCTATCTGAATACAGGAATGAGTATTTGGTTTAACGGCGAGCGGTTTCATTCCAAAAACGGATTGCTCGATTTGCTCGAAGAGAAAATTTCGGACGAGCCGCTTTATCCCATTATACACCTGCTTGGCGACGATATTGAAGTGGCTTTTACCCATACCAGTTCTTATGGCGAAGAGTATTATTCATTTGTAAATGGACAGCATACTACCCAGGGAGGAACCCATCAAGGTGCTTTTCGCGAAGCCTATGCCCGTGTGGTAAAAGACTTTTTTGGTAAGAATTACGAGCCATCAGATATTCGCAGCAGTCTTATAGCCGCCGTAAGTATAAAGGTTGTAGAGCCTGTTTTTGAATCGCAGACCAAGACCAAACTCGGAAGTACAGAAATGGAACCTGACGGTAAGAGTGTGCGTGCATTTATTAACGATTTTCTAAAAGAAAAACTCGATAATTATCTGCACAAGAATCCAACAGTGGCCGAAGCCATTGAGAAAAAGATTAAAAACAACGAAAGAGAGCGGAAAGATCTGGCCGGCATTCGCAAACTGGCGAAAGAAAGAGCTAAGAAAGCCAATCTTCACAATAAAAAACTACGCGATTGCAGGCTTCACTACAACGATCCCAAAAGCGGAGAGCGCGCCAAGGAGACAGTGATGTTTATAACCGAGGGTGACTCAGCTTCAGGGTCTATCACCAAATCGCGCGATGTGAATACCCAAGCGGTATTCTCTTTAAGAGGAAAACCATTAAACTGTTTTGGCCTTACTAAAAAGATCGTTTACGAAAATGAAGAGTTTAACCTTATACAAGCTGCACTTAATATAGAAGACGGATTGGAAGGATTACGCTACAGCAAGGTGATTGTTGCTACTGATGCCGATGTAGATGGAATGCATATTCGACTTTTGTTGCTCACTTTCTTCCTCCAGTTTTTCCCTGATTTGATCAGAAACAACCATCTTTATATTCTCCAAACTCCACTTTTCAGAGTTCGGAATAAAAAGGAAACCATCTATTGCTATTCCGACAAGGAAAAGCGCGATGCGATGGAAAAACTTGGTAAAACAGCAGAAATAACACGCTTTAAAGGTCTGGGCGAAATTTCGCCCGATGAGTTTAAAAACTTTATTGGCGAAGATATTAGATTGGAGCCGGTTGTTATATCTAAAGATTTTACAATCAGCGATTTATTAACTTTCTATATGGGTAAAAACACACCCGAAAGACAAGAGTTTATTATTGACAATCTCCGTGTAGAGAAAGATTTAGTGGATGAAGAAAAACCCGGAGTTATAATTGAAGAAGCTGCAGAAGCTTAATATACATGGCGGAAGAAGAAGAAAAAGACGATATTAATAATACAAACGAAGAAGAAGAGCAGGGTGCTCACACAGGCGAAAAGGTAATTCCGGTTTCGGGACTTTACGAAAACTGGTTTCTGGAATATGCCTCATACGTAATTCTGGAAAGGGCTGTTCCAGCATTGTACGACGGGCTTAAGCCTGTACAACGCCGTATTTTGCACTCCATGAAAGACCTTGATGATGGGCGCTACAACAAGGTGGCCAATATAATAGGTCATACCATGAAGTACCACCCGCATGGCGACGCGTCAATTGGCGATGCGCTCGTGCAACTAGGTCAGAAAGATCTGCTTATCGACATGCAGGGAAACTGGGGGAATACCCTTACTGGAGATGGCGCAGCTGCACCGCGTTATATTGAAGCGCGCTTGTCTAAATTTGCCGGCGACGTGGTTTTCAACCCAAAAACTACCGAGTGGGGAATGTCATACGATGGTCGTAATAAAGAGCCACTTTTCCTTCCGGTAAAATTTCCACTACTCTTGGCGCAAGGTGCAGAAGGTATTGCCGTCGGTCTCGCCTGTAAAATGCTTCCGCATAATTTTATTGAACTTATCGATGCCTCAATAGCGATACTTCGGGGCAAAAGGCCAAATATTCTACCCGATTTTCCAAATGGCGGAATGGCCGATTTTAGCCAGTACAATGGCGGCTTGCGTGGCGGGCGCGTTCGCGTACGTGCAAAAATTCGCCAGCAGGATACCAAAACGCTTGTAATTGACGAAATACCGCATGGTACCACCACCTCATCGCTTATTGATAGCGTGGTAAAAGCCAATGACAAGGGGAAAATAAAGATTAAAAAGATAGAAGATAATACTTCAGATAAGGCCGAGATTATTGTCCATCTTCCACCTGGATTATCTCCGGATAAAACCATTGATGCGCTTTATGCCTTTACAGATTGTGAAGTAAGTATAGCGCCAAATGCCGCAGTAATTCAAGATGATAAGCCGCATTTTCTCGATGTGAATGATATGCTTAAGCGATCGACAGATCAGACTGTTAATTTGCTAAAATTAGAGCTTGAGATTAAGCGCAATGAACTCCATGAACAATGGCATTTTGCTTCGCTGGAAAAAATATTTATTGAAAATCGCATTTACCGCGACATTGAAGAAGCCGAAACATGGCAAGAGGTGCTTGAGAATATCCGTTTGGGACTTCAGCCATACATTTCTCACTTAAGACGAGCTGTTACTGAAGATGATATTGTAAGGCTTACTGAAATTAAAATCAAGCGGATATCTAAGTTTGATAGCTTTAAAGCAGACGAACTTTTGGCCAGATTGGAAGATGATCTTGCACAGGTGCAGCACCATTTAGACAATCTGATTGATTTTGCCATTGAGTATTTCAAAAATCTGAAAAAGAAATACGGCGCCGGAAAAGAGCGCAAAACAGAGATCAAAACTTTTGATACCATCGAAGCTTCAAAAGTAGTTGTAGCTAATAAAAAACTTTACGTTGATTTTAAAGAAGGCTTCATTGGTTACGGTCTCAAAAAAGAAGATTATGTATGCGATTGCTCTGATATTGACGACATTATCATTTTCCGTGAAAACGGCGTCATGCAAGTTACCCGCGTTGATCAGAAGAAATTTGTAGGCAAGGACATTATCCACGCATACGTTTGGAAAAAAGGCGACAAGCGCACCATATACAATATGGCGTATCAAGATGGAACAAGTGGTTCTGCCATGGTTAAACGGTTTGCGGTAAATAGCATTACCCGCGACAAGGATTACGATCTTACTGCCGGAACCAAAGGATCAAAGTTGCTCTATTTTAGCGCAAACCATAACGGAGAAGCCGAAGTAGTGCATGTAAAGTTGCGTCCGAGAACATCGCTTAAAAAACTAAGATTCGATTTTGATTTTGCTGATCAGTCTATTAAAGGTCGTGCGGCAAAAGGAAATATTTTGACGAAGCACATTGTAAGCAAAATAGAGCTTAAAGAAAAAGGAACCAGTACGCTTGCTCCGCGCAAAATTTGGTTTGACGATATCGTGCAGAGGCTCAATGCCGATGGCAGGGGCACTTACCTTGGTACTTTCAAAGGCGATGATAGAATTCTTTCTGTATATCAAGGTGGATATTACAAAACTACCGGTTTTGATTTGAGTACTCGCTTTGATGAAGACATGGTGGTAATCGAAAAATTGAATCCCGAAAAGATAATTACCGCAGTGTATTGGGAAGGAGAGAAGGAGCAGTACAATGTAAAACGCTTCCATCCTGAAGTGAGTCAAAAACCGGTTGAGTTTATTACCGAACACGAGAAATCATTTTTGGAATTTGCAACGACGCATCCAACGCCAAGCGTGAACTTGCAATTTGACAAGCGCAGCAACGAACAAGACGATGAAGAAATAGACCTGGTAGAATTTATTTCTGTGAAAGGAATTGCCGCTATGGGCAATAGGCTCACTGCGCTAAAAGTAAAAGCCATTGATCGCATAGAACCCGAAATTCTGGAAGACGAAGTGGAAGAAATAGAAGAACCAGAAGATAATTCAGGTGAAGATGACGGCGGTATGGATTCTGAAACTGATGTAAATGATGAAGGTTCAGATGAAGAGCCTGAAGAAGATTCAGATACTGTCGAACCTGATGAAACGACTAAAAAGGAGGCCGATAAGCCTGCACCACGAAAGAAGTTTAAACGGAAAGATAATCCGGACGACAGCCAGCCGACTTTGTTTTAAGTTGTCTGTAAATGTGATTTTAGGGTTTGTGAAACCGCCCTAATTTATTCTTTGATCCAGAATGAATTTGATGTTGCTATTTTAAGCTGTTTATTGCTAATCTTTTGTAGGTTTCAAGTCAACTGGAATAAGTTTAACCAAATCTAATTCGTAAGTAGAAACTCCTGATTTAACAATTGCTTTATCTGTTCCGATGGCAGTTATAACGCCGTTTTGGAACACTATATTGGTATTAAAGAAAAATTTCACAGGATCGCCCACTTTGAATTTGTGATGCGGAAAGCCATCTGATTTATTAACCAGATAAAGATCTGATCGCCTTATAAATACCTCACTTTTTCGCGCCGGTTCCAAGAATTCAATATTATACTTGCCATTCGAAGTTTCAACTCCATTGAGGATGCGGACTGGCACCAGCTCTTTATGTTTAAAAATTGCTGCTATCTGATTTGAAGTGAAGTAACCGAATGGGCGAGTGTGAGCAACCGTATCGGATTTAACAAAATTGATTGGTTCTGAATATATGCCTACGCCACGCTGGATAGTTGTATCGATCGCATTACCATACTGAACCAAATCTGCAGTAACAGTTACTCTTGTTGTGGCCACAACAATCAATAACGATCTTTTAAAATCAACAGTGACATTGGCCAAAGCCTGACCTTTTTTGAGGGGACAAGATTTATACAAATTTTTCTTTGCTTCAAAAACCAAAGCCTGATGATCAAGTCCGCCAATGCCAAAAATGTGTGTTGTTTTAGCCATTCCCGATTCAATAGATATTATTTCAAAATCACCACCACTTAAGCTGGCATTACCCGTCATCATTCCTCCGTGGAAGGCGCAAGAGGATAAAAATAGACCAAAGAATATTGTGCGTAATGTAAATACTGACTTCATAATCCTGGTTTTAAAAATGGAATCATTTTCAAATTATTAATTACTGAGAAATTTTACTCATGAAGGCCGATTTAGCTTTATATGTTTTGAATTTACTCTTTATGATAAGATATTCAATGCCAACAGCTAAGACTATAGAATAACCAGAAGTTGATGCCTTCACCTCGTCTCCAATTTTGAATTTGAAATTGTCTGAAAGTTCATTGTTGCTTATAATAAAAAGTTCATCGGGTTTTATTGATTTAAGGGTTCCATTTGAAGGATCAACATATTCAACAATATATTGATCCTTTTTTGTGTTGATATCTGCAACTATTCTCACCGGAATGAGTGTATTATGTTCAAATAAAGCCACCACCTGATCTGTCTTGAATGGACGCGAGCTATAGGCAGTTGAATCAGATTTATATTCAATCAATTGCTGAAATCCCGTTTGAATATTATCATAGCTACCTTCCTTAAATTCAACGACATCTGCAGTTATAGTTGCCACGGTAGTATTGACAATAAAAAAGTATGAACGTTTAAAATCGACAGAAATATTGGCGAAAGCCTGACCTTCAGAGAGGGGATAGGAGCGATAGAGATCTTTTTTGGCCTCATAGACTAATGCTTGTTTTTTCAAACCTCCAATTCCGAAAACATGCGAGGTCTTCGCCGTGCCCATAACAATGGTTTTGATTTCGAAATTCCGAGTGCTAAGACTCGCATTTCCGGTCATGTTTCCATTGTGAAAGGCGCATGAGGACAGCAGTAAAGAACATAAAAGAGTAATGAGAGAGAGGGAGTAAAATGGTTTCATAGACTGGTTTTTCTGACTCGATTGTAGTATATATGATTTTGAAATAAAGGTAGATTCGTATAGAATTGGAACTATCTCAAATGCCTAAATTCGTCTCAACAAAACTAAATAAATTTTTTAATGGAAATTTATCAAAATCTCGTTTATTCCGGTTCAGACAACCGCAAAAGCCCGTTTGATCTTTATCTGGCAGAAAATTCAGCTGATAGACCACTGGTAGTTTTTGCTCATGGCTACAAAGGTTTCAAAGATTGGGGAGCCTGGCATTTGGCTGCGCTCGCTTTCGCGGAAGCGGGATTTGACTTTTTGAAATTCAACTTTTCGCACAATGGAGGAACGGTAGAAAACCCAATTGACTTTCCCGATTTGGAAGCGTACAGCGAAAATACCTATTCACGCGAACTCGAAGATATTGAGACAATTACGAATCTCGCTGCTTCGGGAATTGAGGTAAATGGTAAAGTCAAATCCTGGAAGAAAGTTGCCTTAATTGGACATAGCCGTGGTGGCGGAATTGTCATACTTCATGCCGCACGCTCTGCCGCCATTTCGCACCTGACTACCTGGGCATCTGTAGCTGATTATGGCGAGCGCTTTAACTTTGATATGGATGCCTGGAAAAAAACAGGTGTGACTACTGTGCTAAATGGGCGAACAAAACAGGAAATGCCACATAAATATGCGTTTTATGAGGACTATGTAGCCGATAAGGAAAAACTGAATATTGAAACTGCGGCACGAAAAATTGATATTCCCTGGCTTATAGTTCATGGCGATATTGATGAAGCAGTGAATTTTGAAGAAGCTGACAGATTGAAAGGATGGAGCAAATATGCTCACCTGATTGAAATTCAGAATGGTTCACATACATTCGGCGCAAGCCACCCATGGAATGAAATCGAAATACCGAAACCACTTAAGAAGGTGGTTGAAGAAACAATTCGCTTTTTCGCCCTTAACGCCTAAACTAATATCTAAGCACATTTCGACTCATCTCGGCTTCGCTCGACAACCACCGCTCAATGCAGCGCATCTTGAATGAAAATTATCCAATAGAAATTACTCTTTACAAATAACTAACAACTTAGCGCAGCGGTCTCCAACCGTAGGGCGTAATCAACTCCCTCGCGCGCCCTTGCCCTAAAGGGTACAGCCGCACAAGTTAGTCATAGGAGCAATATTATTCATTAATACGCTATTTTTTAACCTTATAAAAGTTATGCTTTTTCGGGAACGATAATGCGATGCATTGAGCTTAGTCGAAATGTGTACGGCGGAAGCTCCCCTTTAGGGGCTGGGGGCGCGCGAGTGCATTGACAACCAATAAGTGAAATTATTTTGGGAATACATGCTTCGATGAAAATTCTACCAATCCAACTTTACGAATATGTAGAATAAGACGAAAAAAATAAGGTTGAAAAAGATGTGTAAAAAGATTAGTTGGTCGAAAGCGGAACCTCTTGATAAATAGTGAATTACCAAACACCAAATAGTGAATTCTAAGACAACTTACTTGTCGGAGTGGACTCAAACAATAACTTACATTTCCCAACGTGCAGTGGCAGAGGTGCTCAAAGAAGTATCGCGTTCTTTATTTTGAAATTCGAAATATCCCGCTATCGCTATCATTGCACCGTTGTCTGTACAATATTCAAAAGGCGGAATGTATGTTTGCCAACCATATTTGTCTGCGACGGCCACGAGTTGAGTCCGCAAATAACTGTTGGCTGATACTCCGCCAGCAATTGCAACGTGTTTTATACCTGTAAGCGCTGCCGCTTCAACAAGCCGCTCCATCAGCATTTCTACAATGGTATGTTGAATAGATGCGCAGAGATCGGCCATGTTATCACGCTTAAAATCAGCATTGCGGCGCGTCTCCTTTTCTACAAAGTTTCTGAAATTGGTTTTAAGCCCGCTAAAGCTAAAACTCAAACCTTCAACTTTTGGTTTGGTAAAAGTAAACCGGTTTTTGTCTCCAGATTTTGCCTGCCTGTCTATTTCCGGGCCACCGGGATAGGGGAGCCCTAATAATTTAGCAGATTTGTCAAACGCTTCACCAGCTGCATCATCAAGCGTTTGACCAATAACATCGAAAGTAAAAGGATCGCTCACCTTTATTATTTGGGTATGGCCACCACTTACCGTTAAATTTAAGAAAGGAAAAGGCGGAACAGGAAGGTGTGAATCGATAAAATGAGCCAATACATGCGCCTTCATGTGGTGCACGGGAATAGCAGGAATGCCAAGTGCCTGCGCCATTGATTTTGCAAAAGAGCTACCCACGAGCAGGGAACCGAGCAACCCGGGGCCGCGGGTATAGGCGATTGCATCAAGATCGCCAGCCGAAATATTGGCTTGAGCCAAAGCCTGCGAAACTACGGGCACAATGTGTTTTTGGTGCGCTCTCGACGCAAGCTCTGGCACCACTCCGCCATAAAGCTTGTGAACATCTTGCCCGGCAGTGATATTGGCAAGAATTTTGTCGTTCTTTATCACGGCGGCAGAGGTATCATCGCAAGAAGATTCAATGCCGAGAATGAGAATGTCCGAATTACTTTTCAATGGGTCGTGAACTTGTATTATTTTCGACAAATTTATAATCTTTAGACGATAAGAGCACTGCGCAAAATATTGTTCATTTTATTCATTCTGCTTGTTTTGCTGGCAGGGCTTTTTTTCGTGGTTACAAATTCGAGTACTGTACAGACGAAATTAGGCCAGTGGGTTGCAAATAGCCTTAGCGAGCGACTGAATGCCAGAGTGATGGTAGATAAAATCGATATTGATTTTATAAACAGACTTACCCTAAATGGCTTTGTTGTTTTTGATCAGCAAGACGATACATTAATGTATGCTAAGCGGATAAACCTTACCGTAAGAAGGCTGGGAATACGCAGCAATACCTTCCGATTTGGCGATCTGGAACTCGATAATGCCCGTGTAAACCTGCGCAGAATTGATGAAAACGGGGCTATGAACCTCGATTTTATTACCGAATATTTCAGTAATCCCGATACACTCGATGTTGATTCGATAAAGTCAGATTTACTCCTTTCGGCAAAATCGGTTATGTTACGCAATTGCAGCTTTACCTATTCAAATCCATACAGCGATCCGCTGGAAACCGGAATGGATCTCAATAATATTTCGGTAAATTATATCAATGGAAATATTGAAGATTTTATTTTTATAAATGATAGTTTAAACTGTGAATTTGAATCGTTTAGCTTTCGCGAAAAGAGCGGAATGACATTGAGTAATTTAAGTGGAACACTCATTGTAGACAACGATGGAATTCAAACTCAAAATCTGGAGCTTTCAACTCCAAATAGCAAAATACTTGGCAATATAGCCTTACGGCAAAAGAGCTGGGATGATTATGGAGATTTTTTGCATTCCATAAAGTGGAAATCTGAACTGGACAAGAGTACTTTAAATTTAAAAGATATTGGCTATTTCGTGCCACAGCTTTACAATATAGATTTCCCGATTTACGTAGAAGGCAAAATCACTGGGCCCATTGCTAATATTAAAGGTCGTGACATGCGACTAACAGCCGGAGAGCGAAGCATTTTTAGAGGCGATATTGATATTACTGGTTTGCCCGATGCCGAAAATGCTTTTATTGATCTGCGCATAAAACAATTGTCGAGCGACTACCATGATTTGGCTGCAATTAGTACTGATTTAAGTCCCGATCCAAATTTCAAAAGTAGCCTTCCGGTTGAATTAGAGCGTGCGGGAAGTCTTTTCTTTGAAGGATCATATACTGGATTTCCAGACGATTTTGTAGCCTATGGAAATCTGACCACCGAGGCGGGAACTGTAAAACTCGACTTGCATGTAGAAGCAGATTCATTGAAAAAAAGGGTGAACTACGACGGTGGAATAAGCACCAAAAGTTTAGATGTAGGAAGGGTATTCGATATAAAAGAGTTTGGAATTGTTGCCGTAAAGGCCGATGTTACAGCATACTCTCAAGAAAAACTACAATCGGCTACCGTTGTAGGAAAAATAGAGAGCATGGAATACTCTGGTTATAATTACCGCAATATAAATGTAGATGGTAAAGTGGCTAGCAAGAAATTTGAAGGCCAGCTTACTTCACGCGATCCAAATGTTGATTTTAGATTTCAGGGAATTGTTGACTTTTCATCAAAAGTTCCAATTTTGGATTTTGATGCAGACATTATCAATGTTGATCTCACTACTCTAAAACTTGTTGATACCCAAGAGCATTTATCGTTTAGCACGCGGCTTTCGCTGAATGCGATTGGGAAGTCGGCCAACGATATTAATGGCTCATTATCAGCCTATGATACCTTTATCTGTTTTGGTGATTCGC
Organism: Cryomorpha ignava; assembly: GCF_010686655.1. Taxonomy (GTDB): domain Bacteria; phylum Bacteroidota; class Bacteroidia; order Flavobacteriales_D; family Cryomorphaceae; genus Cryomorpha; species Cryomorpha ignava. Next base: position 6,512 of record NZ_JAAGVY010000038.1, on the reverse strand, counting down.
TTTTATTTCTCGACGAGGTTAAACTCTCGGCGGTGGGAAATGTGAGCAATCGAAAAATAAGTTTCACCAGCGATGTGGTTGACATTAACCTCACCGGAGCTTTTGATGTTGCCGAATTGCCGCAAAGTTTTCAAAACCTGATAGCTGAGGTCCTGCCAGCTGTTGCCGAAAGGGAAAAGGTGAAAAATGAACAGAACTTTGATTTTAGCTTAAGCTACAAACAGAAAAATCTGATAACGGGTCTTTTATTGCCTGAGCTTGATATTGCATCGGGCACGACGACGTACGGATCTTATAATTCGCGCGACAGATCGTTTAGCCTGTTTTTGAGATCTACTTATTTGGGATACCGTGATTACTCTGTTGAAGATGTTACAGCCGACCTTGGAAAAATAAGCGAAATATTAAAAGGAAAAATATACGCCGGCACCGCAGAAATTCAAAAGCTCCACCTGGAAAATCTGGATATTGATTTGGAGGCATACAACGATATTGGTCAGGTAGGTATAGGTTGGTTCAATAGCGACAGATCTACTCAAGCTGATTTGCAGGGGCAGGTAACCTTTGGTGCCGGTCGGCACAGCGTCATTGAGCTAAAACCGGGATATCTGGGGAGTGAAAATTCGCTTTGGAGAATAGATCGCACAGCGAAAATAATTATCGACTCTACAAGAATTCAGGTCGACAGCCTACTTTTTACAAACCACAACCAAAGACTGGATGTACAAGGAATTATAAGTAAAAATAAGGAGGATGAATTGCGGGTATCACTGCAAAATTTTGATTTTTCTTCACTTGATTCTTTAGGCATAGACATGAATAAATCGCTGCGTGGTGTGCTAAACCTAAACGGTACCCTTCGCGATTTTTACGATGAGCGCATAGTAAAGGCCGATCTTACGATTGATAGCCTCGGCTATGGCGAGTACGAACTGGGAAATGTTACAGCGAGCAGCAGGTATTTGGCTGATGCAAATTCGCTAAGCCTGGTGGGAGATCTAATTCGCGGAGGCGATAAAATTATTGATTTTAAAGGTGATTATCTAATTGGCAAGGAAAATCCACTTAAGGGAAAACTCTTTTTAAATGATTTCAATCTGGGGATACTCAACGCGTTTAAAATTCCGCAAATCAATGATTACAGCGGGTTTGCAAATGGCGAAATTGCTATAACCGGAGATCTTACCGCTCCGGTACTTGATGGATATATCGATTTTCAAGATGCGATTTTTAAAGTCGAATACTTAAATACTTATTACCGATTTAATGACCGGGTGCGGGTAGAGGATGGCTGGTTTGGAATTGACTACAAACCTATTTACGACGAGTCCGGTCATAAAGGCTTTGTGGTTGCATCGGCGTTTCATGAAGATTATAGCCGCTGGTCATACGATGTGTCAGTAGAGGCAAATAGCTTTTTTCTGATGAACACCACGCGCGACATGAACAGCACATACTACGGAACTGCTTACGGCACAGGCACTATGCAGATAGGTGGTTATGAGGGATTTCTTGAGATTAATATCGATGCAACTACTCAAAAAGGGACGTCCATAAAGCTTCCGCTTGATGAAACGGAGGATGTAACGATGGAGAACTTTGTCCATTTTGTGAGTAAGAAAGACGACGAGCAACAAGTACGGGAGCTAGATTTAAGTGGCGTGCAATTGCGACTTAATGTAGATGCCACGCCCGATGCTGAGATACAGCTCATCTTTGACGAAAAAGCGGGCGACATCATTCGCGGAAGAGGAAGCGGAAAGATTACTTTAGAGATTTCGCCAACAGGTGAATTTTTGATGTTTGGTAGATATGAAATTCAGGAAGGGAGCTATTTGTTTACACTTCAAAACCTGATCAACAAGCAGTTTAAAGTGCGTCAGGGTGGGGTAATAGGCTGGTATGGAGATCCATATCAGGCCGATATTGATATTACAGCCACGTATAGTCTGCGCACACCGTTGTATCCCATCATGATCGAAAACCAAGACAGGTATCGGGGTCGTGAAGATGTGAATGTGGTTCTTGGCCTAAGTGGAAAGCTTTTGAATCCGGGAATTAATTTCGAAATTGAACTTCCGGCAGCCACCGAAACAGAAAGGAGTCAGCTGGCGAGTATTGCAAGTACCACACAGCAGCTCAATCAGCAGGTATTTTCTCTGCTCATTCTCAATCGCTTTTTACCGGTTGCACAAACGGCAAATAATCAGGCATTGGCGGGTGTTAGCGGATTGGGAGCGGCTACAACAAGCGATTTTGTGAGTTCGCAGATAAGCAGCTGGCTATCAGAATTGAGCAATGAATTTGACATTGGTGTGAATTACCGTCCCGGCGATCAAATAAGCAATCAGGAAATAGCCGTGGCACTTAGTACCCAGCTCTTTAACGAGCGACTTACGGTTCGTGGCAACTTTGGCGTTACCTCTGCCACCGAAACCCAATACAATCCAAGCCAAACGAGCATTCTGGGAGATTTCCTTGTGGAATATTCACTTACCAAAGATGGAAAAATTCGATTGAAAGTATTTAACGAGACCAATCCGTATGAAGTGTTTTCTACTTCAAGCTCAATCTACACCCAAGGAATAGGGCTGGTTTATCAGGAAGATTTTGACACTCTTGATGAATTCTTTACAGAGATAAAAGGGCTGTTTAGTAATGATAAGGCGGAGAAGCAGTAGTTTCGAGTCGCGGGTCGCGCGTGTGGGGTCTTAGCCTCGGGTCGCGAGTCGCTAGTCTCAAGTCGCTAGGTTAAGTGACGAAACTTTCTTCTAAAAACAGGGAAATACCATGCCTGCGCTCCTCCTTAGCCCCTGAACTAATCTCTTTAGACATCAGGTCTGAAAACTAGATCGTTTCGATAAAATTATTTTAAGAAATTGATTTTCAACTCCTTCCCGCGCCCCGGCCCTAAAGGGAGACCCGCACACCTCTTGCAAACACAACTGTTTTCCTTTAAATTAATCCTGTTACCATTCGGTTGGGTAATTAAATTCAAAGTTTCTCATGAAATGATTTACCGTGCAGTTGGCTCGCCGCTTTAGGGGTTTGGGGGCGCGCGTGCATTGATAAACAGTTCATTATGATTTTTCTCCACGATTCTTCATCAAAGGCATATATCTATTAGTGCAACAAAAATAGCCAACCATCCCTGCTGATTCACTTTAGTCGAAAGTTACCAACCGCACAAGAAACTAAGATCCAAAAACCAAGAACTAAAAACCTATTCGCTATCATCCATCTTCAAACTATGACCCATTTTATCTCTCTTGGTTTCTAGGTACCGTTTGTTGTGCTTATTAGCGCGCATTTCTATAGGAACGATATCTATAATCTCCAATCCGTACCCAATTAGGCCGGCGCGTTTTTTTGGATTATTGGTAAGAAGTTTCATTTTGCGAACACCGAGATCGCGCAATATCTGTGCGCCAATTCCGTAGTCGCGCTCATCCATTTTAAAACCGAGTTGTAGATTGGCTTCAACAGTATCAAGACCTTGCTCCTGAAGTTTATATGCTTTTAGTTTGTTCAGCAGACCTATTCCTCGTCCTTCCTGATTCATATAAACCACTACGCCTTTTCCGGCGGCTTCTACCTGCTGCATAGCGGCGTGAAGTTGGGGGCCGCAATCGCAACGGCACGAACCAAAAATATCTCCGGTAAGGCAGCTGCTGTGTACGCGTACCAGTACAGACTCATCTTCAGTCCAAGTGCCTTTTACAAGGGCAATGTGCTTTTGATCGTTGGTAACCTGATGGTATAAATGCAATTGAAAATCACCGTATTCGGTTGGCAATTCCACTGCGATATCTTTAGTAATCAGCGATTCGTGTTTTAAGCGGTATTGAATAAGATCCTGAATGCTGATAAGCTTCAGGTCAAATCTTTCTGCAATTTCCTTTAGCTGTGGCAACCTGGCCATGGTGCCGTCTTCATTCATTATTTCGACGATTACACCTGCGGGTTCAAATCCAGCCATGCGCGCCAGGTCAATGGCAGCTTCGGTATGTCCTGTACGTCGCAGTACGCCACCACTTTTCGCTTTAAGCGGAAATATATGTCCGGGCTTGCCCAAATCTGAAGGTTTTGTAGTTGGATTAATAAGCGCCTGCACCGTTTTAGCACGGTCGCTGGCCGAAATACCCGTTGTGCAACCTTGACCCAGTAAATCTACTGAAACTGTAAATGGAGTTTCATGTGTCGCTGAGTTACTCTGCACCATAAGTCCTAGTTCCAATTCTTCGCAACGGCTTTCAATAAGCGGGGCGCAAATAAGTCCGCGTCCGTGAGTAGCCATAAAATTTATCATTTCGGGAGTAGCAGATCTGGCGGCTGCCACAAAATCGCCTTCGTTCTCACGGTCTTCATCATCTACCACTATTACTACTCGTCCGGCTTTAATATCGTTAATAGCAGACTCAATGCTGTCTAATACTATTTCGTCTTTTTTCATCTTTTCTTTTCGGTTTGCAAAGATACAATTTAAACAAGTAGGTCGCTATTTTGTGTGGGATTCGAATAGGCTATCCTTTGACTCTTGTTGGTATAGAGGTAGATAGGGTTTCCAGTAGAGATGTATACTGGTTGCATAGAGGCTGGCGTGCTTTGGAGATGCTTTGGTAATGAATAAATACTGGAGGTGAAGAAATATTTTTGGGAGCTGTTCTATATTCTGCCACGTGAATTTACGAAAAAAGAACGATTTTTAGAGAATGAGAGAGACCAATTGTCGTGAAGAGAAAAACTACCTCTAATTCCAAATATTTTCATGATTCAGTTAAAAAAAATGATCAAAAGTTTAAATAAACGACCAATAATTTTGACTGACCGCCTCAAAAATCATTTCGAAAATTGAATTAAGCAATAATATTCGAAAAAAGTTATCAACAATAGATTTCATTCTGAATGCCTTTAGTAACGCACTAAGTGTCATTTAGACACAATTTGTAATTGCGGAAAGAATTAACGTTTTCAGCAGACATGGTTAAATTTTGCAAAATGGATTCTTTACCTTGCCGCCATGATTACGTTGAGACGCATATCAACTCTTATAGCCTTTATAGTTTTTAGCCAAGTGGCCTTTGCCCAGGGAAATTTTCGTTTTCCTTCTCTGAACGATGCCCGGAACGGACATTTAAAAGCCTTTAAAATACCTAAAGTAAACGATTTTAAAAAGTTTACGAAAGGTTATGGAAAACAGCTCGCCATTCTAGATAGAAGGAGTGAAAAGGCTTACAGAAAAAGCTTCTTAAAATTTATTGACTTAGAAGACAAGCTCTTATATACTTTATGCGATAGTAATGCCTTTCGCGCAAATGCCTTGATGCGCTCTGCGGCTGCCAGCTTTGGTAAAATGGAAACCGATAGAAATAACAAGCCTCAAACTTTAAAAAGTCAAAAGCAAAAAGTCATTTCAGCGGCTGTTAAATTAAGTGAAGAAAATATTCCCGGATTAAATACCCAAAACTCCAATCAAGCCGAAGTAAAGCACAAAGCCAATCAGAAAAAATATGGGTCAAAGTACTATGCTGATTATATGAAAAAGCGTGTGCACCTGTACAAGACTACATTTAAAGAAGGCACGAAGCAACAGAAAAAAATGCTGCGGAAATTAAGGAAACGCGCTTTACTGTGGCAATCATATAAAGAGCAGGATTCAAAATTGCTTGCAGGATTTGCGGATAAACATATGGGAATCATGAAATCGCTTGAGGCGAAACCCGAATTTGCTTCGATTATGAAGCCGCAAATGGCAGACTATTCCGGCACCCAGCTTGATCCTAAAATGAATGCCTCGAGTTTTAGCCAGACAAAGCTGCTTGATATGTTGCAGAAAAAGATAACAGCCGACGGTTTGCTTTCGCCTGACCAAGTAAATGGGGCTAAGAATGTAAAGGAGTTATTTGCGAAACTGCAAAAAGTTAAACAAGAGGTTAACGATACCACTAGCCAAGCGAATAAGAAAGAAACCAAGGAAAAGCCGGTAAAAATAGATGGTAAATCGTCTAAACGGTTTTGGGACAGGCTATATGGCGGTGCTGATTTTGACTGGGAGAATAGCACGGGCTACTATCCCGATGGGCTTGGGGTTACACTCGATGGTGGTTACCACATTTCAGACAATTCAGGATTGACAATAGAACTGCAAACAGTTTTTAATGCTTCAAAAATGGGCTGGGCAAATGATAAGCGGTTTGAATCAACCCTTGTTTCAAATTACACTATAGGTGCAAATATTGACTATAGAATATGGAAAGTATTCTTTGCCGGTATCGGCTCCGAGTTTATAATCAACAATATAGAAGCTCCCGCACCAGAACTTATCCAAAGACTCGAAAATCCAAAATATACTTTTGGAATTCCATTGATATTCAGAGTGCTTTTGCCAATAAGCGGCGCAAACAGTACGAATATCGAATTTCGGTATGATTTAAATTCAAAAAATAATATTAAACCCCAATTCGACTTTAAGGTTGGATTTTTAATTGGACGATGATTATGAAAAAAGCAAT
>NZ_JAAGVY010000037.1 GCF_010686655.1 Cryomorpha ignava | reverse complement strand
ATCGGAGGGAAAAGCCGAGTATCAGAAATCCTTAACCGAAAAAAAAGATTGACCGTAGATATGATACGTGAATTGGAGCGAATTCTTCAAATCTCAGCTTCTGTTTTAGTAATTAATTATCAACTCGTGAAATAATAGCAAAGGGTAACATTTCATAAACGTAATGCGGGCTTCACGTCTAAAAATGAATATCTTTCAAGCAACAAACTTTACGGTTTATTGAAAGTAAGTGCTTCGAAAACCCGCACTACGCTAATACATGCCGTTGGCAGTAATATTAACAGCTCAGACGAAAGAAAATATAACTACAATGATTTGTGAAAACTGTGAACAGAATTTTGATGGTAATTTTTGTAGTAATTGCGGACAGAACTCAAATGTAAAAAGGGTTGATCTCAAATATCTGATTAATGAAATTCCGAATAGTATTTTCCAAATAAATCGTGGTTTTCTTTTTACAGTAAAAGAATTATTTACGAGACCAGGTTATAGTATACGAGAATTTTTAAACGGAAAAAGGAAAAATCATTTCCAACCTATTGCTTTTATATTTTTCACATCTACAATTTATGTCTTATTAAATTATTTGATAGGAAACGATACTTTCATGGATGATTTTATTGCTGGTCTAGAATCATCTAAAGGAACTAATAACACAAATTTCAATTGGTTGTCCAAGAATACAACCTATATGGTATTAGCTCTTATCCCGTTTTTTTCTTTAGCATCCTATTTAGTTTTTTTCAAATCAAGGTATAATTACTTTGAACATTTAGTATTAAACCTTTATGTAACAGGACAGCAAATGCTCATTTATTTAGTGTTTAGTTTTATAAACACAAGAGATAGCTCGCTAATATTAATACCTATTGTATTAGGAATGTTATTTAATATTTGGGCTTACAGCCAGTTTTTTGATAATAAAACCATTTTAAAAAGAATAATACTAATAACATTAACCTATCTGATTTTCATATTTCAAATTCTAATAGGAATGATTATAATTGTTGGAATTTTAAAATTGATGAAATGAATACTACTGCCAATAACTAAGTATTCATCCCGCCGATACTGAAAAGGACGGCACAGCTAGGCCAGGGATGAACTTCTCTCTTGAGTGCCATAAAAAATAAACACGCGCGAAAAATAATTTGTTGACGGATCCGGTTTCTCTTTATCCCGCCCAGGCGGGACAAGTTGGGGAAAGCGCTGCGTTTATCGTTTATTTGTGTGATATATTTTGGCAGATTTGCCGATATTTGGTGCTGGACTTCTTACTCAAGCACCTTTCTAAAGCACTTAACCCTAAGTTTTTCGAATGTCCGCTCGACTTTTGGTCACTTATTGGCTAAAAGCTTGCGGTTGGCGCATAGTCCTCCTGCCTCGCACTTTGCACAGTTTACCCCGTAAACTCTTGCGTGGAGCGTTTAAATTGTTATCCTTGTGGTAAGAATTTTGACAATTAAGATCGTATTTGATTTAAAAATAGAACACTTATGCCAACATTCTGCATATTGCATAGCATCCTTTGTGATGCTTTTAAAATTTACATTTTTCGCGGTACACAAGCTGAAAAAAACATAAGATTGACGAATTGATGCAGACATTTATACATTACTTTTTGCACCTTGTATTCCCATTCTTTATAGCATTCTTATTCTTCAGAAAAGATTGGAAAAAAGTATATTTAATTCTGATTGCTACAATGCTGGTTGATTTAGACCATTTGTTTGCCAACCCCATTTTCCAAGCAGATAGATGTAGCATCAATTTCCACTTTTTACATACGTATTACGCTATGTTGATTTATGTTCTTTTACTTTTTTTTCGCAAGCCTTTTAACGTAATTGGAATTGGATTGCTCTTTCACATGCTAACTGATTTTATTAATTGCTTAATAATGTATTCGGGTTGCAAAGAATGTTTTGCAGATTCACCGGCTATAGAACTTTTAAAAGCAACTTCAAGATTACTTGGAATCTGATTATCCGAATATTATAATAATTTCTTCCGATAGCGGAACTTTGATTATCTGAAAAGAAGCCACCACAAAACTATGCACAAAATAATATCCAACACAGTCGTAAATTCACTGGTTGTAACCTATACTAGACTTTAGCAGCCCCCACTCAATTTTGAAAAAGAGCCTTACCCTTTCAATCACCTACATTTACTTGATTTACTTTTTGGTAAATCAGGAGCCTTCGGCCTTTATGATTTTATTTAGCTTGCTTTTAGACGGATTGCTGGTGGTTGCGATCTATTCTTTTTTTGCATTTCGCTATGGATCCAAAAAGATGCATGACAGAACCTTGAAAATTATCATCGGTTTTCTTCCGATCTTGATTTTTCAAGGAACAATTGCCGTATATTTTGCGACGAATTTAGATGGGGTTCAGGTTTCATCCCATACGCTCACGTCGATTTTCGAGCATTTTTCCTTACCTATCCTTATCGTAACTCTGGGTATAATTGCCAGTTACTTGCTTGATGCAAAGCAGCTGTCAAAGTTGCCATTATCGTACAAGTCATTGGAACAAAATATGATTTATCAAGCGCTGATCGTTTCAGCCGTTGGCCTGACAGCCATATTTGCATTGGGGCTTGCAGGCGATGCCAACACAACAATTATCGTAACTTCAATGGCGGTAATCAGAATTGGGCTAGAAGCTTTACTGTATCGCAAATCACGCGTTGAAGTTAATTGAACAGAAAAAAATAATAAAACATGGAATGCCAGCCACACAGCGAAACCGACAACCCAAGCGATAAATTAAGCCTCTACCAAACTTTCTTTCGATTTTCTGTAAAGATAGTTGGGATAAATAGTGCGTTTGGCAAAGCGGTTTACCGTATTGCTATTTACCATTTTAATATAGACATGTCTGGTCACACCAAAATATTCGTAAGTGGATCCATCAACAAAAGTAATTTTGAGCAATAAACCCTTGTGCGTGTAATCTGCAATCCCCGAGTTAGTAATGGTTTCTGTGTAGGTGGCTAAATTAGCGGCAGTAGTTTCCGGAGCTATACTTACCAAAAAATGATACCCATCTATAATTCTTCGGCTTTGAATTTCTGCCTCAACTTGTAAGTCATCTCCGTTTTGAAATTTGTCGGGATGCCACTCTTTTACTAAATCGCGGTAACTCTTTTTTAAGGTCTTCAAATCGATTTCCTTTTCTACTCCAAAGAGTTTTTTGTATTCGTTTATGCGCTTCATGTCAAAATTTATTTGCGGGCGCAAAAGTAGTGTTATTTTCTCATGATTTACTATGTGGTTTCAACTTTGTGGTCAAATTGATTTTATTGCTCCATCGTTTTGTACCCAAGTCTAAACCTCCTCACACTGTGGTGAAAGGCAACGCTCCATATTTAACCCTTTTTCAAACAGTGACGAGTAATTAACAGCAAATCCCAACTTTCTTCAATTGGATATATTCTGAAATAAAAATGGCGGAAACCGGGGATGGTTTATTAATTTAGAAACTTGAAACGTAGATATAAAAGGTACTTCTACGCCTTATTATCAAGTGAGTAAAAGTGAAAATGATAAGTATTTACTGACAATTAACCAATAACCCATCGGTATGGCCAAATACAAAACACCCGGAGTTTACATCAATGAGATTTCCAGCCTCCCCCCTTCGGTTGCTCAAGTGGAGACAGCCATTCCCGCATTTATAGGATATACAGAAAAAGGGACTAATGTGCCAACCAGGATGAGGTCTATCACAGAATATAGAAATGGTTTCGGAGGACCTTTTCAAAAGGAAATTGGGAAATTTGAAATAAACAAAAACAGAATAATTACTGCCCCGAAAATATGGACCACTCCGACCTATAGAATGTTTTATATGCTCGAAATGTTTTTTGCCAATGGGGGTGGCGATTGCTTCATCATATCCGTGGGAAATTATGACGATGGAAAGGACACCGTAAAAAACCAAGCAATGATCGAAGGTCTCAGTCTGCTCGATGAAGAAGATTTACCAACTTTGATCGTCTTTCCTGATGCAGCCAGCCGCAAAAACAGTGAAGAGCCTGCAGAATTGTACAAGGCAGCACTTGCCCAATGTGCAAAAAGGAAAGACCGCTTCCTTATCTGCGATGTTGAAGAGTCTAAAAAACAAACAAATACGATTTCAGAATCTGCGATTGAGTTCCGGTTTGCCATTGGCATGAATGATTTAAAATATGGCGCAGCTTACTTTCCTTCATTGCTTACAACCCTCACTTATACCTCTGCTGATGATAAAATAAAGGTGATGTTAAACGATGAGAAACATGTATTAAGGCATAGAGAAGAGTCTATTTTGGAGGATCCGAATAAAAATGAGTCATCTCTGTATCATAAAGATGATGGAAAGTATAAGGATTTGTATCTCGAAATAAAGAAAATCATAGATGGCATCAAGCTTGAATTGCCACCCAGCGCTGCCGTTGCAGGTGCTTACACCCGAGTTGACAATTCCAGAGGCGTGTGGAAGGCTCCAGCCAATGTTTCACTTAACAAGGTAATGGCTCCTACGCTAAAAATTAATGACATGGAACAAGCCGATCTCAATATTAGCTCCACCGGAAAATCGATCAATGCCATTCGAAGCTTTGTAGGGCAAGGAGTTATGATTTGGGGTGCCCGCACGCTGGCTGGAAATGACAATGAGTGGAGATACATCTCAGTGCGCCGTTTCTTTAACATGGTAGAAAAATCTGTCAAAAAAGCTTCAGAGCGCTTTGTTTTTGAACCGAATGATGCGAATACCTGGATAAAAATAAAGGCAATGATAGAAAACTACCTCAATACCCTTTGGCGAGCCGGGGCTCTTGGCGGTGCCAAACCCGAACATGCATATTTTGTAAATGTTGGCCTGGGACAAACCATGACTGCTTATGACACACAGGAAGGAAACTTGATAGTGGAAATAGGACTTGCTCCGGTAAGACCAGCTGAATTCATTAATCTAAGATTCTCCCTTAAAATGCAGAAATCTTAATTCGACGGTTAATCGGTATTTATTCACCCGATCTAACGACGCTGTCAAAACCCGGTACAATGACCGAAAATCAAGAAAAAAGAGTCAGAGCTAAAATCGCAAAGATTAAAAAAGCACTGGCCGCAGATAAAAAACACTGGGGCGGATACTATCATGATGGTGGTGGCCTCAGGTATGTACAACCCGAACTCTATATAAAACTGGAAGATTATACGGGTGCTTTAAGATATTTTAATTGGTTCGATAAGCATTTTTCAGATGATGTTGGATCGCCGCTATTCTGGTTTCAATATTCACTGACACTCTATAAAACAAAAAGAGTTGAGAGAGCAAAAACTCAAATAATTCAGGCGCACTTTTTAAACGAGTATTTGATTGACTACTTTTTAGATCCGAAATCAATTGAACATATTCGCTCAAGTAACAATTGGCCAATTGAGGTGCTCATTAAGTATTTTGGCTACAAGAAAGAATCATTTCCTGAATTTTCAGAGTGGCTGGCTGAATACTCGAAAAGCAAAGCGTTTATAGATCTTAAAAATGAGATAAAAGAAATTGATCTGAAATTAGATACTGAAGAGAAGAGGTCAAAAAGAGCGGCGTTGCTTAGTAAACGGTCTAAGCTGATTAAAAATGGAAGTGGTAGCGGCCAACAATAAGATTGCGTAATTCAGGTTTACCTTACAAAGCCAACTGCTACTCACCTAAATTAATTAAGTTTGTTCATGTCAATTCTAATAAAGCAACTCTGCAATCGTAAGATTATACTCTCATACATAGCAATTATTTGTGTTCTAGGCAGCCATTCTCAATCATGGATTCAGGTTTCAGATTTCCCATCAACAGAAAGAGATGACGGTGCTTCTTTTGTAATTGACAACACAGCCTATTGCGGAACGGGTTTACAAGTAGGCTGGTCTGAAACCAAAGATTTTTATGCATTTAGCATGAATGCAGATACGTGGGAACCGATCGCCTCTTTGCCCGATGGAAATGAAAGACAATATGCATCAGGGTTTTCGTCATCTACGCATGGTTTTGTTTTTGGAGGCGTTAAGGGGGGAGTTTACTTAAGTGACCTTTGGCAATACGATCCGGAATTAAACAATTGGGTTGAAAAATCAAGTCTGCCAGCAATAGGAAGAAGCGGATCAGCCTGTTTTGTAATTGATAACGTGGCCTATATCATTGGCGGCAAAACCAATTTAAGCGATGCCATAAATGAAGTCTGGGCTTATGAAATTACTAACGATACCTGGCAACAAAAAAATGATTTACCTTTTGGGTCGATGTTTCGGGCTTCAGCTTCAGCTAACAATGGTAAGGGGTATTTAATTTTTGGCAAAGATGAGAATAACCTATTTTACAATGAATTATATGAATATGATCCTATTTCGGATTCCTGGACAGAACTCGGCGAATTTCCAAATTTCGGCAGAAGCCATTCAACATTGAGTTCATTGCCAAATAATTTGATTGTAATAGGTGGTGTTGATGTTATGGGCGATTATTACAACGATATGTGGCGCTTCAATCTCAATTTATTGATCTGGGAACAACTTGATGCGCTACCCTCATTTGGAAGAAAAGGAGGAATATGCTTTAATGATGGCACGAACATCTATTACACTACAGGGATTAGTCATGAAAATGTACGACTAAAAGAAACCTGGAAAAGTGTGAATCCCACTGCTATTGAGGATATATCGGCTACCGATGGGATTTCGATTTACCCCAACCCGACCAGAGAAAAGCTGACTTTAGAGATTGAAAATTTCAGTCAATATGATAACTCCTATCTTACAATATTTGATTATTCCGGAAAGCGGTTAAGGCTTGAAGCTATCACCCAATCCAAAACTCAAATTGATGTTTCTGAACTTTCACAGGGATTCTATTTTATTCAAATTCAAGGTGTTGGAGGGCAGATTGCAATGAAATTTGTAAAACAATAAGTAGCGAACGGTATCATTACCTGATACATACCACTTTTGATGTTCCAACAGTTTGCCCGGTAGTTATTTGAATTGCATAAATTCCCGAAGCAGCCTTACCTCCTGCATTATCAGTTCCATCCCAGTTTAGCGTATGGTTTCCCTGCGCCTGCTGTCCTGCAAATAAGGTTTTTACCAGCTTTCCACTTATATCCATAACGCGCACCTCTACCCTATCTGTTTGTTCGAGTTGATAAGAGATATTGGTAAAATGCTGAAACGGATTGGGATAAACGCTTATCTGCGCTTCTTCTTTTTTATTGGCGGAAGCCAAACCAACAGTCAAGTCAGGAGTTTCGAGTTCCACATCTGTATAAATGCGATACTCTCCCGGCTGAAGTAAAAAACCATTGTTCAGATTATCTTCAATAATAGTCGTGCCCAGCATATAATCGTACCAGGTGCCGGTGTGCGTAAAGCCGGGTACCAAGGTAATGGGGGTAACATCAAAATTGGCAATAATAACCACATCCATAGATTGATGCTCAATGATAAGTCGCTTTCCGGCAGCGCCCACATCCCATGTGTAATTGGTTGATGTAAACGCCTCGTTTTCAGTTTTTAGCTTGTTGAGTGCTGCGTTTACTTTATATAAGCGCTGGCGGGCAGGCTCGTCGTAATAATCCCAGCGTATAGGTTTATTGGCAACGCGGCAATCTGGATCTATTGTGCCGTTTGGACAATAATTAATGCTGTAATCATAGCCCAGCTCGCCAAATTGCCAAATCATTTTTGGCCCGGCCAGCGGAATGAGAAATGCCGCAATGGCTTCTTGCCTCGCAAGAGCGGTTTCCAATTCAGTAATATCATAATTGGTTGCACTGTTACCGAATTCCAGATTTTTGTACATCAGGCGCTCTTCATCGTGGCTTTCAGCATAACTTACCAATTTGGGATCATTCCAGTTCCGGTTTTGATAATCGGCCCAATTTAAATTGCTGGGGTAGCCCATAGAAGCCTCATTGTACTCATGGTTTATATTTCCCCACAGCATCATTCCACCATTTGCAAGAACAGTTTCTTCGTTGTTATTACCCAAATGCTCCAGAATCATATACACATCCGGGTCGTAGCTATAAATTTCATCGCGAATGCGAAACCAATTGTCAACGCGCGACTGATCATATTGATTCCAAGCACTTACATTATTGGTTTGATTTTGAGTAAACCCTTTGCTTAAATCAAACCGAAATCCGTCAATTTTATATTCTTCCACCCAATATTGCAAGTTGCGTCGTACAAATTCCTGCACTATTGGCTGGCTGTGATCATAGTCGTAACCTACATTAAAAGGGTGTTTTGCAGTTACGTTGAAAAAAGGGCTGTTGGCCGATGGCGGACCAGCAGGGCCTCCACTTTGAGAGTACATGCGCAGCTGTGGATTTTGGCCAAAAGAGTGATTGAAAACAACATCCTGAATCACTGCTATTCCACGCAAGTGGCATTCATCAACCAACGCTTTTAAGGCATCTTTTGGTCCGTAGTATTTATCAGCAGCAAAGTAAAACATGGGATTATAGCCCCAGCTTTCATTTCCTTCAAACTCGGTGAAAGGCATTAATTCAATAGCGTTTACTCCAAGCGTTTCCAGATAGTCTAGACGATCTGTAACAGATTGATATGAGTGATTCTCGTCCCAATCGCGAATCAATAATTCATAGATTATGAGTTTATTTTCATCTGGACGGTCAAAATTTTCTACCTGCCAGTTGTAAGAAGGTTGTGCAGTTTGAAACACAGAAACAATTTCGGTGGTAAGCCCTGAAGGATATTCTATTAGATCAGGATAAACCGATTCCGGAATATATGGATCATTCCAGGGATCGAGAATTTTATCGGCGTAGATATCAGCCACGCGCATATCTTGCTCATCTATAGCGTATTGAAAACGGTATTCCTGACCGGGATTTAAATCGCTAATTTCCAACCAAAACCTATCCCCTTCGGGTGTCACTTTCGTGAAATATTCGGGATGAAACTGCCAGTTGTTAAAATCGCCAAGCACATAAATAAAATCCTTAAAGGGCGCGTAAATTTGGAGAATTACCGTTTCGTCGTCAATATAATTTATACCATCTATTACACCTGCTGGAGCTGCAGCCACAACCGGCGCGCCCTGAATAATAATGTAGGTAGAATCTGTAATGGTTGTGGCGCCATTATCGGCCTCCATCCATAGCCAGTATTGTCCTGCCGGTTCGCCCGAAAGATTAACTGAATAGGAGAGCTCTGAAACCGCAGTTTGAGAGCTAAGCGAGGCATCGTCTAAATAGAGGGTTATGGTTGCGGGCTCATTGGTTTGTGCCGTAAAATTCACATTGGCAGGTGGGTCGAAAAATATGACTGGTTGAAAAGGTTCGGTAATGCTTCCCGCAAATACATTTGAATAAATAGCAACAAAAATATCGTTGCCATCGGCCGTTTTCCCTTCCAGCGAACCGTTTGCATTTCTAAATACAAAGGCGAGCTGCTCAACCACATCGCCGGGTTGGAGATTATAAAAATCGGTAATATTAAATGATATTTCGTGCAGGTTGTTTCCCAGCGGGGTCATAACTACATTGGCATCGGCGGTGCCCCAATTGCCCTGCACATTTTGCCAGCCAGACTCACCTTCCAAAATTACGCCTGTGTGAGCATACACAGGTTGCACCCCTATCACGCCTGCATTGCCAAGAGCGGCATTGTAAGTTATAGTAATGTCATCTAATTGGGTGGCAAAAGGCGGATCTATTGAAACGATCTGCGCCGTAAGTTGAACGGTAAGAAAAACCGATAAGAAAAAAAAGGATAGACGTTTTAACATGTGCTTAAAGTTTATTAGTGTCAAAAATACACTTTCTTTTAAAATGGCAAATAATTTTTGGTTTTTGGTGGTTGGTTTTTGTTGATTAGCACTGACGGTGTGGTCAGCATCTACGATTCTTAGTATTGCGTATTGCGTATGGCGTATGGCGTATTGCGTATTGGGCAGTCACTGAGCGAAGTCGAGATGTTGCCTATTGCTCATTGCCTATTGCCTATTGCCCATTGCCTATTGCTCATTGCCTATTGCTCATTGCCTATTGCCTATAATGCCTCATGCTATAGGTTAACAGGTCTCCTATCTAGTGTCTGTCCATAAAGTCCACTATCGGCGTTGCACTTGAATTGAAACAGTTATTGACAAATGTCAACTCCTTGATTTTCAATTCTGCATGCGCCTTGCTATTGAACTTTATGATCCAGCCACTTGACTCTATTGACAAACTCTATCTAAAGTCCCAGCTCTTTGAAACTTAATTTTCCGGTGTAATTATCGGCTACGTTTTCACTATCGGCGATTTCTATCCAGCATATTTCATCAAAATCCATGCGCACCCACAGTTCTACATAAAAATTGCTAACAGCATAAAGATGAACCGCGTATGAGCGATAATAACGACTGGCCAGATGCGTGCCTGCATCTTGCAAGAGCTTTTTGCGAGCCGTCAATCTACATTTCTGAAATTCAGCTTTTGAAACCATAACTAAAGATAAACTATTTTCGAACTAAAAAGTTTAAATCAGTCTTCAATTTCAATTCTAATAATATCGTTTTCCTTGATTCCTAAAAGATCCGATGCACCTCCTCCACTGCCTTCAACTCCTCTGTTTATGGCAATTTCGAGATAACCACCCAAAGTAAAAAGAGCCAGTTTTTCGCCTTCAGGTACTTCGTTGTAAGCTCTGGAAATGGCATTAAGCTCGGTATCGCCTCGGCGCAAAACAATGTGAAATGGTTTGTCACCTACTTTTTCTGCAAATAGTTGTTTGGTAATGTTGGTAATCACATTTCCATATCCATCTACATATATTACCGTTCCGCGAATATTATTGTGCTCAAAAACGGGCATAATTCCCGGCCTCACCTTGTAGCTTTCAGTGAGCGTTCCAATTTCAGAAACTTCAGTTCCGTTGCAAAGCCGGGCTATGATTGGTACAAAAATAGATTTGGTTGGGAAATTCAGATCTTCGTCGCCTCTCAAGTTCAGCACATAAACGGCATCGGCAGGCTCTTCGTTAAAAAGCAGTGAGAAAAACCCATTGTCTGCGCCGATAAAAAAATGTCCATCTTTTTGAACAACGACATAAGGAGCAGCTTTTCGCCAATCGGTATCAACTCCCACGATGTGAAAACTACCTACCGGAAAATCTTTCCAAACATTTTTCAACACAAAAGCGGCCTTTGCCATATCAAAAGGTGGTATGTGATGCGAGATATCCACCCACTGTACATCTGCGATCTGCGTAAGCGCGGCGGCTTTTACACTGGCTAGATAATAATCTTTTGTGCCCAGATCGGATGTAAGTGTTACTATATTCATGTTAATTTTAAACCTTTAAAAAGAAGGATGCCGCGTGGAAATAATGCTTATTTTCGACGGCAAAAGTAAGTAAATTTAACGACCGCTTAAGTGGGCATTTATAGATAACAGAACTAGCTAAAATCTAATTTATTGAACGAGAGAACCATTCAAATTGAATCTATAGACCCAAGAGAGCTTTTGGGTGTGAACAACAAGAAATTTCAATTTATTGGAAAGCATTTTCCAAAGTTGAAACTTATAGCACGAGGCGATGTAATAAAAGCCATAGGCGATGAAGAAGAGCTGGACAGATTTGAGTCAAAGCTGGAGCTTTTTTTGAAGCATTTTCAAAAATACAACCGCCTAACAGAGAGTAACATTGAACGCTTATTGAATGAAGATTCGCACGATATACTAGCTGACAATGGCGGCGATGACGTATTGGTACACGGCAATAGCGGTCTTCAGGTAAAGGCGCGAACGGCAAACCAACGCAAAATGGTAGAGCTAAGTGCCAAAAACGACATGGTTTTTGCCATTGGGCCTGCCGGAACCGGAAAGACTTACACCGCGGTAGCATTGGCCGTAAGAGCCTTAAAACAAAAAGAAATTCGCAAGATTATTCTAACCCGACCGGCGGTAGAGGCAGGTGAAAATCTGGGTTTCCTTCCGGGAGATTTAAAGGATAAACTCGATCCGTATTTGCAGCCCCTCTACGATGCCTTGCGTGACATGATTCCTCCTGAGCGACTGCGAGATTTTCTTGAGGCGGGGATAATCCAAATTGCCCCTTTGGCGTACATGCGCGGGCGCACACTCGATAAGGCTTTTGTAATACTCGATGAGGCGCAAAACGCTACCACTTCGCAGTTAAAAATGTTTTTGACGCGTATGGGCCAGTCCGCGCGTTTTATGATTACCGGCGATTTATCTCAAATAGATCTTCCCAAAAGACAGTCAAGTGGCCTGGTGCATACCTTGCGCTATTTAAAAGATATTCCCGAAATTGGAGTGGTGTATTTAAATGAAAACGATGTGCTTAGACATCCCCTGGTAAAGAAAATAATTCGCGCATTTGACGTCAATGAGGAAAAAGAGAAATAATGAGCACAGATACCCTTACCAATACTTCATTTCAATTTAAAAATCAAACGGGCGTTTACCACGGAAAGGTGCGCGACGTTTACTCAATTGGCAACGACTTGCTGGTGATGGTAGCCAGCGATCGCATCTCTGCCTTTGATGTGATTTTGCCGAAAGGCATACCCTATAAAGGAGCAATATTAAATCAAATTGCGGCAAGGTTTTTAAAAGCTACTGAAGATATTTGCCCAAATTGGTTAATGGCTACCCCGGCACCAAATGTAGCTGTGGGAATGCGATGCGAACCATTTAGAGTAGAAATGGTAATTCGCGGATATCTTACGGGACACGCCTGGAGAACCTACCGCAGTGGCGAGCGCATGATTTGTGGTGTAGAAATGCCTGAAGGGATGCGCGAACACGATAAGTTTTTGCAACCAATAATTACTCCGGCCACCAAAGCCGACGAAGGCCATGACGAAGACATATCGCGAGAAGATATTCTGGATCAAAACATGGTACCAAAAGATGCCTACGAAACTATGGAACGCTATACCAGAGCCTTGTTTGCGCGAGGTACAGAGATGGCTGCAGCGAAAGGGCTGATTTTGGTTGATACCAAATATGAGTTTGGAATGCTTAATGGCAAAGTTATTTTGATGGATGAAATTCATACACCCGATTCGTCGCGTTATTTTTACGCCGATGGATATGCCGAGCGACAGAAAAATGGTGAAGCCCAGAAGCAATTGTCGAAAGAATTTGTGCGTGAATGGCTCATTGAAAATAATTTTCAGGGCAAAGAAGGTCAGACGGTTCCCGCAATGAGCACTGAATGGGTAAAAACCATAAGCGAGCGATATATAGAGCTTTACGAGCGGATAATCGGAGAGAAATTTGATAAAGCCGCTGCGGAAATCACACCGAAAAAACTTAATTTAGATACGCGGGCTTATTTAGATTCAATCGCTTAAAGAATTGCTGGTGCTATGAGTGAGCGACCGTAGAAATCATTCTTCCCGTTTAAAATAATTTGATCTTTAAAATCTTTGGGCTGCAATTCAAATTGAAAGGGATTTCCGTATATTTAGGACATCTAAATTTATAGAAATGAAGAAGTCTCAATTCCCGCTGTTCTTTCTGGCATATTTGGCGATTATGGCATTTTTGTCGGCATGTAATGAGCAAGACAAAGATTCTGCAAATGCTGACCAAATAAAAATTGATGCTTTCTCAAAACCGCAACCCATGGTAGGTTTGTTTGTTTTAAGTTTAGAAAAAGCACACAATGCGGCAGAATATAGAAAACATGAGAATGTCCGGTTTGAAGTGACAACCGATTTTGGAGAAATGGAAAAAGTTCACGCCATTATTACCATGTCAACGACTCAAAAAGATGTAAAAATTGAAAATGATGATGGCACTTATCTGGTTTATGAAGAAAGTACTACTTCGCTACAGGAAGATTCAATTATGCACAATTTTGAGCGTTTTAAACATTTTGCCTGGGCTCACTTTTTTTCATTGCCCAAGCGATTGAGAAATGAATATGTGCGGGTTGAAAACTTTGAGGGTTCCAGCCTACTTGGAGACGAGTCGTTCAGAGTGCGCCGCATCAGGCTTGTTCCGCGTCCGGGTCATGATGATTTATTTGAATGGTATGTGGTCTATGCCGACAGATCTACCGGACTTCTGCGTTATGCGGGTTACGGCTTGCCAAGCGAGATTTATGAGTCGAAAAATGCTTTATCCCATTCAGTGGAATATTCTGACTACGATTTGGTTGAGGGAATCCCAATTGCACAGCGTTGGACTTTTTGGGAATGGAATACCGAAACGGGATTAGGAAAAAAACTAGGTGAGTCCAGACTTAAAAACATTTCCTTTCCGGAAGTTGCTGAAGATTATTACAAATAAGATCTAGGCCAGCACTAAAGTATACGATACAGCATCTTTCAATGCCAATCGGATGAGATAATGGGAATCAAAATTTGCTTTCACAGCAGAGTTAGAATTCAGAATTTGGCTCGTCGACCCAATTATAAATGATGATAGAATCAACTCCGTAACTCTTTACAAAGAATTTTATTTCATCGGTTCCACTACTCAGTAGAAAGTAATGTCGATGTTTACTGTAATTACAGTCACTACAGTCTAAATTGTATTCTTGTACAATGTCTTGAATTCTATCCGTAAAAAAACCAATATTTCCTATTGGGATACGTTTACACAAAAAGTTAACTGCATTGCTTTGCGGGTAGTATTCCCAATTTTGAATATATTGATTCAATTCTCCTTTTAACCTGCCCTTAAACTTTTTAACTTTGATTGATTCAAGAATTTCTTCAACACTTGAATTACTTAAAAATAGCGATTTTATTTTAGTCTTTCTGACAGCACCAAACTCCTTTTCATTTTCTACTTCCATCAACTTCTTTCTTACCAATAATTAGTCAAATTTACTCATTCAACCAAGTTTTGTTTCAGCGACTGATTCAGCGAAAGAGTTAGCTCTATAGTCCGAGAAGAACCTTGAAAATGCTAGACACCTTATTATCAGTACAAAAGCGATCGTTTTTAATCAATCTTTAATTTTATATTAACATCAATAGCGTCTAATCTTTATTTTAATGGTATCATTTTCTAACCCTGCTTTTTCGGGCAATTTTTCTCCCTACAAGAATAAAAACGAGAGAAAGGACTACAAACACACCTAAAAGAACAGCTGCATTTAGCATTACAGATTGATAGCCGAGAACAGATACATCGATAAATGGATAAGGAAAAAAGCCCGAAATATGACCTCGACCAAGTATAAAAACCAAATAGAAAGCCGGATAAATCAACCAGGCCGGAACTTGATGCCACTTAATTTTGGCTTTATTTTCGTTCGCCAACCAATAAAGCACTGCGAAAAGCGGTATAACCGTGTGCAGTAGCTCATCTACAGCCATCTGTAGACCTGTTGGGTTCCAAATTTGGCGCAATACAACTTGATAAACCAAACCAACAACCACAATATAAACAGTCAGGGCCGTTAAGACGCCGGGTTTATTGATCCATTTCTTCCTGTCGGTACTATTAGGTAATGCGCTCATCGTATAATAAAGAGCCACAAGTATATTGGTTAGAATGGTAAAATAACTAAAGAATCTCACCGTGGTTTCGGCAAAGGACTGAACACTGTTTTCAAGAATTAGATAATATTGAGCAATAACTGCAAACCACGATATGATGGCAAATAGAATTGAAATTGTTTTTTTCATATATATACATCAGCATTTACATATATCATAAATTGGGATAACTATATTTCATTTTACCATTATAAAAATGACATATTTCAGCAACCCAAAGTTTTTACTCCAAAGAAGCCTTCAGGGTATCGCCTAGCACTATTTCATTTGCAATAATTAAAAATTTCACCTAACAAAACTAATCTTAAACTCTGGAAAGAAATAGGAATTTAAATGATTCCCGGTTTACACTATAAAAAATTATAGTGCAGCACTTACTGCAATTTCATTTGTAAAAGCAAAATTTAGCTAGATAATTACCCATTTTGATTCAAAATTGAATAAATAATAGGTAGGTGGGAATAGTTCTTGCATAAAGTATAAGTGAAAAAAGTAAAGAAGATGCCTAGCAATAAGTATAAACTATAAGGTGAATGCTATGAATACACGGATTTTAATATGCGATGATGACGTGGATATGGTAAAACTAATTTCTCGAATGTTGACCAAAAACGGTTACGATGTAGATGAAATTACCCAAATGGTCGATTTTATGGACAAGGTGCAGAAATTTGATCCCGATATGATTCTGATGGATATCTCAATGCCTGATATTAACGGTGTAGATGCCACAAGAATGCTTTATGCGAATGAATCTACTTCTTATATCCCAGTTATTTTTATGTCTGCCGATCCCGACATTGAACTGTTTGCCAGTCAACTCAATAAGCTTTATATTAAAAAGCCATTTGACATAGACAAATTACGGGCAATATTAAATGTTTACTCAATTCAATAAACAAAACACATATAATCACAGACTCGATACAAACTAAAATCAATATCATGGATAATATCAAATTTAAAAAAGGACAACTCGTAAAGTTTCACGAAAACCAAAGCGAAAAATCAGGTGAAGTGCAGGCGAGATTTATTCAAAACACTGAACTTGAAATTGACGGAAAAACGATTACGCACAAAGCGACATCTGAGAACCCGGCTTACCTAATCAAAATGTCGGAAAGCAGTCACACCATATTACCTGAAAGTGAGCTAAAAGCTTTCGCATAGGTTAGAGTAAAAAATCTAGAAATGAAATACCACCCCACCGGTGGTATTTTTTTAGTATCAATTCTCAAATTCGCTTTAATTATCTTGTAGTAATTGAATTAAAAAAATTCAAAAAAGAAAAACCTGCTATACGTTTATAGCAGGTTCTTTTACAAAACAATAATTTTATCGATTGACCAAAAGAAAAATTAATGTATTGATTTGTTGTAACTTCCTTTAATACTGTGATCGTAAGATGTTTCCTCTTGCTGATCAGAGCCTTCGCTTTTAAAGCCTCCACTCGTCTGTCGCGTAGCGGCATTCCCAGAAAGGCTATTGCGATTAGAGGGCATTTCGGCCGAGTATCTGTCAGTGAGTGGTACTTCATAAAAATCATACACCGAGCCGATAAAGTCTGATTGTGGACCACTTGGCCAGTCTTCTTTGTCAAAACCCGGCGCATTTTCCAATCGCTCGCGCGTGATATCCATCAAAACACGTTTATGCTCAAAATCAAACTCAAATGCCTGAAGTGGAACGGCGAAGTACTTGCTTCCCAAATTTAAGAAACCTGAATCGACCTCGAGTACGGCGTACGATATTTCTCCGAACCTGGTATCAATCATTACGTCTTTGATATTTCCTATACTATCGCCGTTTCTATTTTGTACGATAGTGCCGTTTATGGAACTACCTGACAGTAAATGATTGTGAATATTCATAATACTAAGTGTTAGATTAATATAAAACTTAGCAAAAAGCAAACCTTGCCGTATACTACTGAATATCAGATGCCT
This sequence comes from Cryomorpha ignava, assembly GCF_010686655.1. Lineage (GTDB taxonomy): Bacteria > Bacteroidota > Bacteroidia > Flavobacteriales_D > Cryomorphaceae > Cryomorpha > Cryomorpha ignava. Next base: position 33,669 of record NZ_JAAGVY010000037.1, on the reverse strand, counting down.
TTTTTTGTAGAATTGTAGAAAGCTTTACCCGAACTGGGGCGCGAAGAAGTCAATTGGCACTGGTTTATTCGCAAGATTATTACAATCTGGATTTAGTATTCACAAATACCCGATCATAAAAACATCACGTAAACAAGATTGAGTGAATTAAATACTTCCAATTTATTTTGTGGCGTATCGCGACCTAAATGACTTTGGTGTAAAGCCGTAATGCGATTTAAAAATTTTAGAGAAATACCCTCTGTTTATTAAGCCCACTTCTGATATTACTTCTGTAACAGAAAGTTCAGAATATGTCAGAAGTTCGGCTGCCTTGACTATTCTCGCGTTTTTAATATAGCCATTTACAGTATTGCCATATAAGAGTTTAAAACAATGCTGAAGCCGGGCAGAATTAGTTCCGATAGTTTTAGCCAGATAATCTATGTTAACAGGTTCACGCATATTTTCTTCTATAAGCCTTATCGCTTTCTGCACGAGTACTACCTGTTCCTTTTTCAACGATTGCGTATTAGACTTATTCATATCCAATTCGAATTGAACGAGCTGTTGATGTAAAATACCTGCCGTGGTGCTTAGCAAAAACAATTGTCGGGATAACCCACTAAATGAGGTTAAAGCCATTTTGCGCAACATGTCAAAAAGCTCAAGGCTATATCCGCCCTCATGATAAAAGGTTTCACTCGCATCAGAATCAAGGAGTAAATCTCTTAATGGATTTGACATTTTTTCAATTGAGCAATTTAATTTTTCAGAAAATCGCTTTCGATCAATCTCAAGGCTGTACAATTTAGTGTGAACATCTTTCTTAAAATTTAAGGCATGTCCATTGTAGCTGCTGCTTGCCACTATTGCGTTTTGGTATTGTGAAAGATAATGCTTGTCGTTTTCATGCTCAAATGAGTGTTCGAGTTTACCATCAACGATATAGAGAAATTTCGCCGGATGAACACTATTTATCGAAAACGCAATCTCCAAATCAATTGTAAATGTGCAGTCGTAGCAGATGAGCCCAAGCCCGGAGGGAAAATTTATTCCAAAAATCTGACCTTTTCCGAAGTCCTTTGGAATATTGAGAATATACACGTCACAATCTTCGGTGTAAGAAGTATTCATTTCTTCAGCCAAGTCTTTAATAACATCCTTAAGCGGCAACGATTTAACGCGCATTTCTTTCATAAGAGCGATAATTTACTATTTTTTTAATGACAAATTACTGACAAGATATCAGTAGCATAAGCATTAATTGACGCGAAATGTTTTGTGAGATGCTAAAACCGACTTAGTGAGGCCATCGATTTCTTCGTTACAAATTAAATCCACACCTTCTTCTGGCAAGTGACACACTTTTATGGTCGCTGATTCCAAATCAGAATCGATTGATAACCTATAGGTATATGCTTTTGATGGATTGTGAGAATAAACCATAAAAAAGTGTTCTTTGTCAAAATCGTTGCAATCTCTCAGCTCTCTACTAATGCCGGGATAAATTGTAAGAATTATCCGCGTAATGTTTGATTTATTCTCCAAATCGCATAATCCGTGGCAATTGAAATATAGGCCAATGCTAACCTGATTATCGCGCGTTTTACATTGATAGTCCAGTTCGTCCTTGCACTTTGTAACGCGAGGGTCTGCTAGCAATTCCTTATAAATTTCGGCTTTCATTTTATAATTTTTCAGCGTTCAAATTTAATAGTTTACCAAGATTATTTGATACCAGAAGCCCTTCTGTAAGAAACTATTTACACCGCTAAAATACTGTTTTTGTTGGAATATTTGCATCTCTTAACCGCTTTTTAGAACCGTTGGCGAAACCGCTCTAATAATAATACAGGAATTGCCGATAGGAAAAAAAACTAAACCTATCTATCATGAAAGATTCCATTCAGAACCAAGTAAAGAATTCACCGACATTTAAAGTTCTCGCAGTTTTAATCATCACACTAATTTTATTAATTCCCGCCTATAAAATCGAGTCGTTAATCTCTGAGAGGCAAAATTTACAAACAGATGTTACGAATGAAATAAGCAGCAAGTGGGGAGAAAAACAAACCCTTTCCGGACCAATTGTCACTGTGCCTTATATTGAAATAGAAAATGAGGGCACCACTTATGAGAAGCGCAGCACAAAGCACATATTCATACTTCCTGAAGAGTTAAATATAGATGGGGAAGTGTTGCCAAACATTAAAAAGAGAAGTATTTACAAAGCATTTCTTTACAATTCAAATATTTCAATTTCCGGTAGTTTTGATTTTGACAAAATAAAAGATCTCGGCATTAGCGCAGATCAATTGCAATGGAGTAAGAGCACAATCAGTTATGGCATATCAGACCCAAGAGGCATAAGCGATATTGGAAGAATATCGTGGGACAATAAAGCGCTTGAAACTGAACCGGGGTTGCCCGCTGCAATGCCAAATAAGAATGGCATTCAAAGCAAATTAAATATTGACGAAATCCCGGAGAAGACCGTACAATTCACAAGCGTTTTAAGTCTAAAAGGCAGCTCCAAAATAGATTTTATTCCATTGGGAAAAACGACCAGAGTAGCACTAAATTCGTCGTGGGTAGATCCGGGTTTTGGTGGCGCATTCTTACCCGAAGAAAGCAACATTGACAAAGACGGTTTTACTGCAAAATGGCAGATATTAGATTATAACAGAAGTTATGGCCAAGTATGGAATAATTATTTTCCGGCATTGGATGAATGGAAATTTGGTGTTAACCTCATTGATCCGGTAGATGTGTATCAAAAAACAACGCGCGCTGTGAAATATGGATTTATGATAATCGCACTCACATTTACCTTTTTCTTCTTTTTCGAAATATTAAAGAAGCTCAAAATTCATCCTATACAATACACCATCGTGGGTTTCGCAATTCTTATTTTCTATGTTCTACTTATCGCCTTATCAGAGCAAATGGCATTCCAATGGGCGTTTTTACTTAGCGCCATGTCCATTGTTGGTATCGTTGGCTATTACTTTTACTTCATTTCGCATTCGTTTAAGATCACCATCCTTTTTACGCTCATGTTTGCATTTATATATGGCTTTATCTATGTCATTCTCAATGCAGAAGCCTATTCGCTGCTCATCGGAAGTCTTGGTTTATTAAGTCTTATCTCGCTGATTATTCATTTCACAAGAAACATCAACTGGTACGAAAGCTCAGAAGACGCGGGTCTCGAACCGGCGGTTTCACTAGAATAATTGTTCTTTATAAAATGAATAGACCCGAAAGTTCGGGTCTATTCATTTTTAATTCAGATCAAAAAGCGCATTAAGCGAACTGAGATATTTGGGAATGGTATTGGTCTTAAGATAGTCGAAGAGCTTGTTTACTTTATAATTCGGAATACCCATTTTTATGGCGTGTTGTTTTATGAATTCCAATTCTTTATCGTCTCTATTTTGATCTATTGGGGCCAGTATTATAAGTTCGCATACTTGCTGAAACCGTTCCTTTTCGCTGGTGGGAATTCGCAATGGCGTATTCTCCGGCCTTTCTACAATTCGTTGAAAAACGATCGTGTTAATTCCCATTCGAAGAGCTAAACTCTGAATAAACATAGCTTCGTGGGGATGTAGAACTCCATCGATTATTGCCAACTCTATCATGTTGGCAACATGTCTCTTTTTCCATTTCTCTGATTTAGAAGACGAACATGCATAAAATGACTTGAGAAACCAGAAAACCTATTCAAAAATATCTCAATAAATGCTTTGATTAAATAAAATTAGCAATATCTTTATGATATCAATCTAATATCACATAAAATGACAAACGAAAAAATCTCAACACCCAAATCAGGTTACCTTATGCTGATTGTGGCCCTCGTACTTATCGCATTAGCCATTATTGCCAGCTCGTATTTACGCAACTCCACGGGACTTCTCGTAGTGCCAATTATATTGCTCTTGCTTCCCGGCTTTATGATTGTAAATCCCAATGGTTCCAAAGTATTGATTCTCTTTGGTGCTTATAAGGGAACTGTAAAAGCGAATGGTTTCTTCTGGACAAATCCATTTTACAAAAAGGAACGAATCTCGCTTCGCGCGCGAAATTTTGATAGTGAACGCTTGAAGGTAAACGACAAGAAAGGGAATCCGATAATGATAAGCGTTATACTCGTATGGCGTGTTGATGATACGTATAGAGCCGCTTTTGATGTAGATAATTATGAAAACTTTGTTCGGGTTCAAACCGATGCGGCCGTGCGCAAGTTGGCCGGGTCGTACGCATACGATAATTTTGATGACGATCAAGCAGAGTTCACCTTACGATCAGGACTTCAGGAGATAAATGTTGCTCTGGAAAAAGAACTTGATGAGCGCCTGGAGATAGCCGGAATACATGTGCACGAAGCACGAATTGGGTATTTGGCTTACGCTCCTGAAATTGCGAGTGCCATGCTTCGCAGGCAACAGGCAGAGGCGATTGTTGCAGCAAGATTTAAAATTGTAGAAGGGGCTGTTGGAATGGTAGAACTTGCTTTGCAACAGCTAAGTGAGAAAAATGTAGTAGATCTTGACGACGATAAAAAAGCCGCCATGGTAAGTAATTTGATGGTAGTGCTATGTGGCGATAAAGATGTGTCACCCGTTGTAAACGCAGGAACGCTTCACCAATAAAAATGTCGAAAAAGAAGTCATTTGTTATTCGTATTGATCCCGACACTTTTAACGCGTTGGAGAAGTGGGCGGCTGATGAATTTCGCAGCACAAATGGTCAAATAGAATACCTTTTGGATCAAAGTCTGAAAAAAGCGAAAAGAAATCTGAAACCAAAAAAGGACTAAAGGGGTTTCATTTGTTGATAGTTAGTGAAAAAGTAAAATTAAATTGTTCTTAACTTATGTCGACTACTGAAATTAGACACCACCTTGATTCTATATTTAGCACATGAAAAAATGGGTCATTCTTATGGTATTTTCTATTGGTTTACAGGTGTATAGCCAATCCACGAGCGAAAAAATTTACAACCTGGAACAGGATATTTCCAACTTTCAGGATTCGGTTGTAGCACTTAATTCACAGGTTGATTCCTTAAAGCTTCTGGAAATTGCAGCCGGGCTCCAAAAAATGGGATGGCCCGGAACTACCGGCCAAATTGTTCAGCACAGCGCCATGGCTTTGTCTTATCACGAAAAGTACGAAATGGCGAGTTGGGTTGCTCATGTCATTTCACGCGAGGTGGCTTATGGAAATACCTCACGCACCAACGACTTTAGACAAGACCCGCTTGTAATTACAGGAACTGCTGTTGAAGCAGATTACTTTGTGACATCTCTGGACGAGAATAAGAAAACGGTTTACGATGGCTTTGGATACGACCGCGGTCACCTCGCCCCGTCTGCCGATTTTAGATGGAGCCCCATAGCACTTTCAGAGTCTTATTACTATTCAAATATGAGTCCGCAAGTGGCAGAGTTTAATCGCGAAGCTTGGGCAAATCTCGAAGCCGGTATCAGGCAATACGCCATACAAAACGATGTAAACTTATTTGTTGTTACCGGACCTGTTCTCACAGAAGATTTGCCACGTATCGAAAAGGGAATCAATAAAGTGGTTATTCCTAAATACTTCTATAAAGTAGTTTTGGATACGGCTAATTTAAAGGCTATCGGCTTTTTGATGCCCAATGAGGCTTGCAGTAAGCCGCTGGAATTTTACTCGAAATCTATAGATGAGATTGAGGAGCTAACAGGGCTCGACTTCTTTCCGAATTTCAACCCTGTGGAAATTGACTCGCTGGAGTCTGGCGTGAAAACCACCGGCTGGGTTGGTGAACTGGAAGGAGATTATGCAGCGCTTAATCCAACCGTTTTACGCAAGCATCAGATCAACACTATACAGGCTTACGATTATGTTGGTAAAAACAAAAATGTAGAAGTTTGTGGTACCGTGTCGGGAACTCATAAGTCAAAAAAAGGCAATGTATTTATCAATCTCGATAAGCAGTTTCCAAACGCAGTTTTTACACTTACTATCTGGTCTCGAGAAGCAGAAAACTTTAGCTACCCACCCGAAGTTGATTTGAAATCAAAACGTGTTTGTGCCTATGGGAAAGTAACCAGGGGAAGCAAAAATTTAGAAATGAACATCCAATCTGAGAAGCAGATAATTGTTATAGAAGATGATACCGAGTCTAATTCGCCGTAAGATTCAGTAAAGAAAAAGCCACCAATCAAAAAATGACGGTGGCTTCTGAACCTTATTAATGCAGAATCAATACGATTTCTGCTTTTCTTTGTCTTTAATAATAATTACTTTAAGTCGATCAAATGCTTGCTGAGCCGCCGAAATAAATGAATCGGCTTGCTGCTCAATAAATATATCCTTACCGGGTATAAATAATCTGACTTCTATTTTCTTCTCTTTTGTAGGAGTTTCACGGAGTGATTTCAAATAAATGTCAGCACTCACAATTTTATCGTTAAACTTATCAAGCTTGTCAAATATTTCGCCCACATGTATGAGCAAATCCTGGCTTGCATTAAAATTTACTGGTTGAATTGTTTTATCCATAGTATAGAAATTTAGTTGAAGAATCTGGTTTCAATTTTTAAAACGAAAAAAAGCAGTTTCTGTTTTATTAAATACTCCAATTTAACGGGTATTGCAAAAATTGCATTCCTTTCATTTTAGTGTATCTAAGTACTGGTATTTCAACCGTCTTTCCTAATAATATTTAATTCCATTTCAAATTGACCCACTCCTACCTACTCCGATCAGGTACTTTAGACCGTTGCAGATTTCACTAATGCAAAAAAGACGTTTATTAAGGTTCAAATATATAACCCTCTGATTTATTGAACTTCTGCTGCTGCATTTTGATTTTATTCTCTGGAATTTCCTTTTTGAGCATTAGGTATTTTAGAAATCACCAATGACCCTTACTATTTTGCATCGAAGAAATTTAAAATATCTTTTGAAACCTTTCAAGCCTTACTTGCGTAACAGGGTCAGACGTATTTGTGATAACGCAAAAATTTATGAGTAAGATTAAAATTGGACTGAGAGACTTAAACTGTGAAGAGAAGGTTGAGATGGCAAAAAGAATCGAATCTGGATTGAAATCTGTTACTGAATTTAAAAAACACAAAGCATTGATTCGTGATTTAATTAAATCGAGAAACTCGCTAATACAGGCAATAGAAATGGCAGCATTTGGCGATAAGCGTGCAATTGGAGCACGTAATTTATGCGAAAAGCAATTAGATTCGATAATTCGAAAAGCGGCGGCATACGTTAATCACGAATCAAATGGGTGTGATGAACTGATTGTTTCAGCAGGTTTTGAATTGAGAAAAAGAAATAATACCCCTTCGGAACTAGAATCGCCGGAAGGCTTAAAAATAAAAAGAACTGAAAAAAGTGGTGAATTGAAACTGAATTGGAAACCGGTAAAAAACAGCAGAAACTATCTGGTACAATTCACAGCCAAAAAGCCGGCTAAAAAAACGGATTGGGAAACCTTGTTTTCAACACGGAGCGGATGTTTTTTAAACGCGCTTATTCCCGGAAAGATATATAGAATTCGCATTTTGGCAGTTGGTGCCAAAGGCGTAAGCGAGCCTGGTGAAATGATTGAAATTATGGCCGCATAAAAAGTACCCTTTAAACATGTCTGAAAAGGCAAATCCCCCGAGGCATCTACTGCCCGGGGGATTTATTATTCTTTGTGACCCGCTTAGTAAGCTCGGGCAACGATCTATTTGTTTAACCTAAAATTTACTCAAAACAGCACCCTGATACCGTTCAACGTATCGACTTGTTTGCTGCTCTAAAAATGTGAGAATTTCAGGTGCGCAAAGATAATACTTTTAACACCAAAATCAATTGTAAATGCAAAATGAACTTTAATAAAAAACAGGTTTCAATTTAGCGGTTTCATTTACCGACAAATAAATCTTACAAATCGCCATTTAGTGCACTATACGGAATTGTAAAGCGGGTTTCGCCCTGTGCATAAGAGGCAACTTCGTAGCTGTTGTAAACCATTAAAACGCCTTCTTTTGTAAGTCCCATATTTTCGGGAAGTGCAAATTTCCCCTCTTTAAACATAAACCCGGCATCGTTTAAATCGGCTTTTGAGTCTAGTTTATTCATTTCGCGAAATTTAGCTTCGGCTAGTGTCAGGAGTTTGCCGGCGCCATACTTTTCGGTAATATCTATCATGTTACCATTCGAGAGATCAAAAGAATTGAGCTGTGTAAAAGCTGCCGAATGAGCTCCGCCTAAATACTCTTCGTGATTTACTACCACCGTAAAGTAATCGGCGCCAACGATACTCTTACTTCCATCAATTTCTAAATACCACTTCTGCTCGCTGTCGGGAAATTCCATTAGAAACAACTTATAGCCTTCTATAAAAGCGGCGCACATAGCCGCGATTGTTGTATTGCCCATTGGCTCTGCCAAGCGTGCTTTTACTGCTTCTCTGTAAACACCATCTATATAGGTGTTTATATTTTTCATGGCAGCGGCGTCTCCACCATCTATAGCCGGAATCTGCAATTCAATATAGGTGCAATCATCTGTTTTGCATCCTTCCTCACGGTCACTGTACTTTTTTACCTCCATTTTAATTGGAGACATAGCAGCGGTAGAACTCGTGTCAGTAGAATTATCTGAATTGCCTTCTTGTGTGGCAGAGTTACTATCGCAACTTGCCAAAGTAGCAATGAATAATATGGCTATGAAAGATTGTGCTATTGCTGTTCTCATTGATTATAAAATCTGGTGATTACTTCTTTTAGTTGGTTTAATAATTCGGCATGAGGCACGTCAGGATGCTCATCCAAAAATTCATCTATATCGAATATTGCATCCTGAAGCAATTGACTATCTATCTGGGCCTCAATATTCTCAATAACAGTAAGCACTTCGAGTGTAACGAAAAAGTCACCCCGAATAGCGTGTCTTATCAATACATCTATATCGCTAAGTGGATACAAACCGGCATGCCAAAATGTGCTCACGATCAAGGCGCGTTCGTTATCAAATTCCGGATCTTCCAGTGCTTCGATAAGCTCGGGAATAGCCGATTCTGTTTTTAACTCGCCCAGGATATGGGCAATTTTGTTTTGGATATCTTCTTCGCTTTCCCACGATTTGTATGTTTTGAGCAAAGGAATGACCATTTGCGCATTTCCCTGAGAGGGTATTTTCTCAAGCACATTCCTAACGGTTTCGCTTCTTGTTGAAAATAGATCGGTAAGTAATGTCTCCGATCTTTTTGAATTCGTTTTTGTCATTTTCTCTTAAGATTTAAAAACTGCAGTACCTACTCGCACCATCGTAGAACCATTTTCCAAAGCTATTTCATAATCCTGGCTCATGCCCATGCTAAGCTTTTCCATATTCACATTTCCCGGAAGGGTAGCCGCCTTAAGTTTTTCAAAGAGGTTTTTTAATTGCTTAAACTCTGAGTTCACTTTAGCGGAATCGTCTGTATTTGTTGCCATTCCCATAAGGCCAACCACTTTAACATTTTGTAATTCAGTAAGTTTAGGATCGGCGATAAGATTTTCTATTTCGCTCTCATCCATTCCAAATTTGGTATCTTCGGCAGCAATGTGCATTTGCAACAAACAAGGTATAGTGCGATTTGATTTTTTTGCCTGCTTATTAATTTCGCGCAGCAGCTTAAAGGAATCTACAGCGTGGACGAGGTGAATGAAATCGGTAATATACTTTGCCTTATTTCTTTGCAAGTGCCCTATAAAATGCCAGCGAATATCATTAGGTAATTTGTCTTTTTTGACCTCCAAATCCTGGGCTTTATTTTCACCAAAATCGCGGTGGCCGGCATCGTACGCTTCCTGAATTTCTTCATTAGTGCTGTATTTGGACACTGCGACAAGCGTAACACCTTCTCCCAATTGCGACTTAATATGTTTCAGATTTTCTGAAATGCTCATAATTCCATTTTTACCAACGCCCCGTCTTTGTAAACAGGTATTACCCGTGTTTGGTTTGGAGTTAGGCAATATTTAATGTCTTCGTTCAAATTCAGGTTTCTTAATCTTCGGCGATGCGATGAAGCCTTAAGAAAACCGAAATAATTAACCCGAGCTTCTTTAAACAGAAACAAGGAGGCGATTGTAGAATCTTCGTCGCTCATGTATTTTCCGCTTTCAAGAAGTGCTTCGGTAATCGCGCCTGCGCAAATGCTGTCTTCGAGGTTAAACTTGCCCTGCCAACCTGAAGCCAGAAGCAACACATCGTCGGGCTGATCTATTAAATAGGCTATTACGGCATCGAGATTTACCAATGCGCCAATAATTACTTTATGCGTGGCCGCGGCAATATTAATGGCTCTCGTACCATTAGTGGTAGTCAATACAAGTGTTTTTCCTTTTATTGCTTCGCCCATATAGCTGAATGGGGAATTACCAAATTCAAAACCTTCAACAATTTTCCCGTTTCGCTCGGCGCCAGCCATATAGCCCTTGTTTTTATAAACTAGAGCTTCGGCGACAGTGCTTACCGGAATAACCTTTTCGGCACCATGCTCAAAAGCAGTGCAAATAGCTGTTGTTGCGCGCAATACATCAATAGCCACCACAACTGAATACTCCTGTTTGTAAAGATCAAACTCGTCGGGCGAGAAACAAACTTCTACTCTGAATTTTCGTTTTTCTTCTGCCATCAATCCGCTTTGTAAAAAGGAAGCTTAGTAATTTCAGCTTTCAGAGATTTATTTCTAATTTCAATGAAAATTTCAGTTCCGGATGCTTTTTGTTCAGCTTTCACATAACCCATCCCAATAGCTTTATCGAGAGAAGGACTTTGGGTGCCTGATGTTACCACACCCATTTCATTTCCATCGGCATCTAAAATGCGGTAATCCTTACGGGGAATGCCGCGATCTATCATGGTGAAACCAACAAGTTTGCGATCTGTACCATTCTCTTTCTGCGAAAGCAAAAGATCATTATCAATAAAATCTTTGGTAAATTTTGTAATCCATCCCAAACCAGCTTCTATCGGCGAAGTAGTGTCGTCAATATCATTTCCGTAAAGGCAAAAACCCATTTCCAGACGCAAAGTATCGCGAGCTGCAAGGCCTATTGGCTTTAAATCAAGTTTAGCGCCTGCTTCAATAATGGCGTCCCAAACCTTTTCAGCATCTTTATTTTTCACGTAGATTTCAAACCCTCCTGAACCGGTATAACCTGTGGCAGAGATAATTACATTCTCAACTCCGGCAAATTTTCCGATGCTGAATGTGTAATATCCCATTTCAGAAAGAACCACATCGGTTAGGCTTTGCAAAGCATCATTCGTTTTTGGCCCCTGAATGGCAAAAAGCGAAATAGAATCACTTTCATTTACCATTTCAGCACCCATATCGTTTTGGCTCTTAATCCAATTCCAGTCTTTTTCAATATTCGAGGCGTTTACCACAAGCAGGTATTCCTTTTCGGAAATGCAGTAAACCAATAAATCATCTACAATTCCACCTTTCCCATTTGGCAGGCAGCTATATTGAATTTTTCCGGGAATCAATTTCGAAACATCATTTGTAGTAACTTTTTGCAAAAGTGCTAAAGCTTTATCGCCCTTTACATAAAACTCGCCCATGTGCGACACGTCAAACATACCCACGCCGTTTCTAACTATTAAGTGTTCTTCTTTAACCCCCGTATATTGAACGGGCATTTCATAACCGGCAAAAGGAACCATTTTAGCACCGAGAGCCACGTGTTTATCGTATAGAGCTGTTTTTTTCATTGTAGATGTATTTGGGGCGCAAAAGTAACATTTTAAAGCGGGAATTAAGGAAATCGCACCGGCAATGAATTATTGTATATTTGACGCGATCACCGCTTAGAGTATGATATTTCCGAATCAAAATGTTCCGCGCTGGATAATTTTTTTAATCGATACGCTTATCGTTTGCATTTCGCTCTTTGCAGCGTATATGTTGCGATTTGAATTTACGATACCCAGCGCAGAAGTAGGCCCATTAATTTTTGCGTTTCCGATCTATATGATCATTCGGATTCTCTCTTTTATTTTGGGAAAGACCTATGCCGGAATTATCCGCTTTACGGGTACGCAAGATTCTATGCGTGTGCTCAAAGTGCTTGCTATTGGCAGCATTATTATGGCTTGTTTCAACCCGCTTAAATATTATTTGTGGGATGGAAGGTTCTTTTTACCGTACACTATCATCATTCTCGATTTCATAATATCTGCAGCGCTCCTTATTTCATTTAGAATTGCTGTGAAGATGCTCTACATCGAGCTTAAAAACCCACGCTCTGAAAGAGAAAGCGTAATAATTTATGGAGCCGGAGAGGCGGGAGTAATTACCAAGCGAACCCTTGATAGAGATGCAGGAATAAATTACAACGTGATTGCATTTATAGATGATGACCAGAAGAAACGCGGAAAACGTCTGGAAGGCAAACCTATTTATCAGGCAAATGAACTGGGGAGATTATTGGAAAAACAGCCTGTTTCTAAACTGATTATTTCGATTCAAAGACCTGATGCTTCAAATAAACGCCGTGTTATAGAGACAGCTCTGCAACACCAAACACGGGTGCTTAACGTACCGGCTGCCGATAGCTGGATAAACGGGGAGCTTAGCTTTAAACAAATTAAGGATGTACGGATTGAAGATTTGCTGGGGCGAAATGTAATTAAACTCGATGATGGAAAAGTAGATAATCAGCTCACCGGAAAAACAATTCTTGTTTCGGGTGCTGCGGGGTCAATTGGGAGCGGGCTAGTGCGACAAATTGCGAATTACCATCCCAAAAAAATAATTGCTTTAGACCAGGCTGAATCGCCAATTTACGAACTGGAGATTGAAATAAACCGTATGTTTCCGGAGGTATCACTAGAAGTTGTAATTGGAGATATTCGCCGCTTTGAGCGGATGAAAAACCTGTTTTTGAAACTTAAGCCCGAAGTGGTATATCACGCGGCAGCGTATAAACACGTGCCACTCATGGAGTTAAACCCCAGCGAAGCGGTATTGACTAATGTATTGGGAACCAAAACCCTCGTAGATTTAAGTATCGAAAACGGCGTAGAAACTTTTGTGCTCATTTCTACCGATAAAGCGGTGAATCCTACAAATGTGATGGGTACAACCAAACGAGTTGCCGAGATTTATGCGCAATCAAATAATGCCGGTTCAAAAACGAAATTTATCACTACCCGTTTTGGCAATGTGCTTGGTAGCAATGGATCTGTAATTCCGCTATTTAAACGGCAGATTGAAGCCGGAGGGCCTGTAACAGTTACCGATCCAGAAGTAACCCGTTATTTTATGACCATTCCCGAAGCTTGTCAGCTGGTATTAGAAGCGGGAGCACTTGGTGCGGGCGGTGAGATATTTGTGTTTGATATGGGCGAATCAGTCAAGATAATAGATCTGGCTACACAAATGATAAAATTGAGCGGGCTTGAAATCGGCAAAGACATCGACATAAAATTTACCGGAATGCGGCCGGGTGAAAAGCTCTACGAAGAATTACTCAATTCGGAAGAAAATACGCTACAAACGCATCATCCACAGATTAAAATTGCCAAGATAAGACCTTACGATTTGGAAGAAGTTACGCTCGCAATTTCCGGTTTGATAAAACTCTTTGAAGAACAAAACAACGACAAGCTGGTTCAGAAGTTGAAAGAGATCGTTCCCGAATTCAAGAGCAAGAATTCAGAATTCAGTAAATTTGATGCCTAATTACAGAGAAATGACAGATAAAAATATAGAGATTTCAAAAGTTCAAGGGGAAATTGAGAAATACATTGGCATAGGCCAAAACAGCCTTATTTATAATTATGGTGACAATGATGGAAAAACCACCCTTCACCTTGTTACGTTGAATCCGCGTCACAATCAATCGTTTTTGTTTCACAGCGAAGAAGGTTACGATAAAATAGACGCGCTTAAAAAGATGCTCACTTATGTGCAAAACCACAAAGACAAAGAGAGCTCCTATACCATACAGTGGAAAAAAGCGACAGACGATGCGCTGGAAACTTCTTACTTCAGTGCTAAGAATGTTCAGTCTGCACTTGACAAATTAATGTACGACCGCGATCCGAACAGCATTACTGTTTTCAGCATTATTATGAACCCTACTACATAGAACTATTTTGAAAAAATCATATCCTATTCACATCCGCTACAATGATATAGACAGCATGGGGCACGTAAACAATGCTGTTTATCTGTCTTATTTCGAACAAGCGCGTATAGACCACTTTAGCGAGCATGTTGGCAAAGACTGGGACTGGCAAACAGAAGGCACCTTGCTTGCCCGAAATGAAGTTGACTATAAAGTCCCAATTTTACTAAATGACAAACCGCGTATTGAAGTCTGGGTATCGCAAATGGGAACCAAAAGCATGGATGTAAGCTACCGCATTGTGAAAGATGTGAAGGGCGAAGAAGTTTTATGCACCACCGGTAAGTCCATTGTGGTTTGCTTTAATTACCAAACCCAAAAAACGATTCCTGTACCGGTAAAGTGGCGCGAAATAGTGGAAAAAGAAGTGTAAAAAGCTATCCGTGAATCGTTTCGGACTTGCCGTAGTTTTTCATTAGCTCGCCTTCATATTGTAGAAAGTCCTGCCATTTTTTCTCAACATCTATTCCCTCTCCGTATTTTCGTGCAAAGCGCAGGAATAAGGTGTAGTGACGGGCTTCGCTTGCCATTAATCCGCGGTAGAATTTGCGCAGGTCTTCGTCGGCAATTTCTTCGGAGAGCACTCTAAAGCGCTCGCAGCTTCGGGCTTCTATCATAGCCGCCATAAGCAGTACTTCAACCAATTGTTGCCTTCGGTCGCCGCCTTTTATGATATGCTTTGATAAGTCTTTTACGTAGGGATCTTTTCGCTCAAAGCCGAGCGTCATCCCTCTTTCTGCAATCTTTTCGGTTACCAGCGCGAAATGTTCAATTTCTTCTTTGGCAAGAGCCGTCATTTCTGCTACTAGATCAGGAAATTCGGGAAATCGAACGATGATGCTAATGGCAGTACTCGCAGCTTTTTGCTCGCACCAGGCATGGTCGGTTAAAATTTCTTCAATATTCTTTTCTACAATATCTACCCATCGCGGGTCGGTAGGCATTTTTAGTCCCAGCATGCTTTTATAATTTGGTACAAACATCACGCTTTTCCTGCTGATCTACAAACCCATTATTTATACCTTTCCAGTGGGGAATCCGATTTTCAAAATGTACTTGTTTTAGAGCTTAGAATTATGATAGTAGCACTTGGCGGTATATTTATTTACTCTGAAAACCCAAAACGACTTGCCGAATGGTATGAAAAAAGCCTTGGTCTAAACTACGAGTACACCGAACAATCTACTGCTTATTACATTACTTTTCCATACCGGGAAACTGATTCTGACCATTTGCGCTATACCATTTTCTCCATTCTCTACAACGAGAACAGACCCCTAATTTCTGACAAAAGCTTCACCATTAATCTGCGCGTCAACAATTTAGAAGAAATGGTGGAGAAACTTAAATCGCTCAAAATAGAAGTACTTGGAATTGAGAATCACGATGAAGGAAAATTTGCCTGGGTAAACGATCCCGAAGGGAATTATATTGAGCTTTGGGAAGATTCTGCGAAGGCGTAAGAAATACTTTTAGAATGACCTTATCTAGGCATCTCTGGCAACCCTTTTTTTGCCACAGATACACAACTTAGCACAGCGATTTCACGACCGTAGGGAGTAGTTGGCTTTTACTATTAGAGAGAGATTTTCGAACTTAAATTATAATCTAAGTTTTCAAAAGATTCTAAGAACAATCACTTTCCTGAATGATCTTATCTGGGCATCTGTGGCATCTCATTTTGTTGACGACGATACACAAAATACATTCCAAAACATAGCCTCATAGTCTTAATAGACAATCCTTTTATTAGTGGGCATCCTTTTTCCAACAATGGAGCGACAAGATCAATCCTTATTTTTATTTATTGTAATATTGCAATACAAAGATTTAACATGGGACTTTCAAAGACTGAAATATTCACAGAAGAGCAGAACAGAATGGCCGGTTTTGCGAAAGCACTCGCCCATCCGGCGCGGATTGCTATTATTGAGCATTTGTTTAAAATAAACGCATGTATTTGCGGCGATCTGGTAAATGAAATAGGCCTTGCCCAACCCACCATTTCACAGCATTTAAAAGAGCTGAAAAAAATCGGAATTATACAGGGAACGGTAGAAGGCACAAGCGTATGCTATTGCATAAATCCGGAAAAGTGGAAAGAAGTGGAAAGTCTTTTCAATACATTTTTGAAGCGAGACTTTGAAATTGCGGATCAATGTTGTTGATCAACAATATCAATAAAATCTAAATATTCGAATTAGCCTAATTCAGCCACAGCGCTGGAAAGCACGTTACTAAGGTCATTGGAAACCGGATAAAGCGGAAGCCTCATGTGGTTTTGACAAATTCCCATGTGCATCAAAACCTCCTTAATACCACCAGGATTTCCTTCCTTAAATAAATTAGCGATAAGCGGCAGCAACTTGTAGTGATTTTCACGAGCTTTCTCAAAGTCACCATTGGCGGAAGCCGAAATAATAGAAGAAAAAAACGCGGGATAAGCATTGCCAACAACAGAAATGATTCCGTGACCACCGCAAGCCATGTGCGGAAGTGCAAGCGCATCATCGCCCGAGAGGAGGAGAAAAGACTTGGGTAAAATGCGCGAAAGCTCCATTACCTGCTCAATAATTCCGGCGGCTTCTTTTATGGCGACAATACTTTTACATTCCTTTGCTATCCGTAAAACGGTGGCTGGCAGCACATTGCTCGCAGTTCTACCAGGCACATTGTAAAGAATAATCGGTAGTGGCGATGCTTCACTCAATGCTCTATAATGGCGGTAAATTCCCTCTTGTGTAGGCTTGTTGTACGCGGGACTGGCCGATAAGAATGCAGTAACACCCTTGCTTTTGAAAGCTTTCATTTGCCGGACGATATCGGCTGTATTATTGCCACCCATTCCATATACGATGGGCAATTTGCCGGCATTTTTCTCAATTACAAAATCGAGAATGGCAAGCTGCTCTTCTTCCGAAAGGGTAATAGCCTCGCCCGTTGTGCCCATCACCACCAGATAGTCTGCGCCATTATGTAAGTGCTTTATCAGTTTATCCAAGTCGCCGTAATGTACGCTTCCATCTTCCTGAAAAGGAGTAACCATAGCTACTCCAAGCCCTTTAAGCTCTTGCATCTTGTCTATTAATTAGTGTGAGATAATGATTTATCTGCTTGATGTATTCATCAAACGTATCGCTATTCCCAGATGCGAGCATCATATCATAAAACGGTTCATTTTGAGGATCGTAATATCCAACCTTGAAGGCCGCTTTGCTCTCTGCGAGCAAAAAACGCAGCGGCAGGCAGGGCTCTTTCTCAAAATCTATTAGGATGTCAAACTCGGTTCCGACAAAATTTTCTACCTGATCGCAAGTGGGTTCCAGCCGCCAATTGAGCTCTGAACGCGAGAAATAATCAAATTTCAATTTGTGGACATGGTAGTGAGGCACCACTTTTTTATCTTCGATATAGGCCATGGCCATAATATCGCGAATGCCGTGCTCATCACGCAAATACTTCACATATTGCTTAACGAGAATATAAAAACTCTCGCCTTTCTCTTTGTAAATAATGGCCACGCTACGGGCATCGCTAAAATTATGCACAGCCGGTTTGCGAGGTGTTTCCAACTTGGCTTTTAGCAATTTCTCACCAAAAAATCTTCTTATATCTTCAATAAACTTCACGCTTCTTCAATCATTTTTAAAAAAGTGGATTCATCAATTATCTGCACTTCCATGTCTTGGGCTTTCTTTAGCTTTGAAGGGCCCATATTTTCTCCGGCCACAAGATAATCTGTATTTTTTGAAACACCGCCTAAAAGCTTACCGCCATTTGATTCAATAAGTTTTTTTAACTCATTTCGAGATACGCGTGTAAATACGCCTGAAACGACAAACGATTTACCTTCCAGCACCGAGCTTGCCGGCATGGCCTCTTCACCAAGCTCAAACTGTAGTCCGTGCGACCGCAGGCGGGCAACCAAATCCTGATTTGTTTTTTCGGCAAAGAAGTCAATTATCGAGTTTGCAATCCGCTCGCCTATTTCATCTACACCTACTAGATCTTCATAGCCGGCAGCTTGTATCGCATCAATAGATTTGAAATGCCGCGCCAGCTTTTTGGCAACGGTTTCGCCTACAAACCTGATTCCCATTGCGAAAAGCACGCGCTCAAAGGGAATCGATTTTGAAGTCACCAATCCTTCCAAAAGATTATTAGCCGATTTTTCGGCCATGCGCTCCAGTTTCAGCACATCATCTTTTTGCAAATCGTAAAGATCGGCCATATTTGAAATCATCTCTGCATCTACCATGGCATCGACTGTTTCGGCGCCCAGTCCATCGATATTCATCGCCTTTCGGGAAATGAAATGCTCAATACGTCCTTTTATCTGTGGCGGGCAACCGGTATCGTTTGGACAATAATGTTGTGCCTCACCTTCGCTGCGCACCAGCGCTGTTCCGCATTCAGGGCAGTTGGTAATGTATTCAAAAACAGAAAGATGCTGAGGGCGCTTCTCAAAATCTACCCCGACCACTTTTGGAATGATCTCTCCGCCTTTTTCTACAAAAACGGTATCACCTTCGCGAATGTCTAGGCGCTCTATTTGATCGGCATTGTGAAGCGATGCCCGCTTAACTGTTGTGCCGGCTATAATTACAGGTTTTAAATTGGCAACAGGTGTAATCGCTCCGGTGCGCCCTACCTGAAAAGTGATTTTTTTAAGAAGTGTCTCTTCTTGTTGAGCTTTGAATTTATAAGCTGAAGCCCAACGTGGTGATTTGGCTGTGAAGCCAAGTTCATCTTGGGCTGCATAGCTGTTAACCTTAATTACAACTCCGTCAATTTCAAAAGGCAAATCGTGCCTGGCTTCCGCCCAATGGTTAATAAACTTTTCAATTTCTTCGATTGATTTGCAAACTTCTATTTGTCTATTTTCGATCGATGGCACTTTAAAACCCCAATTTCTGGCGGCTTCCATATTCTGATAATGAGATTTACCCTGCAGATTTTCGCCGTAAAGGCCGTAGAGAAAGCAATCAAGATTTCGAGAAGCAACTACGCCTGAATCTTGCAATTTCATAGTCCCCGAAGCTGTATTTCTGGGATTCATATAAGCATCTTCACCGCGCTCTACCCTATCTGCGTTGAGTTTGCTAAAGACTTCCAGTGGCATAAAAATCTCACCGCGTATTTCAAAATCATCCGGAAAATCAGATCCGTGGAGTTTTAGCGGAATGGTGCTTATTGTTTTCACATTTGTGGTTACATCTTCGCCGGTCGTTCCATCTCCACGTGTAACGCCCTTGTGCAAGAATCCATTAATGTACTGAATGCCAATAGCTACACCGTCGTATTTCAATTCACAGACATATTCTAATTCCTCATCAATCGTTTTTTTGATCCGGGTCTCCCATTCTCTGATTTCATCAAAGCTATACGAATTGCTAAGCGACATCATGGGATAACTGTGCCTTACTTTTTGAAACTTATCGGTAATGTCGCCACCCACTTTTTTGGTTGGCGAGTTTGGATCGTCAAATTGTGGAAACTCCTCTTCCAGCTTTTGCAATTCCTTGAGCTTCATATCAAAATCATAATCGCTGATCTCGGGTTTGCTCAACACGTAATAGCTGTAATTATACGTGTGAAGTTCGTTGCGCAGAGCTTCTATTTTATTTTTGGCTTCGTCAGTATTCATATTTTACATCCTCGTCGTAAAAACTACGTGCGAGTTTAATCAATTTGAGTTGAAGATTAACTACAAAAATAGGACTACTAAATTCTTTTCTTAAATCTGCATTCACACCCAAAACCTGCCTATACCCCATTCCTGCCCCAACTCCGAGCCAGAAAAGGATATCGTATTCGCCATAAGCAGAGAGTTCTACCGTAGAAAATTCAACAGGTTTTAACTGCAATCGTTCATTCGAATTTTCGGGATTTTGGTAAAACACCCGAATATTTCCTCCGCCTAGATGAAGGGTGCTTCCCACTTCCCATTTTCGGTTAAAGAAAAGTACGCGTTCGTAATAAATGGTTGAATATCTGAATTCATATTCCACCTTATCGGCAGCAATATCAAAATTAAAATCACGATCAAAAACGCGGGTATTCAAGAAGTAAACACCAATTCCCAAGCGGTGAATTCTACGATATTCCACTCCTGCTTTTATGCCCATTACCCCTACCCATTTTTTTTGGAATAATGTGCGGCGTGCATCGAGACTAAAATCTGGTTTGAGCTTGTTTTGATACGGTTTTAATTCACACGGACCATTGAGCAGCATTACATTTTCGCCTTGTCCAAATTGCGCTTTCGCGAATAAGGATAGCAAAATCAGCGCTATTGAAAGGAAAATTTTCAATTTTTCAAACCCCTTACCATTCTGTCTTTCCCGTTGAAATCTTTTTTCAAAGTTACATTTTCAAATCCGCGATCTTTCAGCAATTGAAGCACTTCTGCACCGTAGGCCTCATTGATTTCAAAAAACAACCTACCCTGTTTATTGAGGTGCCCTTCGGCCAGATCGACTATCTTACGATAAAAAATCAGCGGGTCTTCCTCCTCGACAAATATAGCGGGATGCGGCTCGTGGTTGAGCACATTTTTTTCCATCCATTCCTTTTCAGAAATGCGCACATACGGCGGATTGCTCACCATTAAATCGAATTTCATAAATCCAAGGCTTTCCTGACTGATGATATCAAACTGAAAAAATTCAACTTGCAAATCGTTGTCGAGCGCATTATTTTTAGCAACATTCAATGCTGCCACGCTAATATCGGCGCCATAAACCCGAGCCGATTTGATTTGATCTTTCAAAGCAAGCGCAATACAACCAGAACCTGTTCCGAGGTCTAAAATTGTTTTGGGCTTTTTTCCATCATCTTGTAAAATCCAGTGTATGAGCTCTTCGGTTTCAGATCGCGGTATTAATACGTTTTTATTCACTTGCAATGGCAGGCCATAAAATACGGTTTTTCCGAGAATATATTGGATGGGCTTTGATTCTTTGAGGTTTTCGAGAATTTCAAAAAATCGCGCAACCAAGCCGGAAGGTATGGCTTCCTGCCCATTCATGAAAATATCGATTTTCGAATAATCCAGCACATCTTCAAAGGCCAGAGTGATAAACTGCTCTACTTCTCCTTTTCCATACACAGGCACAAGCTCTTGCCTGAACAAGTCAACAAGCGCCGAAACGGTCATAATTTCTGATCTCATATTGGGTATTGCATTGAAGCAAAATTACAAGGAAAAACTCACGAAACAGAGAATAGGTTATTGGTTTTACACAGAATTAACGGAATGGGAATGTGCGTGGCGCTATTAACCGATAAGACGCGAAGGTTTTACGCAAAGGGCGCAGAGGAGAATGGTAGCCTTAGCACAGGCTCGTGTCTCGCGAGGCTGTTTTCATCTGGCGTCCCGCCAGGCAAGCCATGATCAAAATGAATTTGATCATACCAAGCTGATGTATAACGTTCCAAACGGGCAAACAATAAATGCTATCCGAAGAAACCCGGCGAGACGCCGGAAGAAGCGTCCCTCGCCAGAGGCGCAGCGACGGCGGAGTGCACAGGCTCGTGTCTCGCGAGGCTGTCTTCATCTGGCGTCCCGCCAGGCAAACCATGATCAAAATGAATTTGATCATTCCAAGCTGATGTATAACGTTCAAAACGGGCAAACAACAAATGTTATTCAAAGGAACCCGGCGGGACGCCGGACGATGCGTCCCTCGCCAGAGGCGGAGCGACTGCGGAGTGCGGAGTGCGGAGTGCGGTTAAAAGAAACAAAACTTTCCCAGCAACATCCTCTCAATTCCCATTTAATAATTTACTTTGCCGGAAATGGATTTAAAACCCTACATGATTCGCTGTATTGAGTTGGCTGAAAAAGGCTTGGGGCGTGTTGCGCCAAACCCCATGGTGGGCAGCTTAATAGTCCATGACGGCATGATTATAGCCGAGGGATATCATCAAATTTTCGGTGGGCCGCATGCTGAAGTGAATGCTATTAATGCCTTGAAAAATAAAGACCTACTTAAAGAATCTACTCTCTTTGTTAATCTGGAGCCCTGTGCTCATTTTGGCAAAACGCCTCCTTGTGCCGATTTGATCATTTCATCAAAAATTCCGAAAGTTGTGGTGGCGCAGCGCGACCCCAACCCAAAAGTTGCCGGACGCGGAATAGAACGGATGCAAGCTGCCGGTATTGAAGTGATAGAAGGAATTTGTGAAGCGGAAGCGGAGTTTTTAAACAGAAGATTTCTAATGCATCAAAGAAAGAACCGCCCGTACATTATTTTAAAGTGGGCGCAATCGGCAGATGGGTTTATGGACAGAGATAGAAATGTCGCCGATGATCCAAAAATAAATTGGATTTCGAATCCGGCAACAAAGAAACTCGTTCACCTTTGGCGCAGCCAGGAACAAGCGATACTTGTTGGCAGAAATACCATAATAAACGATAATCCACGTCTTGACACGCGAGAAGTAGCCGGCGCTTCTCCCCTGCGGGTTGTGCTTAGCAATTCGGGAAATCTTCCAAACGATTCAAACGTTTTGACAGATGGAAATTCAACATTGATTTACAACTCACGGATAGCAAAGAAAAACGGAAATGCGGAGTGGATAAAATTTGAAAATGATTTATTGGAAAATGCCTTGAGCGATCTTTCCGAAAAGGGAATCTCGAGTGTTTTGGTTGAGGGTGGAGCAGAGACTTTGAATACGTTTATCGCAAATAACCTTTGGGATGAGGCTCGTATAATTCAATCTGAAAACAGATTGGACTCCGGTCTCAAAGCTCCGGAAATCAATTCGCCAACAGGCATAACCGAAACTTATGGAAAAGACCAAATAACACGCGTTTATAAGAAATGATTTACCTGATATTGAGCATTTTATGTTCCACTTCTATTTATGCCTTGTTTAAGCTTTTTGGGCGGTACAACATCCATACTTTTCAGGCCATTGTAGCCAATTATTTTGTGGCATCGGGATTTGGATTCTGGTATGCCGCAAGCCAGGGCGCGCCGGTGGGAGTTAGCGGTACAGAATCATGGATGTGGATAGCCGCTGTGATAGGCGTACTCTTTATTTCACTGTTTTACATCATGGCGCTCACCAGTCAGCTACACGGAGTTTCGGTAACAAGTATTGCTACAAAAATGTCGATGGTTATTCCGGCGGCATTCTTCATTTTTACCGATCCGGAAGAAGGAATTACCACCCAAAAATTGCTGGGGATTATACTTGGCGTGGCGGCTGTAATTCTCTCATCTCTTCGAAAAAATGCCGAGAAAAAAGTGCATCGCGCCTGGCTTATTCCCATGGTACTCTTTGTGGGTAGCGGTTTTTTGGATCTGCTTTTGGCATACACCGAAAAAACACATCTCGCTACACAGCTTGATTATAAAGCTTTTGTGCCCGTGCCATTTGCCTTGAGCGCAATGATTGGAACGGTAATTCTCTCTGTACGCGTGATTCTCAAAAAAGATAAAATTCATCTTAAAAGCCTTGCAGCAGGGATAGCTTTGGGATTGGTAAATTACGGCAGCATTTACTTCCTTCTTCGTATCCTGGGTAGCGGTATTTTGGATAGATCGAGCGCCATACCGGCAAATAATATGGGCGTTGTGGCTCTGAGTGCGATTGTGGGTTTTGCCATTTTCAAGGAGCGCCTTTCGGCGAAAAATATTATTGGAATTGTCCTGGCACTCGCAGCCATATTACTTTTAACCTGGCGCGGATTATGAGTTTTAATTACAATACCATATCAACTCCGGGCACAGGGCTTTACAAAGTTAAGGGCAGCAAACATTTTGGCTATGCGTACAATGCGCGCAGCGAAGAAGAAATTGCAGGCCTGCTCGAAAAAGTAAAAGCCGAGCACCACAGCGCGCGCCACGTGGCATACGCCTGGCGACTGGGAATTGAAAAAGAGCATTATAGAGCAAATGACGATGGTGAGCCGGCCAACTCGGCGGGTAAACCCATTTTGGGACAGATTGAAAAATACGATTTAACGAATGTGCTTATTGCCGTGGTGCGCTACTTTGGTGGTACAAAACTGGGAGTAGGTGGACTGATTGACGCGTATCGCACAGCTGCTCAAATGGCTATTGACGATGCTACGGTTGTTGAAAAACAATTACTTGCCCATTTTAAAATTCACTTTGAATACGACCGGATGAGCGAAGTAATGCTCGCCATACGCGTAAATGCCTGGGAGAATTTTGATCCCGATTTCAGGCAATCGTGCTCCATAAAAATTGCCATCCTTCCCGAAAAGAAAGACGAAATAGAGCTGGCTTTTCAAGCTTTTAGCGACATTCGCAGAGAATACCTTGGAATATATTAACCTGAACGAAGAACTAAAACATACCTGAAATGGATTTCGAATTACTAAAAACAATAACCGCAATACCTTCCACAGCGGGCGATGAAGGCAAAATGCGTGATTATCTTGTTGACTACTTTGCCAAAAACAAAAAGAAATTTAAATCTGTTCCAAAGGTGTATTCTGGCAATGAATTTCAGGATATGGTGATTGTAGTATTTGGAAAGCCGCGTGTTGCCGTTTTTGCACATACCGATACGGTGGCATTTACAGTAGCTTACAACAAAGAGCTAATGAAAATCGGAAATCCTAAAGCAAAAACCGGTGCAAACCTGGTGGGCGAAGATTCGAAAGGAGAAATTAAATGTACGCTCCATATTCCCAAATCGGATAAAAAGAAAAAAGGAAAAGATGCTTCCGAAAAGTTTGAATACAAATTTAAACGCGCTATTGATCCGGGCACTTCCCTCACTTACGCTCCCGATTTTAAGGAAACTAAAAATTTTGTAAAGAGCGCCTATATGGACAACAGGCTTGGAGTGTGGAATGCCATTCAACAGGCACATACCATGGAAAATGGCGCTTTGGTATTTTCCACTTACGAAGAGCACGGTGGTGGCGGTGCGCAGGTAGCCGGAAAATTTCTTCAGGATAAATACAAGGTACGTCAAGCACTTATCAGCGACGTTACCTTGCTTTCAGATTATATCAAACATAAAGAAGGTGTTGCGATAAGTATGCGCGACCGCGGTATTCCGCGCCAATCTTATGTGCGTAAGGTTATTGCACTGGCAAAAGAGCACAATATTAAATTTCAGCTCGAAGTTGAAAAAGCAGGTGGCAGCGACGGAAACAGTTTGCAAGACAGCAGCTACTCATGGGACTGGTGCTTTATTGGCCCGCCCGAAGATAATTACCACCAGCCCGGCGAGAAGGTATTTAAGGATGATATCGCGGAAATGGTGAAACTGTATGAAGTTTTGATGGAGAAGCTTTGACAGAGAAGTCATAATTTTGCACTGAGTACCACTGGAATGATATAGCTTATTGGAATTAGTTATATATGATTTTAAAATTCTAATCAATGGCAAAAAACACATCAATAGTTTTAGGCAATCATTTCGATTCATTTATTCAGAGCGAAATCCAATCGGGTCGGTATAACTCTATTAGTGAAGTTATACGTTCCGGACTGCGCATGTTTGAAGATGAAAAGAGTAAAATTACGGCGATTAATAAAGCTTTGGAAGATGGAGAAGAGAGCGGTGAACCACGCACTTTTGATAATGAAAAATTCAAAATGAAGTTGAGAAAAAAACTCAATTTCAATGAATAATCTAAAGCTAACTCCGCAAGCGGAAAAAGATTTAGCTGAAAATTTCGAATTCACTTTTCACAAGTGGGGAATTACTCAAGCCGAAAAATATCAAGATGAGCTATACGAAGGCTTCAAAGTAATCTCACATAATAAAAGTTTAGGAAAGGTTTATCAGTTAAATAAAATTCGATATCGCGTACTTCCGATAAATCAACATTTAATTTTTTACCGAACTCTAATTGAGATGGTTATAGTTGTTCTGTTCACCATGACAGTATGGACCTTAAGAATAAAATTGCCAGATATTTGCCTTAACTTACCACACTTATAAAAATGGACAACAGAAATCTTTAAATAAAAATTCGAGGAATTCTGTCAATTGGATACATGTATCTGATTGCAATGAGAATACAGAACGAAACGCTCTAATACCAGCAAATTAGTATTGAAAGCCTTAAATATTTAAGCATTTTAATGACCAAAAGTATATTCGAAAAAATCTACAATCATCTCGCTCTTCGAAAAGAAGATTTGGATAGCATTGCCAATGCGCACGAGCAAATTGACTTTCAGAAAGGGCATGTATTTCTGGAAAACGGAAAAGTAGCGAATGAGTACTATCTCATTCAAAGCGGACTAGTAAGATCCTGGCTCTACGACTATAACGGTGATGAGATAACGACGGAATTTTATGGCGACGGTGAAATTTTAATTGAAGTATCCTCTTTATTTCAGCGAATTCCCACAAAGGAAAATATCGTGGCACTTACTGCCGGCACGGCTTTGAGAATAGATTTTGATAAATTTCAGGAGCTCTACCACAAAATACCTGCTTTTAACGAATGGGGCCGCGCCTGGATGTCAAATCAGCTATTTATGTCGAAACAGCGCACTATTGATATGCTCACACGAAGTGCTGCCGACAGGTATTTGGCCATACTAAAACACAAGCCGCTAATTATTAAAGAGGCTCCGCTCAAGCATATAGCCTCTTATCTGGGTATTACCAACTCTTCACTTAGCAGAATCCGAAAAGAAATTTTCAGTGCATAGCATAACTTGTCATATGGCAAGATGTTTCGCGATTTTGATTAGTAAATTTGTTGGTCTAAACTATTAACCGATAAAATATGAAAGCTAAAAATCCAATTGTATGGTTCGAGATATACGTTGATAATATGAACCGTGCCCAAAAGTTTTACGAAACTGTTTTTGATGTAAAACTAAGCGAACTTCCCATGCCTGACACACTCGATAGCGACATGAAGATGATGGCTTTTCCGAGTGATATGGATGGACCCGGAGCTTCAGGCGTTTTGGTAAAAATGGCAGGATTTGAATCGGGTAAAAATTCAGTATTGGTTTATTTCCATAGCGAAGACTGTTCTATTGAAGAGAAAAGAATTGAGAAAGCCGGCGGCGCAATTCAACAAGGTAAGCAATCGCTTGGTGAGTTTGGTTTTATGGTTTTGGCAACTGATACAGAGGGCAATATGTTTGGTATTCACTCAATGAAATAATGTCATTCCATTTACCAGTGCATTATTTTTAGCGGGAGCTACTTCCCCTATACCTACCACATTATCCATTAAAATCTTAATCGATTAAGTGATCGCCTATTGCTTGACGATTTTTTGTGTTTTAAAAAACATGTTTCGGCTAATTTGGGTTAGATTTCTTTGGCTTTAAATTTCTAGGGTATCTTCGCAAAAAAGAAATAGCCGAAAAATCATGTCGTTAGAAAAAAAAGAAGAAAAATCAAGACTTCACCCCAGAAACAAAAACCGTGAGAGATATGATTTAAGTGCTTTGGTTACAGCTATTCCCGAATTGGGAAATTACGTAAAGCCAAACAAATACGGCAACGATTCGGTGGATTTTTCAAATCCTGAAGCGGTAAAACTTCTTAATAAAGCATTGCTCCACCATTATTATGGGATAGAAAATTGGGATTTTCCGAAAGAGAACCTCACCCCTCCTATCCCCGGAAGGGCAGACTACCTGCACTACATAGCCGACCTATTGACTGAAAGCTATACCGAGAAAATACCAATGGGCAAAAAAGTTACTTGCCTGGATATTGGCATCGGCGCTAGTTGCATTTATCCCATAATCGGAGTTAGGGAGTACGGCTGGAACTTTATTGGTTCTGACACTGATCAAAAAGCGATTGATTCGGCACGAAATATTGTTAGCTCCAACCCATCGCTTACCGGCAAGATAGAGTGCAGGCTACAAGAAAATCCGAACGACATTTTTCATGGAATTATAAATCCCGGCGAGAAGATAGACATCGTAATTTGCAATCCTCCGTTTCACGCTTCCGCGGATGATGCAAGCAAAGGAACGCAACGAAAAGTAAGAAACCTCAGCGGCAAAAAGGACAAGAAGCCCGAAATGAATTTTGGCGGTATTTCCTCTGAACTGATTTATGAAGGCGGCGAGCAAACCTTTATACAAAACATGCTTCGCGGAAGTAAATATTTTTCTAAAAATGTATATTGGTTTTCAACTTTGGTATCGAAACAATCAACTTTAAAAAGCATTTACAGAGCATTGGAAAAACTCAAAGTCACCCATGTAAAAACCATAAATCTGGGAACGAGCAATAAATCAAGCCGGATTGTCGCCTGGACATTTTTGGGCAAAACAGAGCAATATGAATGGGTTACCAAACAATGGAATTCTGGAAAATAAAACCCGAGATTTACTTTGCGAAGCTTATGCCTTCACGACCATTTTCCCTTTATTATCACCATGAAACAGTCCCAGAAAGGCTTCGGGAAGCTTGTCAAAGCCATCGACGATAGTTTCTTCGAAAGTCAATTTACCTTCTTTCACCCACTCGGCAAGTTGCTTAATCCCTTCGGGAAACCGATCGCTGTAATTCCCAACTATAAACCCTTGCATCAGCACACTTCTGGTCAGCAACATAGGCTGCAGTCGCGGGCCTTTTGGCGTTTCAGTAGCATTGTAAAGCGAGATTTGCCCGCAGAGTGCGATGCGCGCATGAAAATTTATGTTTGCAACAACAGCATCTGAAATAGGACCACCCACATTATCGAAATAAATATCGACTTTATCTGGACAGGCCTCGGCAATGGCGCCTTTAATATCTTCGTTGGTTTTGTAATTTATTGCTTCATCAAAACCGAATTTTTCTTTGAGCATTTTTATTTTGGCATCCGAACCGGCAATTCCTAATACACGACAATCTTTTATTTTGGCAATTTGACCAACCACAGATCCAACAGCACCCGCAGCTCCAGATACTACTACCGTTTCGCCCGGCTTAGGTTTACCGATATCGAGCAAGCCAAAATAGGCCGTTAAACCGGTCATTCCCAATATGCTTAGATAATAGCTTGCCGGCGCCATTGAGTCATCAATCTTTTGTAAATGCTCTCCTTTGGCAACCATCTCCTTTTTCCATGGAAGTCGAGCTTGTACTTTATCTCCTTCCTTGAAGTTGGGACTTTTTGAATCCACCACTTCGGCAATCACTGCACCTTCTATTGGCTCACCGACTTTAAAAGGCGGCACATACGATTTGCCTTCATTCATGCGACCGCGCATGTATGGATCTACAGAATGGTACAATCCTTTTAAATGCACCTCGCCATCCTTCAATGATGGAACATCAGATTCTCTAAATTCAAAATTATTTTTGGTTGGCATTCCCTTTGGGCGCGATGCCAGAACTATTTCTTGTGTTTTCATTGTATCACCGTTTGGTTAGATATTGTGATAAAGCAACAAAAAAAAGGTGTGGTAGTTTAAAATATTTTTATTGGAGACGTAAGAGACGAATCCGATTCTCTGAACAACACTGATGGGTCGGTCCCGCCATCTTATCATCAGTTAGGTAATAAATTTTAGCCGTTCGTAACTCTCGGCAAGCGTAGGATTAACTGTGTGGCTAAGCACGTAATTGCGCAAATAAAACCAAGTAGAACATTGTCCATAATCTTCCTAAGTAGTAGGAAACCAAGTAATTAATTTTGCACGGAATTGTGGCCACTTATTCTGTATGTAGTTTTGTTCTTTTCTCCAATTTTCTCGAATAAATTCAATTCCAATCCCCTTTTTAAATCTCTACTTGCTGTTGAAGAAGAAATATCCTTGAAAATATCCATATAGTCTTTTCTTGAAAACTCACTTTTATTCAATGAAACAAAGTATTCCAGTCGATCAATTTCAATTAATGTCCGATTATTGAAATCTAATAATTTATTCATTGAAACATCAATCACGTTAAGCATATATTCAATAAATTTAGTTGATCTTCCAGATTTATTGCTTTGATCTAAGGCTTTATAATATTTGTCTTGGTCATTACTGATCAAAGTTTCAAAAGGCAAAAACTCAAAGAGTGGATATTTTTGCATTAAAATCAGAGTTTGCCATAGCCTTCCCATTCTGCCATTCCCATCTAAAAATGGATGTATAAATTCCATTTCGTAATGAAAAACACAGCTTTTAATTAATTCGATTTCTTTTGATGTTTTTAAATATTCTAAGAGGTGTTTCATTAAAAATGGCACATTTTCAAATGGTGGCGCCAAGTGTTTAACTTTTGAACCTTTTACAACTCCAACACTTTGTTTTCTATATTTTCCCACATCACCAAGGAGACTTTTCATTAAATTTTGATGGGCCTTTAAAAATGACTTTTCGCTGTTGGGATTTAATTGATTTAGATTTTCGTAAATCTCGATTGCGTTTAAAACTTCGAGAACGTCTTTTGTTGGGTCCGATAACCATTTTCTTTTCAAGAAGTGCGGTTATTTGTTATTCTGTCAAACTATTTCCTTCTATTTTTAATGAAGAATGGATCGTTTTTATTCTGTTCTGCTTTCTTAATTTAGGAGAAGGCCTGTTTAAATACGTTGCATTTATTTTTCCAATTTTTTCTGAAATGGAAGTTATTAATTTTAAATTTCTGGAGTTATTTCATAAGGCGGATTCATTTTTGATACTATCATTTGATAGTATCAAATATACAATCATTTGTCACTAATTATGCATTGAACGGAATCTATAATTGTGCACACCTTCAATACAGACAGAATTTGACGAATAATCAGATCCAATTGAAACAACTATTGATTTGGACTTCGAATGCCTTTGGGTATTTCGATTCGTTATGAAAACAAAGATATGAGAATATTATATTTGCAATGAATAAACATGAAAGGTATTGGAGACCTTGCGGGTCGCCGCCCCAACTTGTAGCTTATAGCTTATAGCTCATAGCTTATAGCTACTAATCAGCTTAATGCAAAAAACCCCGGCTGCACGACGCACAACCGGGGCTCAAATCTGAACTATCGCTCTATATTTAGTTAAAACCTCGCCAAAGCTCGGTTCTACAATTATGTATTTACTTTTTACGATAGTCCAAAACCATCCGAAAATCAAACTTTTAGCAAAAAACTATACCATGGGTTATTTAGAAGATTAGATTTTTGAGTAATCAAATTTACCATGTTTTTATTACTTTCACATAAGAAACCTATAGCAATATTAAAATGGCTCAATACAAAGAATTCCAGTTTGCCTGGTGGATTTTTATTCTGATACCGATTTGGTTTACAGTGGCCATTCCCTATTTTAGTCTGGATTCAGGCATGACATTAAACACTTTTCTCATTGCTTCCGCGATATTTATAGTAGTCGGGCTTCTTTTTTTCGGAATGAAAACCTACGTTGATGATACTAAAATCAGAATTGCATTTGGTATAGGATTGATTCGAAAAACCATTCATTTAAACAATGTGAAAGCAGTTGAAACCGTAAGAAACAAATGGTATTACGGTTGGGGAATACGGCTTATCCCAAATGGTTGGCTATACAATATCAGCGGATTAGATGGCGTGGAAATTAAGCGAAAAGATAGCGTATCTGTAATTCGGGTTGGCTCTAAACAGGCTGATGTTTTGCGTAAGGCAATATTTGAAGGTATTTCGAGAAATTAATTACGATTAGATTTAAGCTAAAAAATTTGTTTTCCAATAATTAGCCCGTTCATTTGTCGGCTGGTTTTAATGCTGCATTTTATAATCCCGTGAAGCTAAAGAGCAAGAGAAAAATCGTAAAGTATCTGGATGTGCTTGATCAGCCTATCCGGTTTAGTCCGTTTTTGTTTAGCCGTGTGTTTTTGCTGTGGGCTTTGCTTGGCTTAATTGGCGGGCTTATCGCCGGGTTGTACTGGTTGGCTTTGGTTTTCCTCACAGAGCAATTTGCCGTTTTTAACGGTTGGCTTGTTATTCCAACCATGGCTATTGCGGGTTTGCTTGCAGGTTTGGTGATTCACTTTATTGGCGACCCCGGAGAGATGCAGCTTATCGTCAACAATATTCGCTTCAACAAGGGCAAGCTAGATCCAAAGAACAATCCCTCCATGATTCTATCTTCGCTACTATGCGTAGCATCGGGGGGTAGTTTAGGGCCTGAATCGCCGTTGGTGCAAATTACCGGAAGCACTGGAACCTGGATGGGTAAGCTTTTCAGGCTGAAGGGCGAGGAGTTGCGCTCAATGAGTATTGCCGGAATGGCTTCTGGATTTACAGCTCTTTTTGGCGCACCACTGGGCGGAAGCCTTTTTGCTCTTGAAATATTGCATCACAAACACGCTGTAGAATATTACAAAGCTATCATTCCCGCTCTGGTGGCCAGCTGCTTCAGCTTTGTTGTTTTTGCATTGATCATTGAGCTGGGTCTGGGCCCAATGTGGGATTTAAAGACCTATGAATACACAGGTGTGGCAGACTTTGGGATGGCAATCATCTTTGCCGCAGCAGGCGCGGCGCTGGGTTGGGGATTTATTTATTGTGTAAAATTTTTTAAGACCTTGTTCGAAGCAAAACCGCTTCCCATTTATATCAAAACCGTGATTGGTGGAATTCTTCTGGGCACCATCGCTTATTACCTCCCGATAACCCGCTATTTCAGTCATTTTGAGATAAATGAATTACTAAATGGAGAACTCACCTTTAAGCTTTTGGTGGCTGTGTTAATCTTTAAAATAATTGCCATCGCTATTACTGTAACTTCAGGCTGGCGCGGAGGTTTTATCATTCCGCTGTTTTTTGTGGGTGCAGCACTTGGTATGATAATCCATCAATTATTTCCAGATACAAATTTAACGCTCGCAGTAGTGAGTTGCATGGCTGCCATAAACGCCTGCGTGACCCGCACGCCTATGAGCACCACCATTTTGCTGGCCACCCTCACCGGATTTACGTATTTTATCCCCATTCTATTTGCCAGTTTAACGGGCTACTTTCTGGCACCGCGCATTCCGTTTATTGGTGCGCAGATGGATAGGTAGTTCAAAATTTAAGGCAGAATCGATATAAGGGAAGGGGCAATACAGCTTGGAGAATAGTAATCGGATGACTGACGATTAATGTCAGCAGAGCTTC
The DNA here is from genome assembly GCF_010686655.1 of Cryomorpha ignava. Classification (GTDB taxonomy): domain Bacteria; phylum Bacteroidota; class Bacteroidia; order Flavobacteriales_D; family Cryomorphaceae; genus Cryomorpha; species Cryomorpha ignava. The sequence continues at coordinate 460 of NZ_JAAGVY010000037.1, read as the reverse complement.
GTCATCAAATTATTTTTCGCGATTATTTGTATTTTTGGCACTCAAGAGAGAAGTTCATCCCTGGCGTATCGGCGGGACAAATACTTAGTTATTAGGTGCAGTTTTTTTTATTTTTCTTCAGCTTAATTTAATGCTTCATTCAAGTAGTTTCTGGATTCCTTATTCTTATTCACCCCCCTGACTATTAACGGAATTCCTAACCCAAAGCTTGTTACAGCTAGTAGGTTTATGGCAAAACGTTCACTTAATGGACCTAAACCCTTCGGTCGATTGCTTGCCCCGATCAGACCATAAATCCACCTGCGAAAAAGAGCCCTCCAAATATAAAAGATCGTAACTAATCAGCACCTACTTGAATAGCAAGACATCGCAGCGAATTTAATACATTCTGCCCATTTTTGATTGCAGTATCGGTGATAGATCTTAGAATGGCAAACCGATCCGCTCCCTCCATGGATTT
>NZ_JAAGVY010000036.1 GCF_010686655.1 Cryomorpha ignava | reverse complement strand
GCTTTTTAAATGTTACGACCTCTTTGTGCTTTGCATCGATGTCTTCGGTAAGCAATAAGTCCATGTCAGATTCTACCGATGATCGTGGCGGGTGGTGGTTTAGGTAATCTCCTGATTCCATTTGGGTTTTGATCTTTATGGCACTTACCAATAGCTTCTTACATTTTTTTGCCCACGGCGATTTGTATTGATCGTCAAAATAATTGAGTTCTCTAAGTAGATGTGCCAAGCAAATTTGGTGTTGCCAAGCACCTGACTTAAAGTGGCTTTTCCAACAATCGCTTACCAGAGTAGCGTTGGGAAAACCAGTCATTGTAAGCGACATGCCAGGGTATGCCATTCAACAGTAACTTGGAAATTCCATAAATGGTTGGATAAACATATCCGTCGTCTTGGGCAATGATTTCTAATACATTGTAAAGTCCAAATCCTCCCCAACTATTGTCAAGCTCACCGTTACCTATCTATCATTCCTAAATCGCGGGCGAATTCATTATCAAAACCACCACCAACCAATATTCTACCATCGTTAAGAAAATGAAAATCGGTAACCGCTAAGAAATTCTTAAATACACTATTCGTGTTAACGTTGTTATCTATTGTATAAGTCGGAAGCTGTGCTTTACTAAATAAAGCACACATACTTAATAGCAGAAAGCCAAAGATTCTTTGTCCTTTCCACTTTCTAAATAACACCAATATGTAGTCCATTTTTATCATTTAGTTATTTTCGAAGTTACATTTTTCTCACCAACTTTCTTTAATCCTTCAAAATATTACAAAAACTCGAAAAGCCAAACCAAGTAAATCATCACTTAACATTTTCTTAACCTGCCGGAAAGATGGAAATTATACACCGGCCTTAGCTTTGCAAGTCAGGTCTATGCCGTTCAGAAATTTCTACTTACGTTTCACGGGTATCGCTTTAGCGATGCTTTTTACACTCGCTGCCTCGGCTGCCGATGTGGTAAAACTTCACGGGCCGATTATTCAGGAAGAGAATGTAATTATTAGCTGGATGGTCGATTGCACTTCGCCCGAAGCACCTGAAGAAATTGTGATCAGATTTAACCGTTCTGTGGTGCTCGCCAATAAAGGAGAGGTCTGGAAATACTCCGATCCTGCACCCTATTCCGCGGGACATCTGGAGCTAAAAGACTTAAATCCATCTACTTCTTATGTTTACCAGTTGGGGTATCTAAAAAATCCCGGTTTGGAAAAAATCCCTGAAAATTATATCTGGAGCTCGCGCGAGCGGTTTGAAACAAAGATGCCCTGGGGTGCCACACGGTTTTTATTTTTGATTGGCGCCCTGAGCCTTTTTATTTTCGGAATGAAAACCATGACCGAAGGTATTCAGGCCTCTGCCGGAATTCGGCTGAGGCAAATTTTGGAATCCATGACCAAAAACCGGGTAACCGGCGTACTTTCTGGATTTTTGCTCACGGGCGTTCTTCAATCGTCGAGTGCAACAACTGTCATGACGGTAAGTTTCGTCAATGCCGGGCTTATTTCTCTAGCACAATCGGCGGGTATCATGATGGGGGCAAATATGGGAACCACCATAACCGGATGGATTGTCTCGTTGCTCGGATTTAGAGTAGATATTACGGTTTATGCACTGGCCATATTGGCTGTAGCCGCTCCCCTGCTCTTTATGCGCAAAACCGAATTCAGATCGTGGGGCACAGCGCTCACCGGCTTTGCATTACTTTTTATGGGATTGGGATTTCTGAAAGAAACGGTGCCCACTTTTAGCGAAAACTCGGGGTTCGTTCAGCTTATTATTTCCTACGCAAATATTCCCGTTTTAGGGGTGATCATGTTTGTGATTTTAGGAATAATTATTACGCTAATTGTACAAAGTTCGTCAACAGCAATTACGCTAACAATGGCTTTTTGTGCCACAGGTGTAATTCCTTTTGAAGCTGCTGCTGCTATGGTTCTGGGTGAAAACATTGGAACAACGGCTACCGCCGAAGTAGCGGCTCTGGTAGGCAATGTTCACGCTAAGCGCAGTGCACGAATTCACACTCTTTTCAATATTATTGGCGCCCTGTGGATGGTGTTTTTAATTCCATATGTGCTGCCCCTTATCGGTAAGTTCTTAGCCGCCGATCCTTACAGCAATACAGATGCGGGACATCAAGCAGCGACTATCGGACTAGCTGCTTTTCACTCCGTTTTTAATCTCACTAACGTGCTACTGCTCATATGGTTTGTGCCCCAATTGGTAAAACTTGCTACCAAAACGGTTCGCTCCCGCGGGCGTGATGACGAGACTTTCAGGCTGGAGTATATTGATACAGCTATTCAAATTTCGGAGATATCGCTGGTAGAAGCCAAGAACGAATTAGTAAAATTTGGCGACATAACTATGCGCATGTGCAGTTTTGTGCGAAAGCTACTTACCGAAACAGATTCTGATGTGCAGGATGATATGCACAAACGCATTCAAAAGTATGAGAAAATTACGGATAAGATGGAAGTTGAAATAGCCAATTACTGCGCCCGCTTATCGCGAATGGAGTTAAGTAATCTGGCTTCTGAAAGGGTACGAGCCATATTGAGCATTAGTAACAATCTGGAAAGCCTGGGAGATGTATTTTATAAAATGTCATCGACTATTGAACGAAAATCGGCAGCCAAAATTTGGTTTACACCTGACCAGCGCATTAATTTATTGGAAATGTTTGATCTGATTAACAAGGCTTTGGCCAATATGCTCAATAATTTGGAAAAAGACGAATCTGAAGAGATAGATATCAATTACGCGAAAGACCTGGAGCGCAAACTCAACAAAATGCGCAATCATTTGAAGCACGAATACATCCGTCGCATAGAAAGTGGAAATTACAATATGCGCAGCGGATCCGTTTACAGCGATTTGTTCTCGTCGCTCGAAAAAGCAGGCGATCATATTATTAATGTTTCGGAAGCTTTGGCGGGGGAGATTTAATAGGCAATTGGCAATAAGCAATTCGCAAAGGATTTTTGGAATCAGGATTTAATCTGCTGCAAAATTTGCAATAGGCAAGAGCAATTGGTGGATATAATTGGCCGCCTGCAACATAGCGCAGCGATCTTAGGACCTTAGGGAATAATAGGCAAAGAGCATGTGGTGAAGGCAAAAGAGCAACAGGAAATTAAGCAAATTTGAACTAAACGAAGGACTCTCATCCCTATGTGGTAACTTTGAGCGATAAGCCAAACTATAAGTCGACATTTTTTGATTTCACTAAATAGATTTGTAGGATCAGACCCCAAAGATTTTGGAAGCCTTTGAGATCTCATAACGTTGATAATCAAATATTTATTTGGATCATTTTTTAAGCGAACTGATTTCTATACAAGATATCTGCAGAGATGAGATGACCGCCGGAAAAGATGTTTGCGACGAAACAAGCAATTAGAATTTCCTGTTTTAATCTTCTCTACTCGATGGAGTTAACCGATAAAATGCGCCCACTACAATTTCACAAACCTTCCTGAATATAAATTCCCACCTGTTCCTTCTGCACGTAAAATGTATGAGCCGCTGGCGAGTTGGGAAACATTTAATTCTCCTTGCTGATTATTACTTTGCAAATCAGGAACACCCATTACGAGCCTTCCATCTAAGCTATACACTTTGATTTTTTTCAGCGATTGATTTTGTGGCAATGTCAAACGAATAATGTCTCTAACCGGATTGGGAGAAAGACTCAATTCACTTACGTTTGAAATAGTTTTAATCCCAGTATCGTCTCCATTAAAAATAATGAGACCAGAGCCATTGAGACCAAAATCATCTGGAGTAATGGTAATACAAGTTTCATCGTAACACAATGGTTCTTGCTCAAAAAACTGTTGTGCATAAAGGGTTGCACATACCTGATACGTGCCAATACTGTCATATGTATGTTGCGTCCACCACTCACTGCTAATGGGGCTACCGTCGCCAAAATCCCAAAAAATATCAATGGGGTAATCTGTACTGTAAATATCAATATCGAAATGAATTGCACCAGTTATCGAATCCTGATACATTTCTATACCCAGATTACATTCTTCATTCTGAAGATCGCAAGTTCCATCGTCAATAGTAGCTTGGGGGTTGTAATTTTGCCCCAAGGGATTGGTGCAGCCATATATTTCTGCTGAGTCAAGACAAGGTTCTGAATTGATACCAAAGGGTACTCTAACTTCTCCATCGTGAGTAAGTCCTGCGGTTAGAATTGTATCATTATTCAGGTGTAATGTAATCGTACTAAAAAGCCAGGCATCACCATCTAACACAAGCTCGTAACAACCATCTGGCAGACATGCTAAATCGAAATTATTATACATAGAAGTACCTAAAACATCGCCGGCAACAGATTCGCCATTCTGTTGTATCTGCCAACTAATAGATTGATTGTTAAAGACGAAATTCGGAGTTAAAAACACAGCATTATCTTCGCAATATTCACAGCCTGCATTTATAGTTGCCGACGGAGAATAATTTATAGCCGTAGAGTCTGTGCAGCCAATTACGCCACAGGTATTCTGTTCAGCGCCTACAAGAAGCCGATACGGATTTGAGGTCCCTGGAATTGCTCCATAGCCGCCTTGATAAGCCAAGGTATCCGGATAAAGCCATGAAAAATGAACTCCTCCGCTATCTGGTTGAGTGGGATAAACATCAATGTAATAACAAGAATCGACATGCATACAAGCTACCATTGTATTTATGTCCCATGGCAAATTCTGTTGAACGTTAGCCACCATGTGCGCCAGCGTATCAAGTTCATTTAATGAAACCATATAAATATTTGCACCATGTAGATTTGGCATTGGAAACAACTGAAACAATCTGTTTACTTCATTTTCTCCACAGTCTAAAAGATAAACGCAGGACGTATCGGTATCTCCGCTTGGTGAGTAATTCCAAGCTTCTGGATCATTACAAAACTGAGAATAACCTGTTTGAACAAAAAAGAGTGAGAATAAGATGAGGAAACCGGTTAGCTTTTTCATGAATTGATTTTAGCACAAGTTAAGAAATTCTCGTAACTAATATGAGGTCAATTGAAAGGAATTTCAGGTTTTGTTGATCATAACGCTTTTGAAAATGCGCTCGCTGTTTGTAAAACCAAATCTACTTTCTCAACAATCCACCGCTCCTTTACGTTTCCATACCACACTTTTCAATTTTAACCTTTTATGGAAACACAACATTTCGCAGCAATAATTATCGGTTCCGGTCAGGCCGGAAACCCACTCGCCTCAGCTTTCGCGAAAGCGGGAAAAAAAGTGGCATTAATCGAGAAGGATAAACTTGGCGGTGTATGTGTGAATAATGGATGTACACCTACAAAAACATATGTAGCGTCGGCGCGAGCGGCCTGGGCTGCGAGAAATGCTAAAAATTTAGGTGTAAATGTTAGCGAAGTAAAAGTTGATCTGAAAGCAATTAAGGCGCGAAAGAATAAAATCGTAGAAAAGTCGCGTACCGGGCTCATCAATATGGTAGATGAAAAATCTCAGATTCACTTGTTTCGTGGTGCGGCCAAATTTGCCGATGCAAAAACGGTTGAAGTAAATGGCCAAAAGCTATCAGCTGATCAGATTTTTATTAACGTGGGTGCCCGTCCACGCATAGTAGAAGGGTTTGAAAAAGTGAAATTTTACACAAATGTTTCTCTCCTCGAAATTGACGAAATTCCCGAAAAGCTTATTGTCATTGGCGGAAGCTATATCGGCCTTGAGTTTGCACAGATTTTTAGTCGCTTTGGCAGCAAGGTCACCATTGTTGAAATGAACGACAGGCTCATTAGTCGCGAAGATGTGGAAACCTCAAAAATCATTGCCAACATACTGGAAAATGAGGGAATTGAGCTTGAGCTTGGCGCTAAATGCATTGGCGGAAAGCCTTACGGCGAAGACGGTGTAGAGGTTCAGCTTCATTGTTCCGGTGAGCAACGCAGCATTCGCGGAAGCGCAATACTTATGGCGACGGGAAGGCAAAGCAACGCCGACCTATTGGCTCTGCACAACGCTGGAATTAAGCACGATGGGCACAACCATATCCATGTCAATGAGTTCTGCGAAACAAATGTGAAAAACATTTTTGCCGTGGGTGATTGCAATGGAAAAGGGGCATTTACACATACCGCATACAATGATTTTGAAATTGTAAATAGCTACTTGAATGGTGGAAACCGCAAATTAAGTGATCGGTATACAAATTATGCGCTCTATATCGATCCGCCAATGGGTAGGGTGGGATTGAGTCGCGATCAGGCTTTAAATCAAGGAATTGACATTTTATATGGCCGTATGGAAATGAGCCACGTAGCAAGAGCCATTGAAAAAGGCGAAACTCAAGGTTTTATGGAAGTGGTGATTGACAAAAAATCCGAAAAGATATTAGGAGCAACAGTTCTTGGTACCGGCGGTGATGAAATAATTGCCGTATTTCTTGCCACCATGTATGCCGGAGCATCTTATAAAACACTACGCGATTCTGTACAAACGCATCCCACGGTTTCAGAATTAATCCCAACCATGTTGCAAGATTTAAATGAACTAAAATCAACGAAAAAATGAATTCAAAAGGATATTCAATCATCAATTTAATCGGTGTTGTCGCAGTTATTTTTTTCAATTATTATCTCAATGCGCAAGGAATAAATGGAAATACCGTGGGCTCGCTAAGCGATAAATATGATAATCTTTTTACTCCGGCGGGTTATGCTTTCGCGATTTGGGGAGTCATCTTTCTCGCGCTTTTAGTTCAAGCAATTTTTCTTCTTGTGCGCTCCTTTAAACCCGAAAAAGATCAAACGCCAATCACCCAAATCGGCTTGGGGATATTCTTTGCCAACCTGTTTAATATTAGCTGGCTTTATGCCTGGCTTAATGAATATACCGGTATCTCGGTGGTAATTATGATTTTGCTTCTCATCATTTTACTCTCGGTAGTGGTAAGCACCAATATGGAAAAATGGGATGCCCCGCTCAAAATCATTGTATTTATTTGGTGGCCTATTTGCCTTTATAGCGGCTGGATTGCCGTAGCTACTATTGCCAATATTTCGGCTATGCTGGCAAAAATGGGTTGGACAGGTGGAATTCAGGAAAGCACTTGGGCATTAATCATGATTTGTATGGCCACTTTGCTAGGTCTTTTTATGATCTTCAAACGCAATATGCGCGAGTTTTCGATGGTTATTGTCTGGGCATTAATCGCAATTGCGGTGCGTCATTGGGGTGTTTATCCATTGCTTCAATACGCCGCAATAATTGGCTCGGCTGTACTGATAATTTATTCGGGATATCACGCTTCACAGCGCAAAGCCACGCTTCCGCAAACTAAAAGTTGGAACGATTAGTCCGCAAGTACAATTGCAGAAGTTTCTTTGGGAATGCTTGAATTTTTAGCTCTATCTACCAGTGTAACACCAAACTTAATGGTATCGCTTTCCGCGGTGGGCAAAGGCAAATCAAAGTCCATATCGTAAGTAACTTTTACGTCAAGCTGCTTATTTTGGCCGGCAGGCGTGAGTACAGGAATCCGAAAATTGAAGGTACTCGGAGTTTCTATCAGCTCCCATTCGCCATCGCGTTTTTCGTAATAATCAAGCCACAAATTATAGTAGTACGGATTTAGAATTGTGCTGTCAGCGTCTAAATATTGTTGAAATGGCGGAGCATCGCTGTCAATTCCAAAATCACCATCGCCATCTGTAAAATTGATAATCAACGCTTTATTTACCGAATCAAACTCAAGCGAATTAATTACCGGCTCGTCTGGAAAATCTTTACTGCGCTCGCACGACGAAATAATCCCTGCAAAAAGCACGGTTACAAACGCTAAAATTAAATATCTACTGCCCAAGGTCGTCAAGTGTCATTATCTTTGTAGTAAAAGTACAAATAATCTAACCGCATCCCTACTTGCTAAATCTTGAAGCATTAAAAAATCGCATTTTCTCAATCAGCAGCAGAGATGAATTCAACGCCTTAACGCTTGAAATATTTTCATTTCAGTACGAGAACAATGCAGTTTACCAACAATTTTGCGATTATTTGGGTGCAAACCCCAACAATGTTGGCCGTTTAGAACAAATTCCATTTTTACCCATAGAGCTTTTTAAGAACCATCGCATCGTTTCGGGAAATGGTAAAATAGAATTCACATTTGAAAGCAGTGGCACAACCGGTGCGGCCACATCAAAACATCATTTGCTCAGCACAGTCATTTACGAAGAATCTTTTTCAAAAGCTTTTAGGCAATTTTATGGAAATCCCGAAGATTATAGAATCCTGGCCTTGCTCCCAAATTACCTCGAGCGATCTGGCTCATCGCTGGTCTATATGGCCAATCAGTTGATTTTAGAAAGCAAACATCCCGAAAGTGGCTTTTTCTTAGACGACACTGCAAGCTTGCGCAAGATACTGCAGAACGAAAGCGACAAAAAGACCCTGCTCATTGGTGTAAGCTTTGCCCTTCTCGACTTGGTTGAAGAGGGTACAATGCAATTAAAGAACACTGTAGTTATGGAAACCGGAGGCATGAAAGGTCGCCGAAAAGAACTCACACGCAATGAGTTGCACGAAATACTCAAATCGGGTTTTGGTGTGGCATCAATTCATTCTGAATATGGTATGACCGAGTTGCTTTCTCAGGCTTACGCTTCCGCGAATGGCGAATTTGAGTGCCCAAACTGGATGAAGCTGTTAATTCGCGATACCAATGATCCGTTTGGCGCAGCACCGATAGGAAAAACCGGCGGCTTGAATGTAATCGACCTTGCAAACCTTTACAGTTGCAGTTTTATTGCCACTTCAGATCTGGGACGAGCGCTTGAAAATGGAAAAGTGGAGGTTTTGGGTCGGTTTGATTACAGCGATATGCGGGGTTGTAATTTGATGATTTAGGTCAATTTGCAATGGGCAATGAGCAATGAGACTTTATGCATAAATTAAATGGCGAATGTGCCGAAGTTGAAGTTGAGGGCACAGGCTTGCGTCCCGCTAGGCTATTCTTAAACTGGCGTTACGCCAGATCATATTTTGTTTTCACTTTTAAATTAATTTTTAAGTAAAGTTCTTCAACCAAAACAGGGTTATACGTCAAACAATATATCCTCAAGCTAATAGCCTGGCGATTGCGAGGGACAATCTTTACCTCTACACTTCATGTGAAATAGCGAATAATTTCTTAATTTCACCTTACCCAATTAGTCATCAATGGAAATAAAATTTCAAACAAAAGAACAAAGCAAGGCAGACCAGGAAAAGGCATTTTTGGCACTTACACCAACCGAGCGCGTTTATTCATTTTTTGCAATGATAGAAAGAATGAAAGATTTTCCAACGAAAGCCAAAAACGAGAAGAAAAACAACTTTATGATCGAGATAAAAGTTTCTGATTTATGAAGATTTGGAGTGGTATGATCGATGATTTTATTACCCAAGCCAATGCATTCGAAGTTAGAATGATCATGGTTGGCGGAGGAGCAGTAAATTTTCATGGATATCAGCGCCATTCGGCAGATGTAGATTTTTGGATAGATACAAAACCTGAAAATCTTCAAAAACTGATTAATACATTCAAAGCGCTAGGATACGACATTGATGACTTTCCAAATTCAGTAAAAAACGAAATGCAAAATATTTCAATTAAATTTTCCCCGGCAGATCTCAATCTTGAATTAATAACCAAATTTTCAGTTAATAAAACCTTTGATGAAGCTTATGATGAAGCCGAGCGAATCACAATTAAAGAAAACTCTCTATTCCGCTGGCGCGTGCTTTCTTACAACGATTTAATAACAAGCAAAATAAAAGCCGGAAGACCAAAAGATTTACTAGACATCCAAGAACTAAAGCGGATTAAAGAAAATGAAGAATGAGTTTTTAGCAGTCAAGAATTAAAGTCAGTTATGACTTAAGTTCTCCCACTAAAATCGGGCAAGACGCCCGACTATACATCCCCAAGCCAAAAGCTTGCCGATTTCGAGAGATTATTCCATCCCAACAAAATTCTCATTGCCAATTGCAAATTGCTTATTGCTTATTGCCAATTAAACAGCTCTCACAACAAAATACTTCTTCTTTCCGCGCTGAAGTAGAATATAAGCATCGCTAATAAGATCTGAAGCAGATACTTTATAATCTTCACCAACTTTATCTTTGTTTACGCTTATCGCATTCTCTTTTAGGGAACGGCGTGCTTCGCTTTTTGATGATAAAAACCCGGAGATTTCTGATAGCATCTCAACAATATCAACTCCCGCTTCAATCAGCGAGCGCGCAACTTCTACCTGCTCTACCCCTTGAAAAACATCGAGAAAATCGCGCTCTGAAAGTTTCTTTAAGTTTTCGGCGGTTGCATTACCGAAGAGAATACTGCTGGCTTCTATGGCCATTTCGAGCGCATGCGCTCCATGAATACGGAGGGTTAATTCCTCTGCAAGTGTACGCTGCAACAGGCGCAGATGTGGAGCTTCAACGTGTGCTGCTATAAGCTTTTCAATGTCTGATCGCGAAAGCAGGGAGAAAACTTTTATAAAATTTTCAATATCCTCATCCGTAGCATTAAGCCAAAACTGGTAGAATTTGTAAGGGCTGGTTTTTTCGGCATCAAGCCAAACATTTCCACCTTCAGATTTTCCAAATTTGGTTCCATCGGCTTTTTTAACAAGCGGAGCGGTTATTGCAAAAGTATCGCCACCACCCATGCGGCGTGTAAGTTCTATACCGGTTGTAATGTTTCCCCATTGGTCGCTTCCACCCATTTGCAACTTGATGTTTTTCTCTTTATTCAGATAGTAAAAGTCATATCCCTGAATAAGCTGGTAGGAGAATTCTGTAAAAGACATACCACTTTCGAGTCGGTTCTTAACCGAATCTTTGCTCATCATATAATTGATAGTGATATGCTTACCTACATCGCGAATGAAATCTAAAAATGTAAATTTCTTAAACCACTCGTAGTTATTTACGATCTCGGCATCTGTAGGTCCATCGCCAAATTTGAGAAATTGCTCGAGTTGCTTTTTCTGTGAAGCAAGATTGTGCTCAATAATTTCGGTAGTTAGAAGTTGTCTTTCTTGGGTTTTTCCGGAAGGATCGCCCACACGACCGGTTGCACCACCAATAAGAGCAAACGGTTTATGGCCACTGCGCTGAAGATGAGTTAGGAGCATAATTGGCACCAAATTTCCAATATGAAGCGAGTCGGCAGTAGGATCAAAACCCACGTAACCACTGGTAAGCTCTTTGTTGAGTTGTTCTTCAGTTTCGGGAGTTATATCTTGTATAAGACCGCGCCATGCAAGCTCTTCAATCAAATTCATGGGTGTATATTTTGGCGCAAAGATAGTATTTGCAGAGAAAGTTTAGATGCCATTTACATCAATACGATTTCATCATCTTCAGCTCCTTCGTTCAAGCAATCAGCGAAATTTGCAAAATTTCTGCTTGTATTTTATTGTTAAACAAAACATTTACAGTACTTTTGCGCCCAAATTACTAGAACAATAAAGTCATGATTAAAAAACAGTTTCTAAAATCGAAACCGGTTTGTAAAGTAACCTTCACTCTAACAGCTGAAGCAGCAACCGACGCTAAGAACGTAGAATTGGTAGGAGACTTCAGCAAATGGAGTGAATCGCCTATCAAAATGAAGAAAACGAAAAGCGGCGAATTTAAAACTACTGTTGATCTTGCAAAAGGTCAAAACTATGAGTTCCGTTACCTGATAGATGGTAAAAAATGGGCAAATGATTGGGAAGCTGATGCTTACGTACCCAATAAAATGACCTTTGAAGAAAACTCTGTGGTAAGTCTTTAATCTTACTACTACCCCTTTGATAAAAATCCGCCTGGCACATGCCCGGCGGATTTTTTTATACCGCAAATTGGGTTCTAAAATCTATACAGAAGCAGGCTGTTTTCTATTTAAAATTAAATCCACATCGAAATTGATATAGGCTCCAAAACTTTTGAGCTGTTCTTTAATGTCAACCGGAATTTCAGGATCGAGATCTACTAGATGTGTAAAGATAACATCCTGAATTTCGTTTAAATCGGGCTTAATACCAACCTTGGCCAGTAGCTCTAATGCTTCTTGGGTATTTTTTAGTAATTCTCGCGCTTTGTCGGCATTTCCATTTGTTAGAGTGCCTAATCGCGAAAGCATATCGTCAAGCGTTTGGGCACAGAGAAAATTCAGCTCGGCATGATCCATTTTAAAATCCCATTTTTTTATCTCGCCGACAACCCTTTTCAACCCAGAAATATCAACCTTATCGATACAATCTGTAAACAGGCTTCGCAATTCGTTATTGACCACCAACTCCAAATTTCGCACAAGCATAGGCGGAAGGTGAAGGTGTGTTGACTTCATTACATTCAGTAAATTGTAATTGCGATCATTGATTTTTTTATAAGATGAAGAGGCTAAGTCAAGGCTGCTATCAAGAATATGGTTGAGCATTTTTATTTGCTCATCTTTAAACATATCAAAAAATGAAAAGCTGCGGTTTTCCGGATATCTCTTAAACAAATCAAATACTTCAGAGAGATTAGACTCCTGAAATGCAATGATTACATTATCGGTAAACTCCTTAAATTCATCAACAGGAATTTGCTCAAAAGCTATTCCCACCAAGTGATGCTGGCCCATATAAAGCACCACAAAGCTAAAATCTTTATTGCTAAGGGTAACTCGTGAGTTTACGTGGGTTCGGCCAACGGCAAGCCGCTGTGTGCCCTGTACAATTCTTCTAAAATCTGTTGACTTACACGAATAATTAAAAACCGAAATTTCATCGGGATCTTCTGCAAAAAGCGATGAAACTGCATAGTGCATTCCTATTTGCGTAAGCGAAAGTTTTGAAGGTTTCACTTTTTTAATATACACGTCCTTACCCGATCCAAGCTCTGGAATATTTGATTTTGCCACGCTGAGCATTTCCTCAAATTTACCTTCCAGCTCATAATCGCTTTCACCTTCGCCAAGCTGTATGGCACGCGAAGCATATTGAAGAATCTGAATCGTTTCAATTCCCGATATTTCGTCAAAAAACCATCCGCACGAGGTGTACATTAGCAACTCGTGACGCTGCATTTCGAGCAGCCTCATCACGTGGGTTCGCTCGCGCGGAACGAGTTCTGCAAAATTATTTTTCAGGAAATTATCAACTCTTTCTTTCTTGCGATCAAGTATAATTTCAATGTATTCATTGCGCAATTTCCACGGGTCTTTGTGATATGCTCCCATGCTTTCTTCATAGAGCTTTGCGAGTTCATCGCGCAGCCAGTCCAGACTTTCGCGTAAGGGAACACGCCATTGCTGATTCCAGCCTGGCTTCCCCCCAGAGCTACAGCCGCAATCGGCACGCCAGCGCTCGACACCGTGCACACAGCTCCACGATGAATTTTCGTGAATCACTACTTCGTATTTAGGTGGTTCCAGCTCTAAATACTGAGAGTAATTGGTAATTGTAGCCAGATCATTTGACTCAATAAAGCGCATGCAATAGGCCAGAGCCATGTCGCCGTTTCGGTGGTGGTGGCCATAGCTCTCGCCATCTGTCGCGATATGCACCAATTGATTTTCTGTTCGGCTATCAAAAGCTGCGTAGAGATAAGCAGCAAATTCTTTTCCGTCTTTCAGCAATCCTTTAAAGGCCACCGCCTGCGATCTATCACCATCATAAAAGAATAGATTAATCTGTTTTCCAGATGGCAACTTGCACAAATAAGGCATCTTCGAATCTATTCCTTCTGTCCACTCGCTTTCGCCGATAAGGCGGTATTGTTTAGCCTGTCGCGGTGCTAAAACGGTAAATTTTAACCCCTGCTCTGCCAGTACTTCAAGGGTTTCGGTATCTACGGCAGTTTCAGCCAGCCACATTCCTTCAGCTTTTCTGTCAAATCGTTTTTCAAAATCGCGCAAGCCCCAAATAACCTGGGTTTCTTTATCGCGGCGATTTGCCAAAGGCATAATAATGTGGTTGTATACCTGCGCCATTGCAGATCCATGACCTCCAAAATGGGTCATACTCTCTTTATCCGAGTCGATAATTCGCTGATACGTTTTAGGACGATGTACTTCAAGCCAGCTTAGTAGCGTAGAACCGAAGTTGTAACTCATCCGCGCATAGTTATTTACGATATCTACTATTCGTCGCTCATCATTTAATATTCGAGATACCGCATTCGGGCCGTAGCACTCTTGAGTAATTCGCTCATTCCAATCGTGATATGGCGTAGCTGACTCCTGATATTCAATCTTTTCCAGCCACGCATTCTCTCTGGGTGGCTGATAGAAGTGCCCATGGACACAAATATATTTCTTCATACTACTTTCTCCGTCGTCTTTTTACTATATTGTTTTCTGATGCTTTAATACGGCAAAACCCATCGGCGGGATACGCAGCGAAAGGGTATTGTCTCTGCTGTGTTTTGCGAAGTTTACCGTTTCAAGCAGCGCTCCGTTCACAAACCCGCTTCCTCCAAACTGCTTTTCATCGCTATTAAATACCTCTTTAAACTTGCCTTCTTCATCAACGCCAAGTTCATAAACATCGTGTGCTTTCACCCCAAAATTGCCAATTACAAGCAGTGAATTATCATCTTTTCCCTTTCGGTAAAAGGCTATTATCGAGTTTTTTGAATCTCCGTAATCTATCCATTCAAACCCTTTATAATCGAAACTAAGTTCATACAGTGCAGGTTCATTTTTGTAGAGTTTATTCAGGCTTTTCACCAATTCAGAAATCCCTTTATGCGATTCGTTGTTGAGCTCGTTCCACGAAAGACTGTGGTCGTGCATCCATTCAGATTTTTGGGCAAACTCATTTCCCATAAAGAGCAGTTTCGCTCCCGGGTGAAAAAACATCCATGAATATAGTGTGCGCACGTTGGCAAATTTCTGCCAGTTATCACCCGGCATCCGGCTCAAAATAGAGCCTTTTCCGTGTACCACCTCATCGTGCGAAAGCGGAAGCATAAAGTTTTCGCTAAAAGCATATACCAGGCTAAATGTAATTTCGTTTTGATGAAAGCGGCGGTAAATGGGCTCGCGTTTAAAAAATGCAAGCATATCATTCATCCAGCCCATCATCCACTTCATTCCAAAGCCGAGTCCACCGACACTAACCGGTTTTGAAACCATGGGCCACGAGGTACTTTCTTCGGCAATGCATTGTACATCGGGAAATTCTTTATAAATCGCCTGATTCATTTCTCGCAAGAGCGATATGGCATCCAGATTTTCACGACCGCCGTATTTATTGGGAATCCATTGGCCTTCTTTGCGGCTATAATCGAGGTAAAGCATTGAAGCCACGGCATCAACGCGTATTCCGTCAATATGATAACGCTCAAGCCAGTACAAGGCATTGCTAATTAAAAAAGCGCGCACTTCATTTCGTCCGTAGTTAAAAATATAGCTATTCCAATCAGGGTGGTATCCAAGCCTGTAATCGCTGTGTTCATAGAGGGAGGTGCCATCAAAATGGAAGAGCCCGTGTACATCACCGGGAAAATGACTTGGCACCCAATCAAGAAAAACGCCAATTCCATTTTTGTGAAATTCATTCACCAAAAAGGCAAAATCTTCCTGACTTCCATAGCGACTGCTCGGTGCAAAATAGCCGGTAATCTGATATCCCCACGATCCAAAAAACGGATGTTCCATTACAGGCATAAGCTCTACATGGGTAAAGCCCATTTCTTTTACATAAGGCACAAGGTCGGCAGCAAGCTCGCGGTACGAGAGCGATCTGTTTCCATCTTCGCCTTTGCGTTTCCATGAGCCTGTATGTACTTCGTAAACCGAAATAGGTGCGTCGAGCGCATTTTTTTCCTTTCGGCTACTCATCCATTTTTTATCGCTCCACTTGTAGTCAAACTCTGATACTACCGATGCTGTTTCTGGTGGAATCTGCCATTGCTCTGCATACGGATCGCCTTTTTCGATATATCCACCTTTTCGCATTTTTATAGCGTACTTGTACACTGCTCCTACCTGAACTCCAGGAATAAAACCTTCCCAGATTCCCGAACCATCCCAGCGCGCGCTCAACTTGTGACTCTGCCGGTTCCATTGGTTAAAAGACCCCATTACAGACAATTCCAGTGCGTTTGGAGCCCAAACTGCAAAATAGGTTCCCGCTTGTCCATCTATTTCCAATTGGGTATTGCCCATTTTTTCATAGAGCTTAAAATGCTTGCCTGATTTGAAAAGGGAAATATCAAAATCAGAAAAAATACTGTGGGAGATTACGGTTTCGGAGGTCATAAGCAGATTTGATTAAGCTGGAAGCATGATGTCTTAAACATTGGTTTTAATCTATAAAAGCATGAAAATTGGCGATTGATAAAAACGGCTCGTTTTCATATTGTCATTTTCACACTTAGAATCTGCTAATTTAGCAAAAAGATGAGTCAAGAACGCTAATTTCGAGCGAATACGTACATAATTATACCTTACTTTTGCACCATGATTCTGGTAACAGGCAGCACAGGAATTGTAGGTACACGATTATTATTCGACCTTATAAAATTGGGGAAGCAAGTGCGTGCGCTAAAGCGGAAAGACAGCGATACAGAATTTGTAAAACGGGTTTTTCAATTTTACGATTCAAAAAATGGTGAAACCTATTACAATAAAATTGAATGGTGTGATGGCGACATAACCGACATCGAATCTTTAGAGGCAGCATTTAAAGATATCAAATATTGCTACCATTCAGCAGCGCTAGTTTCGTACGATTCGAGCTACCGTGAAAAATTGCTGGAAGTAAATGCCGAAGGAACCGAAAATGTGGTGAACCTTGCAATTGAAGCGGGAGTTTTAAAGATTTGCCATATAAGCTCTGTTTCTGCTTTGGGAAGAGCGAAAGCGGGTAGCCTTACCGACGAGAATGATTACTGGAATCGCGATGACAACAACTCGATTTACGGCCTGAGCAAATTTATGGCTGAGCGCGAAGTCTGGCGTGGGACAGCAGAAGGTTTGCCTGCAGTAATTGTGAATCCCAGCATTATTTTAGGCCCCGCCAAATCGCATCAAAGCAGCGGTATGCTTATGTCGCTATTGCGAAAAGGCGTCGCATTTTACCCTGAGGGAATTGCCGGATATGTTGATGTTCGCGATGTAAGTCAAGCATGTATATCGCTTATGGATAGTGAGATACAAAACAAGCGATATCTCTTAAATGCTGAAAATCTAAACTTTAAAACCCTGCTCGATACAGCAGCTGGAATATTCGGAAACTCAAAACCAAAAATTAAATTAAGCCCTTGGATGCTTTCACTGGCGTGGATAGGCGCTAAAGGCTGGGCAGCAATTACAGGCGGCAAGCCAAAAGTAACCCGCGAAACTGCAAGAAGCGCATCAAGAGAAAACACCTTTAGCAATTCAAAAATATCAGAAACCCTAAAAATTAATTTCGTCCCGGTCGGGGAATCCCTCTTATACTATCGCTCCTTTTTTGATTAGCCGCTCTTGTACTATCGTTTTTAGCGCGCTCATCCTGGGTGTATTTCTGCTTAATTTCTACATCCAGCTTATTTAAACTATCTAAAACCTGCTCGTAAATCATCTCCATCTTCCGTGGATTACGGCTATAAAAATCATAGGTGCGTCTAAATTCTTCGGCGTTTACACCATGTTTTTTAAATATTGGAGTATAAGGATCGGCGCCTGCCTGATCGTTAGATGAATTATTGCGCACATAATTTTTTTGGGTGTTCATACCTTCTGTAAGCTGCACATCTATCATAATAGCTGTAAATGTGTTTGAATCAATCAAACCTTCGGGTATTTCAACTTCCTTATCGCCACCGCAGCTCACGAGGAGAACCGCAAAAAAAAGAAAAAAAATGTTTTTTATCATCGTTTGAAACTTAATCGCTTACCGCGGATGGAATCAATTACTGCGCCGTTTTTAAATGCTACTTCACCATTCACGAAAGTGTACTTAACTGCCGATTTAAACGTATGGCCTTCAAAAGGACTCCAGCCGCATTTGTATAAAAGATTTGACTTCAATACTTCGTTGCGAGAATCGAGGTCGACCAAAACGAGATCGGCAGCAAAACCTTCGCGAATAAAACCACGGTTTTCAATTTCGAAAAGACGGGCCACGCTGTGGCTGGTTTTCTCAACGATCTTCTCGAGTGTAAAAACTCCGGTGTGGTATAAATCTAACAATGCCGGCAAGGTGTGTTGTACTAGCGGTCCGCCTGAAGGAGCTTTAAAATAGGAATTTTGCTTCTCTTCAAGAGTATGCGGAGCGTGATCTGTCGCTATGACATCAATTCTATTTGAATTTACTGCTGCGCGAATGGCATTTCGATCTTCGTAGGTTTTTACCGCCGGATTCCATTTTATCAGGCTGCCCTTTGTTTCATAATCCGCATCGGTAAACCAAAGGTGATGGGTGCAGGCTTCGGCTGTAATCCGCTTTTCTTCGAGTGGAATATCATTTGAACAAAGCATGGTTTCCCTTTCGGTAGAAATATGAAGGATATGCAGGCGGGCATTAAATTTTGTGGCAAGCTCTATGGCGCGCGAAGAGCTGCGGTAGCAAGCTTCTGCCGAACGGATAAGCGGATGCGCCCACATAGGAACGTCCTCGCCGTAGCGACTTTTGTAATGCGCAATATTTTCTCTTATGGTTTGCTCATCTTCACAATGGGAAGCCACTATTGTCGGACTCTCCTTAAATAAGTTTTCAAGAGCTGTTTGATTATCAACCAACATATTACCTGTAGAAGAACCCATAAAAACTTTAACTCCGCAAACTCGCTTGGGATCAGTTTTCACAACCTCATCGAGATTATCATTGGAAGCTCCCATAAAAAAAGAATAATTGGCCCGACTCACTTCCGCGGCGCGCTGGTATTTCTCTTCGAGCAGTTCCTGGGTAAGCGTATTGGGAACCGTATTTGGCATTTCCATAAAGCTGGTCACTCCGCCGGCCACGGCAGCTCTGCTCTCGGTTTCAATATCACCTTTGTGCGTGAAACCCGGTTCTCTGAAGTGTACCTGATCGTCAATTAAGCCAGGCAAAAGATGAAGTCCTTCGGCATGAATTATTTCACAATGCGCGGGCGCTTCGATTTCAGAGGCGATTTTTTGAATTAATCCATCAGTAATTAATACATCGGCAATTTTTTGGGTGCCTTCGTTTACAATTTTCGCTCCTTTTATGAGATATTTTGCCATTGGTGTGATTTCTGGTAGACAAAGTTAGCTAAATGATTCTTGAAAATAATATTGATACAACTTTGACAGCTCCAAATAAATTGAAGTAAGAATCAATAAGCATGAGGACAATTGGATTGAGTACGCTTAGATTTGCCCGAAGCGCTTTAACGGAAGTGAAACCCTACTGATAATAACCGCCTGAAATATAAAAATTTAAATTCCCATATTCTGTAATAGGAATACATTCTTGCATTCCTCCTCCACCACCAACAAAAATGTTTTGTTGTGCCTGAGTATTTGGATTCAGAGTATTGAGATAAAAATTATTCTCGATAGCAATTTGAGAGTTGGAAGCCGATATGTAAACCTGAAAATTTTGTAAGGTAACACCGCTAACATTCTTAAAAGTAATTTGTAACATACACGACTGCTCAATGGAATTGCAATTTGCAATATCTGAAATATTCACACCAACCTGCTCAATTTCAATATCTAAAATATCCATATCCAAATAATCTGAATTAGGACGCATCTCCTTAACAATACCGTAATCGAGAAGAATTGAAGCACCACTTCCAGCCGGGCAATGTATACAAGAGCCGTCATCGTTATCAGCGCTAATATCAAAATTTAAGGCATCTTTATCAGTACAACCTTCGCGCTCGCAAGCAGAGATAATTACTAAGGTGAATAAAACTATCAATATACGAGTGGTATTCATTTCTAAAATTTAACTATTAAATAAATGACCACAGGCAATTTAAACTGCCATGACTCAACATCAGCCTTTTCATTTTCAACTTGATAAGTGGTAGTAGTAACACCCTGAAAAACAACATAATTAATATTTTCCGAGTTGAATTTTTCGTTTCCCGAAATATAGTTGAAACTTGCTTCAGTACCAATTAGAAATCTGTCTGACAAATAAAACCTGCCAGTGGCTTGAATTCCACCTCCAAAACCCTGAATTGCTGATCGTGTGGTAGCCACTGTTGAATCTACTGCATTGCTAAACTCCACTACCTGTCGTGAAAAGGTATCAATAGATCGGCCTCGGTAAATAACATCTACACCCACACCAAACTCAAATTTGCCAGTCTTGAACTGATAGCCAGGGCCAAAGCGAATATCAACTATTTGTTGACTTATCCTCACTCCGTCATCATTTTCCCGGTTAGTAGAATTGTAACCGAAACCCGCATTAAGCGCATACCCCGATTTTGTTGAACGCATGGTATAAGTAAGTAAATATGGATTGTCTATTTCGTTATTTTCTTCACCAAAGTTGAAGAACTCGCGGATGAGTAAATTTCCTTGTAAGCCAACGAAATGATCGAATCTCTTTTCTTTGGAATCTTCCAGATCCTGACCAAATACATCTGTATTGTAAACCGAGCTAAAAACAACTGCAACAAATAGGATTATAAATTTCTTATTCACTATCAATTTTATTTAATAAACGGATCTGATAAGCGTTTGTCATGAGGTAAGTTTTGATCAGTAAGCGTATTGAGAAATGCAACGAGAGCCACGGTTTCTGATTCAGAAATATTCATTTTCAATGGTTCACCTGTCGATTCGCGCAACCGTGAATCGAGATTGATATTTGGCTGGAGATCTTCGCTGTAATGACCTATTACTTCTTCAAGAGTGCTAAAACGACCATCATGCATATATGGTGCGGTGAGCGCTATATTTCTCAAATTTGGAATTCGAAATTTACCGTTATCCGCTTCATTGCCTGTAACAGCTGCGCGGCCTTTATCAGCATAATCTACATTTAGTCCAATATTTACAAACTCTTCGCCGGTCGGCTCGCTATAACCACTATTAGATAATACGTCATGGCAACTCATACAATTATATTTCCCTGTAAAAAGCTGAAAACCTTGACTTTCCAAAACACTTAGGTCATCTAATGAATTAAAAAAGAAACTCATATCAAATTTAGAATTGATAGACTCGAACTGTCTAATAAAAGACGTAAGTGCAATTGAAACCTTTTCGATGGTAATTTCTTCCGATCCAAAACGATTTTGAAACAGAGTGGCATAATATGGTTTGCCTCGTAACCTCGAAACCAGATCATCGGCAGAGCGCATACCCATTTCTATGTGGTTTTGAGTAGGCGCAATTACTAGTTCGTTTAGATTTCGAGTACGACCATCCCAAAAGAGTGCTTGTCCCGAAAATTCATCTCCTTCAAAAAAACCGGAATTCAGATTTTGGATTGGAGGTGTATTTCTTGTCGTTTTTCCACTTTCAAAGCCAGTACTAAAGGCAGTATTATCTGCAAAAGCATTAACCTGTTTATGGCACGAACCGCAAGAAACGGCATTATTAATTGAAAGTGCTTTTTCGTAAAATAATACTCTTCCCAATTCAAGTTGCTCAATATTTTCGAGTGAGTAGCGCGCCGGTTCCGGCAAATCTTCTGTTTTTGAACAGGATACTGCCACAAAAATGACTACGCTAAAAACGGATAGTGAGGCTAGGCTTCTGGTTAGATTCATGAATGGATTATTTTGGATCCTGAAATATAGTAATTTTTTAGCAAAAAATATCTATTTAAAAGATAAACCCATTCAGTAAATTAAAGACCGTGTTGGTATCACCCGTTTTGAAAAAAAAAAATCATCCTTATTGAAAGGCGATTAAACCACCAACAAACCTGAATTAAAAATCTAATTAAGATTTATAAACTCTTATTTAAATTTTGGCATAAATCTTTAATTAGTGTAAACCCTTAATAAAGAAAACAGTCAAAATTTTAATTAACGCCATTTCTTAATAAAGATAACTTAAATAAAAGCCAACGCTAATAAAGAAAACCTTGATAAATTTAATTAGTGGAATTCTCATTCAAGATTTTGAGCTAGAATTTAAATAGGTAATCAAAACCGCATCTTCACAACGCCAAAAAAGGCTTCGGTAAAGATTTTCATGCTCATTTTGCTTTGGCCCACCTGGCGGTCGATAAAGGTAATAGGCACTTCTACAAGTTTAAAGCCTTCGAGAATGGCGTTGTACTTCATTTCAATTTGGAAAGCATATCCTATAAATTCGATTTTATCGAGATTAATGGCTTCCAGTACTTTTCTGTGATAACACACAAAACCCGCTGTAGCATCTTTAATTCCAATCCACAAAATAGACCGCACATAGAGCGAAGCGAAATAAGAAATTAAAATGCGGGTATAATCCCAATTGGAAACCTCACCACCTTTTACATAGCGCGAACCAATACTCATATCCGCTCCGTCTAAACAAGCTTGCAGGAGTCGGGGCAAATCAGTGGGATTGTGAGAAAAATCGGCATCCATTTCAAAAATATAAGTGTATTCGCGTTCTAAACACCATTTAAATCCGGCGATATAAGCCGTTCCAAGCCCTTCCTTCTTTTTGCGATTGAGTAAATGAAGCGATTCAGAATATGTTTTTTGAAGCTCGCGCACGATATCTGCTGTACCATCGGGCGAGTTGTCGTCCACAACAAGTATATGCAGGTCAACAGGTTGCGCGAGTACCGCTTCGATAATCTGCTTAATATTACCTTTCTCTTTGTAGGTAGGTATGATGACTATTCCTTGATGCAAAAGGGAAATTTTGGACTAAGATAATTTAATCTGCAATATTGAAAATTTTAATCACAGAAGAAAATGATAATAATTTTAAAAAGTGATTTTAATTCTAAAAGGTTACGGCTATTAAACGGAAAAGTTTTATTGAAAAAGATAAAAACCAGTGCGAAATGAAATGAATCACTACTGACTACTTAAAAAGGACCATCTTGCCCCACGATTTTGTAAAATACTGTGAAGCGGCGTTTTCTCTTTTATCAATATTCTCGCCATTGAGTCGCGCAATAACCCGGTACAAATAAACTCCGTTGGCGAGCCGGTCGCCATATTCATCGCGGCCATCCCAGCGGTATTCTGAAAAATTTCTACCTATTCTGATTGGGCCAAATTCTTGTTGCATAATCTCTCGCACAATCTTACCACTTATAGTCATGATTTGAATCTTGAATTCATCTGGAACCTCCGTTCCCGTAAGGGTAAAAACAAACTGGGTACTGGTCGAAAAAGGATTTGGATAATTGAGCACTTCAGAAATTGTAGATTCATTTACGACCTCAAATTCTATCTGGTAGTCAATATTTGCCGATTGATTTCCCGATTTATCTGTTGCCTGAATCAAAAGACTGTACTTGCCATCGTCTTTAAGTTTGGGTCGGTAGAATATTTTAGCGCGATTTTTTGAATTTATCGCAGGAATAAACTCCAGAATATTGTCTGTCGACGAATTAAAATACTGCTGAACCAACTGCCCGCCAGGCGAAGAAATAAACACTTTAAACAGAGCTGTATCAGATGGTTCGTCCATGATAAGAAATGGATTTTCGTCTTTTAGTACAATCAAAACCTCAGGACTTGGCGATACAATCTCACCATTAATAATATGAATTCCATCGAAAGTGACATCCAGCAGCGGATTCTGATTGTCGCGGCTTACCGAAAATGGAATCTGAAGCAAATTATTAAAATGCGATTGCTCCGGCTGATCGTATAAACCGCTATCGCCTCGCGGATTAACCTCAACCCAAAGCGTATTATTACCAGTAAGATTTCGGGTGTCGAAGTAAACGGTGTCGATTAAAACCTCTCCTTTCCGAAGCGAATCTTGCCGCGGATACGGAATTTCAACCTGGTTTCTATCACCGTCTTCAATCCAGTAATTAACTAGAAGTGAATCCATATCGTGATCGCTTACATTGGCAATAGCAACAGCAATATAACCTGCCTGACCTTGCTGTAATTCTTTATTTTGAAAAACATAAAAATGATTCGGATCAACGGCCGCTTCTGGCACTTGATCGTAAAGTACGTGCCAGCGATTAATCTGCAGGGGTGTTAAATTCTGCGGATCTTCATGATGAGCCGAAAGTCGTAAATAAGGATATTGATCTGCAGAAACCAGATTTGAGAGATCTATTTCATCATCATCGGCAGAGAATTCACCACCGGGAATATCTGTTTCTAAGCCATTTGCATCGATACCGATAATTTTAATCTGTGAATTATCTCCTTCATTTGCGTCTAGCGAAAAGGTGTTCCAGCTGGCTGTTTTCCAATTTTTCGACGGCCCAATTTTTTGAGTCGTCATCGTGCCTTCGCTTCCGCTTGATGGAATATTCACGCTGTTTAAGAGCACTTCATTAATCGTGTCGCCGTATTGCTCATATACAAAGCTCGGGTCGCCCTTTCGGAGAATAAGCGAGAATGGCACACTGTCTTGCGCAGATTCGGCACCTATCATTGTTGCTCCAAGCGATTGAAATGCGGTATAAATATCGGGTGTATTGTCCCAGAGCTCGTAATTTACATTCCTGATGGTGTAGAGAACCACATAATGGCCATCTGGAATGGTTTCCGATAGCAACAAATCAGCCAGAGCCTGCATTTGCGTAGCAGAACTTTGTCGATAAATGAAGTAATATTCAACTCTTGCCCGGCAGGCGCCTCCATTGTTGGCATTCCCAAAATTATGATCGGGGTTTGCACCATCGTAATTTGTGCCCCAGGCTTCGAAAGTAATGGGGTCGAAAACTGCCAAATGCACCGACGGCGAGGTTCCACAGGCTCCATATTCAACTTCGGTATTATTGAGTACAATATTATTAGAAAGCGCAAAAGAGTTTCCAATTACCCGATTGCGCAGATTTACAGTTCCACTGTAAAAATCTACCCTGCGTTCGGTTCGGTTAAATTCCGTGAGAAAAAAGTTGTTGTTTTTAAACTGGAATATCTGCGCTTGTCCCCAGCCCAATTTTTCAGGAATGTATTGAAAGGAGCTTTCACGCCAAAGTGTTTCAGTGTCGGTAAGCTCGGCGCAGCGCCAGAAATAGACAATGCTATCGGGATAATTGAGCGTGGGTTGCCATTCTATTACACCTCCGGTCTCTACTATTTCGGTAGTTTGCAAAAGCGGGCTATTGAACAAATCTGTGGTGTCAATCTCAATGCGATAGGTGCGTTCTTCGGCCAGAGGATTTCCTGTAGATGCACGCAAAACGGGATCTTTCTGCGGAATTACTGCAAAGGGATACGGGTAAATCGGAATAAGACCGCCATTGGATATAAAAAGCTCCTTGCCAATGACTTGATTATTAACTTGCTCAAAGCCATCTAGTTCGCGAATGACATTTTCGGGTAAATCAACAAACACATTAAATTGATGAAGGCCAACGCCGTACTGCAAATCTACCGGAAGCCTGAAACTGGCTGTATCGCGGTTGTACAGTCCATTCATTTGATACACATACACTGAGTCGCCTATCCCTTCAGGTGTATGGTGTTCTAGCGTTACCGCGAATGGTTGATTGGTAGCTCGCCCAATGTTTTTCACAGCTACTTTTACTGTAAAGCTGTCAATATCGGCCGTAATTTCTTGTGGAGTAAAAAAGACATCTTGTGCCGTTATCTCAAAATCGGGCCACGGAAAAGAATTGAGCACCACGCCAGGATCGCCTTGCAAGCCCATATCATAGCATAGGTAGCGGCGCAAAACTGTAGGTGCTGCTACATCCGAAAGTGAATTTCTAATCTGGCTTCCAATGGTTTGTGCGTAGCTCAATTTTGAAACATGTTTGTAAAAAGCTGAACTGAATGCGTGCAAATCGCCTTCAATCCCCAACTCTACAGAAGCCAGAAATCCAATGACTCCCTGTTGGTTTAGAATGGTATACTTTTCACTGGTACTTCCGGCTCCAGGACTATGGTAATCTCCGCTGTAACAGCCATTTCCTAAAAGAAACGGATACTTTCCATTCCAGTCAAAATTCTGCGGATTGTCTATAGACTGGTCAAAACCTTCAGATCCGGCATGAGCGAAAAACGTCATAAGCGAAACGCCTTCATTTTCAATAAGATTTGACACTTCTTCGCTTACATTTATTTGAATAGGATCTGAACCTGACTTTAAAAATGTTGTCACAACTCCCCCAAAACTCGAATCTTCGATTGCCGTTTCATAAGAAGCAAGATGATTTGCAAACCGGTTTTGCTCTGCTATATTTCCACCACCCCCTAAATGCATTACATTTTTCATCCATATAGCCGGTGGTTGCGACTCAAAGGTTTGCAGTTTATCGAGATACCATTCCACCTCTTCGGGCGACTTGGCACTTACACGACCCGTGCGCATTGCGGGCTCCAGAAAGGTATTGGCAAGACCCTGGGTTAAATAATTGTCGCTAGGCGGAAAACCGAGAGATGGAACAAGGCTATTTGCAAAGTGCACCGGACTTCGGCGTGTGCCTGCTAAACTTCCGATAGAAGCTGTACGAATATCTTTCCCCAAAAGAAGTAAGTGCTGCGGTGTGGAAGACCAGGTTTGAAGAATATAATTAGCAAAATTGCGAATAGACATTCCGCTTTTTTCAACTCCGAAACCAAACTGGTCGTAAAGTTCATCGACATTTACGAGAATGGTGTTAAACTTTTGCTGCCTGTAATTGGCGTATTGCTGGGCAGGAACCATCAGCGAACTATGGGTAATAATTACGAAGGCCGAATCTATCTGTGTTTGACCAAAATTGGTAAAAAACCCGTTGTTTCCGGTAGTTTCTATTCCCGAAATAGATTTCACGGTTGCATCCGTCACCAGAAGACAATCAAATTTTTCCAAGTCAAAATTATTGGCTATCAAGCCTCTATAGCTCGCTCCATTTGCCGAAAGGGCAACCCGCTGTGCGTTGGTGCCGAGCGTATAAATACGGGGATTAGCTCCCAAAATATTTGAGAAATCAAACCGGGTTTTACTCTGTGCGGTATTTAAGCGGTATTGAAACCGGAAAAAATCGGCTTCCGCCAAATTGGTGCTATGTGGATAGGTAATTTCGGTTTTGGCAATGGCCTGGTCGTCGCGCGTTATGCCTAGTGCATTTACCACTTGGTGCAAAATAGGGGTTTGAGTGGCGCCCAGGGACGCATTTGGGATATTGAAATCAAATGTATTTATGCGGTAGCCATTGTACTGATAATTTACCACCAAGGCTTGTTCGGCTCCATACTTTACCTGAATAAAATGGTCGTTTCCGGTATCGCTCATATCGCTCACTCCTACCACAACGGTTGTGGCCTCGGCAGGTGGAACGTCAGATCCGGTGTATGCATTAGCAGTCGGAACATTTGCCGTAAAGGCAGTGCTACTGAGTGTAATGGGATTGCTCAACCAGCCCTCGCCGGCAATAAACTCACTGAGTGAAAGTCTGAAATTTGGCTGATTTGAAGGCGGCTGATCGAGGAGCTGCGGCTGATCGAAATACCGGTTTGAGAAAACAAGTTTCGACTGTTTCCATACATAAGGTACGGGCGCATATGCATCAAAATTCTGGTCGTTTGCATTTGAGAACCTAAGGTGATTGCCGCCGGGAGTTACGGTGAGATAATACCGCACAGTGTCGTTGAAGAGGCTGTAATCGGGATTTCCCTGGTCTTGCGGAGCATTGTATAGTCCCGCCTCTCTCCTCCCGTCGTTCTTCTCGCCGATAAATTCAACATAGTCGCCAGAATTAAAAACGCCATCTTGCCCATCGCTCACAAAAATGGGAACTTCTTGCGCAAAGGCAAACATTTGTATATTTTGAGGGTCAATCAGCGAAACGGGAATACCGGCAGCTACAAAATTCTGGTAGGTAATGCGGTAAACTCCATCTTCGAAAATAGGAATGCGGTAATGTTTTTGGCCATACTGAATCCACTCATTTCCAAATGGTTGACCAAAGGAAACTGCAGTAAGAAGAGCGAACCAAAGGATTAATCCTATTTTTTTCACGAACCGGGAGCTTTAAACACCTGGAATTTTAGCGAGAAAATATTCGAGTACAAAGTATTCGACACATTTCCAATATTGGTAATTGCATAATCGAGGTGGAAATTTCCTAACCTTAACCCGACGCCAAGATTGGGCTGGATGGAAATTTCTTCAGTACCTCTAAATGTTTTTATCCGCTGCATATTTCCAAGTCCAGCTCTAAGGTAAATCAAATTTATGTAACTCGCTTCTAAACCAATCAGCGGCTCCACACTTATGGGGTCGGCGCTTAGCAAAACGTTGCGCTGGCCGTCTGTAGAAATCACTGCATTAACCTCGCCCAGAAGAGCAAATTTGTTGAGCTCCTTCTTGTAGGCTGCTCCAAGCACTATTTTGGGAAGAGTAATTTCGAGTCCATTTTCAGGAAGCTCGTTTCCTGTTGCTACAAATACATCTTTTGTAGCGTCGTCGAGCGAGTAAGTCCATGCATTATAAGTAGTAGTGAGGTCGCGCCCCATTGCCGAAAATCGCCAATTTTTAAGGCGATAAGTTGCTGCCAGATCTATTCCAAAACCCCAGCTTTTCGCAAAATCGCCAATAAAGCGGTGCACCACTTTTACATTACCACCCACTGATAAGCCCGGCACTTTAAGCTTTTTCGCATAGCTAAGTACAAAGCCGTAGTCAACTGCCGAAAAGGTTGATATTCTATCGTAATTTAGATTTCCATCTGCATCAATCAGCTGGGTGGTATTTGGAATTCCGTCAACGCCAAAACGAATAACTGAAAGTGCGAGCACACTGGTAGAATCAATAGGTTTTGCAATAGCGCCATAATCGTATTGGGCTATGCCTGCAAAATATTCGGCGTGCATTCCGGCTATTTCCAAATCGGCTTTAATATCTACAAGGTTTGCCGGATTCCAGAAACCCGCAGTAACATCAGTAACACTGGCCACATTGGCACCCGACATGCCCAAAGCTCTGGCTCCTACGCCAATGCTTAAAAACTCATTGCTGTATTTCCGCGTTTGCGCTTGAGAAAGGGTGGTGAGCCCCATGAGAAATATAAGCATCAACCCGAAACCGGGAGGGGATTTAATCTTCAACATAATTCGAAGTTAGCGATCGATTCTGATCTAAAACTAATTGAACGTAAAAAAATTGCTTTTGGATTCATTAATTTCGCGCAAATGAAAGTAAAATATCAGATTCCTAATATCATCACGCTTAGCAATTTGCTTTGCGGCGCTATATCGGTTTATTTCGTCACGCAAGGTAACCTTCCCCTTGCAGCCATTCTAATTTTGGCGGGTGCTTTTTTAGACTTCTTTGATGGCTTGGCAGCCAGACTCTTAGGCGTGTCGGGCGAAATGGGGAAACAGCTTGACTCACTCGCCGATCTCATTAGTTTTGGTCTTGCACCGGCTTTTATAGCCATGCATCTGGCCGGTGCTTTTGCAAATGACGTTGCATTTTCAATTTGGGCCTTTACTCCCATAATTATTGCGCCTTTCGCTGCTTACCGGCTGGCCAAGTTTAATATCGACGAAAGGCAAACTACTGATTTTATAGGTCTTGCCTCGCCGAGCAATGCCTTGTTCTGGCTTTCCATTCCGCTTATTCTTGCCTACAGCAACACAAGCTCTGGTCTTGGTAGCGTGTATTTGGCTTTCGCTGAATCGCAGATTTCTATAAACATTGCTGCTTTAGTTATTTCCATACTAATGATTTCTGAAATCCGGTTTTTCTCGCTGAAATTTAAGTCGCTGAAATGGACCGGAAACGAGCTGCGTTTTATCCTTATTCTTGGAAGCCTTGCATTACTAATCGCTTTTGGAGTGCAAGCATTGCCAATTATATTACTTTTGTACTTTATTCTTTCAATAATCGATTACTTTATAAAGAAATAGAATGGAATTTACTGCCGAAATTGACATTATGCCATTAGATGCCCTGCTCGATCCACAAGGAAAAGCAGTATCGGGAAGCATGAAAAACCTGGGTTTGAGTGAAATTACGAATGTGCGTATAGGAAAGCACATTACGCTAAAAGTTAAAGCCAAGGACAAAAGCGAAGCAGAAGCCAAAGTTGATGAAGCGTGCAAGAAATTGCTTGCCAATCAAATTATGGAGAAGTACAGTTTTAGTCTGAAGGAATTGGTTGCCTAATTTCAATCAAAAACCTTCCGTCTCAATTCAAAGTTTTTACCGAGATACACTTTTCGCACCTGCTCATCGGCGGCCAGCTCTTCGGCCGTTCCTGACTTAAGTATATTTCCTTCAAAGAGCAAGTAGGCACGATCTGTAATAGAAAGGGTTTCCTGTACATTGTGATCGGTAATAAGAATCCCGATGTTCTTGTTTTTCAGAGCTGCAACAATAGATTGGATATCTTCTACAGCAATGGGATCTACCCCGGCAAAGGGCTCATCGAGCAAAATAAATTTTGGGTCTGTAGCCAATGCGCGTGCTATTTCAGTTCGGCGGCGCTCACCACCAGATAGAAAATCGCCGCGATTTGTGCGAACATGGTCTAGGCCAAGGTCGTCAATTAACGATTCGAGCTTTATATGCTGCTCCTGTTTAGTGAGCTTTGTCATTTCCAGTACGGCCTTGATATTATCTTCTACACTAAGCTTTCTAAATACGCTCGCCTCTTGCGGCAGATAGCCGATGCCTAGCTTTGCACGCTCGTACATTGCGCGATCCGTAATATCTTCGTTATCCAGAAAAATTCTTCCCGAATTGGGTCGCACCAGCCCCACAATCATATAAAAGTGTGCTACCTCCACCGAAACGCCTTTTACAACGGTTCTCTTTTTGTACTTCTTAATTAGACTACCGGTTTTTAAAATCATAATTCCTTTTTAGAACTGTATGTCAAATCCAATAAGCACGCCAAAGTTCTGTGTTCGCGGGTGATCTAAATATGTCAATCGCCAAATGGCATCGATTCGTACGAATTTAAAAATATTTTCTATTCCCACGTACGCTTCCGCGAATGGGCGCGTATCAAATGCATACGTATATTGCGGCAGCAGCATTTGATCGAGGTTTTTATCGCTAAAACTTCCGTAAATGGCGTTTACCCCAATAAGCTCGCGCCACTTCAATTTTTGAAAAAGCGGTATTTTATTGAAAAAGAGACCATCGAAATGATGTTCGGCGCGCAGAGCCACGTATTGATCACTGACAAACTCAAAATAATTCATGGTATTAAAAGCATTCGAATTCTGAAAAATACTTTCGCTACCGGCATGCACAAACTGCAATGGGTATGGCAATGCCTGCCAGGTTCTACCACCTTCAAGTGTATAGCGCAAAGTACCGAAAGGGCCAAGTGGAATTTTATCGTAAACCGATGCGGTAAGTTTCTGATACTTGTATTCACTTTCAAATACACCCGGAATACCAAAATCGACATTCACAGACAAAATAGGCCAGTTACTTCCAAGGCTCACCCGCTCGAACTCGCCTTCAACGAAATTTTCGCGATAAGCAAACCGCACTCCTACAGACACTTCTGAAGTCACAATTGAGGAAATATCTACCGGTTGCACTTCGCCATTTATATCTTCATTTTTCTGAAATTTCCAGTCGCCACGTGCTGCGAGATCTCTGCGCTTAAACTCCAACTTTGTAGAGAAGCCAGTAAACCACTCCCTTTCGGTAAAAATGCGTGCCTGCTTATTGAGAATCAGCCGGTTTTGTGGATTTCTTGACGTTAAGAACTGTATCCAGTGGTCGCGCGGAAATAAATTTGGCACCTGCCCTATCAACTCCAGATCTTCAGAATAATAGGCTCCCACGACTTGCCTGGGCTTCTTGCTAAGGAAATACTGCCCTCCCAGCATGTATTTAAACCGCTTATCGCGCGTTCCATAAGCTACATATCCCTCCAGCAGCAAGTTTGTGCTAAAATCATTGCTGGTACGCAAACCAAATTTTGGCCGAAAGCCTTCTACCTCATTGTAACTTAAAAAAGTAAATACGGGTCCTATTTCTAGCGGCCCTTCTACTTTATAGCCAAGAATAAGAAAGTTTACGACATCAATATAGGTCATAAATCGCGGATTGGTCTTTAAGCTATCCACCATATCGTAGATCGCCTGCTGGTCAGTGGTAATGGTTTCGTGACGTGCCTCACGCCAGTATTCATCCGACTTCTCATTAATCTGCGATTCAGAAATTACGTGTTCAGCTCCTCCGTAAAATGCATTGTCTTTGGGCTCATTTATCACAAAGTCGCGGTAGGTGGTAAGCTTTTTCCCGTAGAAGCCCATTTCGCCTTCAACAATTGTAAAATCGGCCAGTATATTTTCTTTAGTGAGCAACCACACTTCTTTCTCTACTTCCTGGTATTGATGGCGCACGCGTAGATCTGTGATAAAATTGATGTTGGCACTTTTTAGAATCCGCGCATCTATTTCTTTAATGGCATAGGTGGTATCATTTACCCAAAAGTGACCATTAAAGGCGAGTTCACTCTCATTTTTAGGGGTAAAATCAAGCCTGTAACACCATTTATTATCAATATACATGCTATCTACCAGATAATACTGATAGAAAGCCAGTCCATAATTTGAAATAGGACTGATAAAATTCTTACCAAAAATGCCCAGCGAATTATCATAGATATTGACATCCAAATACATTTGACCGAGAAACTGGGTTATACTCTCATTCTCAATACCCGATATTTTCGTGGCATGAATTATTTCTTTTCGCCCTTTTGGCTGCCGCTGATAATAATAATGCGAAAGCGTTTCGGTCATAAAAAAAGGAAGGGCTACTTTTCCCAGAGTGGAATCTATTCGATCAAAAACAAAGTCAAAGTCTTTGAACACCTTTCTTTCCGTAAATTTCTTTGAAAGATTATTCAGATCAAACTCAATCTTATTGTAAACTTCATACTGGTATGAATCGAGTTTTTCGCGATTATTTATCGGTTTATTCTTAATGATTTTTTTAAGAATGATATGAGCGGGATTCTCAAAATCTTTGGCGCTAATCACCACTTCCTCCAGACTAAATGATCCGGGCTCGAGAAAAAAATCAATTACCTGACTCTGGTCTCTTTTAACCGCTTTTGCCAGTGGTTTATACCCCACAAAGCTGGCCATGAGAGAGTCTTCTGCATAATAGGTTTCAATGCTGTATTCACCCTCAATATTAGAAGTGGTTCCTATTTTACTTCCCTTAAAGGCTATGTTTACAAAGGGAAGTGATTCTCTGGTTTTTGCATCGTAAATTTTTCCGGACACATTGGTTTTTTGACCGTAGGCAAGCATAGCAGGCAAAACGCAAAGTAGCAGTAGCAACATCCGCATCTGGGCATAAAGGCAATATTTTATTTGAGCTACCACTTTGAGGTTGTGAAAATTGAACGAAAATTAAGAATTATAAGATTTCAACTCATTGCGTTTAGCTTTTTTCACAACGATTCTGGCAATGTGTATGCTTATTTCATACAAAACAACAAGGGGCAAAGTTACCAAAATCTGACTGGTAATGTCGGGCGGAGTAATAATTGCAGCCAGAATTAAAACCCCTACCAAGGCGTGCTTTCTGTATGCTTTAAGCGACTGTGGGGTAACCAAACCAATCTTGGCCAGAAAGTAAATAACCATGGGCAACTGAAACACTATTCCGCTGGCGAGCGTGGTTGATGTAATGGTTGTAATAAACGAGTTTAGCGTAATAATATTATCTACCTGATCGCTTACCTTATACCCTCCTAAAAACTGTATTGAAAGAGGTGCAATAAGAAAATATCCAAATGCAACGCCACTTAAGAAGAGAAGCGAAGTAAAAAACACCACACCACGCGCCGTATTTTGCTCTTTATCTTTTAGTCCGGGTCTTACAAATGACCATAATTGGAAGAATACATAAGGAAACGCTAGGATAATTCCTGCAATAATGGACACCACAATATGGCTGGTAAATTGTCCGCTCATACTGATGTTTTGCAGTTCAAAATCGGCGGTTACGCAAAGACCATCAGCCATACCCACTTTTTGCGAAACAGCACACATTGCGCGATAGGTAATAAAATCTGCTTTTTTTGGCGCCAGAATAATCTGATCGAATATGATTCCCTTGAAAACAAATGCCGCTGATGCAAAAACTAAAATAGCAATAGCAGAGCGAATTACACGCCATCGCAACTCTTCGAGGTGCTGCAAAAAAGACATTTGATCGGTACTGCTCATTCTTAAATATGACCTAATTTGTTAATGGCTGCAAAAGTAAAACAATTCAGTACTTTGAGTTGCGTTAAGATGTAAACCTTATTAAGAAAATTTCGTATTTTTATCGTCTTTTAAAATTCCCCCCTAAGAAAAGAGAATTAATTGAGTTGCATTTTCATTTTATTGTAGTAACTTAATCGTGTAAAAAGAAGCTAACCAAGAGTTAAGTTGTTGATATATATTTCTTAAGTACCATATTTTTTAATCAATGATTACTGATACAATTTCACCGAAAGAAGCACTAGTTAAGTATTTCGGTTTTACCCAATTTAAAGGCGAGCAAGAGCTAATTATAGAGAGTATTCTTGCGGGGCATCACACTTTCGTAATTATGCCTACCGGAGGCGGAAAGTCTCTTTGCTATCAGCTGCCTGCTCTAATGAGATCTGGCACAGCTATAGTGGTATCGCCACTTATAGCACTAATGAAGAACCAGGTAGATGCCATACGCGGCGTAAGCGAGCACGAAGGTGTTGCGCATTTCTTAAATTCATCGCTCAATAAATCGGAAATTCAACGGGTAAAAGACGATGTAAACAGCGGAATTACCAAGCTGCTCTATATGGCACCCGAAAGCCTTACGAAGCAAGACTATATTGACTTTTTGAGAGAAGCCGATGTTTCGTTTTTTGCAGTTGATGAGGCGCATTGTATTTCTGAATGGGGTCACGATTTCAGACCGGAGTACAGAAGACTGCGCGCTATTATTGAAGAAATTAAATACGCACCGATAATCGCCCTTACAGCAACTGCTACCGAAAAGGTGCAGCAGGACATTCGTAAGAATTTGGGAATGACCGATGAAAAGGTGTTTAAGGCATCTTTTAACCGACCCAATTTGTATTACGAAGTACGCCCAAAGAAAGATGTGGCGCGTGAAATCATTAAATTCGTGAAAACAAAACCCGGAAAATCGGGAATTGTGTACTGCCTTAGCAGAAAGAAAGTTGAGGAAATTGCCGAAGCGCTTAAAGTAAATGGCATTAAAGCGCTTCCCTACCACGCCGGTATGGACGCCAATCAGCGCAGCAATCATCAGGATGCATTTCTAAATGAAGATGTAGATGTAATTGTTGCAACCATTGCTTTTGGGATGGGAATAGACAAGCCCGATGTACGATTTGTAATTCATCACGATATACCAAAAAGTATAGAGAGTTATTATCAGGAAACCGGTCGCGGTGGCCGCGATGGCGGAGAAGGCGATTGCCTGGCCTTCTACAGCTATAAAGACATTGAAAAACTCGAGAAATTCCTTCACGGAAAGCATATTTCTGAAATGGAAATCGGAAGGCAGCTTTTGCAGGAAATAGTTTCTTACGCAGAGAGCAGCATGTGCCGCAGAAAATTCATTCTCCATTATTTTGGTGAAGAGTTTGACAGTGATGATTGTGGCGGAATGTGCGACAATTGCAGATATCCCAAAGAAGAGTTTGAAGGAAAGGATGCCATACATCTCATATTGGAAACCATTAAGGAAACCAAGGAGAAGCACAAGGCTCGCCACATTTTAAACGTACTAACGGGTAGTGAAACTGCCGAAGTAAAAACATATCGTGACGATGAGCTAGAAATATTTGGTGCCGGAAAAGATGAAGATGAAAAGTATTGGCATGCTGCTATTCGCCAAGCCAATTTACGTGGATTGCTGCACAAAGAAATTGAAACTTACGGCACCCTTCACATTACTGAAAAAGGGCATGAGTTCCTAAAGAACCCTGTTTCATTTATGCTGATTAAAGAAAATGACTACAGCGATGTGGACGATGCTTTTGAAGGTGGACGAGACGGTGGAAGAGCATCATCAGATGAGGCGCTTTATAAAATGCTTATAAGTCTTCGCAAAGATATAAGCGCGAAAAAAGGTCTTCCGCCTTATGTTATTTTTCAGGATCCGTCTATTCAGGAAATGGCTACAAATTATCCTATTACCAAAGAAGAGCTTACACATATAGTAGGTGTAGGCGCAGGTAAGGCGAGCAAATTTGGTAAACCCTTTCTTGAACTAATCTCAAAATACGTTGATGAAAACGAAATAGAACGCCCTCAAGATTTTGTTGTGAAATCTGTTGTAAATAAATCAGGCCTCAAAGTTCATATTATTCAAAATATCGACCGCAAAGTTCCACTTGATGATATCGCACGGGCTAAAGGAAAGGAACTTGAAGAAATAATCGGCGAAATTGAAGCCATTGTAGGTTCTGGTACCAGAGTAAATATTGACTACTACATCAATCATATTCTCGATGAGGAAGATCAGGAAGATATTTACGCCTACTTTATGGAAGCAGAGAGCGAAGAATTGCAAGAGGCTTACGATGAGTTTGATGGTGACTATACAGAAGACCAGCTGCGGCTGATGCGCGTTAAGTTTATGAGCGAAGTGGCGAATTGAGCCTATCGACATTCTTAAATATTTTAAACCCGAAGACTTTTGTTTTCGGGTTTTTTGTTTGATAATGCGATTTGGCATTAACCATTCATTCGAAACAGAATATTCATTTGGTAATAGCTAACAAAGCAATGCCGCTTTGAAATGAAAATAAATAGCACTCATTTTTCGGAGTGCTTTACCCAAATCTATACGGCATATTAGATAGTGGTAAAAAATAGTTTTGAACTCCTTCATTCGGAATATCCGCTGACTTCTTGCGCCATAATTGCCACTGATTAAGAAACTAAAGCATGGCTGAACCTAGTCATTTGCAACGGCAGCTTTCAGAAAATTACAACTAATTGGTGATTTTATGGCATTGAATAGTATTCTATTTTTGGATTTAAATCCATTAAACAATAACTCAGAATCAATCCAAATTATTCAAACAAATTCATTTAACCTAAACCTTTCATGCCATGAAAAAAATCTACTTTTTTCTTTTAACGTTAATTATAGCAACTTCCCTTGCTGCGCAGCCAGTCGTGAATAGCAATAACTTAGAAACAGGCTCAGCATTTAATTTATACGCAATGAGCAATGTAAATATAGCAAATCTGGCAACAGCAGGAGCTGATATAACTTGGGATATTAGTGGCGCCACAGCCACTTTGATTGGATCGGTAAATTTTCTCGAGATGTCTGAAACACCCTATGCGGCAGCCTATCCCGAAGCCAATTTTGCCATGAAGTTTACTTCACAATCTGATGCATCAGTTAGTTACAGTCTTTTTAACCTTACTGAATCCGTTTTTGAAGAAGTCGCTAATAATGTAGGGACTGCCAACTCGGTGTCATTTTTAAATTACAGAACTTCTTTATCATTCCCTTTTTCTTTTAATTCATCTAATACTGATACCTACCAAAAAGAAAACCAAGAGATAAAAACTATTATAAATATGTACGATGGATATGGCACATTCACTGCCAACGCATCTACTACTACTGAAGTAATTCGTATGAATACAGATGACAATGGCAATACATCTATCAACTGGTGGAAATCGGATCCCCTCGTGCCCCTTTTTCAGGGAAGCAGTAATGGTTTTGTTCTGTGGGAACTCACATCAACTTCTATGAGTATCCCTGTATCTCACAGCAACCAATTAATTGAGATATATCCAAATCCGGCCGCGGATGAATTACATATTATAAATAAAGAACAGCTTTCTAAAATCGAAATCTATAATTCATTAGGACAGCTTCAGCTTACAACAACCCAGGCACTGATAGATATTTCCATATTGAAATCAGGTGTTTATATTTTGAAAGCCTGGTCTGAAAAAAGCTATGCTTCGCAAAAGTTTATGAAGTACTAATTACAAATACAGACAAGAAATACTGTAAATTTTTAGATAAAATGAATGAAGCATAGCCGAAAACCAGCTGGACTTTCCATTTTTGATTATAATTTAACTACACTAATAAATCTATTCTACCATGAAAACAAAATTTATCATTTCCGTGACTATTCTGTTCCTAATTAGTGCATTCAGCACACTACGGGGTCAGGAATTAAAAGAAGTCGTTCAGCCTCTTTCCGCAGATGCGACTAAAGGTTTCCTCAATACTATCGATATCGATCCGACCGGCACACTTCGCGTTACCTATAAAATGAAGGTGAAGAAGAAAAGTGATGACATTTCTTACGAAGATTACAGCTTTGATAAAGATTTGAAATTTACCGGAAGTCAGCAGGCTCAGGAGCCAAAAAGTACTTATGAGGATTATGAAAGAACTTCGTACATCGCCTATGTAGGCGGTACTACCTCTTTTGATGTATTGAGTATGAAACTCAAGATTTTCAAAATTGTACAACTTATGACTTGGGATCGTGCCCACCAATACTATGAAGTAAAAAAAACCATCTCAAAAGAAGACATTAAACCCAAAAATGATGACGGAAAAGTATATATGGGTTATGCCTCCTACAATTCAAGAGATCCAAAAAATACTGACCTTTTAGTATTGGCCAAAGCTGATACAAAAGACAAAGCTGAGAGTCAAGCGTTTTATATATTACTGTTTAACGATAAGTTAGAACTAAAGTCATTGCCATTAAGATTGGGTGGAGATTACTCGTTGGTTTATTCCGGTCAATTAAATGATGAAAATGATAATGTAATAATGATTTTCGCCCCCCGGGAAGGTACCGGAGACATAGCCGAATATATTTATTTACAGTACGACCTGACAGGCAACGAAGTATATCGGTCATCTTTTAAAAGCCCCGCTTCTGCTATGATTGTTACCGATATGGCCGAAAATGCCGGAAACGTCTATTTCATCGGTAGTTCCAGCAAAAGTAATAAGGCTTATGAAGATGTTTTCAGTGAATATGCGCCAATCTTTAATCCAGGTAATACCGGAGCCGGGGCGAATAAAGTCGACCTCAAATGGCAAAAGTCTTCAGAGGCCACAATGGAAAACCTACACTTGCTGAAGTTTACAGGCAATGAATTGGCAATGGCTTCCACCACGCCGACCAAGGCTTTCAAAGAGAAATTCAAAACCGTAAAAGGAGATAAGGGAGCATCTGTTTACAAAGGAAAAAAGTTTAATGTTACCAAATTTCATGTTACACCCGATGAAGAATATTTTGTAGCCGGACAGCTGGTCGGTATGGAGGCCATTGGAAAGGTATATTATGATCTCATTTGTTTTCATCTTGATAAGCAAGGCAACCTAAGAGCACAATATGGACTCGGCCGTTCATCGGAAGATAAGAAAAGTGAAATATTCAAGGTTCCGCAAAACTTCTATCCGGGCGAAAATGGAACCATATATTGGGAAGTGCTTGATGCAAAAGGCATAAAGGGATACGACTCTTTTGCAGATGCATATAACGGAGTACCTACCTTTTATCCTCAATATTTTCCACGCATAGTAGCCATCAATTTGAAAGATGCCGAGATGACCTCACTACATCAACTAGGCGGCGGTAAGTATTTTCTGAATCAAAAATTTACAGGCATCTACAATAAGGAAAAGCGGTGTATAACCTATATTGGTCGAGATTTGAAATACAAAAACCTCTGGGTAGGACAGGCTAAACTTT
Organism: Cryomorpha ignava; assembly: GCF_010686655.1. Taxonomy (GTDB): domain Bacteria; phylum Bacteroidota; class Bacteroidia; order Flavobacteriales_D; family Cryomorphaceae; genus Cryomorpha; species Cryomorpha ignava. The sequence goes on along the minus strand of NZ_JAAGVY010000036.1, from coordinate 12,290 downwards.
AACATTATTAGACAGATTTCGGATAAATAAGAAGTTCTCTTATGACTATTAGAAAGCTTCTTATTTACCGTTATTTAAAAGGAAATGTTCGACGCACAACAACAGATTATTGATATTCGGATTTATTATTGATATTGTTGGAACCCATATTCCCGGAGCAATTCGAAGAGTCGCTCCGGGAATTTTTATTTGAGATCCTTCAAGCGATGTAGTGATTTACGCCGCTACTTTCTTGATCGCCACTCCATCTCTACCCATGGCTCTCATACCATGCCCTCAAGTACAATGAATCACCTTCAATAGCAAAATCAATAAGCCAAGCCGGTGGAATACGATGAAGTAATATATATTGTTGACAAACATTAAAAAATTCACTTTATTTGTATAGCGCAAAAAAAACTGCAGCAATCCGGTGGCTTCAAGAAAGACGATTACCTGGGCAATCATTGTCCTGTTTAGCTCTCTGGTCACTTTTTCCTTTTCTCAAGGGCTACAGAGGTACCCAATTAGGGTATACTCAACTAACGATGGGCTATCTCAATCATCAGTTTACCACATCCTCAAAGACAAAAACGAATACATATGGGTTGGAACCGGAGATGGTCTCAATCAGTTAACACCAAGATCCGTTCAGGTTTTTAAGCGAGATTTTAATAACGAAACTGGACTTTATGACAATGCTATTCGCGGCATGATTGAAGATCCAAATGGAAATATTTGGATTGGCACTGACAGAGGCCTCAATGTTTATTCCTTTGATGAAAGGAAGGTTACGCGGAAATACAAGGGGAGCGAATTGCCCAAAGGTAATATTGTCCCAGCAGGATTCTACAACGGACAGATTGTGGCAATGAAACAGAATCTAGGTTTATTCTTGCTTGATCCTGCTACAGGAAAAATTTCCCGTCAATATCTATTTAAAGAGCTTTTCCATGCCGACAGTCATTTTTTCCTTATTGTTCAAAATTTTCTGTGGACAGCCACTCTGGATGGTCGTTTATTGAAACTAAATCTCGAAAACGGAGATGCTAGTTTCATTCCCCTACCCGACTTCGAAGAATTTAAAAATTTTTCCCAAATTGGCCCCTCACTTCTAAATGAAATTTACATAGCCTCAGATTCTTCGCTGTACAGTCTCAATACTGAAAATGGGAAATGGCGAAAAATCTTTTCCTTCGATGGTAGAATATCGACATTTGGATTTGTAAATAAAGATCAAATATGGGTAAGCCTCTTGGGCAAAGGACTCTGCCGGCTCAATCGATCAGGGGCACTTCTCGAACCATTTGTGCGCGAAATAAGCATAAATGGAAGAGACGCCATTGATCTCAGAACCATTTCTACTATTTCGCAAACCGATGACGGCTTGGTATGGCTCGGTGTAGAAGGAACGGGTGCGGTAAGTATTTTTCCCGAATGCAAATTTCAATGGATAACAAAAGAAGATCCGTATTTACCGGGACTTTCAAATTCATTCATTAGAAGTGTCGCCGCGTTGAATTCAAATGAAATATTGCTTGGCACATATCTTAGTGGTTTGTTTAATATCGATTTAAATAAAGAGAAAATCACACCAATAAAATATCCCGATGCATTGGGAAATGATATTACCGCTCTTCTTTTATGGAAAGAAGATACCCTCTTTTTGAGCAGCGAAACAGGTGTATGGATGCTGACAGGCTCAGAGCTTTTTCACCCCTCAAATACCAAAAGAATACTCAATCACAACGCTCGCCAACTTTCGAGAATTGCAAACAACCTTATAGTATCCACATCGCAGGGATTATACGCATTTTGTCCCGATTCTGATAGTGGTGCCCGATTGATTAAACCCGGAAATTTCATACATGCTTTTCCGACTCAAAACGAGCTTTGGACGGCCACTACAAGTGGCATTACCGTGTTTGACAACAGTATGATTGAAATAGCCGAAGGCGGAAACCAAATTGCCGAATACGAAATTAGGAGTTTGTACATCTCGGAAGAGAAGGGAGTATGGGTGAGCACCAGTAATGGGCTATTGAATATTGATTCAAAAAGCTTCAATATTCTCAAGCAATATACGATTAATCAGGGCTTACCGAATAATACTGTTTATGGTGTGCTTAGCGATGGAGACCGACTTTGGGGGAGCACAAACCGAGGGTTGTTTTCTCTAGATATACTTACAGATAATATTTCAACCTACACACAATCTGATGGACTTCGAACCAATGAATTTAATAGCGGCTGCTTTACTCACCTATCTGGCAGCCGGATGGTATTTGGCGGAGTAAATGGGCTTCATATCTTCACTCCTGAAAGCATTTCTAACGATCTGCCGAAGGCCAATGTTATACTTAAGAAAACGTGGATAAACGATAAAGAAATCGACCTGAACGAACTCAATGTCCCGTTGATGAGTACGCAACAAAACTTTGTTTTTGAGTGGGATGTTTTGGAGTGGACACATCCCGAAAAAATCAGGTTAGCTTGTAAACTTACCGGCCAGGATACGGGGTGGATAGCCTTAGATACCCAAAATAGAATTCGTTATACAGCCCTGCCACCTGGCGATTTTGAACTTTATACGTACACCTCAAATCAAAATGACTCACGAGGTAGTAAGCAATATTTTATAAGCTTTAACATTGCCCCACCTTTTTATCGTACCTGGTGGTTTATTACCGCCATCATCTTGGGTTTTGCATTATTATTCGGAACGTGGATTTACCAAAGAGCAGCTAGCCGGTACCAGAAAAAGCTGGCTATTCTGGAGCAGCAAAACGAAATGAACAATCTGCGCAAGCGTATCTCGCGTGATATTCACGACGACGTAGGCTCAGACTTATCAAAGATGCGCATGTTGCTGCAACAAGAAAAGCTGGTGGGACACAAAGTTCCTACTCATCTTTTAAAGCTACAGAAATTATCTGAAAAAGCATTATCTGGCTTGTCGGAAGTGGTTTGGACAGTTAATTCTGATTACGATCGCTTGCCGCAAATGGCAGCCTGGTTCCGCACTTTTGCCTACGATTTTTTCGAATCGGAAGATATCAGGGTTCGTTTTGAATGTCCTGAACAGCTGCCAGAGTATATGATAGACCCAGATATGCGCCGGAACTTGCTAATGATTTATAAAGAAGGACTCAATAATGTTGTAAAACACGCTGCTGCATCACAAATAATTATTCGCTTTGATTGTTCGCCAGGTGGGCTGCTATCAGTAGAATGGATTGATAACGGCGTAGGATTTAACACGAAAAAAGAATGTTGCGGAAACGGAATGCAGAATATGCGAAAGCGTGCAGAAACATCGGGTATGCAGTACACCATTATTTCAACACATACACATGGAACTCACATAACGATAAGTGGCCAACTGCACCAAAAATACCACGAAAGTGGGAGATAAAGAAATGCTAATTAGCTTTACTTTTAGCTAATACAACTATTTATAATGATTAAAGTCAGCCTGGTTGAAGACGATCCCGATTTCCAGCAGCTTTTGGCTTCAAGCCTTAGGTCTGATCCTGAATTAGAACTGGTGGGAGTATATAGTTCAGCCGAAGAGTTTATGATTGCGTATGAGAGCGCGCCTTGTGCGGTAGTGGTAATGGATATTCATCTCCCCGGCACATCGGGTATTGAGTGTGTGCGGGAAATGAAACTGAAATATCCGGAATTAATATTTAACATGTGTACAGTTTTTGAAGATGACGATCGCTTATTCGATAGCCTTAAAGCGGGGGCAGTAGGGTATATTCTGAAAAACAAAGCGACCGATGAAATTGCAGAATCTGTAAAAGATGTTTTTCGGGGTGGCTCACCCATTTCACCTGCCATAGCGCGCAAGCTGGTTATCAACTTTCGATCAGCACAAAATAAGGCAGACGTAGCTTCTGCCACTCTGTCAACACTCACCAGCCGCGAAAAAGAAATATTACAACTTCTTAGCCGGGGTTTTCGATACAAAGAAATTGCTGCACAGCTTTTTATAAGCGAGGAAACTGTGCGAACTCATGTTCACAATTTATACGAAAAACTTCATGTACAGTCGCGAACAGAAGCCATCAATAAAATATTTGGTTTACCAAACGATCGTAAAACGGACTAGATCTATGCGAAATAAATACAATTAATACTCCTCTAAAGCCTTAGCCGCCAGCGTTGCCATAAGCGAAGCTCCAATTTCAAGAGCGTCTTCGTCAATATTAAACCGGCTAGTATGAAGCGGTGCTCCTATCTTTTTTGCAGTATTGCTTGTACCAAGCCGATAAAAACAAGCCGGCACTTCTTGTGCGAAGTAAGCAAAATCTTCGGCTGTCATGCGCAATGGCAAGTCGTGCACATTTTCCTCACCCAGAAGGTCAATAGCTTTTTGCTTCGACCACGCCGTTAGGTCGGGATCGTTTACCAGGCAGGGATACCCCTTTCTGATTTCCAGATCTACCTCGGCACCCATAGATTTGCACAGGCCGTGAACCAATTCGGTGATGAGTCCGTGCAGTTTCTGTCGCCAATCTTCATTCAGCGTGCGCATGGTACCTTCTATCATTACCTTATCGGGAATAACGTTGGTGGCGCCATTGGCAATAACTTTTCCAAAAGAGAGTACCGTAGGCATATCAGGTTGGGCGCGGCGGCTCACCATTTGCTGTAAAGCGGTGAGCAATTGAGCTGTTACCAAAACAGGATCAATGCAGGTGTGAGGAAGCGCAGCATGGCCACCTTTTCCCTTTACGGTAATATAAATCTCATCGGCAGAAGCCATGTACATTCCCTGGCGGAAGCCCACCTGACCGACTTCCATATCTGGAAAAACGTGCTGGCCAAAAATCAATTCCACATTTGGATTTTTTAAAGCGCCATCGGCAATCATCAGAGAAGCACCACCGGGCAATCGCTCTTCGGCAGGCTGAAAAAGCAGGCGGACCTTTCCATTCAAATCAGCCTCCATCGATTTTAATATTTCAGCGGCGCCCAGCAAACATGTTGTGTGTACATCGTGCCCACAAGCGTGCATTACACCTTGATTTTTAGAAGCATAATCTATTTCATTCTCTTCTGTAATAGGCAGAGCATCCATGTCTCCCCGCAAGGCAACGAGCTTTCCGCCATCGTTTCCCACGTGCGCCACAATGCCGTATCCGCCTACATTTTCCTGAAAAGGGATACCCATTTCGCGCAGCCTTCCGGCAATGTATTTAGCAGTTTCTACTTCGTGAAACGACAATTCGGGATTTGCATGCAAGTGTCGCCGGTCTTTAACCAGCGCTTCGCGTGCCGAAGCGGCTTTTGAGAGAATATCAATGGGACGAATCAAAACGATTAAAAGAATTTATTAGAACCGGTGAAAAGCTCTATTGAAATAAAACTAAATGGTATGGAAAAATCAATCTCCATTTTAAAAATCTAAGGCTAAAGATAGATAAAACACAGAATCGAGAATAACGCCATCGTCTACACCCCATGCCCAATCTACTCTTACGAAATACCCCAGCACCCTGCTTCTAAGCCCAAAACCGTAACCATAAACGATAGGGTCTCTGTTATTTTGAACTTCAATAGTCAGGTTACCTGATTCAATGGTAGTGGTATTAAAGCTGTTTTCATCAGAGTATGGAGTCAGACCTGTCCATGCCGAGCCAACATCTCCGAAACCAATAACCTGGAAATTCTCAAGGAAATCGCTTTTGAGCGGCTTGCTAAAAAAGTAACTAAACACCGGCCAGCGAAGCTCTGAATTGAGTACGGCAAAAGTATTTCCATTTCTGGAGTTGGTAAAGAATCCACGCATTGGGCTACCCTGAGTCTGGAATCTGTAATTCTGGTCTGGATCTAAAGGAAGGCTATTATCCTGTTTTGGAATCAGCCAATTATCTACCCCACCGAGAAAAAACACAAGCCGTTCTTTTCCAATAGATGAACTTGCTCCGAGCCTGTTGGCCCAAATCAAGTTGCGGTGAATCTTTGTATAGTGGCGTAAATCGACCCCGAAAGTCATGAAGTCTCTTTCAAAATCAAGTGGGTCTTTATAATATTCGCCCCATGCCTTTGCGCGGATTCCCTGACGTAGATTAAGGCCTAGATTCAGGGCATTGTCAAATACTACTTCGGCTTTAAACCCGGCATAATTTTGAGATGTGATTTCTCGCCCAGCTGAAACCTGGTCTGTAGCCTGTGGAATAATGCGGTCATTTCTAAAAATAGCAGAACCGCGAAGACTGAATACTTCATTTATTGGCCAGCTAGCTCGAAAAGCACCCGAATAAGTTACAACCTGATTTACGGTAAAAGATCCGAAATAGCGTTGTGACTGGCGGAAGGCCTGGACACGCTTATCAAGACGCTTACTGAGATCTTCGCCCGAGAGCATGAATGTATTGTTATCAAAACTTCCGGCTATTCTAAATCCACCTACAATTTTATAATCTTCAAAGAGGTCGCTCGTGCCAAACTTCATCAATCCGCTTAATCCGGGATTGAGATTCTCTGCTCCCGAAAGGTTTTGATAAAAATCGGTCATAAACGTATTGTCGAGCTGAGTAAGGACGTAATCGGTCGTGAAATTAATATTGTAATTACGTGCGCCGGGTAGTATGAGTGAATCGAGTCGCGACACCCCTTCTTTTTTGGGCAGGTATTTCGGGTTGTCAGGTTCTACCTCGGTTATTGTAATCGTTTCGCGCTCAAAATCAAAGTTTTGCTCACCTTCAAATTGGTAATTGTAAATATCTATTACTTCCGGATTGTCCACGTCCGCTGAATCCGGGTCGTCTTCGTAAATCTTTATCGGAATTACAGTTTCAATTCCATCATCAATATCTTTACCGGTTTCTCGTTGCCCGATTTCAACATTCTCATCTGTATCTTCTATTCGTGCTACTCCATCAAGGACATCATTTTTAAACAATCCGGTATAAAAATGATACTTCCCATTTTTATAAGCCATAGAAGCATAGCGGCCATTTTTGGGATGGACGGAATAATTGAGCAGATTGTGCTGATAATTGCTCAATGGCGCTGCCGAAGTAAAAAACCTATAGTGAATTGTGGTGTCAATACGGCTTATCGTACTATCGTAAGTAGCTACATATCGGTTCATTACCCCTTCAAAATCGCCTCTGAAAGTGTAGCGGATACTATCGTACTGATACGGTTCCTGTTCAATAATATTGGGCGTATCAGTAATTCTTTCCAAATAAGGCGACCGCGATTTGAGATCGAATGCAAATACATCGCGATTCTCTCGTATTACGTTTGGAACCATTCCAGTTCGCAGGGTATCGTCGGGACGATTTGAAGTGAAAATGATTCTATTTCCATCAAGAGAAAAACTGGGATCAAAATCTCCATAAAAATCATTGGTTAATCGCTCCTGTCTATTTCCAATATTGTAGTAGAGGTAAATATCGGTTTGGCCATTGTCCACTCCCGAAAAAACAATTTGCTGTCCATTCGGACTGTACTCCATTGAGAGGACTTTATCAAGCTGAAAAATCTCTCTTTTGGTAGTTTTCTTATCGTCAATATTATAAGAATTGAGAACAAGTTTGCCTCGCTTTTCGGTGATGTACGCAAACGCGCCACCAGAGGGATGCCAGGCGATAACGGGAAAGCTGTAATCTACAATTCTTTCAAGCTTATGCTCTGCTTTGAGAATTTTCTTGCGTTTGCCTTTTGTAATATCGTAAAGATAAATACGGTATTGGCCTAAGACATTGCTTACGTAGGCGGCATATCGCCCATCCGGACTAATTTCAAATTGGGTATAAACCCGCTTTTTCTTGGTTTTAATGGGTAATTCTGTAAGTTTTATTTGCTGCTTTGAGAGCTCTGCTACAGTGTACTCCCCTTTGTAATAGGCTATAAATTCTTTTGTAATGGTATCGAGCGATTTTCCTAGAACAAATAAAAACCCGCTTTCTACATTTCGGCTCACCCGAGACATGTAGAGAATGTTTGGGATAATATTTTCACCATAGGTATCTGCCACATACTTCCACAATGCGTAGCCGGCTATATGTGATTCGCGCCCCTGAAGACGATTAAATTTTTCATACCTGCCGCCCATTACACCGTCGCGAATTAGGCTCTCGGCATCGCGATCAAGATTTCCGGAAGCGTATATTATAAGCCCTTCGATATACCAATCAGGAAGATTGAGCAATGTGGAACTTTTTATTACATCGCGCCAATTGCCGCCATAGAGAATAGTTCCTACTAAAACCCGCGCTATACCGTCTTTAATTTGCTGTTCAAATTTTACATAATCGCCTTCAAAATAGACGAATACCTTTGAGCCAACTATCCGGGTAGCACCACCTATATTGTACTGCTCATCGCCGGTAATACCGATGTTGCTCTGCTTAAAATCGGCGTGTGTATTGTAAACGACAAACTGAATTTTATCGCTGATTGTATAATCAAACACATCTTCGAGCTCCAGAATATTCTTTTTGGCCACCTTACTGGCAAAAGCCGCCAATTGCTGCCCGCCTTCATAAAAATAAGTATCGTATTCTTTAAAGCGGTATTGTTGCCACAAAAATTCGCGGTATTGCACCCTGTTTTTGCCAAATTCATTTTGCGAACCCTGATAAAACTGAGCGTGCAAAGTAGTGCTTCCGACGAGCAGCAAAATGAAAAGACAGATGTAGTGCGTAAATTTTTGCATCAGAAGAAGATGTAAATATAACCAAAATGGGCGGTGTTTATTTTATCTTGCGCCCAAATTAAATATATACATCAATATAACATTTGCGGAAGCATTTACCCTATCCGTAAAAAACAGATTTTATGATTCATATTCAATCTTTTACATTTAATCCTTTTCAGGAAAACACGTATATCGTTTATACCGATAGCGGCGAGTGCATGATTATTGATCCGGGATGCTACGACAAAGTGGAAGAAGACAAGTTGAGTGATTTTATCACCAAAAAGAATTTAAAGCCTGTGCTATTGGTCAATACACATTGCCATATCGATCATGTTTTTGGAAATAAATATGTTTCAGAAAAATACAGTCTCACTCCTGTTATTCATTCTGCTGAAGAGCCAATGCTCGAAGCTGTGAGCCGCGTGGCAGAAATGTATGGGCTGGATTATACGCCCTCTCCAAAACCAACAATACTGAAAGACGAAGAAATTAAATTGGGCAAGGAAGTTTTCAAAATACTTTTTGTGCCAGGTCACAGCCCCGGCCACATTGCGCTTTATCACGCCGAGGCGGGTCAGCTGATTGTGGGTGATGTGCTCTTTCGCCAGAGCATAGGCCGCACCGATTTGCCGGGTGGAGATATGGATACTTTATTGAATTCTATCAGAACACAGCTTTTTGAGCTGCCCGAAAATACCGTGGTCTATCCGGGACATATGGATCAAACGACAATTGGCTACGAGAAAAAACACAATCCGTTTTTGAAATAGATTTAGTTCCAACCGGAAAAGTTGCGGTTTTGAGAAATGGTTTTATTTAACGACCAGTTTTCTCGAAACTACGCCTTCATTAGATTCTATTCGAAGGAAATAATTGCCTAAAGCGATTTCTGAAATATTTATATTCTCAAAATTTTGATTGATTGTTTTCACGATTCTGCCTGCTACATCAATTATTTTTACACTTATTAAATCTCCATTTTCGTTTTTAACAGAAACCAAATCGCGGGCCGGATTAGGGAAAACAGATATACCATCAGAGGGTTTCGGATTTTCAACAGTCAATACGTCTCCCCCATTGCTTGTTTTATAAATCTTTTGGTCTGTTAAAGCGTACCCAGTATTTTCAGTTGCAAATTGGATATCCTTCACAATTGCAGGTACATTCATATTCTGGGCTACCCAGGTGTTGCCGCCATCTGTAGTTTTGTGTATTCCACCGGCATTGTTGGTGTATCCTATATCCACGGAAGTGAAATAAAGTGTAGATAAATTAGTAAACGGACTAATAAAACTTTGCGACCAGGTAAGTCCGGCATCCGTAGTTTTTAAGAGCAAGCCATTACCACCTGTAGCATAGCCTGTTTGCGGACTTGGAAAGTGCATAGTCGCTACAAAGCGGTTGTTGAAATTATCGGCATCTTCCATATCGTCTGCATAGACTTCTTGCCAGGTTTCACCAAAGTCGCTTGAACGGTAAATTGAAATATGGTGATTATTTGGAGAAATCTGCTCAGTACAAGATGCAAAAAGCACTCCTGAAGATGTTAAATAAATATCTCTAATTTGAATTACGCTTTGACCATTTATTACCAATGTTGTAAAATTCGCACCCCCATCTTCGGTTCTTAAAAGTATATATGTGGAGGCCACAAAACCGGTATCAACATTTAAAAAGTCAATATAGTCAAAGGTATAAACCCCAAAACTATTTGTAGAGAGCGTATCCCAAGTTTCGCCAGCATTTTCTGTCTTAATTATCACGTCGGTAAAATTCCCGAAATATGTTCCTCCACATCCATAACCAACTTGATTTGTGGGAAAATCGAAATCGAAAATCCAGGAATATTCCAATCCCATTTGGAAATCTGACCAGGTTTCGCCGCCATTTACAGTGCGATAAATCTTACCCGTGTTGCCGTATGAGTATACAACAGTATCACGGTTTACCACTTCCATATAAGAATCATAAGTTACAGGAGAGTTCAGATAGTTCCACTGTGCCTGAACGAAGCCCGGAAGGCTTATTAAAATAAGGAACATCATGGGTGATGTGAATAGCCTAAAGCTTGCGGTTTGAAGTTTTTTTGAATAGGTCATAGGTTGTATTTTGGTGGATGATTGGCTGTTGATTTCAATCAAATTTAGGAAAACAAGAATGCATTTTGGAGAAAACTCATCCTTAAAAACCTTTTTGTTTGTAAGGCTAAGGCTTTGGTTTAATAGGTATTAGCCGGATTGGGAATATGGTAAGAACAAGAGAATGCTCCATTATCCTTTGTCTTATCTTTGCTTAAATTCGAAAACAAAAGTAAATCCTTGGAATCCGATAAAAGCATTCACATTAAAAACATGGTTTGTCCGCGGTGTATAGCGGCGGTTGAATCTGTGTTGCAAGAAATTGATATTCCTTACAACTCCATAAAACTCGGCGAAGTTGAATTAAAAACCGACTTGCCTGATGCAAAACGAAAAATGCTAGCCGACAAACTCAATATTCTTGGATTTGAATTGCTTGAATCAGACCGGTCAAAAACAATTTCCCAAATTAAAGGGTTAATAATCAACCAAATTCATCACAAAAAAGAAAAGCTAAAGGTAAATCTTTCGACATTTTTAGCCGATAATTTACACCAAGACTATTCCAGTCTTAGCCGATTGTTTTCATCCGTAGAAGGCATTACGATTGAGAAATTTGCGATGCGCCAAAAAATTGAGCGGGTAAAGGAATTGCTTTTTTATGACGAGCATAACTTATCTGAAATTGCATATGAAATGGAATATAGCAGTGTGGCGCATCTTTCGACGCAATTCAAGAAGGAAACAGGTATGACACCAACAGAGTTTAAGAGGAATAAGTCTGCGGTTAGGTCATCGATTGATGGTTTGGATTAAGAGATGCATTCATGAAAATTATCTTGGCTCTTTTGCAGGAGAATTAACCTAACCAAATTGAAACCAACGGCATGTCCGGAAGCTTTGCTGCTAAGCAAAGAGTGGACGAATCAAGCCTGCAACTTAACGGCAGCGATCTTGTGAAACTTTAGCACCACCTTGTGTTTCTATCTGCCAAACAATCGCTTTTCAAATGTGAAAGGTTCTACACTTTTGATCTTAATTTTCATAAAATCTTTATGACCCGGATTAATGAGGTAATTAAATTCATCTTGAATGATCGCTGATGGCACTTTAAGAACTAAAAAGTCATTTTGCTTCAGAAATTCATCTCCGACTTTTTTTGTGCTTTGAATATGTGGGAAAGTTCTCCAATTTTTTGGCAGACTATTAAGTTCACATTGTTTAATTTTTATGTTTTCAGGGATTTCAATAGAAATTAAAAAATAATCTTTCGGAACAATTCCAAGTGGCGTATGGACAGCAATTTCAGTAGTACAAAGCGCTCTGCTTTCGGCGGTATAAATAACGGCATTTCCTACGGAATTCCATCTGCCGCCACTCATTTCAGCACCTTTACCGGAAAGTTCATTCTTGTGTTTCTTCTTGCTAAGGCGATAAACAATCATGCTAATACGCCGTGTTCGATTCTTATTAATTCCTGATTTAGAATTGAGATTCCGAAGGAACTATCCAATAATGTTTTAGGCTTAATTCCCCCAAGAGCTACAATATTTGAGTCTAGCCATTGA